>CAYQXV010000005.1:79010-97740 GCA_964421675.1 uncultured Caulobacterales bacterium
CCGATACGAGCGCGCATCTGGCGAAGATTAAAACTGGCGCTGATACCATGATGGCAATGCCAGCAGAGGCGTTTTAGGCGCGAAATGACGCCAAGATAATCACTACCAAACCCGCTGCTCACTATGAGCGGCGGGTTTTTTATAGCCCGTCTTTTGCTCGTCTTTTGCGCATGTGGGGTTCTAGCTCAATCTTCCGAAGGCGGATTGATTTCGGTGTAACCTCGACCAATTCGTCATCATCAATATAGGCAATTGCTTCCTCAAGGCTGAGGATTTTCGGCGTTGTCAGACGTACCGCCTCATCTTTGCCAGCGGCGCGAATATTGGTCAGCTGCTTTGCTTTTAGCGGGTTCACGTCAAGGTCATCTGGCTTGGCATTTTCGCCAACAATCATGCCTTTATAAACTTTTTCGCCGGGGTGAATGAACATCACGCCGCGCGCTTCAAGGTTAAACAACGCGAAAGGCACCGCTTCTCCGTCGCCATTGGAAATCAGAACGCCGTTACGCCGTCCCTCAAGGGGGCCTTTATGGGGGGCATGTTCAAGATAAGCGCGGTTCATAATGCCAGAGCCGCGTGTGTCGGTGAGAAACTGGCCATGATAGCCAATAAGCGCGCGCGCCGGTGAGTGCATAATCAACCGGGTCTTGCCGCCGCCAGAGGGCTTCATTTCCACCAATTCTGCTTTACGGCGGGTCAGATGTTCAATCACCGCGCCGGAAAATTCATCGTCAACATCAATGGTGACTTCTTCAATGGGTTCTGTCAGCACGCCATTATCGTCCGTACGGGTCACAACGCGCGGGCGGGAGACGGCCATCTCAAAGCCTTCACGGCGCATATTTTCAATCAATACGCCAAGCTGTAGTTCGCCGCGGCCCGCTACTTCGAAGCCGTCACCATTGGCGGTCTCGGTTACACTAATTGCGATATCGCCTTCGGCCTGACGCAATAAGCGATCGCGTATGACCCGTGACTGCACCTTGTCGCCTTCGCGCCCGGCAAGAGGGGAATCGTTGGGTGCAAGAGTCACCGACAGGGTTGGCGGGTCAATTGGTTGCGAGGGCAGGGCGGTGTTTGCATCAAGATCGCATAGGGTGTCCGCCACAGAGGCTTTAGTGAAACCGGCAATTGCAATGATGTCGCCCGCCCGGCCTTCTTCTACGGGTTGGCGCTTGAGGCCGCGAAATGCCAGCACTTTGGTAATCCGCACACGTTCAATTTCTTTGCCATCGCGCGAGAGTGCTTTGAGAGTTTGCCCAGGTTTGATGGTGCCCGCTTCAACCCGGCCCGTCAGAATGCGGCCAAGA
The DNA here is from genome assembly GCA_964421675.1 of uncultured Caulobacterales bacterium. Lineage (GTDB taxonomy): Bacteria > Pseudomonadota > Alphaproteobacteria > Caulobacterales > Parvularculaceae > CALLPQ01. The sequence continues at coordinate 80,321 of CAYQXV010000005.1, forward strand.
AATGGATCAGCCTCCAGCGTCGTTGCCAGCATTTGGAACTGGCCATCATCGGCATTGGTGACCGATGGGGTCGGGATATGATTTACAATGCGGTTGAAAAGCGGGTCCAGACTGGTGCGATCCCCTTCCAGGGATTCGCTTGCCCAGCCATCACGGCCCGATGCGTACAGGACGGGAAAATCAAGTTGCTCGTCAGTGGCGCCAAGGGCGGCAAACAAATCAAAGGCGGCATCAAGCGCCGCATCAGGGTCAGCGCTTGGTCTGTCGACTTTATTGAGCACGAGGATTGGCCGCAGACCCAGCGCAAGCGCTTTTGAAAGCACAAATTTGGTTTGCGGCATCGGGCCCTCAGCCGCGTCGATCAGCAACAGGCAACCATCAACCATGGAGAGGATACGCTCAACTTCGCCGCCAAAGTCGGCATGGCCGGGCGTGTCGACAATGTTTAATCGAACCGGGGCCTCGCCCTTCTCCCAACGCACGGACGTACATTTGGCTAAAATCGTAATGCCCCGCTCGCGCTCAATGTCATTGGAATCCATGGCGCGTTCTGCCATTTCCGAGTGCGCTTCTACGGCACCGGACTGGCGTAACATCTCGTCCACGAGGGTTGTCTTGCCATGATCAACATGGGCGATGATTGCAATATTGCGTAGGCTGGCGATTTCGGTGGGATTGTTGCGCTGCGTCATAACGGGCAGGGCATACGCGGTTTTCGAAACGGTGCAAGGGAAAAGACTGTTTTGACACCGATCATTTGCAGATTCATTGATTATCGGCGTTGCAAGGATGCAACTTACGCTCGAAACCGGTGCCCAAATGCCTACCGATAAGCGAATTATCGCGATATTTGATCAGACGCAGTGATATAACATGATATAACATTTCAGATGTTTACGGGTAAGGCGCTGATAGCCCAAACCATTCAGGAGGGGAATATGGCAATCGAAGATACCACTATGGACCAGCAACATATTGCACAGAGCGGTGATCACTCCCATGCTGATTGTTGTGCTGATCCTATTCCGCAACCACCGGCAGGCAGTTTGACAAAAAATGAACAGCTTGTTTGGGATACGCTGACCGAAACCACAGACCCGCTCAAGGCCTATGAGATCCTCGATAAACTCAAAGAAAAAGGCGTGCGGGCGCCGATGACGGTCTACCGCGCCCTTGATGGGCTTGAGACCAAGGGCGTCATTCACAAATTGGACGGGATTAATGCATTTGTTCTGTGTAATCATGCACAGCCACACTCGGTGCAAACCTTTTTGGTATGCAACACCTGTTCCCATGTGAAAGAGGTCGAGCTGGACGCCAAAATCCGAGAGGATGTTCTACCGATTGTGGGCATCCATGATTTTCACATGGAAACGGCAAGGCTCGAAGTTAAGGGCCAGTGTCATTTATGCGCGCATATGGATAACAGGCCATAAGGCCCATCGAGAATGGAACAGATTTCCCCAGAAGTCCGAAGAATCACTGAGAATCATTGACTCTGGGGGTGCGCTCGATAGTGTTCCCCAATATTTCATGAATTGGTTTTCACACATTGAAATATGCGTTTGACGCGGGAGAGTGCAGGGCCCAAAAGCCTGCCGCCGAAGGAGCAACCACCCCGGAAACTCTCAGGCACCAGGGACCGCAACAAACGACTGACGAAGGCTGGAAAGTAGACGAGCGGTAATCCGTGATCGTCTCACCGAAGGAGTAAGCAAGGGCCCCGCCCTGGTGAAATCTCTCAGGTACCATGACAGCCGGGGTTTGCAGCGCGAGGGATCGGCCCTCGTGCAGTTAAACACCGGTGGTCCCTATGTCTGATAATGATCAGTCTACATCCTTAAAGAAAACGGCTTTGTTCGCCCGCCATGACGAGCTTGGTGCGCGCATGGTTCCATTTGCTGGCTACTCAATGCCGGTACAATATCCAGCCGGGGTTCTGAAGGAGCATTTGCATACCAGAGAGAGCGCAGGACTCTTCGATGTTTCGCATATGGGTCAGGCCTGGCTTATCGCTGAAGGGGGATCAACCCATGGCGAGATTGCTGCATTGATTGAAGAACTCGTGCCCGGTGAGATCAACGGATTAAAACCCGGCGGGATGCGATATTCTGTGCTGACCAATGAAGCGGGCGGGATCATGGATGATCTCATGATTTCGCGTCCTCCGGAGCGGGACGCTGATTTTGTGCCTTCTGATAGCGCTGTGTTTTTGGTTGTAAATGCGGCGTGTAAAGACAATGATTTTGCCCATATTGAACGCAGCCTGAAAGGGCGTGCCCGATTAGAAATCCTCGACCGCGCCTTGTTGGCGATACAAGGCCCTAAAGCGGCGCAATTGGTCGATACAATTTTTCCCGGCGCTGCAACGCAATCCTTTATGACAATGGCAATCGCTCATTATCAAGGCGCGCCGGTCATATTATCCCGGTGCGGATATACGGGCGAGGACGGGTTCGAAATTTCTGTTGATGCCGGGAACGCGGTCGATCTTGCCAATAGATTGCTTGCAATGCCTGAGGTTGAGCCGATTGGATTGGGCGCGCGCGATAGTTTGCGTCTGGAGGCAGGGCTTTGTTTGTATGGCCACGACCTTGATGAAACTACATCGCCGGTTGAAGGAAACATCGCCTTTGTGATTGGCAAGCGTCGCCGCGAAGAGGGTGGCTATCCGGGCGCCGAGCGTGTCGCACGCGAGCGCGCCGATGGCCCGTCGCGGTTACGCGTTGGTTTGTCGCCGCAAGGCCGCGCGCCTGCACGCGAGGGGACTAAAATTACCGATGCTGCTGGCGATGAGATTGGCGTTGTGACATCAGGCGGATTTGGCCCGACCAAGGGCGCGCCCATTGCCATGGGATATATTACTGCCAAAAACGCACAGATCGGTGAAATCGTTCAGTTAATGGTGCGCGGCAAAGCAATGCCCGCGCAAATTGTCGATATGCCATTTGTACCGCAGCGTTATTATCGCGGCAAAAAATAACCTTACACAGACGAATTACGCAAGATCAGGAGGCGTTTGATATGAGTGTGAAATATACAAAAGATCATGAGTGGGTGAAGATGGACGGTGATGAGGCCACGATTGGCATCACCGCGCATGCTGCTGATCAGCTCGGCGATGTTGTTTTTATTGAATTACCGGCAACCGGCGCAAGCTTCAGCCAGGGCGATGATATGGCGGTGGTTGAAAGTGTGAAGGCCGCGTCCGATGTGTATGCCCCGATATCGGGTGAAATCATTGCGATCAATGACGCAATTGTCGATGAACCAGCAAAGGTCAATGAAGATCCGGCGGGCGCTGCCTGGTTTGTGAAAATCAAACCCTCTGACCCAAGTGAGCTTGAGGCGCTGATGGATGAAGCCGCATATAAAGATCATGCGGGTAGCGATTAGTAACTGACTGGGCGCGACATCGCAGCGGCGGTGATGCGACGAGGTTAAAGGCGTAAGCGATAAGGACTGACTTGAAATGCGGTATCTTCCTTTAAATGAGGCTGAGCGCAGCCAAATGATGCAGACTATTGGCGTCAAAGCGATTGATGATTTGTTTGGTGATGTGCCCGCGAGCACACTTAATCCAGTGATTGATTTGCCTGCCCATGCGGGTGAGTTATCGGTGGAGCGGACTTTGAGTGCCATGGCGGATATGAACCGTGCGGCATCGCACGGGCCATTCTTTGTGGGGGCGGGTGCTTATAAACATCATGTGCCCGCAACCGTTGATCATATTATTCAGCGTTCGGAATTTTTAACCTCATACACGCCCTATCAACCGGAAATTGCCCAAGGGACACTGCATTATCTTTTTGAGTTTCAAACACAGGTTGCCGCCCTGACCGGAATGGATGTGGCCAATGCCTCCATGTATGACGGTTCGACATCCTGCGCTGAAGCGGCCTTGATGGCCAAGCGTATTACCAAGCGCAAAAAAGTTATTTTGTCTGGCGGTGTTCATGCCCATTATGGCTCTGTTGTGCGCACAAATAGTGAGTTGGTCGGCGATGATGTTGTTCAAAACCCTATTGATGTTCAGGCAAGCGAAGATTTGATTTCTCAGATAGATGACGCGACCTCTTGCGTTATTGTGCAATCGCCTGATGCGTTTGGAAATGTCCGCGATCTGTCCGTGCTTGCCGATAAAGCGCATGAACATGGGGCGCTTCTGATTGCTGTTGTGGCTGAGGTCACCTCGCTGGGCATTTTAAAAAGTCCGGGCTCGATGGGCGCGGACATTGTGGTGGGTGAAGGCCAGGGCATTGGCAATGGGTTGAATTTTGGCGGACCGTATGTGGGTCTGTTTGCGACACGCCAGAAATATGTGCGCCAAATGCCCGGACGTTTGTGCGGTGAAACTGTTGATGCAAGCGGGCAGCGCGGATTTGTTTTAACGCTGTCGACCCGTGAGCAACATATTCGCCGCGACAAGGCGACTTCAAATATTTGTACAAATTCGGGCCTGTGTTGTCTGGCATTCACCGCCCACATGACGTTGTTGGGGGAGACAGGTCTGCGCCGTCTTGCTCGATTAAATCATGAAACAGCATGTCTTACTGCTGACGCCTTGTCCGCCGTTCCGGGCGTCGAGGTAATGAATGCGGCTTACTATAATGAGTTTACAATTCGTCTTCCCAAACCTGCCGCGCAGGTGGTTGAGGCGTTGGCGCGTAAAAATATTTTGGCCGGTGTTCCCGCAAGTCGTTTGTGGCCTGATGATAAATCCGCAGAAAATCTTTTGCTGGTCGCCGCAACCGAATGTGTGAGTGATGGTGATATTGAGGCCCTGCAAACGGGTTTGCGGGAGGTTTTGTCATGAGCACACAATCAATGAATACAACCGGACGCGCAACGCGCAGCGAGACGAACATGAGCACAGACCAACCAACATTCACTGGCAATAAAGCCCTGCAAATTAGCGAAGCGCTGATTTTTGAGTTTGGTGATTTTAATGGCACCGGCGTTGACTTGCCAGAGCCGCGCGGAATTGAAGATCGCCTTGGCGGGCTTGCACGCGAAGATGAGATTGGGCTGCCGGGGCTCTCTGAACCTGAGGCGATGCGGCACTTTGTTCGTCTGTCGCAAAAAAACTATGCCATTGATATGGGGCCCTTTCCGCTTGGCTCTTGTACGATGAAGCATAATCCGCGCTTAAACGAGAAGATGGCGCGCCATCCCGGTTTTGCGGACGTGCATCCCTTGCAACCTGTCTCGACGGTGCAAGGGGCGTTAAAACTGATTGATGAATTGGCCCATTGGCTCAAAGAACTTACCGGCATGCCCGTGGTTGCGATGAGCCCGAAGGCGGGCGCTCATGGTGAACTTTGCGGGATGATGGCTATTCGTGCGGCAATTGATGCACGGGGCGAGGCTGCCACGCGGATCCGTGTTTTGGCGCCTGAATCTGCACACGGAACAAATCCGGCAACCGCTGCGCAATGCGGTTTCAAAGTTGATAGCATTCCCGCAGATGAAACCGGGCGTGTCGATCTTGAAGCGTTTCGCGAAAAGCTTGGCCCCGATGTTGCGGGCATTATGGTGACAAACCCCAATACGTGCGGTCTTTTTGAGCGTGACATACGGGCAATCGCCGATGCGGTTCATGAGGCGGGCGGATATTTTTACTGCGACGGTGCGAACTTTAATGCGATTGCTGGTAAGACCCGTCCGGGCGATCTTGGCATTGATGCCATGCATATTAATTTGCATAAGACGTTCTCCACCCCCCATGGCGGCGGCGGGCCTGGCTCCGGGCCGACTGTGCTTTCTGACGCGCTTGCGCCTTACGCACCGGTGCCTTTCGTTGTGAAGGGTGATGACGGATTTGAGCTTGCTGAAACACGCGTTCAGGCGGGCGCAGGCAGCGGCGAGGGACAGTCGAGTTTTGGTAGAATGACAGCATTTCACGGTCAAATGGGAATGTTTGTTCGTGCACTGACATATATGCTCAGTCATGGCATAGACGGTATTCGCCAGGCTTCTGAAGATGCGGTTCTCAATGCGAATTATGTGCAGACGCGGCTGCGTGTAGAAATGACAACCGCGTTTGAGGGGACATGCATGCATGAAGCCCTTTTTGACGATCGCTTTTTGAACGATACCGGCGTTGAAACAATCGATTTTGCCAAGGCCATGATTGATGAGGGATATCATCCAATGACGATGTATTTCCCATTGGTTGTTCATGGGGCGATGTTGGTTGAGCCAACTGAATCGGAATCCAAACGGGAGCTGGATCAGTTTTGCGATGCATTATTGTCATTGGCCCGCCGCGCGAAAGCAGGTGACGCTGATATGTTCAAGGCCGCCCCGGTACATGCACCGATGCGTCGCCTCGATGAAACAGCGGCAGCGAGAAAACCAGTATTGCGGTGGACGCCTGATCGATTGCCCCATGCAGCGCAATAAGTAAGTTGCGCAAGTAGGAAGTTTATGGTGAAGGCGGAAAGTTAACCGCCTCATCGCCTTCAGACCAGACGGTGTATTTTTGCATTGCGGTTTTGAAAATATCCAATGCAAGGCAGCGCTGTAGCCAGTCTTGGGTATGCGCAAGTTCGGGGTGTGCGTAAAACCAGTCGCGATCTGTATGGGCAAACTGGCGGACAAATGGAAAAATTGCAAAGTCGGCAAAGCGCGGTGTCGTTCCAAATAGCCACGGCGTGTCTGCTAAACGTTTTTCAAGACGCAATAGATAGGGTACCGCTTTGTCACGTTCTGTCTGCGGATTAACATCCTCATAGCGGCTGGGATATTTGTAGCGATCAAGGTGGCCTTTAAATTGCTCTTGAAGATCAAAAGCAAGTGCGCGCATTTCCTCATCGCGGTTATCGTTAAACAACCAGCCATCAGGGTCGTGCTGACCCAGCGCCCAATCCATAACGTCAAGGCTTTCGTCGATAACGGTGCCCGGCTCGACAATAAGAACTGGCACTGTGCCCTTGGGTGAGGCGTCAATCATGGGCGCTGGCTTATCGCGCAGCAAAATTTCTCGGTGTGTGCAGTTTATACCGGCTGCGGCGAGCGCCATGCGTGCACGCATCGCGTAAGGGCAGCGGCGAAAAGAATAGAGAATGGGACGGGTCACGATGGCGTCTTTGCCTTGTGGATGCGCGTGCCAATATGGGCTTGTCCGCGCTCACGTGCGAGGGAAATCTGGCGTTGGCGTTCGGCAAACCGTTTTTTTCGTTTTTCATTATGACTATTATAGCAATGGGGACAGGACACGCCGGGCTCATAATGGGGAGAGGCTTGGTCTTCGGCATCAATCGGCATGCGGCAGGCATGGCACATTGCATAATTCCCAGGTTTTAAGCCGAGACCCACTGAGACCCGTTGGTCGAAGACAAAACACTCGCCATTCCACAAACTTTGATCGCGGGGCGTGTGTTCCAGATATTTTAAAATGCCGCCCTTGAGGTGATGGACATCCTCAAAGCCTTCGTCTTTCATATAGCTTGTTGCTTTTTCACAACGAATGCCGCCCGTGCAAAACATGGCGATTTTTTTACCTTCAAGACGGTCGCGATTTTTTTCGACCCAAGCTGGAAATTCCCGAAATGAGGTTGTGTTCGGATTTTCCGCCCCGTCAAAGGTGCCAATGCTGACTTCATAATCATTACGCGTATCAATGACCATAACATCGGGATCGGCGATCAGTGCGTTCCAATCGGCAGGATCAACATAGGTGCCGACCGTGTTTGCAGGATCAACGCCGGGAACACCCATGGTGACGATCTCTTTTTTTAGTCGGACCTTGAGCCGGTAAAATGGATTTTCCGGCGCAAAACTTTCTTTATGCTCAAGGCTCGCGCAGCCGGGAATTTCTCGCAACGCGTTGAGCATTACATCAATGCCAGCGCGAGACCCAGCGATCGTTCCGTTGGCGCCTTCAGAGGCCAGCAAGATGGTGCCCGCAACATCATGGGCGAGCCCAAGCGCGGTTAGCTCTTCCTGATAAACTTCCAAGGTTTCAAGCGGTGTAAAATGATAAAAGGCCGCAACGACAATTTCGGACATCAGACTTCTGGCTCGCGGGATTGATAAAACAGCTATATAGGAAAATCACGCTGGTCTTGCAAATGGGCGCGATTGGGCCAAAACAGGCCAGAACGGGCCCAGATAGGCCGGATAAGGCGAGCACACGCTTGCGGCGCTACAAATAGTCTCGTTAGGATGGGTCATGGTTTTTTTGATGGGCATTATAGCATTGGCAGCAACTGGTGCGATTGCATGGCCGCTCGTAAAGCGGCGCAATGAAGCTGTTGATAGCCGCGAGTCGGGGATGGGCGAATATAAACGCCGGATGGAAGATCTGGAGCGCGATCTGACCAACGGGTCTATCCCTGAACAAGAAGCGCAGATGGCGCGCGATGAAATTGCCCGGCAATTATTGACTGCCACTGATGAGACTGATGTGGGCGCACAGGACGATAGCCATGATAACGCCGAGCCTTCGGTGAGCGCGTCGACCTCTGGGAGAAAAGATTGGCCGCGCGGTGCCGCGATTGTGTGCGTCGCGCTGATCCCGGTGCTTGCTTTCTTTATGTATTTTTCATTGAGCACGCGCGACCATAATAGCACGGGGACGCAACGCACTGCGGAAGGGCAAGACACAGCAAGTGAATTTGAAAACTTACTCAGGGCCTTAGAAGCGCGCTTAGAAGAAACGCCCGATGATGAAGATTCGTGGGCCTTACTCGCGCGGTCCTATGAGTCGATTAACAATCATGCGCAGGCTGAGCGCACATGGCGCGGTCTTTTGGAGGCCAATCCCGTTCACTCTGATGGATTGTGGTTCGCGGGCGTTTATGCTGCCCAACGCGGCGCGCGCGAAGAGGCGCGTGACTATTGGGAGCGACTGCGCGCGCTTTATAATCAAGATACTGAAGATTATGCGCTAATTTCACAGGCGCTCGGCACCCTCGATGCGGTCCAATCCGAGGAGAGGCCGTAACCGCATTTGCCTTTGCGTGACTCAGTATTTCCGGAATTTCTTGGCGGAAACGGGCGAACTGCGGATCAACCTTTCATTCGGTCGATGATTTTCCTACACTTTAGAAAAATGAGGAAACTGATATGAGCCGGATTTCGCGACGTCACCTACTCCAAAATAGCGCCGGGATTGGCGTTTTTGCCTATGCCGCGACAGCGTGTAGCCGCAATGAGACGGACAATGCCCCTCAGGCCCCAACGCTAATGGGCGATGACGGCGTTGCGACGGCCAGCAAGATTAAAAATGGGATCCTTTCATGCAGTGAGGCCGTAGATGCTGCCATTGCGCGGGCCGAGCAAATGGAGCCCAAGCTAAACGCGATTGTGACAACCACTTATGATCAAGCGCGTGAAACCGCAAAATCAATGGACCAAGGCGGCGCGAAAGGCCCGATGGGCGGGGTGCCGACCCTGGTCAAAGATCTGATCGACGTGACCGGTGTGCCAACGGGCTTTGGCTCCCGCGCATTTGCTGGCTATGTGGCGGAGCGTCAGTTTCCATTTGTCGACAATTTAGAGGCAATGGGTGTGGTCAGTATTGGCAAAAGCGCCACGCCAGAATTTGGACTAACAGCGACAACCGAACCCTTATCAAGCGGGATTACGCGCAATCCCTGGAATCTCGATCGCTCCTCCGGCGGTTCCTCAGGCGGCGCAGCATCGCTGGTTGCGGCCGGGGTTGTGCCCTTTGCCCATGCGAGCGATGGCGGCGGCTCCATCAGGATTCCGGCGTCGTGCTGCGGTACGGTTGGCCTTAAGCCTTCACGTGATCGGTTTCGGCCTCCGCGCGATGAAAGACGCATGCCCGTGCGCATCTCTGTTCAGGGCGTGGAAAGTCGCACGGTTCGCGATACTGCGGCGTTTCTGGCGGCGATGGAATATCCCGAAGGGGAGGGCAAGCTTGCCCCTGTTGGTCTTGTGACGGGGCCGTCGGATAAAAAATTGAAAATCGGTCTGATGCGCGACTCAGCGCTCGACCTGCCAATTGATCCGCAGGTGATCGCGGTTGTCGATGAGGTTGCAGCGACCTGTGAAGGGCTGGGCCATGAAATCGTGCCGATGACGAAAAATTTCGATCCTGTGTTTAGCGACCATTTCCTTTTACTCTGGGCTGCCATGGCGGATGGTATTTTGGACGTATGGGAAGCGGGCACGGGCTTAACCGCGGGGCCTGATGGCTTTGAAAAGTTCACCCTTGATCTGCGTGCCCATGCGCGCGCCAATCAAGACCGTTTGCAGCAAACCGTGCTCTGGTTGATCGCGTTTGCGCAGCAATATCGTACGCTTTTTGAGGGGGTGGATGTTTTATTATCGCCCGTGCTTGCGGCCCCGCCAATCCCGTTAGGCTATCTGGCGACAGACCAGGATTTTGACGAGACCATCGCAAAACTGACCGCCTATGCGCAATTTACCGCTCCGGCGAATGTTTCTGGTGCCCCGTCCGTGTCCCTGCCGCTCGGCATGTCCTCCGATGGGTTGCCGATTGGGGCGATGTTCAGCGCGATGATGGGCGAAGAGGGAATGCTATTGGAGCTCGCCTATGCCCTGGAGGCAGCCACCCCGTGGGCCGGCCGAAAACCGGCCAATTACGCCCTCTAGGTTTTTACGCAAAACCGGTTGCAAGCCTGATCCAAGGGACTATAACCGTCCTTCCGTTGGCATGGTTGGCGCTCGCACGAGGGCCCAAATTCATCCCGGCCGGGCGTATAGCTCAGTGGTAGAGCGCTTCCTTGACATGGAAGAGGTCCGTAGTTCGATCCTACGTACGCCCACCATTTTCTATATCTCGCGACAATTCGCTTCGCTCATGTCTCCGACGGGGCGCACTGACCGTGCGGCGACCAGTCGGTCGCTTGATTTCGAGTTCGAGTTGGTTTTCTCAACTTCCACCAGTTTTTCGCTCACGAATAATCGCTTCGCGATAGCCTCCGCGGGGGCATCCTGACCGGATGAAGGGCAGTCGCGCTTTTGGGCATTGAGGTTCGGATTTTCTCTGTTGGCTTCGAGTGTTGTTCCGTTTCTCCACGCGCCTACTTGAACGTATAGAAAAACTGTTCACCTCAACTTTATCGTTCGCGGAAGGCTTCTCTGGTTTTGAATAATGGCTTTAAGAGATATTGAAGCACCGTTTTTTGACCAACATGGAGCTCGGTTTCTGCGATCATTCCAGGCCGGATTTCTATTTCTTCCGTTGATTTTTTCAAAACAGATTGGCCAACCTCGATAATGACTTTGTAGTAGGGGGCTGCATCGCGGTGTGTTTCATCTTCAAAAGTATCCGCACTAATATGCTTTACGGTGCCCTTTAGGTTTCCATAAATTGTGTAATCATAGGCCGTCAATTTTATGGTGGCGCCCATACCCGGAAATATAAAGGCAATGTCTTGGGGCGCGATTTTCGCTTCTATGGTCAGCTCATCATCTAATGGAATCAATTCGATTATTTCTTCACCAGGCGCGATAACCCCGCCAATGGTTGATATCAGCACTTTATTGACGATGCTTCTTACCGGCGCTTTTAACGTTGTGCGTTTCAATTGATCTTTGCGTATCTCTAATGTTTCGCGCAGTGAATTTAATTCGTTCAATGTTGAGGAATAATCTTCTGACTTGGTGACTTTGTAATCATTGATGAATGCCTGCAGCTCGCCAGTTGCCTCATTGGCTTCTCTGGTTGCTTGCAATAGTTCTCGCTCCGATACCAGCTGCTTATCAAAAAGCCCTCTTAACAGAGTCACTTCCTTATTTTGCAAGGTCACTGCTTTGGATAAAGCATTATAGGATTCGTGATATTCTTTCCAACCGGCCTGAAAGAGTTGTTCTTCCGACGTTATAACGTCAGGGGCCAGCGATTTTAGTTTCTCGCTCACGGAAAAAATACGGTCACGTTTCAGTTCACTTTCAAGACGCGCTAACCTGATTTGAAGGGCGGTATATTGATGTTCCAATTCCCCGAATGCACCCTTAAACTGGGTCTCACTCAACTGCGCAACGATATCGCCTTTTTCGATTACGTCGCCTTCTCGCACCAGAAGATCTGAAAGTATGCCGCCTTCGAGGCTTTGAATGACCTGCGTTTGGGTCGTGGGAACAACTTTTCCGGGCCCGCGAACAATTTCATCGACCGACGCAAAGTAGGACCACACCAAGAAAAGGGCTATCACCAAAGCGACAAGCCAAATGGTCAAGCGATATTTCAAAATGACATTATCATCTAATGTATGAGCGTCAGACATATTATGCGGCCTTTTCGGTTTTCTTGAGGCCAACCAATTTTGGCAATATGGTGTTGGTAGGGCCGTCCGCATGAACGATGCCATCTTTCATGACAATTATTCTGTTTGCTAAAGATAAGGTTGGTACACGGTGGGTTACTAAGATGCATGTTTTATTTTGTAACCATGCCTTTAAGTTATCAATCAGAGCATTTTCAATTTGTTGATCAAGGCTCGCTGTTGGTTCATCCAACAAAATGATGCGCGGATCTCTCAGAAAAATTCTGGCCAGACCAACGCTTTGTCTTTGTCCTATCGAAAGTCCATCGCCGCCATCATTAATCACCATATCCAGCCCGCGAGGATGTTTTGAAACGAATGTTGCCAAGCCTGAAAAAATCAAGGCTTCAATCAAGCGTTCTTCTTCAATATGATTGAAGCCCAGCGTTAAGTTCTCGCGCAAGGTTCCCGCAAAAAGTTTTATTTCTTGCGGTAAATAACCAATATTCCGGCGCATATCGGTGGGGTCAAGTTGTCGATATTCTATCCCTCCGATTGAGATGACGCCTTCGTCTAAAGAATATAGGCCCGCCATAACTTTGAGCAGGGTTGATTTGCCTGAACCATTTTCCCCTAATACCGCAACCGTTTCCCGGTCATTGATTTCCAAATTTGGAATATTCAGCACTGGGGCCGTTTCTTCGGAGTAAAAATATTTGATGTTCTCTAACTTGTAATCACCGTCCAAAACTTTCTTTTTGGCAAAAACTCTATCGTCGGGGCGTTCTTGTTCGCTGTTGGCGATTTCCTCTAACCCTTGGAGGGCGCATTTCACCTGTTGCCATCGTGCGAGCGTGCTAGACAACTGGGTCACAGGCGCAAGCGTTCGTGTTGAAAGAATACTGATCGCAATGATGGTCCCAACGGTAAACTCTCCCTGGAATACCAAAAAGACACCCGCGACGACCGCGGCAACATAAGAGACTTGCTGCAATCCAGTTGCGATAAATGTTAATGTCGATGCAATCGCTCGTTGCGCCGTTGTTTTGGTGGCATTGAGAGAAATAATTTCGCGCCATTTGTTTTTAAAGTAAGGCTCGGCTTCGAGAGATTTAACCGTTTCATGAGCATAAACCATTTCATTCACCAGCTTCACTGATGCAGATACGCCGCCTAGCATCTCAGAAGACAGGCGCGACATAGACTTTTGCATAACCAAACTTGGCACAATGATTAACACCATCGCTGCCATGATAATGAGCACAACTGGCCCCGCGATGGCGTAAATTAGCCCCAGAAAAATAACCACGAATGGGATATCAGCAACGGACCCGACAGAGGTTGCCGTAAAGAACTCACGGACGGATCCAAATTCACGCATCATATTTGCCAAAGACCCAGGGCTTGCGGGGCGAGATGATAGTTTCATATTAGCAAGTCTTTTGAACAGGAGTGTGGAAACTTCGAGTTCAATTTTTCTCCCCGATGCATCCATTAAATAGGAACGCGCGACCCGCAGAAGAACTTCCAACCCGATTGCGAGAAAAGCCCCCACAACCAATACCCAAAGCGTGACTATTGATTGGTTTGGAATTACCCGATCATAGACTTGTAAAGCAAACAAAGACACGGCAACGGCAAGTAGGTTTGCCACAAATGTTGCAAGGACGATGTCCGTTATAATTGCTTTTTGTTTTCGGAAATGTCCCCAAAACCAATGTCCTGCACCGGGTACGCCGATTATTCGATTTTGAGCCTCGCTCATATTAAAATCAGCGGTGATTACGAGATGTTTGGGATGTTGGCGCAAGTCACGTTTTTTAACGCGTACACAGTCTTCTTCGGGATCGTTGCTCGCTAAGAGATATGCATCCTTATCCTGTCCCACGATGACAACAAACCGGGCGTCCTCCAGTAAAACGCATGCAGGAAAATGTTTCTCATCTAATTTTTTGATGGCTTGGATATTACAGAGCAAGCCCGCCCGGTTTAAAATTTTTGATACATCAGAGATAGCAATTTCATTGCCTTCCAGTGATATCCCGGTGAGCAAATCATCATGAGAAAATCGACAACCAAATTCACAAATAAAGCGATATAATTTTTGGGACTCAATTCGTCCGCCTTTACCCAGCTTATGGTTCCCCATTTTACTCTCCTGAGTAAGGGGCAATAGTTCCCATCAAATTCGCCAATTCTATTCGGTTTAGCTGAATGGCTGCTTGCGTTTGGGTGAGTTGGCGTTCGGCATTTAACGCATTTTCATAGACACGGATGGCATCAAGAATTGGTTTCACGCCCGATTCATATTGCTCAATGAACAGTCCTACACCAATCAAGGCGGTATCTTTTTGTCGTTGCAATGATGCTCTGGTGACTAACAATCGTTGATATTCCAGGTTTAAGCGCTGGAATTCACGGTCCAGTTCCAGTTTTACGCGGTCCATCCCAAGTTGCGCGGTTCGAATTCTTGAGTTTGCGGTTTTAAGTCTCGATCTGAAACCAAATCCGGCAAAGGATGTTGAATTTAACCGAAGGCTAACTCCCTCACTGCGAATACCATCAACTTGTTCGGCATAGGCTTCTGCGACAAGTCTGGGCAGCAAACTGCTTTTGGTTTCTTTACCTTCAGCCTTGGCAAAGCGCACATCTTGACGGGCAAGTAGAAATGTCGGTGTTGCGGTCACGTCATTGACAGGCGTGGGAATATTTTTGCCAAGTAAATTTGTTGGTATATCATTGGGATCGATATCCATCCCTGTGAGACTTTCGAGAATGCTTTCAGATGCAATAATTGCACGCGAGTCATTTTCGCGTTGAATTTCAAGTTGCTGAATTTCAATATCTATCAATGCCAATTGAGAACGATCACTCACGCCTGCACGCAAGCGTGATTGAATTTTGTTTTTCAATAGCTGGTATTTTCCGACATATGAATCAGAGATTTGATATAGTTTTTTATTTTGTGCAATTTGAATGAATTGCTCTAATGAATCGTGACCAACTTGATTTTGCTCCTGCCAATATTCCAGTTGCGCTGCGTTAATTCTTGATACCGCTTGATCAGAACGCGCAGCAATGCGGCCAAAATCGAACAATTCTTGTTGCAGGGCCAGACGATATTCTCGATTGTTCAAATTGTTTGTTGCATTTGCCAGACTTGCATTCGATTCAATTAAATTGACTGTAGGAACGAGAGTTGGAAGCCCCTCCCATTTCAATTCATTGTACGCTGCTTTTTCCGCACCAATTGCTGATTTTGCGGCGGATGTATCATCAGAATAATTAAGGGCCGTTTCGAGAATTTGGCTTGCATAAATATCTGTATCAGCGATTTCTTGCGTAACAGGCAATGCGGTGGTCGGCACTTTATCAGTTACTTTTTCCGCTGATGGGGCCGCAATATTGAGCGGCACAAAAGATTGCCGCAGATTTGATTGGGGACCGGTACTGCATCCAGAGGCCAGCACCAGAAAAATCAACACACAGTTTCGCTGTGATTTGTTATGTTTTAACATCAAGGGTCGCTCAATTCATTTGTTTATTGCGGTGAAGAAATCTAACAATAAGGTGGTAAATATCGTTTTATGGTTTATAGATGGTAAATAACGCTGTTTCTAACGCATTAAATAAGAAAAAAAATCAAAAATCGAGTAAACGGGCGCGCACTTATAAGCGCCACCTTGATCTGGCGAGGTAGCGTATATTTTGTAATGATGAAAATCAGAAAAAATGAATATAAAATAATATCGATAAATACTGAGTATAATAAAAAAACAATTAGTATTTATACTGATATGTATTTTAATGTTTACCAAAAGATAACCTAAGTGAACAATTACTTTAATTCATTACAATTTTATGGAATGTTGAATTTAAATACGCATAAAATGCGAAAATATCATTTTAAACAATTTATATTCATCTGAATTTAACACAAGGTTGCTTACTTGGCGCTTGTGTTTGAGGGCATTCAAATTTTCTTGGCTACCGAACCATGAAGGCGAATGCAAAATGAGTAAAATTAAAACAAAACTTTTAAGTCAAGGTACAGAGAAAACTCTAATTGAAGATAAGATAAAAGATAACCTTGACCTTGAAGGGTATAATGGTGATTTTACAGCATATGATATTTCACTAAATCTTAGTGCGGAAAACATCGTCTCTTATAACAGGGTTGATTCCAATTTGGTGATAACGCTGTCAGACGGACAGACGATTGTCATTAAAAACTTCTTTTCTGAACATGAGAATGGTTCAAAAGACAGACTCTTTTTGAGCGAAGACGAAGTCATTGAGCATATCGACTTAAGCTATCTGGAACCGCAGAGTGCTCTTGGCGCCACCACGACTTCGGAGACAACTGCAACTGCAACAAGTGTTGCGGCAAATCCCGGGCTAGTTTTTGCAGGCGCAGCGGGCGGCAGTGCGAGTAGTGCCCTTACAACTGCGGGGATTGCAACAGCCGGTGTTGGCGCAGCGACAACGACGGGCGCTCTTGTGACAAACAATAGTTCCGACGATTCAGACACACAAGCGCCTGCCGCGCCCGTTATCAACGAGGCCACGGAAACGGGTGTGTCTGGAACAGCAGAACCAGGGTCAACGGTTAGCGTTACTATTGGCGGCCAAGAGTTTACCGTACCCACAGATCCAGTAACCGGTGCATTTACCGTTTCGCCGCCTGAGGGAACAACATTCCCGGCGGATGAACCTATTGTCGTGGTCGCAATTGACCCAAATGGTAATCAAAGCCCAGAAGGCACCGGCAATATCGTTGATGTTGAGGCACCTGATGCGCCAGTTATTTCTGAGGCCACCGAAACAGGTGTGTCTGGTGTGGCTGAGCCGGGGTCAACTGTTAGGCTCTCTATTGGCGGCCAAGAGTTTACCGTACCCACAGATCCAGTAACCGGTGCATTCACCATCACGCCATCTGAAGGAACAACATTTCCTGCGGATGAGCCTATTGTCGTGGTCGCAATTGACCCAAATGGTAATCAAAGCTCAGAAGGCACTGGCAATATCGTTGATGTTGAGGCCCCCGCTGCGCCAGTTATTAATGAGGCCACTGAAACGGGTGTATCCGGTATGGCGGAACCGGGTTCAACGGTTACTGTTACGATTGGCGGCCAAGAATTCACCGTACTGGCAGATCCCGAAACCGGTGCATTCACTGTCGCGCCGATCGAGGGTGAAACGTTTCCAGTTGAAGCG
>CAYQXV010000006.1:0-28741 GCA_964421675.1 uncultured Caulobacterales bacterium
ATGATGTGCGTGTCTTGGCGATGGGTACGACGGAAGACACCAGCGAAAAAGCCTACTCGATTGAACTGTGCGGCGGCACGCACGTTAATCGCGTTGGTGACATTGGGTTGTTCAAAATTGTTGGCGAAAGTGCTGTCGCAGCAGGTATTCGCAGAATTGAGGCAATGACGGGAGAAGCCGCGCGCTTATGGCTGGAAGACCAGGCAGGCCTGCTTCGCACCATTGCCGATCAGTTAAAAATTGCCCCCGGTCAGTTGAGCGACCGGGTCAGCGTTTTAATGAAAGAACGCCGCCAGCTTGAACGAGACCTCGCCGATGCCCGCAAAACAATCGCGATGGGCGGCGGCTCGACAAGCGATCAAGACACATCAACGGTGCGCGATATAAACGGTATCGCCTTTATGGGGCGCGTGCTTGACGGTGTCGCGGCAAAGGATCTTCGCACCATTGTCGATGATTCAAAAAAACAACTAGGGTCGGGCGTTGTCGCGATGATTGGCGTGAATGATGGCAAGGCCGCAATAGCGATTGGCGTAACGGCTGACCTCATGGAAAAAATCAGCGCCGTTGACCTTGTGCGTCTTGGCGTTGTTGCGGTCGGGGGAAAAGGCGGCGGCGGGCGCGCAGATATGGCGCAGGCGGGCGGGCCTGATGGCGCTAACGCTGACAAAGCCTTAGACGCAATAGCGAACGCGCTTTAACGCTTACCTTCGCAAAATCTGGATACAAAAAACCGGTACGGAAAATCCGTACCGGTTTTATTTATCAATAAAATTATCAGTCTAAAACCGGGCTAGCCAAGATCGCCTTCAGGATCTTGCATTAGCTCATCTTTTGTAACCGTTTTATCCGTCACTTTTGCCAATTCGAGGATGTAATCAACAACCTTTTCCTCAAATAATGGCGCGCGAATTTGCGCCATAGCGCCTGGGTTTGAGCGATAAAATTCGAGCACTTCGCGCTCTTGTCCTGGATATTGGCGCGCCTGATTAATGATTTCACGCTGAATATCATCATTAGGCACTTCAACTTTACCAGCCTTACCAATCTCAGCAAGAACAAGGCCGAGGCGAACACGGCGCTCAGCGATTTTGCGATAATCTTCTTTCAGCTCATCATCGCTTTTATCTTTGTCTTCTTCATCGCGTTCAGCATTTTCAACTTGCGACCAAATCTGATTGAACTCTGCCTCAACCATCGATTTGGGAAGCTCAAAGCTATGATTTTCATCAAGCTGGTCGAGCAAATTGCGCTTCACATGACCGCGCGACAATTGTTTGTAATCACTATCAATGCGCTCTGAAATTTTTTCTTTTAACTCAGCAAGATCTTTCAGACCCACTTTTTCAGCAAGCGCATCATCAATCGCTGCATCTTCCGCTTCGCGCACTTCGTGAACATTCACCGCGAAGATCGCTTCTTTACCGGCGAGAGGTTCGTGGCCGTAATCTTCAGGGAACGTCACATTTACGTTGAGATCATCACCAGCCTTCGAGCCGATCAATTGATCTTCAAACCCGGGAATAAAATTACCTGATCCAAGGACCAATTCAGCATTTTCGCCTTTGCCCCCTTCAAAAAGCTCACCATCGATAGAGCCTTCAAAGTCCATCAGAACCATATCGTCTTTACGGGCTTTGGCGGTCTTGGCGCGGGCCTTGTAGCTACGCTGCTGGCCTGCAAGATTTTCCAGCGCTTCATTGAGATCTTCTTCCGGGATCTCGGCAACAGGGCGGGTTAACGCCAATTTGCTAACATCCATTGTCTCAAACGTTGGCAAGATTTCAGCGTTAACGTCATATTCCAGATCAGCCTCTCCGGCCATGACCTTGTCCATATCGCTATGAAAGTGCGGATGGGGCTGGGTTGCCGGCTGCAGATCGCGATCTTTGAACGCTTTCTCAGAGGTTTCGGTAACAACTTCCTGGACAATCTCGCCCATCATGCCTTTGCCGTACATCTTTTTCAGAAAAGAGACAGGCGCTTTGCCTTTGCGGAAGCCCTTGAGCTGCACTTGATCCTTCATGTCTTCGAGTTTCGTGGTCAGCTTTTCGTCAAGTTCGGCTGCAGAAACGGTAACCTTGAATTTCCGCTCTAGCCCTTCGCTTGATACTTCAGATACTTCCATCGTCTATATACTTTCCTGCATCATCGTTCGATCGGGTGGATCAAGGCCTGTTCAAAATCCATGCCCATTTTAATTTTCGCAACCGATACCGCAAAGCGCCTGGCGCAAATGCCTGCGTCGCGGCCGTATCACCTCTGGTCGTCACCAAGACGTGGGTTCCAAGGAAGGTGCTGGTGCGGATGAGAGGAATCGAACCTCCACGGATTGCTCCACTGGAACCTAAATCCAGCGCGTCTACCAGTTCCGCCACATCCGCATGCCAACGTGTCGCACCCCGCAGGGATGCTCGCGTAGACGTCAGTACCATCATGGAATAAGCCCGTGCCAATAGGCGCGGGTCTCCACTAGCGCGCTTCTATAGCAGAGCGTTTCAGTTTGTCGAGGCCCGATGCGCTCGGGCGACCAATCAGACCAAAATTAACCACGGCCCGCTGCAAGGCCGATCAGCGCACGCAGATTTGGCGGCGAATCATTGAGCAAGCCCCGGCGAAATATCCGCCCCATCAGGGAGACAAAAAATGCGCCAAAAACCAGCATGAAGACCGTAGCGCCGATAATCTCCCAGAGAGGCGGGCCAGACGCAGCGCGCAACATGACCGCATAGGGCGTATAAAACGGGATCCACGTCATTATTGACGCAACCAGACCATTTGGGTCCTGAAAGACCATCACCATGAGCGGCAGGGGCGCCATAACGATTAGGGTGACAGGGCCCAAAAAGGTTTGTGCGTCCTGCAAAGAGTTGGAAATCGCCCCAATGGCCAGATACATCATGGCAAAAATGACGTAGCCGCACAGAAAATAAAACAGATAAATCCATATGAGCGGCGAGAGCAACACCGTTGCGATCAGGCCGGTCACCAGTTCATTACCGGCAAAAACGGTAAATGCGCCCACCAGGGACAAAATTAGCCCAATGGCCGGGATTGTAAGCCCTACAGCACCAATTCCGATCAATTTGCCGAGCATGAGTTGATCGGCGGTGACCGAAGACAGGAGCATTTCCACGATTTTATTGGAACGCTCCTCAATGGTATTTGTTAAAAGCAGGCTGCCCACGGAGAAGATGAGAATAAACAGCACATAGGTCATGGCCGCAGGCAGGGTCGTTTCAATGCGGTCTCTAAGATTTAACGCTGCCTCCTCAGAGGCGCGGTCAGGGCGGAAGCTGTTTAGCACAGCACGGGTTGTTATGATTGTGGAATAATTTGCGTCAGACAATCCAAACCCTTGCGCGGCCTCGCGCTGGAGCACCCAATCAAGGGCGCGCTTTAGGTCGTCTTTCAGGTCCGTATCAACGAGATTGCGCCCCCAATATTGCGCCGGGACGTCACCGTCTTTGCCAAACTGGTCAGGGATAATCAAAACCCCATATAGCCCGGCCGCGTCCCCATCATAGGCTTGTTCGCCTAACAGATAGGGGCGCAAACTATCGATCACTTTATTTTCAGAAAGCCCATTTTCAGAAAGTTGCGCCTCTAGCGCTCCTGTCAGATCGCGGCGGACATAGCGCGCCTTTGGCCCTTCAAAACTATCCGGAGAAACCGCCAGCACGCCGCGTGCAGCCTCACGCGCGGCAGGAAGCCCGCCAGCATCTTGAAAGGCGCGCTCCCTTTCACGGGTAATCGGAGCGGGTGCAAAGGGTGCAGGCAATGCATCATCACTTTGCCCACTAAACCCGCTATTGATTTCTACAAAGGCATCCCACGCTGCAATCGTTCGGCGCAGGCGCGTTCGTGTCAAAAAATTCTCAACCTCATCTGCATACTGACCGGTTTGATCGACAATCAGATAACTTCTCACCGGTACAGAAGATTGCGCAACAGTGAGCAAACTAAACAAAGCCAGCAATCCAATTGGACCGAGAAATATCAAGAGCAAAAATCCGCGCGAGAACACATATTGCGCATATTCACGCCAGGCGATGATCATCGTTTCTTTCATTACGACCCCTGCCCTTCATCTGACAATTGATCGCCTGCAAGTGAGACGAAAATATCGTGAAGCGATGTGCGTTCCTGCTCAAACCGCGTTAGCCGTATGCCGCTTTCAAATGCAATTTGCAGAATTGTCTGAATGTCAGCGCTACGCTGTAATTCAAGCTCATAGGTATATTCAACGCCGCCAAGCGGTGTTTCAGAATCAGTTCCGGGGCCACCCTGTTGATGGTGCGGTTGCACGGCGCTCTCTTCAATCCTGGTGATTTTCACGATACCCGGCGCATTTTGCAGGACCGAAACATCATCTTGCGTGCGGATATGCAATCGCGGCGGAAATAAATCGCGCGCTTGATCTAGGGTCCCTTCAAAGCGTTTTTGCCCGTTAGCAATAATTAAAAACCGATCACAAAGCCGTTCAGCATGTTCCATCACATGGGTTGAAAAAATAACCGTGCGCCCATCATCGCGCAGTTTGCGGATCACCGTTTCCAGCAATTGCTGATTGATCGGATCGAGTCCTGAAAATGGTTCATCAAGCACAAGCAGTTCTGGTTCATGAACAAGCGTTGCCAGGAGCTGAACTTTTTGCGCCATCCCCTTCGACAAAGCCTCATTCTTGGATTTGGCAAATGCATCCAGACCAAACTCTTCAAGAAGCTCGCGGGCTCGCCGGCGCGCAGTGCCTGCGGGTACGCCGCGCAATCTTGCGAAATAGGCAATTGTTTCAGCCGCTCGCATCTTCCGGTAAAGGCCGCGCTCCTCGGGCAGATAGCCAATCCGGTGGCGCACACTAATCGCGCTGTCGGCTCCTAAAATCGCCACACGGCCCGCGGTTGGCTGAATAATATCGAGCAACATACGCAGGGTGCTGGTTTTCCCGGCTCCATTCGGACCAAGGAAACCAAAAATTTCGCGCTCATAAACATTAAAGCTTAAACGGTCCACCGCCCGAAATTCACCATAGCGTTTTTCGACATTTTCCAAAGAAACGATAGGTGTGGACATGAAAACCCCGGAAATAATCCCTGTTACCGACTGGATAGATGGTGATGCTAGCGATTTGCTATCATGAAAAACTTTCAATCATATTGATAGGACGCGAATAAAGGCGCGGCCAGCCCTACCATGCGCCAATATTTTCCATACTTGCCCATGGCTCACAGGGCGATAGGGGCTCCCCGCCTTGCAGCAATTCAATCGAGATACCATCGGGTGATCTGACAAATGCCATCCGGCCATCACGCGGAGGCCGGTTTATTGTGACGCCGCCATCCATGAGGCGTTGGCAGGTGTCATAAATATTTTCAACGCGGTAAGCGAGGTGGCCAAAATTGCGACCGCCATCATATTTTTCCGCGTCCCAATTATAGGTTAGCTCCACCATCGGGGCCATGCGCTCCTTCGCCAGGTCGCGGTCACCGGGCGCGGCTAAAAATACCAGGGTGAAGCGTCCCGCCTCATTGTCGTAGCGATTGGCCTCTTCCAGACCCAATTTGGTACAATAAAAATCCAGCGCCTGATCAAGGTCAGAAACTCTGACCATGGTGTGCAAATATTGCATTATCGTGTCTCCCAAAAGGTGATGCCCGGCGAGGTGATAGCAGCTCTGATCGTCGCCAATTACTATATGAATTACCGCGCGCGAATAATTTCATCACGCAAATATCCAGGGCGGTTTTTATGATAGTGTCGCGCCGTCAGGGCAACGATTGCGAGCCAGGCCCCGAGCACGCCGAAGAAATAGTAAAAGCCGCCCAAATTTTCAGCGTAATAAACAGCAGCTTCTGGCGGGGCGGTTGTGAACACACGCATTTGCTCGCCATCAATAAAAAACTGATCGGCAAAGTCCACCGGTTGGGGAACGATCCCCACCTGTGCGGCCAGCCAAAGGGCCGCATAAAGCGCGATCAAAACGATCGGAAGCAAGAGCACAAACGCGCTCACCGCAATAAGCCAATAGCGCGGATAGCGCGGGAAATGGGTATGATGAAAGACTTGCTGAAATTGTTCACGGTCCAAATGCGCAATAAATTCAGGGTCACGGGCTTGGAAATCATCCCACTCCGCCTGCCCGGCTTCTGCGAGCTGCCCATCAATATGACGCTTCCAAAGCCAATACGCACCGCCGCCGGCAAGGAGTGCAAGTACTACGTAAAAATAAAAACCCAACATGCGCCTACTCAATCACGAATGGACCATTGAGTGCAACAGGGGCTAGCAATTGATCATCCCCTGTTGCTGATCGGTTTAGTCGCGCAAAAGCTCATTCACTGAGGTTTTAGCGCGGGTCTGTTCATCAACGCGTTTGACAATCACGGCGCAATAAAGTGACGGCCCCCAATTCTCATCGGGTAAATTGGACTTAGCCGGAATGGCCCCCGGCACAACCACCGCATAGGGCGGCACTTCGCCGACGAAAACATCCCCCGTCGCCCGGTCAATGATTTTGGTCGATGCCCCCAAATAAACCCCCATGGCCAAGACCGCGCCTTCGCGCACGATCACCCCTTCGGCAACCTCTGAGCGCGCGCCAATGAAACAATTATCTTCAATGATCACAGGGTTTGCCTGCAAGGGTTCGAGCACCCCGCCAATCCCTGCCCCGCCGGAGATATGGCAATTCGCCCCGATCTGCGCGCATGAGCCCACCGTTGCCCATGTATCAATCATGGTCCCCGCCCCGACATAGGCACCAATATTCACATAAGACGGCATTAGCACCGCAGAAGGCGCTACAAATGACCCGCGCCGGACCGCTGCTGGGGGCACTGCGCGAAACCCGGCATCTGCAAACTCTTTCTCGCCCCAACCTTCAAATTTAGAGGGCACCTTATCCCACCAATTCCCGCTGCCGGGCGCGCCTTCAATCAACCCATTTGGCGTGAGACGGAAAGACAGCAAAACCGCCTTTTTTAACCACTGATTGACCTGCCAATCGCCATTGCCGCTTTTTTCACACACGCGAACCTTGCCGCTATCGATCAGCATCAGTGCTTGATCAACGCTATCCTTGATGCCGGGATGGCGATCTAACGCGTCGCGGTCCTCCCACGCTTCATTGATTCGATTTTTTAAAGCAGCAATATCGGTGCTCATGATATATTCCTTATAGGGAGTAAATAGTCTCAGTGGTTACACCGCTCAACTTAGCTGCCTATCCAGTCTCCCCAACCCCTCCCACAAGAGAGGTTACGGGTACCCTATAATGCAGCCGCAATGTCAGCGGGCGTTGACGATGTCTTCACGGTTGAGAGAAATTCTGTCAAGTCCGTCGTCCGATGATCCACATGGGGCGCATGATCATTTGGATGGGCGGGACGCTTTGCCGAAGGCTCATCTGCAATCCAACCGCTTTCACTGCACACCAGCACCGTGGTCATGCCGAGCTCGCCCGGCACCTCCAGATTAACCGCAAGGTCTTCAAACATCGCCGCATTGGTTGGCTCAATATCATAAGCCTTTAAAAACCGCTCATAGGCCTGCGCATGAGGCTTTGGAATGTACCCGGCTGCGGTCACATCGAAAATGCCGTCAAAGCACGCTGTTATCCCAAGTTTGCCCATGACATTTTCCGCATGGCGAACAGAGCCGTTGGTAAACACGAATCGCCGCCCCGGTAGAGCGGTGATCATTTGCGCTAATCTGGTATTGGTCGGCACCCCGGAAACATCGATATCATGAACAAAATCCATGAAATGCTCCGGCTCGACCTTATGGTTTATCATCAGACCGGCAAGGGTCGTCCCATGGTCAACGTAAAGCTGTTTTTGAACGCGCCTTGCCTCAGCAAGGTCTACCGACAACACCTGGGCGACATAGTCCGTCATTCTTTTGTCGATTTGCGCAAACAGCTGACATTCTGCCGGGTAAAGAGTATTGTCGAGATCGAACACCCAATCGGTAATATGTGAAAATCCGCTCACGTCACAATATCCCCGCAGATAGGGACGTCCCAGCAACACGTGCGCCAATTGAAATTAATCATTAGCGGGCGTTGCCGTCTCAGGTGCTGCTGGTGCTTCTGCTGGCTCAGGCGCTGGCGGTATGGCAAAGGCATCGGGTAGAAAATCATAAGTTGCCGCTTCCGATGCACCGATTTCAACACGTTTAAACAGCCCTTGCGCAAGATCTTGATCCGTGCAGGCAACAGTATTGGACACATTAAACAGTACGTCATTGATGCAAAACGCGCGATCACCGCCCGCCAAAATTTCTTCGGGGACATCTGCGCCGCCATCACCTTTTACGCCGTACACATAGTAATGATCATGGGTGAGGCTACCTTTGATAACCTTCACGCACTGTCCCGGATCAAGGCGCCACCAGCCCCGGCTGACATATTCGTCATCTTTTTCCGGTATCGCGATTGCACTCCAAACTTCAGCGCCCGCTTTGTTGCAATAGAAAAATCCGAGCTTTGCATCATTAACATTGGCCTCATTAATCAGGCTGGTCAGCAAGGCATCATCAATCGAGTTGCCATCGGTGAGGCCGCGATCTTTTCGGTAGGAAGCAATGGCACGGCGTGTTTCACGCCCCATTGTGCCATCGACGCTTTTGATCGGAAAGCCAACATCCAAGAGCAAGCGCTGCACCCCGGCAACCTCAGCCGAATAAATGGTATAGGTATTTTTCTCGACAAAATCTGTTGTCCAAGTGCCGTCCGCATCATCGGTGACACTCACATCCATAAAGCCGCGCTGCGCCTGCGGTTGATCGCGGCACACTTCCTGATTGCGCAGATTAAAATAGCCTGAATTTTGAACACAAAGATCTGTCTCCCCGGACCAGGTGCGCCGGGCACCCTTATGGCCATCAATAGCCTCGGAGTAGACAAAATATCGGCCTGCATTGATCTCGTCGGTCAGTACAATCTTGCATTGACCGGGATGGAGATCCCACCAGCCTCGGGTTGCCAACCGGTCATCATCAACATAGCCGATGGCAGCGCGCATGGCGTAGGAGGTTTTATTACATAAACTATATTTTGCTTCGGCAGTATCGGCGAAAAACGCTGACGCCATTAACGTTGTGATCAAGTAAAACGCGAATACCCAAAGTCGCATGCTGCAACCCTCTTATCTTCGATACGCCAACTGCCCCGGAAGGAATATGTGTAAAGCAATGTGCTCGCCGATCAAGGGGGCTGAGGGGCGATTGCCAATCATAAGAACAGATTTACAAAAAACATTGAAAAATGGAAATCTTGACAGCCAAGCAGGCTTGAGCGCACCTCGGTCAAGATTTGCAAGGCACGATGCAAGATTTGGGAATTTTACTTGACTGATTTGCTAGACATTTACCCTGCCGATGAGGACCGCATAGTCGTTAATCGCGTCAGGATTTTGTTGCCCTTACCGGTCGATGGTCCGTTCGACTATAAAGCCCCGGACGGCATGGTGCTTGATCCGGGGCACTTTGTAGAGGTTCCCTTCGGGCCAAGGCGCGTGAACGGGGTTGTGTGGCCCACGCAAACTCCCATTGATCAGGGCTCCGTTGATCAGGGCCCGATAGATCAAGGATCAGAGACTCAAGGAATTGGGGATAACGCGCTCCCTAATAAACCTGCCAAAATCGTCGATGATAGCCGGCTAAAATCTGTCCTGAAACGCCACGAGACCCCGCCCTTATCAGCGGCGATAATCGCCTTCATAGACTGGGTCGCGCGCTACACGCTGTTTCCCGCCGGGTCGGTATTGCGCCTAGTCATGCGCAACGGAGACCAGCTTGCCCCGCCCAAAGGCATTGCCGCCTATTCCAAGGCACCGCATCTGCCGCCAGACCTGCGGATCACGCCGAAACGCCAGCTAGTCCTCGATGCCATTGACGATACGCCCGTCACCCTGCCCAAATTGGTAGAAAAAAGCGGTGTCAGTGACGCCGTTATCCGAACGCTGGCGAAATCAGGCGCGTTAAACGTGGTGATGCGCGATCCCGATGAGCCGTTTACCGCGCCAAATCTGACCATTGAGGGCCATACGCTCTCGCCTGCACAAACCGAGGCGGTCACCAAGCTGACCGGCTTCATCGATAGGCTGGACGATACGGGCCGCGAAAACCCGACAACCGCGCTGATTGATGGCGTGACGGGGTCGGGCAAAACCGAGGTTTATCTGGAGCTCGTCAAACATGTGCTCGCCAAGGACCCTGACGCCCAAGTGCTGGTGATGTTGCCAGAAATCGGCCTGACCCTGCCGTTTTTGCAGCGCATCGAACAGCGGTTTCAAGCCAAGCCGGCCCCTTGGCATTCCGATGTGAGCGCGACCATGCGTCGGCGGGTTTGGCGGCGGGTCCTTGATGGGCAGACCCGCCTGGTTGTCGGCGCGCGATCGGCGCTCTTTTTGCCGTTCCCCAACCTCAAATTGATTATTGTCGATGAAGAACATGATGGCGCTTACAAGCAGGAAGACGGCGTCCTCTATCAGGGACGCGACATGGCTGTGGCGCGCGGTGCCCATGGCAAATTTCCGGTAATCCTCGCCTCTGCGACGCCGGCTCTTGAGACCATGATCAATGCCGCAGAAGAGCGATATTATCAGGTCAAGCTCCCGGCGCGCTTTGGCAAAGCGATCATGCCAAAAATAGCACTCATTGATATGCGCAAAACCCCGCCGGAAAAGGCGAGCGATCCCCAAAAGGGCGCGCGCCAACCGCGCTGGTTATCCCCGCCGCTGGTCGATAGCGTTAACGAGGCCCTCTCCCGCTCCGAGCAGTCTTTATTGTTTCTCAATCGGCGCGGCTATGCCCCGCTCACCATTTGCCGAAAATGCGGCCACCGCATGAAAGCGCCCGATTCCGATACATGTCTTGTCGAACATCGCTTCGAAAATCGGCTGGTTTGCCATCACACCGGATATTCTATTCCCAAACCAGCCGCCTGCCCGCAATGCAAAGCCGTAGATAGTCTGGCCGCATGCGGGCCCGGCGTTGAGCGCATTGCCGATGAGGCGCGGGAGCGATGGCCCAGCGCAACAACGCGCATTCTATCCTCCGATAGATCGCAAAGCCCGGCCGCTCTGCGCGATTTATTGTCAGAAATGCGCGAAGGCGAGATCGACATTCTTGTTGCCACCCAAGCGGCCGCGAAAGGGCATAACTTCCCGAACCTTACCTTTGTCGGCGTTGTTGATGCCGACCTCGGTCTGTCGGGCGGAGACTTGCGCGCAGCAGAACGCACCTATCAGGTGCTTAGCCAGGTGACGGGCCGGGCCGGGCGCGCCGACAAACCCGGTCATGCATTGCTACAAACCTATCAACCCGATGCGCCCGTACTCCGTGCCCTGATTGATAGCAACCGCGATGCCTTTCTTGCCGCAGAAGCGCAAGGGCGGATTGATATGATGTTCCCCCCTTTCGGGCGCATTGCCAGCATCATTTTGCGCGGGCGCGATGAACATCAAGTGCGCCAAAGCGCAGCAGCACTTCGCCAATGCGCGCCCAACGCAGAAGGCATAGAAATCTGGGGCCCCGCCCCCGCACCGCTTTTCCGCCTGAAAGGGCAAGTGCGCATACGCATGCTCGTCAGGGCACGGAGGGGTTTATCCCTGCAAGCCTATCTGAAAGACTGGACCGAGCGCGTTAAAATACCGTCTTCAGTGCGCCGAACAATTGATGTTGACCCCTATAGCTTTATGTAAAAGCCCATTATGGCGCTTATTTGCGCCATAACCCGTTGCGGGCAATCTTACCAAGCTCTGTCCAAAACCGAGCCTTTCAGCTTTTAGCACTGGCATAGCTGACAACTTCATATTCAATATTGTCATTGTCGTTAAAGTAAAATCTGCGTCCCGGTTCATAATCATCATGGGAATAGGGCTCAAAGCCTGCATCAATAATTTTGCGCTCCACAGCATTTAAATCATCGACAACAATTCCCACATGATTCAATATCTCCGTCGCCTTATTGGCTTTGCCGGGATAGTCTTGCGGGGACGGCGTCATAAATATCGCCAAATAGCTGGACTCATTTCCCACATGGATTGTGTGCCCACCAAGAGCACTAGGGCCCTCCCATCTAATCTTCCAATCAAATAATTTGCATAGTAGCTCGGCTGTTTTAGGCCCATTGCTGACGGTGATATTAACGTGCTCAAGCGCTGCACCAGTGTCATTGGTTTTCATCTGAATATCCTATCTTTGTTTTCCAATTTTCTTTGTGGTTTGGAAAAATTGACCCGTTTCAAAATTTCAGTAGCCTTACGCTACGACCTTAAGTAAACTTGAGGTCAAGCCACTTTTTGGAAAAAAATGTCGTCACAAAAAAAAAGTTATTCAATTGGGGTTATTGCTGCGCGCACAGGCCTTAGCGTATCGGCCATTCGTCACTATGAAGCGGAAGGCTTGATCATTTGCGGGCGCAATGCTGGGGGAAAGCGCGTTTTAGAGGCCGCTGACATACGCCGCCTTTCCTTCATTATGATTGCGCAGAAATTGGGGTTTTCGTTAAAACAGATTCGTACCCACCTCGATGCCCTACCCGATGGGCGGGCCCCGACGAAAAAAGACTGGGACCAAATAAGCCGGACATTTGGAAAAGAAATCGATGCGCGGATCGACGCATTGCAAACCCTGCGCGAAAAGCTGAACGGATGTATTGGCTGTGGGTGTTTGTCGCTAAAAACATGCGCGCTCTACAACCCGGACGATCAGATTGCCAAAAAAGGGTCAGGGCCGCGTTATCTCATGGGCGATCGACCGCTGTGATACTATCAGTCTATCGCTGCTGTGTTCGGCCTTACCGTGACATTGAATAGCGGACCCCAATATATTCTCGATTAATTCAAAGCATCGGCTTGCTTTCGGTGTGCCCTTCGCTACACCCACCTCCATGTTAACAATATCCAATCTTGATCACCGCGTTGAAGCGCGTTCTTTGTTTGAAGCGGCAAGTGCCCAGATATCCGATGGCTGGAAGGTCGGCCTTGTCGGGCGCAATGGAACGGGCAAGTCCACGCTTTTGCAACTTATCCGCGAGGAGGTCGCCAATCCGACCGGGGATAGCTCAATCCGTATGCGGCCCAAGGCGACCCTTGGCTGGGTTGCTCAGGAGGTCGAGGCCACCGATGAGACCATCTTAGATGTGGTCCTTGCCGCCGATGAGGAACGTCACGCACTGATGGCGGAGGCAGATACCGCAGAAGATCCAATGCGGATTGCTGATATTCATACCCGCCTGATCGATATTGATGCCTGGAGCGGTGAATCGCGGGCCGCCGAAGTGCTGATGGGACTTGGGTTTACCAATGACGACCTTTCCCGGCCAACCCGCGAGTTTTCCGGCGGCTGGCGCATGCGTGCCGCCCTTGCCGGGGTCTTGTTCTCACAACCAGATCTATTGCTCCTTGATGAGCCGACAAACTATCTCGATCTGGAAGGGGCTGCATGGCTTGAAGGATATTTGATTAAATATCCGCATACGGTGTTAATCGTCTCCCATGACCGCGAACTTCTTAATCGGTGCGTCACCCACACCATGGCGCTCGAGCATAAAAAACTGTCCATTTGTCCAGGTGGGTATGATGCATGGTTGAAATTGCGCGCGGCAAAACTGGCGCAATTGGAAAGCCAGCGCGCCAAACAAGAGACAGACAAAGCGCACCTGCAAGCCTTTGTTGATCGGTTCCGCGCCAAAGCTTCTAAAGCCCGGCAAGCACAATCGCGCGTGAAAATGCTCGAAAAAATGCAAGACATTTCAATCCCGGTTGCTGAACGCACAACGCCGTTCACCTTTCCGCAGCCAAAAGATCAGCTATCGCGCCCAATGTTAAAATTGGAAGAGGCCGATCTTGGCTATGGCGAGGGTGCCAAGATTTTGCACAATGTCGAACTGAGTGTTGATCCAGAAGACCGGATCGCAATTGTCGGCACAAATGGTCAGGGCAAGACCACGCTGGTCAAATCCATTGCCCGCCGTTTGCCGCTCATGGCAGGCACATGCACGGCGCCGCGCACCATGCGGATCGGCTATTTCAGTCAAGATCAACTTGATGAGCTTACCCTTGGCGATACCGTCCTTGATCATGTCCGGCGCGCCTGTCCGAAAGATACCCCGCAAGGCAAACAGCGGGCGCAGGCGGCGCAAATGGGCTTTTCCCATGAAAAGGTCGAAACCAAAGTTGAGAAACTTTCCGGCGGTGAAAAAGTGCGCCTTCTTCTCGGCCTGATGGCCATGGACAAGCCCCACATTCTCATCCTGGACGAGCCCACCTCTCACCTTGATATTGATAGCCGCGAAGCGCTGATTTATGCGCTCAATGATTTTAACGGGGCCGTCTTGTTAATCACCCACGATGTGTTTTTGGCCGAGGCCACCGCTGATCGATTGTGGCTGGTCAAAGACGGTAAGGCGGAGCCCTATAGCGGGGATCTCAACGATTACCGGGCGCTGGTGACCAAAGCTGACCGCGATAAAGGCGACGAGCCCGGCGCGAGCAAGCCGAAAGGCAAAAAACAAAAGGGTAAGAAAAACCGGGCCGCTTGAGACTGTCGCGCAGCAGGCACCTTCCCGGCCCCTTGCGCCGATAGGCCCAAACCCAATCACCCCTGATTCAAAGAGGCCGGAATTAGGGCGGCCTATTGACTCTGAGCGCTTACCCCCTTAATTCCCCGACCTTCACTACGGGTGGTGTGGCGCCGCCGTTGAAATTGCCTTGCGGATGGTCCGCTTGGCCGGCCCACGCTGACAGTAAGAGGCAAGATATGTCCAAGCGCCATAGCGCCAAATATAAGCTCGACCGCCGGGTCGGGGAAAATGTCTGGGGTCGCCCCAAATCTCCAATCAACAAACGCGAATACGGCCCCGGCATGCACGGCCAGCGCCGCAAGGGCAAACCGTCTGACTTTGGTTTGCAGCTAATGGCCAAGCAAAAGCTGAAAGGCCATTACGGCAACATTTCAGAGAAGCAATTCTCTAAAATTTATGACGAGGCTGACCGCCGCAAAGGCAACAATGCTGAGAACCTAATCGGCCTGCTAGAAAGCCGTCTTGATGCGGTTGTCTATCGCGCGAAATTCGTTCCAACGGTTTTTGCCGCACGCCAGTTCGTCAATCACGGCCATGTCATGGTCAACGGCGTTCGCACTAATATTCCGTCATACCGCCTTAAGCCCGGTGACATTGTGGAAATTCGCGAAAAGTCAAAAAACATGGCGCTTGTTCTTGAAGCTTTACAAAGCCCAGAGCGCGACATCCCAGAATATGTTGACGTTGACCCGAAGAAAATGACGGCAACTTATCTGCGTATCCCTGAATTTGCTGAAGTGCCTTATGCATGTACAATGGAACCAAATCTGGTTGTGGAATATTATTCCTCATAAACGGCACGAAAATTTCAAGCTTTCAAAACGACGCCTCAGGGCGTCGTTTTTTTATGCTATTTTTATGCAGCGCTTTTGCGGTCTGAAAATAGAGAAATTAAAATAACTGGTACCAGGCCAGTAAGTATCAACAATAAGCATGCCGGTGCGGCCTGCGCCAATCGCTCATCGGAGGCAAGACGATAAACCTGTGTTGCCAGCGTCTCGAAATTAAAGGGGCGCAACAGCAAGGTCGCGGGCAATTCGCGCACAATATCAACGAATACAATCATTGCCCCTGCTGCAAATGCCATCCGGGTCATTGGCAAATGGATGCGCGCGCCTGTGCGCCATATGCCAGCCCCTAAAGTGCGCGCTGCGGCATCGACCAATGGATTGATCTGGGAAAATCCTCCGTGGACGTTATTATAGCCCGCCGTCAAAAATCGAACGATATAGGCATAAATCAACACAAACAGACCGCCGCTCGTCACGGTAATACCAATTGGCGCGAGCAGTTTTTGACCAGCAAGCAAGATGCCCACCGCGATCACACCGCCAGGAATAGCATATCCGATGGTTATCAAACGGGTGGCGACTGCAAAAAATTTAGAGCGGACCCAACGATTGGCAATGGCAAGCCCGCCCGCAAGACACATTGCTAGGAAAGCACCAATACCCGCAACCAGCACGGTATTTCCAAATATTGTCATTGGCAGCGTGAACCGTGCCAGCGAGGCTGTCTCGATTACCATGGAAGTGAGCACGAGCACCGGAACCACAAACCCAAGCAGCACCGGAACCGCGCAAATCAGAACGCCCAGAAATTTACTGCCGCGCGACAAGGCAAAAAGCGGCGCTGCGCGATGCGCGCGCACATGTTCACTGCGCTGCCCGGCCCGGCTTGCCTCCTCAAGAACAAGAAAGAGCGCAGCGACAATAAAAAGCCCGCCCGCAATTTGCGACGCCGCCAGCAAATCGCCAAAACCATACCAGGTTCGAAAAATTCCCGTGCTGAGCGTTTGGATCCCAAGATAATCACTGACACCAAAATCGGCAGCCGTCTCCATAAGGGCAAGGGCGAGACCGCCAAGAAATGCAGCCCGCGCGGCTGGTACCAGAATGGTCGTAAAAATTGCAATTCGCGAGCGGCCAAGCATGGCCCCGGCTTCAACATAGGCCCCCGACCGCGACAGGAAATCTGCGCGCACTGCGAGAAACACATAAGGGTAGACGGTCAGGGATAGGACACAGGCCGCGCCAAATTGCGTGCGCAACATTGATGATAAAAATGCCGCCACATCGCCGCCGCCAAGCATAGCAATAAACCCAAACGGCCCCGTCACATCGCTTATCACATAGGCCAGTATATAAGCCGGCACAGCGAAGGGCAGCGCCAATGCGGCGGAAATCCATCGCCGCGCGGGCAAGTCGGTTAGGCTCACCAAGCCCGCCGTCACCACGCCAAGCGTTCCCGCCAGAACCGCAACGATTGCACATAGCCCCATTGTGCCAAGGAGCCATTGAACGCCATTTGTGGACCAGATATGGGCTTGTGTTTGCCCCGTTCCAGCAAACAGGCTGGCCAGAACCGCAAGAACCGGCAGCAGCAAAAGCAGCGCGCCAATAAAAAAGCACGCAGCTACCATTGCGTGCCGGGAGCGCGCACCTGCAACAGATGATTTTAGTGGATACAGCACCAGAGACGTCGCTCGCTTTCGCTGGCAAAAAAATTATAGCTTTCTCGTAACGATAATGCGAAACATTATCAACTAGCCACCCCCAACCCTAAAAGCCCTGCGCATTCAATGTCCCTGATTTTCAGCAATATTTCCCACCAATACCGCCAAAATGCGCGGTCTCAATGGCAGTTATCGGTGGAAAGCTTGACGGTGGAAGCAGGGGAAATTGTTTGTTTATTTGGCCCTTCTGGTTGCGGGAAGACATCGTTATTGCGCCTTGCCGCCGGTCTTGAGCAGGTGCAATCGGGCGAGATAACGCTCAACGGCACCATGGTGGCGGGCCCCAACGTGCACACACCGCCTGAGGATCGGTCCATCGGGTTTGTGTTTCAGGATTATGTCCTGTTTCCGCATTTGACCGTCTTCGACAATGTACTTTTTGGACTGAATGCCCTGCCAAAGCGCGAGGCGCGCGACATCGCGGCCAAACAGCTGGACGCGATGCAGCTTGCTCAGTTTGGCAATCGCTACCCCCACCAGCTCTCTGGCGGGCAACAACAACGTGTCGCCATCGCGCGGGCCCTCGCCAGAAACCCTGCAGCGCTGATGTTAGATGAACCCTTTGCGAGTATTGGCGCAACATTGCGCGCAGAGTTACAACGCGACATTCGGCAGGTTTTAAAAAGCAATGATGTGGCCGCTCTTTTCGTCACCCATGATGCAGACGAAGCCCTGATGATGGGAGACCGCATTGTGGTAATGGATCAGGGAAAAATTCTAGATATCGGCTCTGCGCAAGATTTGTATGAAGCCCCAAAAGATTTAGGAAGCGCCCTGCTCTTTCGAGATCATGTGCGCCTCGACGCCTCACTCCAACATGGTACCATAAAAACACCATTTGGAGATTGTCCGTGCCCAGTGCAATTTTCTGGCAACGCGGACGGGCCAGTGCAATTAGCCTTGAAGGAAAACGCTATCAGCGCAACACCAAACCCTGATGGTCATATTCGTGTAACGGACATCCATTTCACCCCAAGAGGATATAAGCTGCACCTTTCTGATTCAAAATCGCAAGCCTCAACAACAATCCTACATCCGACATTCCTGCCCGTTGGCACCTCTCTTGAGACCCACATTCACGCCGACGGCATTCATTTCGTCACTAGCGGAGCATCCAAATGACTTTAAAATCAATCTTAATCTCGGCCACCTTCATTCTCGGCATTACTGCATGCAGCGAGACAAAACCAGCCGACACTGCGGAAACTGAAAAACCGGTACAAACGCAGGCCGCTTCCCTCAATCTTTATTCTGCGCGTCATTATGATAATGACGAAATTCTCTATGAAAAATTTACCCGCGAGACCGGTATTGCAATCAATCAAATTTCCGGAAACGGTGATGCCCTAATCGAACGCATTGCCAATGAGGGCGCCGATAGCCCGGCAGATGTTTTTCTAACCGCGGATGCAGGCATTTTATGGCGTGCCGATCAACGCGCCTTATTCCAGCCCGTCAATGATGCGGCTCTTAACTCAGCCATTCCAGCGCCATTGCGCCACCCGGAGGGGCATTGGTTTGGATTGACAAAACGAGCGCGCATTATCCTGTTCAACAAAGAGCAAGGATTGCCAGAGGGACTTTCCAGATATGAAGATCTGGCAAATCCAGATTATAATAATATGATCTGCATACGCCCCTCTTCAAATATCTATAATCAATCGCTTCTTGCATCCTTGATTGCCCATAATGGCCCAGAGAACGCACAAGAGTGGGCGAGCGGTGTCGTCGCAAATTTTGCGCGCAAACCTCAAGGCAATGACAGCGCGCAAATTGAAGCGGTTGCGGCCGGGTTATGCCGCCTTGCCGTCGTCAACAGCTATTATGTTGCGCGCTATACCGGCGCACCTGACGGGCAGAAAAAAGAAATTGGCGACGCGATTGGCGTATTATTTCCAAACCAGGGAACCGATGAAAATCCTGGCCGAGGAACGCACGTGAATATTTCAGGCGGCGGCGTTCTGGCCCATGCCCCTAATCGCGAAAACGCCATCAAGTTCCTGAAATTTTTGGCGAGCGCAGAAAACCAATCCAGTTTTGCCAGCGGCAATAATGAATATCCGGTACGCGCAGATGTTGAGGCAACAGGCCCCATTCACGATCTTGGCACCTTCCGCCAAGACCAACTACCAGCAACCAAACTGGGCGTGCATCAACGCGAAGCCGTTGAAATCTTTGATCGCGCAGGATGGCAGTAGGCCCTTCCCAAAGGACTAGGTACAGACAACACACTTGCAGGCCAGCGAGGAGCAATCCCCTTTTCGCTGGTCCCCTGACCGGGACCACATTCTCGGTCATAAAATGTAGACTATCGTAGACAAAAGCGCCGCATTTCGGCATCGTCATGAAAAGCATCAGCCATTCCCCATATGGCCCCCATATGGGAAATATAGGAAAGCTCATATCATGCGATCATCTGACATCTCAGCGCCGTCTTGTCTTTCATCCTTGCGTCTTACAGCCTTCGCCGCTTTGTCACTGGCAGCAATCGCATGTTCGCCCGACGGCGGTCCGGAAAGTCAAAACCCCGCTCAATCGACAGAGCCCGCAACCACAAGCCAGCAAGCTACTGGACCGCAGCTTTCCATTCCTTTTGAAAAATATGTGCTGGAAAATGGCCTTGAAGTTATCTTGCATGTGGATAAATCTGACCCCGTCGTCGCGATTGATTTAGCCGCCCATGTTGGCTCATCCCATGAAGTTGAAAATCGCACAGGCTTTGCGCATCTGTTTGAGCACCTTCTATTTCTTGATTCTGAAAATTTAGGGTTTGGCGGCCTTGATGAAATGAACACCCGCATTGGCGGCGAAGGAACCAACGGGTTCACCACCAATGACATGACGCAATATTTTCAAGCCGTCCCCGCTGACGCGTTAGAAAAAATTATCTGGGCCGAAGCCGACAAGCTTGGCTGGTTTATCAATACGGTTACACAGCCCGTCCTCGACAATGAAAAACAAGTTGTCAAAAACGAAAAACGCCAACGCGTTGACAATGCTCCTTACGGGCATTTGTTCTATGTCATTGGCAAAGCCCTCTACCCGGAAGATCACCCCTATAATTGGCAAGTGATTGGGTCGCTTGCAGATCTTGATGCGGCAACCCTGCAGGATGTGAAAGATTTTTACCGCCGTTGGTATGTTCCAAATAATGTGACCGTTACCATCTCAGGCGATTTCGATCCGGCTGAGGCCAAACGCCTCGTTGAAAAATATTTTGGCGAAATTCCGCGCGGCGAAGACATTGCCGCCCGCACGCCCCGTCCCGGTGTTCTCGAACAATCTGCATCCTATTATCATGAAGATAATTTTGCGCAGGTGCCGCAACTGACAATGGTCTGGCCAACTATTGAAGAATATCATGCAGACAGCTACGCGCTTGATATCCTCTCAACATATCTGACGGACGGAAAACGCGCACCGCTCAACGAAGTTCTCATTGATGAGGAAAAACTCACATCAGGTGTCAGCGCCTTTAACTTTACCAAAGAGTTAGCGGGCGAATTTTACGTCTCGATCAATGCCAATGCAGACCAAGATCTGGATGCAATTGTTCCCGCTTTAGAACGCGGCTTTGCGCGGTTTGAAGAAAACGGCATTCCGCAAAGCGATCTCGACCGGATCAAGGCAGGATTAGAAGTAGACTTTTACGGTCAGATTCAAAGCGCGCTCGGAAAAGCCATACAGCTCGGGGAATATAATATTTTCACCGGCGACCCTGGCTTTATTTCCAAAGATATTGAAAACCTATTGGCCGTCACACCCGATGATGTGATGCGTGTTTACAACAAATACATCAAGGATAAGTCCGTCATTATGACGAGCTTTGTTCCAAGAGGACAAACATCCCTGATCGTCAATGAGGGTATCGAACCGCAAAAAGCGATTGTGGTAGAAGAGGCGATTGTTCAGGGGGCAGAGCAAAATATTGATTTTGACCCCACAGTGCGAAATTTTGACCGCACGCCGTCAGCTTTTGACCGGTCACAAGAGCCGGATTTCGGCCCCGCATACACGCTGCCTGACCCGGTTGTGTGGCGCGCAGGTGATGAAGATGGTGTGAGATATTTCGGCATTGAGAATGATGAAACACCCTTGGTTTATTTCTCGCTTGCGATTGATGCAGGCAGAAACCGCGCGAGCGCAGAAAAACCTGCCGTTGCGAACTTAACCGCAGATATGCTGGAAAAAGGAACAGCGACAAAAACCACCGCTGAACTTGAAGATGCGATACAGTCGCTCGGCTCTTCGATTTCCATTTTTGCAAACTCAAACGGCACCTTCATCACAGGCAGTACGCTATCGCGTAACTTTGATAAGACAATTGCGCTTGTTGAAGAAATGTTGCTGGAGCCGCGCTGGGACGAAGAAGAATTCGATTTATTAATTCGGGCGACGAACAATTCGATTGATCAAGCCGCAGCGCAACCGGGTTCAATTTCACAGCGTGAGGCCGCGAAACTTTCCTACCCGGACGATCATATTCTTCACTACCAACCCTATGGCACAAAAGAAAAACTCGCCAACGTTTCAATTGATGATTTGAAGCAGTTTTATACGGATAACTATCACGTGAAAGGGGTAAGGTTCCGTGTTGCCGGGAATATTCGCCAAGAAGATATTGTAAACCGGATCTCACAGATCGAACGAAGATGGTCGGCGCAAGCATCCAATGATGCACGCGTGGAAATCACCCTCGCACAGCCCCGCCCGGTAGATAGCTCAAAAGTGTATTTCTATGATGTACCGGATTCAAAGCAATCTGTGTTACGCATTTTCCGCCCTTCATTAGATGCGCTGGACCCAGACTATCCGCTGGCAAACGCCGCTAACTTCCTTCTGGGAAATATTTATACCTCAAGGCTAAACACAGAGCTGCGCGTTAATCGCGGTTATACCTATGGGATAAGATCTGGTTTTAACGCCGAAAAGGACCGTGGATCTTTCGTTATCGCCTCTAGCGTGCGCTCGAATGTTACGCTGGAGTCTGCTGACCTCATTCGCGAAATTGTTGCCAATTATGGCCCAAGCTTTACCAAGTCTGACCTTGATATCATGAAGGGCGCGCTCCTTCGCGGACAGGCGCTGGCCACAGAAACATTGGATTCAAAACTGAGCATGATCGGGCAAATCAGCGCCTATGGATATCCCGACGATTATCTAAAGCAAAATGCAGCCCGTATCGATGCGATGGATCTCGCGGAATTCAAGCGCGTAACACAGACTTATATGCGCCCTGACGCGATGAACTGGTTGGTGGTGGGCGATGCTGCCACGCAAGCAGAAAGATTGAACGATCTGGGATTTGGCGAAACGGTGCTATTGCCAACTGGCCAACAATAAACACACCAGAGGAAAGCATGATGGGAAATAAATATTCAGTTTCACGCCGCACGTTAATGACGGGCACGGCTCTGATTGCCAGCGCGCTTCCCTTTGCTGGCGTTGCGGCAGATTCTCCTGAACTAGCGCCCGATCTTAGCGGTGTATCGATTTTAATCACCGGTACATCATCAGGTTTTGGACGGCTTGGCGCGGAATATTATGCGCGTCTTGGGGCCACCGTTTTTGCCAGCATGCGAAACACACCGCGTCCCGAAGCCGCAGAATTAACCAATCTTGCGGCCAACGAAAATCTAGATATTAGGGTTCTTGAAATCGATGTCCTAAGCGATGAACAAGTTCAAGCCGGTATTGATCAGGTGCTCGCAGCCACCGGTGGCACTCTTGATGTGCTCATCAATAATGCCGGCATCGGCATTACCGGGCCCGTTGAGGTTCAAGATCTTGAGGCGACAAAACTAGCGTTTGATACCAATGTCTTTGGGTGCCAAAGAATGGCGCGCGCGGTTTTACCGGCAATGCGTGAGGCTGGCCGTGGGTTGATCGTTCCTATCTCCTCCCAAATTGGCCGTCTTGTCGTCCCGGGCGGCGGGCATTATCCTGCGACAAAATTTGCGTTAGAGGCCATGAGCGAGCAGATGGCTTATGAACTCGCCGCCTTTGGGGTCGATGTGTCGATCATTGAACCTGGCGGCTATCCGACTAAAATCTGGGTCAATCGAAACCGATATACAGGCGCCCTTAAAGACCGCACACCGACAGAAACAATAAATGCCTATGGCCCGCTGGCCGCGGGAATGGGCCAGGAAGATGGCTCCGGCCGAAGCACCGACCCAATGGATGTGCCCCGCGCTATTGCACGCTTAATTGCGCAACCGCCGGGCACTCGCGCATTGCGCACCGCTGTACACCCCGCATATCGTCCGCAAGAATCGGTAAATGCCGCAACGGCCAAAGCGCAATTGGCGTTTTTAGGGGAGACCCGCTTTGGGCCGGCCATCAAATCTGTTCTTAACCGATAAATCACCAAGCACACTTTGCTGACACATAAGAACTCTGGCATAGTGTGGCCTCAGCATGTTTCATGTCACTGGAAATGCATGAGGGGCAAACATTATGGGCGAAACACAATTCATAGCCGCGACGGATTCCACACCAGCAAGTGACTGGGAAACGAAACATTGGGATGTCGTTATTATCGGCTCCGGCGCAGGCGGAGCGACGGTTGCGCAATCACTAGCGGGAACCGGCAAATCCGTATTGATTCTTGAACGCGGCGATCACCTGCCCCAAGAGTCTGATAATTGGTCGCCACGCGCTGTTTTCATTGATAGAAAATACGGCGCTGAAGAAAGCTGGCGCGATCGCCATGGCAAAACCTTTCACCCGGCCATAAATTATTGGGTTGGCGGCAACACATCCTTTTATGGCGCTGCGCTTTTCCGAATGCGAAAAAATGACTTCGAAGAAGTCCAGCATTATGATGGCGTGTCTCCTGCGTGGCCAATCTCTTATGACGATCTGGCACCATACTATACAAAAGCTGAACGCGACTGGCAGGTGCATGGCTCTCGCAAACGCCAGGGTAGTCTTGATCCGACGGACGACCTTAACGCCCCTGAATATGCCTTTCCCCCGATTGACCATGATCCAGAGGTTGCGCTCTTAAAGCAAAGACTAAAAGACTCTGGTTGGACACCGTTTGACCTCCCCCTTGGAATTGACCGCGATGACAAACAGCCTTGGCACGGCAAATGTATACGCTGCGATACATGTGGCGGATTTCCGTGCCGCGTTCTTGGAAAATCTGATGCGCGCCGCATTGTCTATCAAACTCTTGAAAATGAGAATGTTCACATTGCGACGGGGATGCAGGCGGTCCAACTTGAGACCACGCCCGATGGGCGCACAATCTCCGCGGTTGTGTGTAAGCACAGCGAAGGGCAATCACGTATCAAAGGGGACATTATTGTTTTAGCGGCCGGCGCGATCAATAGCGCGGCATTATTGTTGAAATCTGTAAGTAGTGCGCACCCGGAAGGCCTTGCTAATAGCTCGGACCAGGTTGGTCGCAATTACATGTTCCATACATCATCGGCGCTCTTGTCTTTTACCCGCTCAAAAGTGAATGCAAGTTTTCCAAAGACCTTTGCCGTCAATGATTTTTATTGGGGCGACCCCGATGGCGGCTTTGATTTTCCCATGGGTCACATTCAATTGCTTGAACATATGAATGGCGATGTCATTCAAGGGCAAATGCAAGATAAAATTCCCGAATGGCTGGTGCCAGATTTCTTTGCCAATATGATTGCAGATCGCCTGCTTGCCTTTTTGGTGATGTCAGAGGACTTGCCCGAAGCGCGCAACCGAGTACGGGTGTCGTCAGAGGGTGAAATCTCAATTGACTATTGGCCCAATAACCTCGTTGCCCATGAACGGCTGGTGAAAAAACTGGAAGCGAAACTAAGCAAGCTTGGCCGCATGCACCGGGCCTTAAAGGAACATCGCTTCCAAATGGATGAGTTACTGCCCCTTTATGGAACCGCGCACCAATGTGGCACTGTGCGCATGGGCAATGATCCGACTTCATCGGTCGTCAATAAAGAATGCCGCGCTCATGATCTGGATAATCTGTACATTACAGATTCAGGCGTTTTCGTCTCAAGTTCTGCGGTTAACCCAGCGCTCACCATTGTTGCCAATGCAATGCGCGTAAGCGAGCATATCATTGCCCGGTTATAATCCGGCACACTTGTTATAACTTTTTCGCAATAACGCCCCTGGCGGCCGCGTGTGCAGACGCCCAGGCCCACTGAAAATTATAACCGCCAAGCCAACCGGTAACATCAACCACTTCGCCAATAAAATATAATGATGATACCGATTTGGCTTCCATTGTTTTTGAATGAAGTCCGTTCGTATCAACCCCGCCTAGGGTAACTTCGGCGGTGCGGTACCCTTCAGATCCTATCGGCATAATCTCCCAAGCCTTCAGCCGCCTTGCAAGGGCTTCGAGTTTTTTATCGGGCCAGTCAGCTATGTTGCCGTGATACCCGTCCAACTCCACCAGTTTTGCCGCCAGCCGTTTGGGAAGGAGTTGGCCAAGAATTTTTTGGATCGCCAAACTGCCGTCGGTATTTTTATGGCCCTTCAAAACCGATTGTGTATCCACGCCGGGACATAAATCAACAATGATAGAACGGCCTTCTTTCCAATAATTCGACGCCTGCAAAATCGATGGACCCGATAGACCGCGATGGGTGAAGAGCAACCCCTCTTGAAATGCAGGCGGGGTTTTGCCCTTCTTTTGATTGGGCGTTGGGGGTTTTGCGGCCCGCACCGTCGCGTCAATCGACACGCCTGCAAGGTCGTGGGCCATCGCTTTAACGTCACCATCAAATGTCAACGGCACCAATGCTGGACGCGGTTCAATGACATTAAGACCAAACTGTTTGGCAACATCATAGCCAAAACCAGTGGCTCCGATTTTAGGGATGGATTTGCCACCCGTTGCAATGATGAGTGCGCCTGCATCAATCGACGAGCCGCTTGTCTCGACGGTAAAGCCCTGTCCCGTATGGGAAATGCTCGCAACAATCTCGCCGGTTCGGATTGTAACATGGTGACGCGCGCAAGCATCTAACAGCAAGTCAATAATATCCTGGGCACTATCGTCGCAAAATAATTGCCCTAATTTTTTTTCGTGCCATTTAATATTTGCCGCATCAACGCGCTCTATAAAGTGTTGCGGGGTAAAACCCTTTAAGGCGGATACGCAAAATTTTGGATTGTCCGATAAAAAGTTTTCAGCTTGGGTGTGGATATTTGTAAAATTACACCGGCCCCCGCCCGATATTCGGATTTTCTCACATAATTTATTGGCATGATCAATGACAAGAACGCGCACGCCCTGCTTTGCTGCCTCGCTTGCACAGAATAAGCCAGCCGCGCCCGCGCCAATAATAAGCGCATCATATTTTTCTGCACGATCCGTCATAAAACCTTTTCCATATTCACTTGAACGCACTAAAAAAGAGGGTGGACATTGCCACCCTCTTTTTCACGCTAACAATAGCTCAAGCAGATCAAAGATCAAATCGATCAAGCTTCATGACTTTCGTCCAGGCACTGACAAAATCTTCGATAAATTGCTGCTCGGCATTTCCATAGGCATAATACTCTGCAACAGCGCGCAATTCCGAATTCGATCCGAAAACCAAATCGACATCCGTTGCGGTCCATTTCATGGTACCCGATGCCCGGTCATATCCTTCATAGACGCCTTTTTGCGAAGTAGGCTTCCATTGTGTTGATACATCCAGAAGGTTGGTGAAAAAGTCATTGGTTAGCGCGGCACTATCGGATGTGAATACGCCGTGCTGTGCGTTTCCACTGTTCGCACTCAATGTTCGCAGACCGCCAACCAAAGCCGTCATTTCAGGAACATTCAGATTGAGAAGGTCAGCTTTATCGACCAGCGCATCGGTAGCCGACCCGCTAAACCCTGCTTCACGATAATTTCTGAACCCATCTGCCTTTGGCTCTAACACAGCGAATGAGGCAGCATCTGTTTGCGCGGCACTGGCATCCATTCGGCCGGGTGTGAAAGGAACCGTAATCGAATATCCAGCATTTCTCGCGGCTTGCTCTATGCCAGCAGCGCCGCCAAGAAC
Source organism: uncultured Caulobacterales bacterium (assembly GCA_964421675.1). GTDB lineage: Bacteria > Pseudomonadota > Alphaproteobacteria > Caulobacterales > Parvularculaceae > CALLPQ01. Next base: position 27,122 of record CAYQXV010000006.1, read on the forward strand.
AATCATATCACTGAGAGAAACCTGTTTGCCCCTCGCTTGGGCGTCGTTAAAGGTTGCGCGAATGTCCTCTAGCTTTGCAATGACAGATTGCAGGGCTTCAGGATCATTTGCTGCCCAATCTTTTTGTGGTGCCAGGCGAATCCTCGCGCCATTAACACCGCCGCGTTTATCAGTATCGCGGTAAGAGGCCGCAGCCGACCAAGCGGTGCGGACAAGATCCGAAACAGAAATTTCTGCATTCAAAATATCGCGTTTTAAGGCCGCAATATCGCTCGTGCCAATGAGCGGATGATTTACCGCTGGAATTGGATCTTGCCAGATCAAACTTTCTTGCGGCACCGCATCGCCAAGATATCGCGCGCGAGGCCCCATATCCCGGTGAGTCAATTTAAACCACGCTCTTGCAAAGGCTTTATCAAACTCTTCCGGGTTCTCCAGAAAGCGTTCTGAAATTTCGCGATATTTCGGATCTTCTTTAAGCGACAAATCCGTCGTCAGCATAATCGGTGCATGGCGTTTATCGGGATCATGGGCATCGGGAACAAGTTGGGAAGCCCCTTCATCGGTTGGCACCCATTGGATTGCCCCTCCCGGGCTCCTTGTTTGTTTCCACTCAAAGGCGAACAGATTGGTTAGAAATTGATGTGTCCATTGCGCCGGGGCTGATGTCCATGCCCCTTCAAGACCACTGGTGACTGTGTCGACGCCATTGCCGGAACCACATTTGTTTTTCCAACCCAGTCCCTGGCTTTCTATTGCTGCGGCTGCTGGTTCTGGCCCTAAACACTCATCAGGTTTGTGGGCACCGTGTGCCTTACCAAAGGTGTGGCCACCAGCGATAAGGGCAACCGTTTCCTCATCATTCATCGCCATTCGGCCAAATGTTGTTCTGATATCATGGGCGGCTGCAAGCGGATCGGGATTTCCGTTGGGGCCTTCTGGATTGACATAAATCAATCCCAACTCGGCTGCCGCAAGAGGGCGCTTTAATTTTCGATCACCGTTAAAACGCTCATCAGCAAGGAACTCGTTTTCCGGGCCCCAATAAACAATATCGGGCGTCCAAGCATCAATACGCCCGCCCGCAAAACCGAGGGTTTTAAACCCCATCGATTCCATCGCGACATTGCCGGTAAGAACCATTAAATCAGCCCACGAAATATTGCGCCCATATTTTTGTTTAATGGGCCAAAGAAGGCGCTGCGCTTTATCAAGATTTTTATTGTCCGGCCAACTATTTAACGGCTCGAAACGCTGTTGACCTGCTCCGGCACCGCCGCGACCATCAAGCGTTCTATAAGTACCCGCACTATGCCAGGCCATCCGAATAAAAAACGGCCCATAATGGCCATAGTCTGAGGGCCACCAATCCTGTGAGGTCGTCATCACAGCTTCAATGTCTTTTTTCACCGCATCCAAATCCAACGATTCAAAAGCGCTCGCATAATCGAAACTATTACCCATCGGGTCATTATTGGCCGCATTTTCGCGTAACACCGTCAAATCCACCTGCTCAGGCCAATATCCCCGGCTCCCAGCCGGTTGCGCCGAGGAGGCGTGTGGATTGGTCGGCGTATCGGCTACAACGTGCGTCTGCGATTGCGTTTCAGATTGCGTTTC
>CAYQXV010000006.1:28841-44698 GCA_964421675.1 uncultured Caulobacterales bacterium
GATTGCGTTTCAGATTGCGTTTCTGGCGCATCAGCTTTTGTTGCCGCTTGCTCAGAACTTCCACCGCAAGCGCTGAGCGCAATGGCAAAAATGGATACTGATGTTAGGCCAAGTCGTCTGGAAATAGGCCGTCTGGGTAAATGCATAATTTTCTCCCGAAAAAGGTCAGTCTCAAAATCATTGGCGCAGGGGCGCACTTTGAGAGCGTCATAAGATGGGGTGTCATTGCGTAGTTTCGAGCAACCGTAAAATTGATAATAGCAACAGTTCAAATCGGTTTTATCGATACTAAGAGCGGGCACCTCATAAAATGGCCTGCCCGTAAGAGTTCGCCGCAAAATCACCGCGCCCCGCACATCCATTGAACCTGCGTCAGCACGAGCATGGTCACTCAATCGTGATTGGGATCCTTATGCCCACAGAGCGCGCGCAGAGTGTCAAAGCGGAGAAAGGCTTGCACCGCGACTCAATCCTCGCGCCAACATCTTGCAATTTCAGACCGCACCGATATTAGGGGGCAATGCAATCTGATCCTTCAAAAAATGCGCCTTTAAACGGAACCGGCAGAAGCAAAAGGCTCGCCGCTACCTTTGAACGGTTGCGCGCCCAGAACCGCGCGGCATTCGTCCCCTTTATCATGGCGGGCGACCCCAATATGGAGATGTCGCAAGCATTATTGAACGCGCTTCCGGCCGCTGGCGCTGATATTATTGAACTTGGCGTTTGCTTTACCGATCCCATGGCGGATGGCCCGGCAATTCAGGCGGCGGGCCTTCGTGCGCTGGCGTCGGGTCAAACCTTGAAAAAAACCCTGGCGATGGTCTCCAGCTTTCGCGAGAGTGATACGACAACACCGATCATTCTCATGGGCTATTACAATCCGTTTTTCGCGATGGGGGTTGAGACCTTTCTTGAGGCCGCGGCGCATGCCGGTGTCGACGGGCTGATCATTGTCGACCTTCCCCCGGAAGAAGATGACGAGCTTTGCCTGCCTGCGGCGAAAAAAAACATCGATTTTATTCGCCTTGCCACCCCGACAACCGACGCACAGCGTCTGCCCGACGTGCTGCGCAATACCTCCGGTTTTGTCTATTATGTATCGGTCGCTGGCATTACCGGGCAAAAAAGCGGTGACGACCAAGCGGTAAAGGATGCGGTTACGGGCCTGCGCGAGACGTCTGGCCTGCCTGTTGCAGTTGGTTTCGGCATCAAAACGACCGAGAAAGCAGCAACTATAGCGCAATTTTCCGATGCGGTCGTCGTCGGCTCAGCGCTGGTTGATGAATTGGCGAAAAGTCTGGCAGACGCGCCGAAGAATGCTATCGATACCCTTGAGAATGGGACAAAAGATGCCCACTATAGGTCCATCCTTGAGCAGCCGCTAACCCTGACCAGTGCGCTTGCAAAGGCTGTACGAACCGCCCGGGAAACCGGATAATGAAGACGCTTTTAACCCTACACACATCACCCATCGACCTTCGGATAATTATATGAGTTGGCTTTCTAACATTACTCCTCCCGGGATTAAGAATATTTTCAAAAAACCCGATGACTCCTCCGAGACTCTTTGGACCAAATGCGGGAATTGCGGGGAAATGATTTTCCAACGTGATTTGGAAATCGCCCACCAAGTCTGTCCGTCCTGCCAACATCACATGCCGATGACGCCCACAGACCGTCTCAACCTGATTATGGATGAGCAAAAGTTTGAGCGCATTGAGCTGCCAAGCACGCAAACCGATCCGTTAAAGTTTAAAGATACAAAAAAATATGCAGACCGCTTAAAAGAACATCGCAAGAGAACCGGTGAACAAGATGCGCTGATTGCCGTTTCCGGCAGCATCGAGACAACTCCCGTTATTGTTGCAATTCAAAATTTTGGGTTTATGGGCGGCTCAATGGGCATGGCCGTCGGCGAAGGGTTTGTACGCGCGGCCGAGACCGCACTGGAACAACGTCGCCCGCTGGTTATGTTTACCGCATCGGGCGGCGCGCGCATGCAAGAAAGTATTCTTGCTTTGATGCAAATGCCCCGCACCACCATTGCCGTAGAAATGTTACGCGAAGCGGGCCTGCCGTTTATTGTTGTGCTGACAAATCCCACAACCGGCGGCGTGATGGCCTCCTTTGCCATGCTTGGTGATGTTCACATTGCAGAACCTGGCGCAGTCGTAGGCTTTGCGGGACGGCGCGTTATAGAACAGACGATCCGCGAAAAACTGCCAGATGAATTCCAAAAAGCAGAATTCCTGCTTGATAATGGCATGGTCGATATTGTCAGCCACCGGAGTGAGTTACGCGCAACCCTGGGCAAATTAATTCGCGTTTTAATGGCGTCGAAAAGCCTTGCAGCAAAACCTCAAGCCGAAAATGTTTCTGAGAAAAACGTAACCCCGCCCAACACGCAGATCGTGAAAGGTGATGCCCTTCTTAAAAAGGGTGTGAACGATGACAATGTCGCGCAATCTGCCACAGATAAAGCCGCGGAATAGTTTCATAGTTTTGTGGATTACTAAAACACAATGACAGATGCAAAAACGCTGTTAGCTGGGCTAGCTGAGCGTCGTCCGACGATCATTGACCTAAGCCTGGAGCGCATGTTTGCTGCATTAGAAGCATTGGGTAACCCGCACCTAAAGCTTCCCCCTGTGTTTCATGTCGCTGGAACCAATGGCAAGGGCTCGACCGTTGCTTTCTTGCGCGCACTGCACGAGGCAGCTGGCAAAAAGGTTCATGTCTATACATCCCCCCATCTTGTTCGGTTTCATGAACGCATCGTCATTGCTGGCGTCGAAATTAGCGACGAAAAACTTGTTGATATCATCACACGGTGCGACGAAGCGGTTAATGAACGCACACTGACATATTTTGAAGCCGTAACCTGTGCTGCGTTTCTTGCCTTTTCGGAAACCCCCGCCGATGCCTTATTACTAGAAGTTGGATTAGGAGGGCGGCTTGATGCAACGAATGTTGTGCCTGTGCCCGCAACCACAATTGTAACGCCCGTTGCCCTTGATCATCAACATTATCTTGGCAACGATCTAGCAACCATTGCAGGCGAGAAGGCAGGGATTTTTCGCAAAGACGTACCCGCTGTTATTGGCCCGCAAAACCCCGCCGCAATGGCCGTTCTTGAAGAACAAGCATTTTCCGTGGGTGCGCAGCCCTTTAAATATGGCGAAGACTGGAACGTGTTCGAAGAACAGGGCCGGTTAATCTATCAAGATGAAGACGGACTGTCCGATCTTGCTTTGCCGCGCCTTGTGGGCAGTCATCAAATTATGAATGCAGGCAATGCGATCGCAGGGATGCGGTCAGCTGGTCAGTACCCAGATGACCACACCCTGTCAAAAGGCATTGCCTCGGCCCACTGGCCTGCACGGATGCAACCCTTGCGTTATGGTCCATTCATTGACCGAATCGAAAAAGCCACCGGCGAGACCGCAGACATATGGCTGGATGGCGGGCATAACCCCCACGCAGCACGCGCCCTTGCGGTCACATTAGCGGATTTAAATGAACGCCTTGAGCGCCCCGTCATTTTGATTGCCGGGCTGCAAAATACCAAAGATTTATTCGGCTATTTTGACGCGCTCGCCGGGCTTGTTTCCCAAGTCCATGTTGTCAAAGCCTCCCTGCAAAGCGCTGCAAGCCCTAAGGACGTATTCGCAGCAGCCAAGAAGGCGGGACACAATGCGCGCATTAGCGGTGACATTGCCACCGCCATTCACCAAATTGCAGAAGAATTTAATGCAAGCGGTGAGACACCAAGAATATTGATTGGTGGCTCACTTTATCTTGCGGGTGAAATTTTATCTGATCACGGGTGATCAATCGACGCTTTAAGCAGAAGCGGACTTTGTAGCCTCTGCAACAACTTCTGCGACCCATGAGTCGAGTGTTGATTTTGGCGCAGCGCCGACTTTCGTCGCGATTAACTCGCCATCATTGAATATCATCATCGTTGGGATACCGCGCACCCCAAACCGTCCTGGCGTTTCGGGATTTTCATCAATATTCAACTTGGTAATGACAATCTCATCTTGCCGCGCATCCGCAATTTCTTCGAGGGCGGGGCCGATTTGGCGACACGGGCCACACCATTCGGCCCAAAAATCAACGAGCACGGGGCCTTTGGCCTCGAGAACATCTGCTGTGAAAGAGCCATCAGTAATTGCTTTGGTGCCCATAATATCGTCCTTTGGTTTGTTGACGGGTCTTAGATCAACACCAATATATGTTGAGACGGTCGTCGAGTTACATGCTCAAAATAAGCCGGTTTCGCTGTGTTTCAAGCGTAAAGACGCAATCAGGCAAGGAAACGCGCGAAAGCGTGATCGATAATCTCATCAGAAAGGGGCATTAACCGCGCATCATAGGTCCACAACAGCCCTGTGCGTACGGGTTTTCCCGGATAAATTGATCTCAACAACCCCCGATAGGCCGCCATCTGCGCAAGATAGACCTTACTCACCCCGTCTTCTGACAATGGGGGCGGTTGATTTGTTTTATAATCGATAATGAGAACTTCATCATTTGTTACGACCAGACGATCCACCTGACCATTGATCAAAAACCCATCGCGCGCGCCCTCAGGGTGCCCGCCCAAACTGACCTCCGCGCGCGAGCCCTCCCCAAAAAGAGGCGCGAAAACAGGATCGGTCAGGATCGCCATCACTTCCGCTACCCACTCCTCTTGGAGGGTCTTGGCAAGATCGGGCGCCAGTTTTGCGATCAATATTTTAGCCTGCTCGTTTAACAAGTCTGCGTGGGATTGCTGGGGATTTTCACCCCCGCTCTTTTCGGCAATCATTGACGCGGCAACCGGTAAAATTTCAAGCATCCGGTGAATGATTTGTCCTCGGAAAAATCCGCCATGCCCACTCGCGCCGCCGGGCACTGGCGAGACGGCAATTATCTGATCGGATGCATTGCCTGATCGGTCACCTACATTTTCCTCCGCCGATGGTGCCGCCGGATCATCCTTAACGGCGCGCTCTTCTGCACGGTCCGCCAATGTCGAGGGCTGGTATATTCGAACTGATGTTTCTGCCTGAATGGGTGCTTTCAGCCATGGGGGAACAAAATTATCTTCATGATGATCGGTCTGTTCACGCGCCTCTACTGCACTGGCTTGCTGACTGGAAATGCGGACCGCACCCTCTCCCCAAGGAAGATAGTCATCGGGTAAATCACAAATGTCTAACGACGGAATGCTTTGCCCTTTAAGAGCGTCCACACCTTGGCGGGACAATTGCAACCAGTTTTCATCATTATATCCGTTTTTCCCATCGCCGTTCGCGCCTCTGGCATCCAACCCGCAAATATAAAGCCGGTCGCGCGCGCGCGTTGCCGCCACATAAAATAATCTGCGATATTCCTCAAAACTCTTATCTTTGAGCGCCTCCGATTTTTCCCGCGTGGCATCAACATGGAACGGGGATGCCCGAACAAGGGCGGGAACAGTTTGCGAGGAGGTACCGCTCGGCGCGTCAGAGGATAATAAGAAGACAGGATCGCGGTGCCGATTGGTTGGTCGCTGATGGGCGCCAAGTAGGAATACAATATTTCCCTCTAACCCCTTCGCACCATGAACTGTCATGATACGAACCGCTTCACTTTCTTGATCCAGCTCTCTTTTAATTTCCGCGGACTGGCCAGAAAACCAGTGCAAAAACCCCTGAAGAGATCTTGGGTTTTGCGTTTCAAAATCGAGGCACTGGCGCATAAAAGCATCCAGCGTATCGCTGCATGATTGCCCCAGACGGCGATAAAACAAAGCCCGTCCCGTAAGTTGCTCTTCGGTATCAAGCCACTTTTCCAAAATTGATGTATAAAAATCAAACGGTCCCGTTGCCTCAGCAAGTTCGCATAAATCTGACAAAACGCGATTTGCTTTCAACAAAATGGGCGTTTCTGCCGCTCGCTTTTTTAACTCCGCCCATAAAGTACCCGTTCGGTTAGCTGCAAGCTCAAAGAGCGCATCATCATCAAAACCAAATAAAGGGCTTTTTAAAATCTCAGCCAAAGACAGATCATCATCGGGATGCAATACAAAGCGCCCTAGTGAAACCAGATCCGCAATAGCAATGTCCTCATCAAGTTTAATGCGATCGGCCCCCGCCATAGGAACACGCGCACGCGTTAGCGACTTAATCATTTGCCGAAACAAGGCATCTCGTTTTTGAACAAGAATGATAATGTCACTGGGCACAATAGGGCGAGCATGCGCCTCCAACATTTCAGAGCCATCGCCGAGCCAACCGGCAATTTTTTCCGCAATAAAGTCACATAATATAACAATCGGATTGCTCGCATGAATTGTATCCAGCGGTGCATCCCATTGCGTTGATGGATCTTTTTCTGCCTGCGGAACAGCGGGCCACACCTCCACCAGCCCCGCCTCACCGGTGCGATGTATATCGTGGGTCAAGGGCAGCTCGCTACCAACCCCTTGCATAACCTCAGATCTATTGAACGCTGCATCGACAAACTTCAATACCGGCGCCGTACTGCGAAAGGAGCGGGTTAATGGAATGTTTTGGAACGGGGCTGCCGCATCAATATCCTTGCCCAGATTGATAATCTTTTCCTGAAACAAACTCGCATCAGCGCCCTGAAAAGAATAAATTGATTGCTTTTCATCACCGACAATAAAGGCCGTTCGATTGTTGGAGCCATCATTGAGCGTTGTAAAAAACTCCATCATCGGATGCTCAATCACATCCCACTGACCGGGACTTGTGTCCTGCGCTTCATCAAGAAGAATGTGTTGCAGGCCATTATCAAGCTTATAAAGAACCCATTGCGTTGCTGACTGCTCCCCCGCCAACAAGGCATGGGTGCGCATAATCAAATCATCAAAATCAACCACAGCGCGCCGGGATTTTTCTTCCTCATAAGCGCTTAACAATGCATCCATCACCGAAATGAAGTGCACACTATCGTTTAAAATTTCGATACTGTTTGATCGTCTATAAGCGTCCTCCGCTGCGACTTGGCTACGATGAAGCTGTTCGGCCAAATCAGGATAAGCTTTCCTCAGAGGACCTGTTACAACTTTTGTATTTCTCGTCCCTCCTGCTGTCAGCAAGGACATCAGAACCGCGTAGCGCGCATCATGGGTTCCAGCTTCAATCGCTGGGCCAAAACTTTTCGCTTTATCCTTCGCTACTTTTCCACCAGCATCTTTTATGGCTGGGATAAGTTCGCGCATAAGGGATATGGGGAGCGCTTTGACGGCTTCCTTTTTAACCTGATCAAGGGTTAGGTCCGGGGGAATTTCCAAAATTTTCGCAAGCAGCGCACGGTGCTCATTGGCGTCACCAAATGTTTGCCGGTAGCGTATAAAGCGTTGACGTTGCTTAACTTGTGAGCGTAATAGTTTGACGGCTTGGTCGGCGCCCATTTTTTCACAAAGATGACGATATGATCCGACCACACCGCCTTGCTGTTTCCCTTTGAGCATCGCACTCAACGCCATGTCGATGAGCAAGTCGGCTTCATGATCTTCTAACTCATCAAACCCCGGCGGAACGCCTGCCTCTAGGGGGAACCGTTTTAAAACATGAGAACAAAATGCGTGGATGGTTTGAATTTTCAGCCCGCCTGGTGTCTCCAAGGCTCTCGCAAAAAGTCGCCGCGCCCTTGATAAGTCTGCATCACTGCGCTCGGCAACATTGTTGCTTTCGAGGGTTTGCAATTTTTCCCGTAAATCGTCATCGGGCAACAAGGCCCACTCACCGAGCAGTGAAAATAACCGCGATGACATTTCCGCAGCCGCCGCTTTGGTATAGGTAATACATAAAATCCCCGCCGGGTCGGCACCCGTCAGCAATAATCTTGCAACCCGGTCAATCAGTACCCGTGTTTTCCCCGATCCCGCATTAGCCGCAACAAAAGCCGATTGTGCAGGAGATGCAGCGGCCGTTTGGCGTTGAACCGTTTCTAAAAGCCCCTCACTCATCATTGCTCTCCCCGCTTTCACCAGCCCATTCAGCGCGCCGCGCTAAATGGTCATAGGCCCCAAAACTATCGATGAATTGCGGTCTGGGTTGTGAGAGATAAGGGGTCGCGGGATCATCAAATTGTGCAACCAACTCTTTAAGCGCGGCATGGGCCGCATCAATCGCCTTACCGGCGTCAATGTCAGAGATTTCGACGTCATCATTGTTTGGAAAGTCCGTACTTTCGTTGCTTCGGTTTAATGCCCGAATAAAAGCAAGCCTGCTAACCGACGCTGCATCAATGTTTTCAAAACCACCCTGTTCAACAATCAATCCGGTTAACGTAATTTGCGGGTTGAATTTTTCGATCTGTTTTTCAGTTTTTGGTTTGCCGGTTTTATAGTCATAAACGGCAAATGAGCGCGCTTCATCATTCAATTGGTCAATCCGGTCGGCACGCGCGGTGATTGTAAATCCCTGTCCAGCATCGGATAGAAATGCTTTACCCTCTTTTTCAAGAACTACAGGCTTTCCCTCTGCCAAACGGGCTTTATGCCACTCAACAAACCAATGGGCACTGGCCTCCAGCCGGGGACCGCGAGCGATTTGCTCATATATTGGCATTGCAGAACTTGCAACTGCGTCCAACACCATGGCGCTTAATCGGTCAGCACTGGGAGTTTCATCCGCTTCACAAAAACGATGAAAGGCATTATGAATAACATTACCGATCTGTCGGTTATCAAAATCCTCGTCCGGTAGATCCAGCGCTCTTAATTTCAAAATATAGCGTGCATAGATGCCATATGGATCACGAAGCCAGTCCTCTATCCTTGTAACCGACATTACACGCGGGCGATAAGAAAGGGGCGGGCGCGGGGCGGGCGGCAAGATCGCGATATGGGCTGAATGGTCGCTTGAGCGATGTACAATTTTCGCCCAGCGCGAGAACTCGGCAGAGCGATCAATCTGGGATAGCTTTCCGGCACCAGATAATATATTCTTTAAGCGGATTATCCATCGTGACGGCGTCGCCGGTGCCAAGCCTTTTCTCTGGCTATAGGTGAGCGTCACCTTCTTGCTTGTCGCCAATTGTGCAAAATCATGCGCGGAAAGGCCTGTACGGCGTTCCGGAGATGGCAGACCAACCTGTGCGCGCATGGGGCGAGATAAAAATCCATCAAGCTGCGCATCTCCGGGCCACACTCCCTCATTGAGACCGCCCAACAGAATATGATCAGCCTGCTGTAGGCGCGCCTCGAGTGGCCCCAAAATCAAAACCCGCGGATGGGTGTTGCGCACCCTGCGCACGGTTTCATTCTGGATCAGCATATTAAACAGGTTGGCATAATCAGAGGAACCCTGCCCAACCATTGACCCAAGCTCGCGCAGCGCCCCCATGAGCGACGCGCCCACGACCCCGTCTTCACCGCGCCATAAGGGCCCTTCTTCACCGCCTGACAGGGCCTGGGCAACACGCAAATGGTTTTCAAGGCTTTGCGCAAATTCAATACCAGCCGGGCTTTCCCCGTGGGGTAAACCGCTGGCCAACACCTCTTCCAGCGCATCAACAATCGGCAATAACCTTGCCCATTTTGTCCGGCTGCTTAGATGCTTGCGAAGCCCCTCAATACCGGGGGCAGGACGCACCCCGCGCAAGGCGCGATCAAGATATGTTAGCTCGTCATAAGAAATCGATTGATGATGCGCCAACCGGCAATGAGGATGCTTGATCATCGACAATAAATGCACCGGGTGAGAAACATCATCCAACCAAGCCGCAACAAGGCGCAAAAAAGTACCACACGCACTATTGGCAAAAGGCACACCGCCAGAATCGTCAACATCAATTGACCACCGCTTAAGACGCGTGCTCACGCGCCGGGTCAAATCTCGGTCGGGGCTCACCAGCATAACGGTTTTGTCGGGCGTCTCTAACACTTCGCGAATTAAAACCGCCAACGTATTGGCTTCCTCTTCTTCGTCCGCAAGCTCTGCCAATTGAAGCCCAGATAAAGCCGATGAAAACCATTCATCGTCACGGTCTTTAATATCTTCGCGCCAATCATCGGTTGCTTCCGCCGGGCGCAAGGCAAGAGAGAGTAATTGCTGGCGATGAAGCCCAGCTTCTGATTGCGACGTGCTGGCGCTATGGAGTTGCTCACGGGACAGGTCCAGCGTTTTCAACAACGCTTTCAACCCGGACTGAGGATGCGCATCATCAATTTTGTCCCAAGCTTTTTGATCCAGCCCGGTATCGACCCCCGGCAACATAACCAGGCCTTTTGGCAGCGCGGCCGCAATGGACATTAATTTCGCGACCGCTGGTGTTGACCCGGTCGTTCCCGCAAGGATCACCGGATGGGCGGGCGGGTTGCGACGCCACCGCTCACATGCACGGTTAATCAACGCAATCCTGCGTTCAGCCGGGTCCATCATGGCGCGCTCTTTTAAATAAGCTGGCCAGACATTTGTCACGATCGATAAAAACTCTCGCGACACCTGCCAATGCTCTGCAAGGCGCGCATCTTCAGGTTCCAGCTTATCAATTGCGGAAAGAGGAATTTCTTCCGTATAAAATGAATCTAATAATCGCGACAATTCGGTGGCGGCTGCAATCGCACTTACCCAGCGTGCTTCACCGGAAAAAGCTTCATTTTTGCGCGCAATTAATTGCGCCAATATCAAGCGTCGTTCCAATGGCGAGATAGCGGGCGCAAGCGCGCCATCATCTGCAAATCCCCCGCCCTCTTGGTCTTCGAGCGCAAGCAAATCATCATCCAGCGCACCAATCGCGCGCACTTGCGGCAATAGACTTGCTTGATGGGGGGATAGGCGCACAATTGCCGATGTTAAAGCGCGCATGGCACGGCGCGTGGGCAAATAAACTTCCACCTCTGCCATCGACAAAGGGTCAGGTGCCGTCATCTCGATCAAAAAGCTGGCCAACTCTTCCAGAAATGACGCACCCGGCATCATCGTAAAATATCGCGGCGCCGATGCCTCAAACCAGGAGAGCGACAAAGAGTCTGACATTAGCGCTCTCGCCTGAATGATGGCGTTTTTAACAGCTGGTTCGCGACCTCTACTCCTTCTGGCGTGCCGACATGGAGCCAGTGATGAGGATAGACCAGCCCATACAAAGAGTTGGATGCGCTTGCTTTCTCCCAGAGTTTTCGCGTGGAAAAAGGGCCAGATGGCATGTCATCTAGCAAGTCCGGCGACAATATTTGCACCCCGGTAAAAGCATAGTCCGCAGGCCCGCCCATCGCATGTTCGATAGTTCCATCTTCATACAAATGAAAATCGCCCTTGCCATCAAAACCAGTTGTATTGGCAAGAGGAACCAATAGTAACAAGCCCTGCATGGTATCGCGCCAATGCGATTTTAACATGCGCACACCCGCTCCCGACGGGCCGGTTAAAATTGCATCTGTATTGGTACTGATGAATGGTTTCTCACCAAGCAGGTGCCGCGCCTTTTTCAATCCGCCGCCAGTTTCGAGCAATTCTTCGCGCTCATCGGAAAACGCGATAGAGGGTGTTTGCCGACCAGCAAGATGGGCCTCGATCTGTTCGGCGAGATAATGAACATTAACAACAATGCGCGAGACCCCGCCATCTCCTAACTCATCAAGCATATAATCAAGTAACGGCTTACCCGCGACGGGGATCATTGGCTTTGGCATTGTCGCCGTTAAGGGCTGCATACGTGTACCAAGCCCGGCAGCCAACACCATTGCCGTAGAAATAGTGCATTCGTCTTGCTCGTTTAACGGTGTTCCCGGCATTATAGTTCAAGCTCCGGTATATGTTTCACCAAGAACTGACGCACGGGCAGCAAGATAGGATGATCAAGATTGCGCCGAAAGTGATCTTCAACGCGGGGCACTAAATCAAGATAGCGAAGCTTCCCATCACGATTAGCAAGGCGTGCAAAAATACCTAAAATCTTGGCATTTCGTTGCGCCCCAAGAATAGCATATTCCGCGTCAAGGTCGACGAGATCAGGGGTAATTTGTACACGGTCAAAATATCGCTTTTTCATGCGCTGCGCCAAATCAAGAGGAACGTCACGGCGCGCATCTTCAAGCAAAGAGACAAGATCATAAACGGGACTACCAATCAGAGCATCTTGAAAATCAATCACCCCGACACGCTCAATGCCTCTTGCCGCATTATCTGTTGCGTTGTCGTCTGTTGCTGCGTCCATCCACAATAAGTTTTCTGCATGATAGTCCCGCAAGACCAATGTGGATGGGGTACCTATTTGCGATAGAATAGAGCGCCAGATCTGCTGATACTCATCTTCCAATGCACTCGCTAATGCCGCGCCTTTCTTGTGAGGCCAGTACCACTGAGTTAAGAGCGCAACTTCTGCCTCCATGGCCACATTGTCATAGGTCAGTAATCCAAGGTCAGAAAATTGCTGACCATCAAGAGTTGCGATTTTCAACAAGACATCAATCGCTGCTTCATATAGCAAGGCTTCACTCACGCCGCCGCGAATTGATTGTGCAAACACGTCTGCACCAAGATCTTCTATGATCGCAAATCCATTGACCGCATCAATATCAAAAACTTCCGGTGCATGAATGCCGTTGGCGCGCAGCGCGCTGGCAATATCTGCAAACCGTTTAATATTGGCCCCGGCAAGCCGGGCACAGGCATTATAGCCCGCCGATAATCGCTCTTCGGGACTTGCTTCTTTTTCACATTCCCCGCCATCGCTATCTTGAGGGACGTCCATTAACAGGGCTTTTTTCTCGCCATCAATCAACCGAATGTAACGACGCGAGGATGCATCGCCCGGCAGGGCAATCTGCTGAGCGTTGGCCCACGCGGATTGATTGATAAATGAAGTACAAAGGGTATCGCGATCTTGCATCGGGTAAGACTATCTGATTCTGTTGTGAAGTTGCGGTTTGGGCGTCGGGATTCAAGAGAAAATATTGCTGCGTTCAAGGCGCTCTTGCCAGACATTATCGGCAACCACCATAAGCTGTCGCGGTGCGTCTGCATTTTTAGCGCTATTCACAGAAGCATTGTTGGTTGTTTCATCGACGGCAGAAATTGACAGCAATAATGTCGTAGACGGCAAGGTGCTTGCCACCTTATCGGCCCACTCAATCAGGCATATGGTACTCTCCAGCATATCGTCCAATCCAATATTCAACGCCTCTTGCACCGACGATAGCCGGTACAAATCAAGATGACAGATCGGGCCCCGCTCGCTCTCATATTGCTCGACCAACGTATAGGTTGGGCTTGGCACATCGATCGGGCGGCCCATCAATTCCTGGATAATCGATCGCGCCAGCAAAGACTTGCCAGCCCCCAAAGGACCAACCAGCCCAATGGTGTCGCCTTGCGCCACTATGGCGGCGAGGGCCTGGCCAAACATTCTCGTGGCGTCCGGTGAGCCAAGGGTGATCGTTTTGGATATCATCGCTTAGATGTATGGCTAGAATTGCCGCAGGGGAAGACGGTCAGGGGATGAAAACACGCCGAAACAGGCGCACATAGCCCGAAATGCCAAGACGGCCCTGTCTGGGCTCGCCAAAATGCTGGCATGAAATTGCTTGCGATTTTCATATTCGCCCTTACATGTGTGATGACTATTGGGGTTCAACGATGCCCCAAACCATCGCCTATGAGAAAAGAGACTATTGGAATGCCAAAAATTACCTACGTTGAACATAACGGAACGCGCCATGAAGTGACTGCCGATAGTGGGCTCAGCGTTATGGAAGTTGCCGTTAAAAATATGGTTCCCGGCATTGATGCGGATTGCGGCGGCGCGTGCGCCTGCGCCACATGCCATGTTTATGTAGACGAGGCTTGGGCCGAAAAAACTGGCAAAGCCGAGGCAATGGAAGAATCAATGCTCGATTTTGCCTCTGAACCAAAAGCCACATCGCGCTTGTCATGTCAGATCACCGTATCTGACCCGCTTGATGGCTTGATTGTTCACCTGCCCGAATTTCAAGGATAATCTGGGTTGAGGGCCGTTTGGCGGCCCACACCGGATTAATTTCAAGGCTTGCGGTTTTGCGCTCATCATGCATGATGAACAAATGCAGAACGCACGAATTTCTTCCAATCCAAATCCCGACATCGACCCGGCGTCTGAACCCTCAACATCTGAACCATCAGACGGGGAGACAGCGCGCCCTGATGTCACCGACCTTGTCACACGCGGCGTGTGCAGGTTTTTGATTGGATTGGGCTATGCGCCCCTGACAGAATTCAAATTAGCGAATGGCCGGCGCGCAGACATTGTCGGCGTTGATCGAAAAGGCCGCATCATCATGGTCGAGGTAAAATCTTGCCGGGCAGATTTTGAGGTCGACCAAAAATGGACTGACTATGTTGGGTTTTGTGATGCGTTTTACTTCGCCGTTGACGCTAATTTTCCCGTTGAATTGTTGCCCGTTGACCAAGGATTGATCATTGCAGACTCCTATGGCGGCGCGATTATGCGTGAGGCAAATAGCGCGCCGCTACCGGCCGCGCGGCGCAAAGCGGTTACATTGCGCCTCACGCGGCAGGCTTTGACTCGCCATTATCAGTCATTGGATGATCGCCGGTAAACCAGCCTCGTTACGGGGTGATAATCCCCGATAGAACCGCCTTCACGCACGCCTGAGCACGCGTCGAGGCGCCAAGTTTTTTGGCCGCTCGCTTGAAATACTCATCGATTGTACCGTCTGCGACGTTCAAAATCCCGGCAATTTCGCTCGTTGTTCGCCCTGCGCCCGCCCAAAGCAAACATTCAATTTCACGTTGGGAAAGCTTGGCGTGGCTTTCAAAGGCATCATCGGGATTGATAATCGCCGCGATCGATTCAGCAAAATAGGTCGTTGCCAGCGACAATGTCCCTGATTCGGCTTCCCAAAACTTTTTGGCATTTGCCTGGTTTTCTAGGTCCCACCATCCCAGACCGTAAATACGGTTCCGCTCAGGAGCATGCACGGGGCACAGGGCCCAACCCTCAATGCCATATTCTTCATTAACCTCGGCCGCCAGCTTTCGCTCACTTGGCGTTGCAAGTTTGATATCCTCTTCGCCAAAATATGTGACCGGCGAGCGCGAGGTGCGCAACATTCGATAGGGACGCGCTTGCGTCTGCATTTCCGGGTTTTTCACGACCGCTTGTAAATATTCAGGGGAAACAACGTCCCCATAGAGCCGACTCTCGGGGTTGCCAAGAGGGCTCTCTATATCATTGCGACTAATCAAAAAGCCGCAACCGTCAAAGCCCGCCCTGGAAAGTCGATCAGAGAACCAATTCCAGCGCTCTTCTACAGTTGCGCCATGTGCAGGCGATAGAATGTCTGTCGGATCAAGCAACAGCTGGGCCGCACTCTTCTTAGGACTCTTCCGTTTCGAAGACTTGCCCTGTTTCTTGCGACCGCTCTCACTGCCACCCTTAATGTGTGCAGAGACAAACGGCTGCCTCATCTCATCAGTCGAAATTTGAAAATTTGCCATATTACCCTCTCCCAAAAGGCTATATACTGCAACTAACATACCGTTGGTATTTTTTGCAAGACAAAACGGAAGAAAAACGATGAAACCATTACTTTTGTTGGGTTTTATAGCCTATACACCTACCCTAAATTGATGATGGTCATTTTGGGACATCCCATAAAAGGGGGATGAATTCTCACCAAATAGCTCGTGACGTGCGGATTGGAATGTAGACCAAAAACGGTGCCATTCAGCTACTGAGCCGATCGATGCTTACATCCATTATCGCGATCAGGTTGAGATAACTAATCGGCTATATCTTTTGGGTGTCGCGTGCGCGCCAGTCGCGCGCTCAAGGGGCAAACAGACAGGCTGATTGCTGAGGCTCTGATTGCTGGGGCTCTGGATGGCCTCAAGTTCCCTGACAATTATGAGTCA
>CAYQXV010000006.1:44798-50656 GCA_964421675.1 uncultured Caulobacterales bacterium
ACTTGTTTGGAAAATGCGTGACTTACCGCGACCGCATTCATTGACCATCATCAGCGACCATCATCTGCTGATGTTAGTTTCCAATCACCGCGTACCAGCCGACCTCGTTATCCAACCATCGATTCAACACTTCAGGATCCACGCATGTCCACTGTGCCCCCTACAAATACCAAGGGCGCGAGAGCGCCGACGGCGCTCTCCCCTCACCTGCAAATCTGGCGATTTACAGTCACCATGGCCGCCTCGATCACTCATCGCGGCACCGGCATCGCCATGTATGCAGGCACGGCTCTTTTGGCAATTTGGCTCTTTGCCACCGCAAGCAGCCCCGCTTTGTTTGCCGTATTGAGCAATATTCTAGCCTCTCCGATCGGATTGATCGTCCTGGCCGGGTATAGCTGGGCGCTCTTTTTTCACATGATAAACGGGCTTCGCCATTTGTTCTGGGACGCAGGGAAGGGCTTTGAGCTTAAAACAGCGCGCATGACCGCCTGGACCGCCTATATCGGGGCAACAATATTGATGCTCATCGTTATGACCGTTGGCCTATCACGCGCAGGAGTTCTTTAATCATGTCATCAAAAGGTACATCAACATTTGTGATGCAGCGCGCCAGCGCGATCTTGTTATTGCCGCTGGCTTTATGGTTTTTGATATCACTTGTCGGACAAGTCGGCGCATCGCACGCAGACATGAAAGCTTGGTTGGGCGCGCCGGTTAACGCCCTGCTTATGGCATTGTTCATCGTGATTGGCGCGTTCCATATGCGCATCGGCGTTGCCGAAGTGATTGAGGATTATATTCATGGCGGTCTGCGTTCAGTTTTGATGATCGCAAACTGGGTGTTTGCGGTCTTTGTCGCACTCTTCGCTGGATGGAGCGTCTTGACGCTGGCATTTGGCTAATTCGATCCATCTAATTCAATTAAACGTACATAATAAAAACCACGTTCCGAGGGTCCTCCATGTCGTCAACTTACGAAATTATTGATCACGAATATGATGTCGTCGTCGTTGGCGCCGGTGGCGCTGGATTGCGCGCAACACTTGGCGCTGCGCAAGCGGGTTTAAAAACCGCATGCGTTACCAAAGTGTTCCCGACACGCTCGCACACTGTTGCCGCGCAGGGCGGAATATCGGCATCCCTGGGCAATATGGGTGAAGATGACTGGCGCTGGCATATGTACGATACCGTGAAGGGATCGGACTGGCTGGGCGATCAGGATGCGATTGAATATCTGTGTAAAAATGCACCGGCCGCTGTTTATGAATTAGAACATTGGGGCGTTCCGTTTTCTCGGACAGATGAAGGCAAAATTTATCAGCGTGCATTTGGCGGCATGACCAAAAACTTTGGTGAAGGTCAGGTACAACGCACCTGTGCCGCTGCTGACCGAACCGGACACGCTATTCTTCACACGCTTTACGGCCAGTCGGTCAAACAGAAAGCAGAATTCTTTATTGAGTATTTTGCGCTTGATTTGATTATGAATGACGCTGGCGAATGCGTCGGCCTTATGGCGTGGCGTCTTGATGACGGCACCATTCACCGCTTTTCAGCAAAAATGGTTGTCCTGGCAACTGGTGGATATGGCCGCGCGTTCTTCTCATGTACATCAGCGCACACCTGTACAGGCGATGGCAATGCGATGGTTCTGCGAGCCGGGCTTCCGCTGCAGGATATGGAATTTATCCAGTTCCACCCCACCGGCATTTATGGTGCCGGCGTTCTAATTACTGAAGGGGCCCGAGGGGAAGGTGGTTATCTGACCAACTCCGAAGGCGAACGCTTCATGGAGCGATATGCGCCGTCTGCGAAAGATCTCGCATCGCGCGACGTTGTTTCACGCTCCATGACAATCGAAATTCAAGAAGGCCGAGGCGTTGGTCCGAATAAGGATCACATTCACCTCAACCTTAACCACCTGGACCCTGCTGTCTTGGCACAGCGCCTGCCGGGTATTTCGGAATCAGCAAAAGTATTTGCCGGTGTTGATGTCACCAAAGAACCGATCCCAGTTATCCCGACCGTGCATTATAATATGGGCGGCATTCCTACCAATTATCATGGCGAAGTTGTCACCAAAAAAGGGGATGATACTGATGTTGTCGTTCCGGGTCTGATGGCAATTGGTGAAGCGGGCTGCGTTTCAGTGCATGGCGCTAACAGACTTGGATCGAACTCACTTATTGATCTTGTTGTGTTTGGGCGTGCAGCAGGTCAACGGTGCGGCGATATTGTTGACGCGAAAGCGCCTAACCCAGCACTTCCTGCTGATGCCGGGCAGGATGCTCTTTCTCGGCTCGATCATTTCCGCTACGCGAAAGGCTCTACGCCCACCGCAAAACTGCGCGGACAGATGCAACGGGTGATGCAAGAAAATTGCGCGGTATTTAGAACTGGCGACAGCCTTGAGACCGGGCGCACCCGCATTCGCGGCGTCTATGACGGCCTTCCCGATATTGGCGTGAACGATCGCTCCATGGTTTGGAACACCGATCTCGTTGAAACTCTGGAATTTGATAATCTTATTTCACAATCCTTGGTGACGATGGAAGCTGCAGCCAATCGCACGGAAAGTCGCGGCGCGCACGCCCGTGAAGACTTCCCCGATCGCGATGATAAGGACTGGATGAAACATACCGCAACGTGGTTTTCTAATGGGAAAGTTACAATCGATTATCGCCCCGTGCACGATTACACACTGACCGATGAAATGGAGTATGTTAAACCTAAAAAACGGGTTTACTAACGCACACCGCGCTTAACGCGTACGCGACTTCACGCACAAGAAACTTACTACAAAAAAATGGGCGACAAATCTGTCACCCATTTTTTTTTACGCATCATCTCTAATACGATGAAGGCTTACGCATCTTTGGCACGGGCATTTTGCCCTCGCCCGGTGAAAGCAGATTCTATCTTGAAGACCAATCGCCAAATCGAATAAAATTCGGTACATTATCGCGAACCAAGGCACACGCGCTTACTTCAATTCCAAAACAACATTCACCACTAGAATGTTTTTTAAAAAGGCATGACATCCCATGGCAGATCTTTTTGATAATCCAGCCGGTTTAGATGGATTTGAATTTATTGAGTTTTCAGCGCCCCAAAAGGGCCAACTCGAACCTGTATTCGAAACGATGGGCTTCACCAATATTGCTCACCACCGCTCCAAAGATGTCAGTCTATGGCGTCAAGGCGGCATCAATCTGATCACAAATTATGAAGAGCGCTCTCCGGCTTGGTATTTCAGCCGGGAACATGGTCCGTCCGCATGCGGTATGGGCTTTCGCGTCAAAGACGCGGCAAAGGCGTACGCCCATCTGTTATCAAAAGGCGCTGAGCCTGTTGAGGTAGAGACCGGGCCTATGGAATTGCGACTGCCAGCCATTCGCGGAATTGGCAATTCGATAATTTATCTTATCGACCGCTATGGCGATGATCTCGATATTTACGATATTGATTTCATTCCCATTCCAAATGTCAATCAGCACCCAGAAGGATGCGGGTTTAACATCATCGATCACCTTACCCACAATGTTTATGGTGGGCGGATGAAATATTGGGCCGACTTCTACGAGACCTTATTCAATTTCCGGGAAATCCGTTTTTTCGATATTAAAGGGGAATATACCGGCCTAACCTCGAAGGCACTCACCGCGCCCGATGGTAAAATCCGTATCCCCCTTAATGAAGAAGGCGAAGGGGGAAAAGGCCAGATTGAAGAATTTTTGCGGGAGTTTAACGGCGAAGGCATCCAGCACATCGCTTTGATTTGCGATGATCTTATTGCCTGCTGGGACAGGTTGAAAAAACACGGTGTACCCTTCATGAAGGCACCGCCAGAAACCTATTATAAAATGTTGGACGAGCGGCTTCCAAGCCACGGTGAGCCCGTAAATGCCCTGCAACAACGCGGCATCTTACTTGATGGCACAACCGAAGGCGGCACGTCTCGATTATTGCTGCAAATTTTTGCCGAACCTCGCATTGGCCCTGTCTTCTTTGAATTCATTCAACGCAAAGGTGATGATGGGTTTGGTGAGGGTAACTTCAAAGCTTTATTCGAAAGCATAGAACGCGACCAAATTGAACGCGGTGTCCTGGACACAAAAGAAGGATAACCCTCATGAGTGCTCTGCAATTAAACGGCTTTCACCACGTTGCCTATCGATGCAAAGACGCAAAAGAAACGGTCAATTTTTACCGCGATGCGTTGAATATGGATTTTCAACTCGCAATCGCTGAAGATCATGTGCCGTCAACTGGTGAACATGATCCCTATATGCATATTTTTCTGGATGCGGGTAACGGAAATGTTCTTGCGTTTTTCGAACTCCCCACCCAGCCCGATATGGGCAGAGACGAAAATACCCCCAGATGGGTTCAGCATATCGCTTTCAAAGTCGACAATGTTGATGTCCTAAACGATGCCAAACAACGCATAGAAAAAATGGGTACTTCCGTTATTGGTCCGATCAATCATGGAATATTCAAATCGATCTATTTCTTTGATCCCAATGGCCACAGACTTGAGCTCGCCGCAAACACCGGAACAGCGGAACAAATGTCAGAACTAAAGCGTGTTGCCCCAGACATGCTTGAAGAATGGAGCAAAACAAAAAAAGCGCCGCGTCATGCCGCTTGGTTACACGACAAAATTAATGCTGAAGGCCAGGACCCATCATGAAACTTGCCACCCTTAAAACATCCAGCCGCGATGGAAAGCTCGTTATCGTCGCAAAAGACCTTACGCACTATGCCGACGCCTCCTCCATCGCCCCGACATTGCAAGCCGCCTTGGATGATTGGGAAAATAGTGCGCCTGAATTGGAAAAACTATCCGCGCAGGTCAACGCCAAGACGATTGAAACACACCCCTTTGATCAAAAGGCATGCGCAAGCCCGTTACCACGCGCCTATCAATGGGCCGATGGAAGCGCCTATATCAACCATGTTGAATTGGTGCGAAAAGCGCGCGGCGCTGAAGTCCCCGAAAGTTTCTATGACGACCCGCTCATGTATCAAGGGGGATCAGATGTGTTCCTTGGCCCATATGACCCGATACCCTTAGGCAATGAAAGCTGGGGATGCGATATGGAAGGGGAAGTTGCGATCATCACAGATGACGTCCCTATGGGCGTCACCGAAGATATGGCAACAAACCATATAAAATTGATTATGCTGTGTAATGATGTGTCTTTGCGCGGACTAATCCCCGGCGAGTTGGCCAAAGGGTTTGGCTTCTTTCAATCCAAGCCGCCGAGTGCATTTAGCCCGGTTGCCGTTACACCCGATGAATTAGGAGATAGCTGGCGCAACTCGCTGGTTCACCTGCCCTTACATGTCGATTATAATGGGAAACCATTTGGCCGGGCCCAAGCGGGCGTTGATGCTACATTCTCTCTAGCCCGTCTCGTGGCTCATGCGGCCATGACACGCCCGCTTAGCGCTGGCACGGTTATTGGCTCTGGAACAGTTTCCAATAAAGGCGCAGATGGCGGTCCCGGTAAGCCAGTCGATGAAGGCGGTCTTGGATATTCTTGCATCGCCGAAATCCGGATGATTGAAACGATCACTAACGGTAAACCCTCAACGCCGTTTATGTCGGCTGGAGATACTGTCAGCATTGAAATGGATGATAACACCGGTGCTTCAATTTTTGGGCGTATTGAGCAAAAAGTTATTGCGGTTTAACCGGCTCGAATAAATTTTGCCGGAAAACCTGCAAAATCACTTCATGATCTCTAACGTGAGCATCGTAAGGTCGGCACGGCACCGCTAAGGGCGCTGCTTTGGCGCGCGCGGTATTAGGGCGGGTGTTCGTTTCCGATAGGCTTGATAGGCAGGGT
>CAYQXV010000006.1:50756-92641 GCA_964421675.1 uncultured Caulobacterales bacterium
GGCGCGCGCGGTATTAGGGCGGGTGTTCGTTTCCGATAGGCTTGATAGGCAGGGTCATCCCCCCACTTTTTCAAAGCATGCTTATCGAGCAGCGGAACGCCGCTCACCTTTAGCAATAAGAATGCGACAAATACTGGCGAGACGGCAACAATCCACTCTGGCCCGCGTATAATCGGCAGAGCGATTACAAAAACGCCAATCCATAGAAGAATTTCACCAAAATAATTTGGATGGCGCGACCAGGCCCAAAGACCTGAGGTAATGAAGGTGTCCTTATTTTTAGGATCTTTTCGGAAAGCCCTTTTTTGCGCATCAGCTACAACTTCAATTGCAAATCCAACAACCCACAAGATGGCCCCGAGGAAAAAGAAAATATCGATGGGCATTCTATTTTGTGTTGAGATCACCAACAAGGCGCCGAGTGATGTCAAAATTACCCAAGTCGCCTGCAGCGTCCATGCGGTTAAAAACCTGCCCGCATGTGTTTTGATTTGATCGAACCGTCGGTCATGACCATCGGCTTGAATTCTCGTAAATAGAAATGAGCCAAGTCGCAGGGCCCATATAAAAACCATACTCGCCGCAACAATAGCGCGCAGATCCAAGGGCGCCGATAACACTCCTGCTGTCCCTATAACCGAAAAATAGGTGAACGCCCCCACAAGGTCATAAAATCGTTCAGATTGCGCGATTGCTGACGGAAAAAATGCCAACCAATTTATACCATAGGCAACAACGGCACATACAAACAATACCGACAATCCGCCAACACGCACATCGCCAAGGCCGGCAATATAGGCAGTACTGCAACCCAATATCGTAAAAATTCCTATGCTGAGGAATATGCGGATATTTTTCATATTACATCCCAACCACGAACGAACAATTCGTTGTTCCCGAACCACCAACATTAAAAGTCGCCACGGTCTTCGCGCCGGGCACCTGATAGTCACCAGCCGTTCCAGTACATTGCTTGGCCGCGTCAAGCACCATACGCACCCCCGTCGCGCCCACAGGATGGCCGAGCCCAATGAGACCGCCAGACGGATTTACAGGGAGCGTCCCATCAAATGCGACCACACCCTCTTCAATTGCCTTCCATGCCTGTCCCGGAGGCGAAATACCAAAATGTTCAATCGCCATATATTCCGTGATGGAAAAGCAATCGTGGGTTTCAATCGCATCCAATTCGTTCACACCAGAAATGCCTGCACGCGCATAAGCATCAGTAATCGCCTTACGCGTCCAAGGAAAAATATAGTCACCGTTTTTGCTATCGGTAATTTTAGTTTGTAGCTTCATCGGCGCTGTGGTGTGCCCCCAACCCCGGATTTTCGCAAACGAGTCTAACGCAACGCCGTTCTTTGTTGCATAGGTCTTTGCGCGTTCAGCAGTCGCCAGAAATACAACAGCGGCGCCATCAGTAATTTGCGCGCAATCTTGCCGGCGCATCCAGCCCTCTACAACCGGGTTTGCCTCATCATTTGCGGTAAAGCTATCATCGCTAAAGGTCCAACTTTTGGTTTGTGCGTTGAGATTGCGCTTAGCATTTGTAAAATTTTTCTGCGATATCGCCATTAGGTGATCATAAGAAAGACCGTAACGGTGATCATATTCTTGCGCCAAATCTGAAAACATTGCCGGCCATACATAAGACGCATCCTCTGCTTCCTGGCCTTTAAAGCTTGCAGCCCCAAGGTGATCGGCGGCGATGTGTCCGGCGACATTGCGCATAAA
The DNA here is from genome assembly GCA_964421675.1 of uncultured Caulobacterales bacterium. Taxonomy (GTDB): domain Bacteria; phylum Pseudomonadota; class Alphaproteobacteria; order Caulobacterales; family Parvularculaceae; genus CALLPQ01. The sequence continues at coordinate 52,494 of CAYQXV010000006.1, forward strand.
CTCAATACCGACCACACAGGCAAGATCATATCGCCCGCTCTCAAGATCGCTCATCGCTGCAAGAAGAGCAAGCGAGCCGGAAGCACATGCGCCTTCATGCCGGGTTGCAGGCATACCCGCCAGCGCAGGATCGACATGTCCGAAAAAACCGCCGAGCTGGCCTTGACCCGTAAACAGCTCACCAACAAAATTGCCAATATGGCCGACCTCTAGGTCAGATGGGTTAAGTTTAGTTTTTGTTAACCCGCCCTGCACTGTCTCAGCAAACAAATCGAAAATAGTACGATTTTCGCGCGCCCAATGGGTCGCAAAATCCGTTTGATATCCCCCAATAATATATATGTCCTGCATCAATGTTCACGGTCCCGTGTTAGTTCTAGTGGCGAATTTCACCTGTTAATTATCCGCATCTATAGAAAAGGTACCCACTTTTTAACCATACCTTCAAGTCTCATCACTAATGTTCGACCAAGGTATGGTTAATGAGATGATAGGCAGGGATCCATGACACAAAGCGATAGTAATTTTGCGCCCGATGTTTTGCAACTCGCAATTGAAAGTGCAAATGTTGGTCTATGGGACTATGACTTAATAAGTAAACAGGTTTTATGGTCCCCAAGAATGTACGATATTGTTGGGATTGCTCAAGGCACTCCATTACATATTGATTCACTATACGCCATTATGCACCCTGATGATACCGATAGGGTACTGGGATCGATTAACCGCGCCCTGGAGCAGAAAAACGAATATTGCATTGAGTATCGAATTATTAGGCCCGACAATGGCGAAATAATCTGGGGACAATTTACCGGACGCGCAGTCTTTAATGATAAAAATGAGCCCATCCGTATGCTCGGCGCTGGGATTGACATCACTAAAATAAAAAATGCCGAAGCGCTTGCCGAAGCTGCAGATCAAGCCAAGTCCCAATTTCTGGCAAATATGAGCCATGAGATTCGAACACCAATGAATGGCGTAATGGGCATGGCTGAACTACTCGCCGCCACACAACTTACCCCCAAGCAGAAAAATTTCGCCGACATTATCGTCAAGTCAGGAAACTCACTACTAACCATCATTAATGACATTCTTGATTTTTCAAAAATCGATGCTGGCGAAATGACAATTCATCCGGAATCTTTTGATCTCGTGGATGCGATTGAAGATGTTGCTATTCTCGTTTCAGCCAAGGCTGCTGAGAAAGAAGTGGAACTCGCTGTTCGTTATGCTCCCACACTGCCGCGGATGTTGGTTGGTGACCCAGGGCGTATCAGACAAGTCGTTTCAAACCTGTTGAGTAATGCTGTCAAATTTACCGAAAAAGGCCATGTGCTCGTATCGGTAAGCGGCGCTGTCGAACCGGACTCTGAACAAAGCACACCGCAAAATGACATAGCAAAATTGAAGTTTTGCGTTGAGGATACTGGCGTTGGCATTCCGGACGAACGAATCAACACGATTTTTGATAAATTTACGCAGCTCGACAACTCGGCCACGCGCGCTCATGAGGGCACCGGACTGGGACTTTCAATTTGTAAATCCCTTATCGAGTTAATGGACGGAAAAATTGGTCTTGAAAGTACGCCCAATGAAGGATCAACCTTTTGGTTTGAAATCGATCTACCCGTCAGCAGTGAGAATAAAAAAGAAAAGCCGATCCCGACGGATGTTACCGGCGCGCATATTTTGATAATCGACGATAATGAAGTCAATCGGACTATTCTCGAAGAGCAAACCACAGCATGGAATTTCATCTCTAAATCCGCATCAACCGGTGAAGCTGGTCTGGAACTATTGAGATCCGCACCAACATTTGGCACACCTTTTGACGCCGTCATACTGGATTACCAGATGCCAGAATTAAATGGCTTAGAGGTTGCAAAACGCATTCGCGAAAATCCAAATACAGGCAATACACCAATCATTATGTTGACGTCCGTTGACGAAGCAAGCTCGTCTAATCAATTGCGACAGCTCAATGTTGCCGGTCACCTGATTAAACCCGCGAAAGCCTCTCTACTCCTCGAAACGCTGATTGAGGCTCTCCAAAAACCAATGAAAATTGATAGTAAACCAAACTCATCGTCTGCCGATTTATCATCCATCGATACTGGTCACCGCGAAATTTTCGCCCCCACAAAACAAACCACACAACCCGATGGTCTGGACATTCTTATTGCGGAAGACAATGACATTAATAGGATCGTGTATCAGCAAATTTTAGATAGAACTGATTATAGGTACAAATTTGCATTTAATGGACGCAAGGCTGTAGATTTATACAAAGACGAAACGCCAAAAATAATTTTGATGGATGTTTCGATGCCTGTCTTAAATGGATTAGAAGCGACTAAGGAAATTCGCGAAATCAATTTGCAAAACAATACCCACACTCCAATTATCGGCGTGACGGCACATGCAATGTCAGGCGATATGGAAAAGTGCATTGATGCCGGCATGGATGATTATTTACCTAAACCAATATCGCCAAACCGCTTGATGGAAAAAGTGGAAGAATGGTTGGGTCAAACCGAAAAAAATAGGGCTGCTTCATAAGCGCTTTGCGTGCAAAGCCTATTTTGATTTGTTCGAGACAAACCATCTGCACCAGCACGGTTTATCGGTTTTTCGCCCATTCGTGATTTTTTGCAGCTTTTGAGAAATTTTAGAGTTTATTTGGGCCTATTTTGAAACCAAAATAGGCCCAAAGACTATGTGAAACGGCCTACTCTTCTTCATAGCGCAAGGAGATTGGTGTGATCATGGTGACCCATAAGACCGAACTGGAAAACAGCTTTAAATATCTATCAGACCTTTACGTAGCATCTGAAAGCGATTGCACGCGCCAGCTCGAAAAAACCGCGCGCCTTTCCCAGGCCGATCGAGACCAGATAACCAATATCGCCAAAGCACTGATCACCGACATTCGCACCGGCGATGCGCGCCCTAGCGCGGTCGATCAATTGCTAATGGAATATGAGCTCTCAAATGATGAAGGCGTTGCACTAATGCGCCTGTCGGAGGCTCTGATCCGAACGCCAGATTTCGAAACTGCGCGGTTGTTAATCCGCGATAAAATCCACGACAAAAGCTGGTCGGACCATATCGGAATAAAGCGTTCGCCCATCGTCAATGCTGCAAGCTTAGGCCTATTACTCTCAAAATTATGGGTTTCGGCAAGCGGAGGAGAAATTGCGACGAATCCAATCGCAAAAATTGGAGACCGAGTAAAAGCAACGGCCGTTAAACAAGCCATGTCGCTCATCGGCGATCATTTTGTTCTTGGCGAGACGATCGAAGATGGCATGACCAAGGGGAAAAAATGGGTCAATAAAGGATATCGCTTTTCCTTTGATATGCTCGGTGAGGCAGCGCTTACACAATCGGATGCAGAAATTTATTTTGAAAAATATGTAAAGGCTGCCGAAGCGGTTGCCCTCTCATCGAAATCCAATAACACACAAAATAATATTTCAATCAAACTCTCCGCGCTGCATCCACGTTATGAGTTCAATAATATTGCGGAGTGCATGCCAGCGCTTGTTGAAAAACTCCAGCACATTAGTGAAATTGCGCGCAAGGGCGAGTTTTCGATCACTATTGATGCGGAAGAGGTCGACCGGCTTGAAGCTTCCTTACTCATATTCGAACAATTGATGCTGGCTGACACGGGACAAAATTGGAATGGCATGGGTATTGTCGTTCAAGCCTATCAAAAGCGCGCACCAGCCGTACTGGATAGGCTTATTCAGCTTGCCAAACAAACCAATAAACAAATCCCAATTCGATTGGTAAAAGGCGCATATTGGGATACTGAAATCAAACGTGCTCAAGAAATGGGCCTACCCGATTATCCAGTTTTCACACAAAAACATCACACTGACCTTAGCTATATAAGTTGCGCACGTCAGCTCCTGGATGCTGGTGAATGTGTTTTTCCCAAATTTGCTACCCATAACGCCCATAGCGCTGCGGCAATTTTGCATATGGCGGGTAATTCGCGTGCGTTTGAATTTCAGCGGCTACACGGTATGGGCGAAGCGCTCCACGATATTTTGGTACAAAATCATTCAGCGCAGTGCCGGATTTACGCACCCATTGGCAGACACAAAGAACTATTGCCTTATCTCGTCCGCCGTCTTTTAGAGAACGGTGCCAATAGCTCATTTGTCAATCAGCTCATGGATTCTACATTAGACATAGACAGTCTCGTCGTTGATCCCATTTCCCTAACTGAACAGAGCGCGAATTCTTCACACAGACCGATAAAAGCGCCGCGTGATCATCTAACCGAGGGGCGTTTAGCCGCCAGCGGCTTAGATTGGACCCAATCCGATATTTCAACATCACTGGAAGAAATGGCTGTATCCCAATCCCAGATACACGCTTCTTGCTTGGTTGACGGCGAAGCGCAGGGCGGCGCAGCCACGGACATTCGAAACCCGAATAATAATACAGATATTGTTGGTACGGCGAAAGTTTGTAACGAGGCACTGGTTGATCAAGCTGTCGGTTCAGCGGCAAAATCTTCATGGATCTCATCGAGCACGCCGGATCAGAGGGCACACATTTTAGAACAAGCCGCCGACATGCTTGAATCCGGCCAAGATAGGTTCATTCATCTTTGTGTGGCAGAGGCCGGAAAATCCTTACCCGATGCTATCGCCGAGATAAGAGAAGCGGTCGATTTTTTACGATATTATGCCATCGAGGCGAGAAAAAGCCCTACGACACGCGGTCCGCTGGGCGTTGTTGCGTGCATCTCGCCCTGGAACTTTCCGCTCGCTATCTTTTTAGGCCAAGTTTCCGCATCGCTCAGCGCGGGAAATAGCGTTGTTGCCAAGCCCGCCGAACAAACCCCTCTCATTGCGTTTGCAGCGATAGAACTTTTACATAGTGCGGGTGTACCTAAAGATGCCTTGCAATTATTGATTGGGCCCGGACACACGATTGGCGATAGCCTCATTCGCCACCCACAGATTAGCGGCGTTTGCTTTACAGGTTCGACCGCGACGGCAAAAAAAATTCAATCTGCCCTACATTCCACGGGCCGCGCATCGACACCCCTGATTGCAGAAACTGGCGGCATTAACGCCATGGTTGTTGATTCAACCGCATTGCTTGAACAGGCGGTCACGGACGTTGTGTCATCAGCCTTTCAAAGTGCCGGTCAACGTTGTTCTGCTACCCGCTTGGTCTGTGTGCAAAGTGATATTGCAGATGACTTCAAGAAAATGCTTCGCGGTGCTATTGATATGTTGCGCCTTGGAGATAGTCGCTATCTGTCTACTGATGTTGGGCCGGTTATCGACCAGCAATCGTTTGACACGATAACCAGCTATATCGAGCAACAAAAAACCAACTGGAACATCGTTGCGCAAAAGAAATTGACGAGCAGCGCACCAAATGGATTTTTTATTCCGCCGACGGTTTTTGAAATTGATTCTATTGACCAAATGAAACGTGAGGTTTTCGGTCCGGTCCTGCATTTATGTCAATTTGACGCTAAGAAAATTGACAGCGTCATTCGCGACATTAACGAGTTAGGCTACGGCTTAACAATGGGCCTACATACGCGGTTGGATTCTCGCATTGAGGTCGTGCGCAAAAGTGCCAAGGTCGGCAATCTCTACATTAATCGAAACCAGATTGGCGCCGTTGTTGGGGTGCAACCATTTGGCGGGGAAGGCTTGTCAGGCACAGGCCCCAAAGCTGGGGGGCCGTTATATCTACCGCGATTAACGAGGGAGCGCTCAGAACGTAACTCAAATCTACAGTGGAGTAGCCCCGCAAATTCTGATCCTTCTCAAACTAGCTTACCATTTGCCGCGCAATTAGAGGACAGTATTTCAGCGCAAAAAAAATGGGAAACAGAGTTTGATGTTAGTCAACGGATCAGTATGGCCAATTCTTTTTGGCCCGCCTCAAAGCTTACAATCAATGATGCAACAAATGCCGTATATCCGGACGGCCTAACCTTGCCCGGCCCTACAGGGGAAGATAATCGATATTATTTATACCCTAGAGGGGTGTTGTTAGCGCTCTTTGATGATGACACAGATCCTGCCGTTCTTTCAAAAGCGCTGGCGGCGGGCAATACCATAATAGCTGCGTATGCCAAAGACGGCCTCGGTGCCCTAAATCAATATGTGCAAAACGCTGCCAGGAGCACACTGCCGAGTGGGTGCATACAACTTTGCCCGCTCAGCCATATTACCGCGCTGGAAAATATTCCTAGCGAGATCTCCGGGATAATCTGCGACGATATCGATCCGCATATTTCAACGCTAATCGAGATGAACAGCACGATACTGCCGCAGCTAACATCGTCTGATTCATTTCATCGGTTTTTTGTCGAGCGCGTCGTCTCTATCGACATGACGGCGGCGGGCGGCAACGCGGAACTGCTTAGCTCCGGCCAGGCATAACAACGAATAAGTGTGTCTTTCGCTGATGCGATTTTGTAGTCCGCTAGCAGGCTAAGATGAGATAATAGTTGAAATATATTTTAACGCATCTTCTTGCGAAATCACTTCGGCATATTTGGCTTGCATGTCGAAAAGGTTTGCTTCGTGTGGACGTTCGTCGCGATCACCGACGGCGTCTCTGATCACCAGCGGAATAAACCCATGTTGGACAGCATCAACCGTCGTTGCCCGCACGCATCCGGACGTAGAGACGCCCGTAATAAGAAGGGTATCAACACCCGCTGCCGTGAGCGTTGAGGCGAGCGAAGTTCCAAAAAATGCCGAAGCATATTGCTTTGTAACAACTATCTCATTGCCTTTAGGCGCAACATTTTTTGGGAATGCACCGAGAGCATTACCTTTTTCGAAGTTTTTTAGAGCGCCAACTTTTTTAAAGAAAACACCGCCATCTGTTCCCCCCGGTGTAAATTCAACATTCGTGAAAATGATGGGGAGATTGGCAGAACGCGCCGCATTCAGAATTTTTTCAGCACTCTCCAAGGCTTTTTCAACACCTGCATAAAGCGGGCTGGTTGGATTCAGATAAGCGTCAACGAAATCAATGATAACAAGTGCTGGCTTTTTACCGGGGGTCAAAGAGTTGCCGAACCCAGCCGCTGCATAATCTTCATCAAGATTTTTTGACATTTAAAGAATCCAATCTTAATGGGGCTCTTCGCCGCCGGAAACATTCATGCTCTCGCCGGTGATATAGTGCGATTCATCTGAACATAAAAATGCAACTGCATTGGCCGTGTCTTCAGGTAAGCCAGGGCGGCCCATGGGAATACGCTTGCACATATTTTCCATATATTCCTCTTTAGAGGCAGCGCCGGAGACTTTCCAGGAATATTCATTTTGCCAAGCGCCAAGCCCGGTTGTGACATGATTTGGGCAGACATTATTAACAGTGATGTTATGGGGACCAAGTTCAATAGAGGCCGATCGCGCTAATCCTACTAAGCCATGTTTCGATGAGGTATAGGCCTGCGCATGAGCAAATCCTGACTTTGCCGCTTGGCTGGCAATATTGATAATGCGCCCGCCTTTGCCTTGGTCGATCATTTGTGCGGCGGCGGCCTGTAGACCAAAAAACGCGCCTGTAAGATTGACATCAATCACAGCGCGCCAATCTTCTTCGCTCACTTCTAAAAGGGGCATAAACAAATATCCGATACCGGCATTGTTTACCCAAATATCGAGACTTCCCAATTTTTCGTGTGCACACTCTGCGAGCGCTTTCATATCTTGCTTTGATCGTACATCAGCAGAAAAGGTTTCACACTTAACACCCAGCGCCTCAATGTCGTGGGCGATGGCTTTCATCTCGTCAACTTCGCCAATATGCTCGGCGGGGGTACTTTCATCTCGACTAGCCCCGAGATCGGAGATGACAATATTGGCGCCTTCGCGCGCAAGCTTGAGTGCGATGGCTTCGCCAAGCCCCTTGCGGCGCCCGGACCCGGTAATGACCGCAGTTTTTCCAGTTAAACGTGCCATCCCTTAAAGCCTTTCAGATAGTAAGAAAATCACATCATCTGTGAATTTTTGAAACTCACTCGCGACTTTTTGCATTGTATCGGTACCAATATCCGACATGAACTGGTCCATATCATTTACATCGATAACTTCAAAATATTGATAGGGAGGCTTAGTATCAGCGCCAAACACCTCGCCAATAGAATAGGCCGAAAATTGATCAACGGATTTTAATCCATTGACCGTTGGCAAATCGACAGAACGTGCCCAAGCAACATAGTCATCCTTGGAAACATCATTTTTCAAATTAAATAGCGCCAGTAAAGTTTTGGCCATGCTCACACCTTTTTAATTTAGAGAATTTTCAACTTATGCAAAATACTGGCGAAGGTTTGAGCCAAAAGTGACAAACGCCAACTCCGCTTGCCCGTATTATGCATGATCCTAAATAATATTTTTGTTTTTTAAGGCAGAAATCTCATCTGCCGACATATCCAAAAGTTCGCGATACACATCGCCATTATGTTCCCCCAACTTTGGACCGGGCCACTTCACACCGCCGGGTGTTCCAGACAATTTTGGAACAACATTTTGCATTTTCACTTCGCCCCACTCCTCATGAGGCACATCAATAATTGCCTCACGCGCTTGATAATGGGCATCCTCTAGCATTTCCGGGGCGCGGTAAACCTTTCCGCAAGGCACACCGTGTTTCTCCATTAGCGCATCCATTTGCGCGAGAGTATAATTGCTTGTCCATTTATCAATAAGGATATCAAGCTCTTCTTGATTTTTACCTCGCGCTGTATGATCGAAGAAGCGCTTATCTTCGGCAAGGTCAGATTGCTCCATTGCATTGCACAGACGCTGAAACACAGAGTCCTGGTTGGCAGCAATCAATATATCGCCGTCCTTACATTGATAAATATTTGACGGTGCGACATTGGGCAGAATGGAACCAGAGCGTTCGCGAATATATCCTGACACGGTATATTCTGGAATGGTTGCCTCCATTGTCGCCAGAACTGCCTCATAAAGAGCGCAGTCAACCACTTGCCCCTCCCCGGTTCGCTGGCGATGTTGTAACGCGGCAAGCGCACCAACCGTTGCATATAATGCTGTAATAGTGTCGCCAAGCGACAAGCCTGTGCGCGAGGGGCGTCGGTCTGGATAGCCAGAAAGATAGCGCATGCCGCCCATCGCCTCGCCAATCGCCGCATAGCCGGCACGTTGGGCATAGGGCCCTGTCTGGCCATAACCAGAAACACGTACAAGGATTATTTTCGAGTTGACTGCTTTTAAGTCGTCATAACCCAACCCCCATTTTTCCAATGTACCGGGGCGAAAATTCTCAACAACAATATCGGCTTGCTCAACAAGCTTTTTGATAATGTCTTGGCCTTCTTTTTCTCGCAGATTTACCGTTATACAGCGCTTATTTCGGGCACAAATTGTCCACCAGAGAGGATATTTTCCGCGACCCCACACCCGCATCGGGTCGCCTTTTTCCGGCGGCTCCACTTTGATCACATCCGCGCCAAAATCTGCAAATACCTGACCAGAATATGGCCCCGCAATCATGTGACCCAATTCTATCACGCGAATACCTTCTAATGGTCCGGTTTGCGTTTTTGACTTTTGACTGGCTGTCATTTTATTAATTTCCTTGTTCGTCACTATGACCAATTTGGTTCAACCGGTGCTGGAAGCCCGGTTTCTTCCATGCATTTTTCACGAAGAGTCTCGATATCATCTCCGAAATCAAACAAAGATGTTTCGCCGCGTTCCGTCGCCATTTTCTTTCGCAACGCTGCGGTTGCGGCTGCATCGACGGATCCATCGTCGTTTAAAACAACGCCGTACGCTTTCGCGCCTTCAATTGTTGCAAGACCATATTCGACGTCTTGTGCCACCAAAGCCGGGTCCCGCTCAAATGGGTCGCCCCATCCGCCGCCGCCCCAGGTAACATAATGCAGAAGGTCATCCTTCTCTACACGGATATTGTCAGCCTTAGCCGGTAATATTTCGCTTTCGCCGTTGGAGCGATCAATTTTTTTCCAGGACCGCGCGCCGGGGCATCCGCCATTAACACCCCATGGCGGCACAAACCAACGATCATCATGAATAGAAATATCGCCCTGTTGTAAGAAGCGATACACCATATGAATGCCATTACCGCCGCGATGCAGACCTGCCCCGCCGCTATCCGGCGCTGTGCGATATTTCTCGATCAAAAGCGGGAAATAGCGTTCTAAAAACTCATTCGGCACATTGGTAAATCCGGGCCACAGAGAATGCCCATCGGGTCCATCGCCGAGAGGGCGGCCGGGGATACCGCCAAAACCAATCTGGAAGAGCTGGAACCATTCGCCATCAGGTTTGCGCCCGGAAAACATAAGATGCGGGCTGGAAGAAAAGCCAGCCGCATTCAAAAACTCTGGGGTTTTTTGGCCGAGCAAGGCGCCCAATACATCGAAGATGCGGCCCAATGCATGGGTCCGGCAAGAAAGCGCTGCGGGGAATTTCGGTTTGAGCAGCGAGCCTTCCGGAATGCGCACATCAACGAGGTCATAAAACCCGTCATTGAAAAGAACCTGCGGATCAAAGACCATAATCATGTAGATGCCAAAAAACATCTTGAACATGTTTTCATTGAGATAGAAATTTATGGAGGATTCAGATTGTGGATCAGTACCCTCAAAGTCGAGAATAACTTTCTCGCCTTCACGCCACATCGTACATTTGATTTTAAAGGGCCCTGCGCCAAGACCATCATCGCAAACATAATCCTCAAACGATACCCGGTCTTCACCAATCATATTGGTGATGAGGTGCTTCATTGCACCGTGGTTACGCGCGAGTAGTTTCTCCGTCGCGCCGCGAAATGTTGCTTCGCCAAACCTCTCACATATTTCGATGACGCGTTTGGATGCAACACTGCAAGAGGCAACAATTGCACGAAGGTCAGCGCGATACCATTCCGGCATCCGGCTCTGATGAACGGCAATGTTGAGAATATCGCTCTGCAGCTCGCCTTTGCGGTAAAGCTTTACCGGTGGTAACCGCATTCCTTCCTCATAGATGGACCGCGCATCTGTTGGCAAAGAACCCGGCACCTTACCGCCAACATCTGTCATATGGCCAAACATTGCCGACCACGCCACAAGATGGCCGCTTAAATAGATTGGCATAATGACGAGTTGATCGTTGACGTGACTAACGGCGCCATCGCAACTATAAGGATCGCTTAGGAGAAAAACGTCACCCTCTTCAATATCGCCATCATAGCCCTTCAAAAAACCGTCAATGAAAGACCCAAACTGACCGACAATCATTTTCCCATCGCGCTCAGCGATTAGAGGAAACGCATCTCCCTGTTCGCGAATTCCCGGGGAAAGCGCTGTGCGAAACAAAGTTGCATCCATTTCATTTCGCGCATTGCGTAATGCATTTTCGATTATATCCAGTGTTACGGGGTCTACATCGCTCCCGTTTATCGCAGCACTGGTTTCTATGATATTCGCCGCCATATCCTGCTCCTAAGCTGGGTTGATGAGAATGTTGCCAAAGGCATCGATTTTTGCCTCATGGCCTGATTGAACAAGGATTGTTGAATCCATTTCAGTGATAACCGCCGGGCCTTTGACCATGTCTCCAGCGCGTAACCTCGCCCGGTCATAAATAGCGGATGCTCGCTTTTTGCCAGCCTCCCAAATTTCATGATCAGAAATTTTCGCAGCACTCGGATCACCATTGCCTTTTGCAATCTCCAGCGCTGGCAGATCAAGCGATGGGCCGAGGCCAACAACCCGCAAATTCACAATTTCATGCTCGGCATCCATGTTAAATGTAAACATGCGTTTGTGTTCGGCATCAAAATCTTCGCAAACCCGCTCAATGCCACCATTGGCAAAATTGTTTGCGTCAATCTGAATAGGCAGTTCAAACCCTTGCCCATGATAGCGCACATCCACTTGATAGCGCAGTTCTGCCTGGCTCGGATTAATGCCTTCTTTGGCAATTTTTTCCGAAACAAGGCGAGTCATTTCATGAAGCGTCGATGAAATTTCTTCGTCACTCGTTTCGCTTCGCCGTTTAGAATGCGTACGTGCCAGCTCCACGCGGTTTTGTGTTGTCGCATCGCCCAATGCACATAACACACCGGGTGCATTTGGAATGACAACCGGCCAGGATCCAAGCAGTTTCGCAACCGCATTTGCGTGAAGAGCGCCCGCGCCGCCAAATGCCATGAGCGCAAAGTCACGCGGATCATAACCTTGTTCGACCGATATCATCCTCAGCGCGCCGAACATATTTTCATTAACAATATCAAGAATGCCCTGCGCGGCCGCCTCAAGCGACAGGTTCAAGCCATCAGCAACAATTTGCACCGCCTTAACCGATGCATCCCGGTCGAGCTGAAAGTCACCGCCAAGCAAGGCGCGCGGTAAGTTGCCCAGTACAACATTTGCATCGGTTACCGTAGGCTGATCGCCGCCCCGGCCATAACATGCAGGTCCCGGCACGGCGCCCGCACTCTCCGGGCCAACGCGAAGCGCCTTGGTTAGTTCTGGCACATGCGCGATTGAGCCGCCGCCTGCGCCAACCGTTTTCACATCTAGTGATGGCGCGCGCACAGAAAGATGGCCAACCTCTGTCTCCCGTGACAAACGCGGTTCATAATTTTCAATAAGTGCCACATCCGTTGACGTGCCGCCAACATCCAAAGTCAAAATATTCCCTATGCCCGTCTGGCGCGCCACCCAAAGTGCGCCCGTAACGCCGCCAGCAGGCCCGGACATAAGTAAATTTACCGGGGCATGTTGTGAATTTTCAGCTGAAATTAGTCCGCCATCAGAACGAAGTAAATTAATAGGTGCGGTAACACCGCGCTCTTTTAGGGCCTTTTCCAAATTGCTAACATAGCGCCCGACAACCGGGCGCACCGCGGAATTTGCGACCGTGGTTAGCGTGCGTTCATATTCATACATCTCGGGCAAGATTTCACTACTGATAGAAATCGGAATGTCTTTGAATATCTTCGAGGCAATTTCATAAACCTGCTTTTCATGCGAGTCATTGAGATAGGAGTTCATCAAGCAGACGGTTAGCGACTCAATATCTTGATCGCGCAATGCCTCCAATGCGCTGCGTACTTGTGCCTCATCAACCTCGCGCACCACATTGCCCGAACCATCAATGCGTCCTGAAACTTCGACCGTATCATCAAGGCGAGCAAGAGGTTGTGGCTTGGGCCAAATGATCCAAGCTGCAAGTCCGCCGGGAACCAGCGAACGGGCAACTTGCATGACATCGCCATACCCTTCCGTGACAACGAGACCGACCCGCGCGCCCTTCCCTTCCAATATCGCATTGGTGGCAACAGTGGTTCCGTGCAAAAATCCATTAATTTCTGCAGCGCTTACATTTGCGAGAGCGCACACTTTGTCGGTGCCATTTAACACCGCCTCCGATGGATCGCTGGGCGTGCTCGGCACTTTTGCGCGAAATAACTCACCATTTTCTTCATTGAACATTAGTACGTCCGTAAACGTACCACCTACATCTACGCCCAAGCGATATGGCATAAGTATTCTCCGGTTTAAGCGCGTTTTTTTTCGTCGCTAGATTCGTTTTGCGGTTCGGGAAAACCGCCTGCTCGTATCAACATGCCGGGCGTGCGCCCAGGCAAATTCTCTGCGAGCCATGCACCCGCTTCAATGGCGATATCGATATCAATATTGGTTTTCATACCGCCGCGGTGCAGCATATAAATAAGGTCTTCAGTTGAGATATTACCGGTCGCGGCCGGTGCAAATGGGCAACCACCGATCCCGCCAAAACTTGAATCGAATATTCGTACCCCGGCCCGAACTGCCGCGGCAGCATTTGCAAAGCCGGTGTTGCGGGTATTGTGAAAATGTGCACGCAACGGAATATCACCCGTCACAGCCCTGACTTTTTCGAATAAAATTTCCACGTTCCAAGGGTCACCGACGCCGATTGTATCGGCTAAAGAAATCTCATCGGCGCCTGCATCCGCTGCAATTTTGGCAAGCTCGACCACATCATTGTGGGGCACTTCGCCTTGAAACGGACAACCCCAAGAGGCCGCAATAGTCACCGTACCCCGCCGGTTATTTTCATGCGCTAGCTTTACAATTGCGGCTGCGCTCTCCCCCGACTCAAGCCGGGTTTGCCCCTGATTTTTTTGTGCGAAAATATCTGACGCGACACAAACCGCTCCTAGCTCATCAAGCTCAGCAGCGATGGCGCGCTCTGCGCCCTTTTTGTTTAAAACGAGCCCAGTATAGCAAACGTCATCCCTTTTTGGCAGACCGCGCGCAACCTCATCCGCGTCAGCCATTTGCGGAACCCGCTTAGGGTTCACAAAACTCGTGACTTCAATGCGCTTCATGCCTGCTTCGATCGCGAAATTGATCAGTTTGAGCTTTTTTTGCGTGCTGAATTGGGTTTGCTCGTTTTGCAGGCCGTCGCGCGGGCTGACCTCGACAATATCAATAATGACGGGATCAGGGCTTTGCGCCGCTTCATCGCTCGCAGCCATTTTCACATTATCAGAGGGCATTCTTGTAGAATCCTTTCAAATTCAACCTATTAAACGCCCCTACAAGGCTCAATAAACTCACGAGGATTTATCCGCTAGCCAATAATTCTGCACAAATTCTGACGACGACTGCCCAGGGGGCCGATATCTTACCCCCCATGTTCTAGGACAATGTCAGGTTAGACCTCCTATTTGCGTCTCTCTGAAGAGGCCGCCCGCTTTATGATCTAATCTTGTGATGCAATTTATGAGTTAGGCTATATTATAAACAGGTGCGTGCAAATTGTACTGGCTCATCCCACTAAAAAAGAGAGACCTCAATGACCCTATCCAGAAGAACAGCCCTCACCGGTCTCATGTCTGCAGGAGTGGCGGCCACTACCGCCGGGTGTGGTCGATCTGATAACAGCGCGACACCTACCGGGCAATCGAGTTCAGCTTCTGTCTCAAATTCATCCAGCACATCACACAGTGCACCATTAACACGCGCCATCCCGCACGAGATAAACGGCCTTTTATTAAATCAAGAACGCGCCATGGCGCAGATGCAGTCCATGGGAATCGACTTGTTAATCAGCGGGACCGCGAAAAATATCTACTATTTAACAAACCAACAGCCGGTTACATTTTCTCTTGGTCTATCGGGGTTAGATTTTGCGACCTTATCTGCACATGGTGACGCCAGGCCTTCATTGATTAGCTCGCAAATTGGGTATTATTTTACAGCGCCTGAAAAGCCTCAAACTGATCTGATCGATTTAAAGTTTTATTCAGGACCAGCCGATCCAGAAGCATTTAACAAAATTGTGAATGTGCATGAGTTAATTAATGCGCCTGCGGGGCCTGGGCTTTTACCGCGCGTGCACGCCGACTTTAACTTAACACCATCAGAAGCCAGGCGGCGGTCGCTTACTGATCTGGAAGCGGCTGAAATGAAAGCAACAATTAGCTCAGCAATTCTACAAGAGCTATATTCAAATCCGCTACCGAATAAAACAATTGCCATTGATGATGAGCGCCTGCGCCCCATTATTGAAAAAAGCGAACTCGATCTGAAGATCGTAGACGGCGAATCCCTAATTCGGCATATACGCATACAAAAAACGCCCATGGAACTAGAATTGGCGCGCTATGCGATTGAGGCGAATGCGGCTGCGAGCCTTATTGCAGCGAAATCAGCGCGCGCGGGCGCGACTTTTCAAGAAATTCGCGGGGAGTTTTCAAAAGCATGCGGTGCTTATGCGACTATTCCCGAATATATGATGATTGATACGTTAGTGCCCCATTTCAGTAATGGTGAAATCAAAGAAGGGCGCAGCTTCCTAATTGATTGCGTAAGCAAATTTGAAGGCTATCATGGCGACTATGGACGTACAGTATGCGTCGGCGAACCGACCCGAAAAATAAACTCTGTTCTTGATACGCTTTCAGTAACGTGGGATCGGCTGCGATCGGAGTTACGACCAGGCTTGACCTATAATGACCTCTATGCGCGCTCCGCCGAGCTTTTCAAAGAGTCCGACTCAGATGTTACCTTTTATATTAATCCGCACACAATTGGACTTCACCATTCTGACGATCCTATTGGCGGGGAATATGGCTCTTATCAAAAAGAAAACCTGACCTTACAGGAAAATATGATTTTGAGTATCGACATGCCAGTTCTGGATAACGGACTGGGCGGCAGTGCGCATCTGGAAGATCTGGTATTGATCACCAAGGACGGCGCTGAATTACTCAATGAGAGTACTGAAAGATTTATTGTGGTTTAGCAAAGCCCTTGCAATCTTCTTATCATCCATAGAGCTCATGATAAAATTTAAGGATAACGAGAACAAGACAGAGTTCCCGTTATCCTTTTAAAAATTCAACCCATGTAGGCGATTAAAGATTATTTCGGGGGTGCCGGCGTTTCGGTTAATTTATAATTTTCGAGACTGGACAGGTTAGGCCCATAATCTTCTGTCGGCGCTTCCAGATATTTAGGATCAATTGCGCGTGCCGCATCAAGAATTTGCTGGGGAATACCTGCGCTGGTTTTACGCGACGCAAAATCACACACATAAACCATATGGCCAGGCCCCTGACCCATAAGCATCCAAGGAAACCAAGGGGTAATTCTGTTCCATACACCCATATTATCAATGGATGTTGAGTTTGGTGCCATGATATCCGATTTTTGAATATTATAGCTAAACATCTCTGATACTTGGGTAAACTGCCCAGGGCTTTCGCGCGGCCACTCTTCTGGCTGCAATGACGAAGGATAAAACAGATGAATATCTGTATGAAGAAGAACACGGTCGCCAAAATCGCGCCAATTTAACAGCAATGGACGGCGCGGCGGGCGTTCTGTGTTGAGCCCCCCATAACTTGGAGGCTCTGGCCAATACTCTTCAAAGGTTACATTGAACGGGTCATTGGCAATTGGAACTACATTTACCTTTTCACCGGTATATGGGTTGTCAAATGTATCCAGAATTTTTCCGGTATCTTTATCGAGATAAAACCCAACTTCGCGCAGCAATTTACGGTAATTGCCGTCGCCGAGATGCTTCATCCGCGCGACGGAAAAACCTTCAAAATCGCAAACATGTTTATCTGGCTCACCGGGGCGCACACCGATCACGCGTCCGCCATACCATCCCCATTTTTGTTGCGAGAAATCTGTATTGCCCTGCAACTTAATGAGCGTATCGCGATTCCAACGTGGATTATCAAATTCCATAGGCGTGACATCGCCGCTGGCACTTTCACTAGAGGTTTGTACCGCTGCCGTGGTTTGTTCGGCATTTTCCGTTGCGGTGCTTTTAGTACTTGCTGCCTCCGAACATGAAGCGAGTGTTCCGCCCAAGGCCAGTCCCCCACCAATTCTCAATGCCTGCCGACGACTTAGATCGTTGCTCATATAAACTCTCTTCTCTTTTTTAATTTATGAAAATAGGAATTAATTTTCTTCAACCGGGGAGACGTCAATTTCGCCGCGAGCGATTTTTTCTTGAATCGCAACCATATACTCAATGGCATCAATTCTTACATCTTCCCATTCATCGGTATTGAAAATTTCGGGCGTATATTTTTCCAAGCCTGCGCGTGCTTCTGGCGGAAGGTCATCGAGGCTATCGAGGTGGGTACCAAAGGCTCGGACCATCGTTCGCCCCGGCCGATACCCCATCTTGAAAAATGCGTTCCAGCTGACCAGATTTTGCATGTGAATTTCAGCACCAGCCATTGATTTTTCCGGATCCAGAACATCTTCAATATCAGCCGAATAGGTCAGCATCGAATCCCAATATACATCCGGGCTACCCGCATACTCACCCCATTCCGGCGTGCTCATCGGATTAAATACTTTATCGGTAGACTGAGTAGGAATAAAAACCCTGTTGCCGATAACCGAAATATTTAACGGGTTAGGAGCGATGCCAGGGGCGATAATTCCATCCGGTGTATATTGGCGTTCAATCGGGCCAAGAATAAAATGGGGAATATCAACCACCTCGCCGGTCACGGGGTTTTCCCACTTTTCTATTGGTTTTTCGGTGTCAAATTCTGAGTAGTAAGCCACTTCATAATGGCGCAGGTCGTAATGGCCGGGTTCCTTGGGAAACCATTTTTGAACGATGACATTGTTCATTGTGAAGAATGGAATAATATTTTCACCCGCATATCCGTACACATGAAATTTCAAAAATGCATATGTATCTTCGCGCGCCGTACTGCCCATCACTTTAACAATCATTTCAGATCGTTTCACAGGGTCAGCAAGAATATGCTCGATATCTGATAGGGTATATTTTTTTGCGGGCGTTACCTGCGCAGGTTTAACCGCACCATCCCCATCCCGGTCTGCGTCCAGCGAATTGGCTGGCCCGTTCGCGCTGTTCCCGCAAGCAGCTAGGAAAAATGCCAGCGTCATGGCAGCGATTTTCTTGTGACTTTGAAGATATCGATATTTAATCATATTTTCCTCTTAAGTTGCTTTCAATATCGGAATTTCAACCAGACATTTCCAGAAACCTCTACTTTTTATTCGGACAGTGAAGAATTCTCGATGAGGCCAGCCAATCAAACGACGTTACAAACCGTTTTCAGTTCTAAATAGCCGTCCAAGGCCGCCAAGCCGCTATCGCGTCCCCAACCAGACTGTTTTACGCCGCCAATGGGCAGGCTCGCATCATACATAGCATGACAGTTCACCCAAACGGTGCCAGAGCGAATTTCGTCTGCGAGATATTGCGAACGCGAAAGGCTCTCAGTCCAAACGCTGGCGGCCAAACCATAGTCAGAATCATTTGCCTCTTCGACAACATCTTCCAACTTCTCAAACGGCGCACAAACAAGGACTGGGCCAAATACCTCATTGCGTACGATTTCCATATCGCTGGAGGTGTTGGTTATAACGGTTGGGGTAACAAAGCTTTTGTTTGGCCCGATGCATTCACCGCCCGCAACAATGTGCGCACCCTTATCTTTAGCACGGTCAATAAACCCTGAAACACGCTCTGCATGGGTTGTTGAAACCAAGGGGCCCATTTGAGTTTCCGGATGAAGTCCATGACCGAGCTTCATCTCCATTGCCATTTTCGCAACTCCCTCAACAACCTGATCAAATATTTTTTTGTGCGCGTAAAGCCGCGAACCGGCAACGCAAACTTGACCCCCGTTAAAGTAAATCGCATTCGCAGCCCCCGCAATCGCTGCAGAAAGATCCGCATCGTCACAAATAATAGTTGGGGATTTACCGCCCAGCTCAAGAGAGACTTTTTTCAAATCAGTTTTCACCGAGTCGAGAATGAGCCGTCCCGTTTGGGTAGAGCCAGTAAAGGCAATTTTATCAACGCCCGGATGCCCAGCCAAGGCAGCCCCAGCCTCGCCTCCATAGCCCGTTACAATATTGACAACGCCTGGAGGAAAGCCCGCCTCGACAATCAAACTCCCCAACATCAAGGCCGTTAAAGGTGTGTCTTCAGCAGGCTTCAAAACAACCGTACACCCCGCAGCAAGCGCCGGTGCTAATTTCATCGCTGTCAAAACAAGCGGCGAATTCCATGGCACGATTGCCCCAACCACACCCACTGGTTCTTTCTTTGTATAAGCAAAGACTTTTTTACCCGGTGGCTGATAAGAAATAGAAGTCGGGATTACGCTTCCCTGAAGGTTTTGAGTTGCACCTGCAAAATATCTGAACTGCTCAACTGCGCCGGGAATTTCTGCATAGCGGCCAACGTAAAATGGTTTACCCTGATCGAGAGATTCAAGGGTCGCCAGTGTCTCAATGTTTTCCTCAATAAGATCGGCTAAATTTTGCAGCAACCTTTCGCGGTAGCGCGGCGTGGAATTTGACCAGGGCTCTGCGTTTAACGCGCTACGCGCCGCACCAACCGCGCGTTCAATATCTTTTTCATTTCCCCTTGCGATCGTACATATGCGCTTACCATCAAAAGGGTCGACAACATCAATTTGCTCATTAGAATGCGCCGTAGACCACTCATTATTAATGAGTAGTTTCTTTTCAGAGTCAGCTAAAAATGATCTTACGCGCTCATTTTCCAGACAATCAGAGGGTTTTTCGTATAGCACAGCGCCAAATCCTTCTTGAATTTCTTATATTGTGAATAGAAGTTAGCCGATTTTCGCACCAATACCTGCTATTCATACAATTTGTTGTTCATCAGACGAATAATTCTGATCCATATCTGCGCCTTGTAGCGTAAACTCTCTATTCTCCTAAGCATCAGGAAAAAATTACAGCGAAACCACAAAGTTGAAAGTCTAGATATGGATACTTGTCAAGTTGTTATTGCTGGCGCGGGACCGGTAGGCTCATTCGCTGCTTATTGCCTAGCCCAGAACAATATTGAAGTCATAGTTGTTGAAGCTAATGGTTTTTGCACAACTGATATGCGAGCCTCAACATTCCATCCACCAACATTGGAAATGCTGGACTCTATTGGTGTCGCCCAACCCCTTATCGACAAGGGATTGAAAGCACCAATTTATCGGCATAGGGATCGTCAAACGGGACAGTATATTGAGTTCGATTTTTCAGAACTCCATGATGCAACTCAATATCCCTTTCGACTGCAATGCGAACAATTCAAAATGGCAGAATTGCTAACGCAAAAATTAGCTGAACATCCCAAAGCCGATATGCGGTTTAGAAACCGGATCGTTCATTTTGATCAATGTGACGATCATGTCGATGTCTCCGTTGAAACTGACTTCAATGTTAACAAAATACGAACAAAATATCTGGTCGGTGCCGATGGGGCCAATAGCATTATTCGCAAATGGCTGAATTTAAATTTTGAAGGGTTTACATATCCCGAGAAATTCCTAACGCTGAGTACACCCGCGCCAATTGATCAATATATCGATGATCTTTGTTATGTGAATTATGTTTCCGACCCTAAGGAATGGCTGGTATTGCTCCGTGTTCCCTCCGCTTGGAGAATATTGGTACCGGCGCATGAAGAGGATGACGTTCTAACATCTGATGCCTATAAGGACGCGCTTTTTTCAAGGCTTCTACAATCCGATGATAAGATCACGACAAATCATCGCACTGTATATAACGTGCACCAACGTGTGGTTAACAAATATAATAATGGCCGCGTTATCGTCATTGGTGACGCAGCCCATCTAAACAACCCTCTTGGCGGTTTTGGAATGAATAGTGGCTTGCATGACGCGTGGTCATTAACGTCCGCATTTGACGGCATCTTTAACAAGGGCGGTGACGCGGATATTTTATTAGATTCATTTGATGATGAACGTCGTTCTATTATGCGAAGTTTTATCCAGGCACAAACAATAAAGAACAAAAAAGCAATGGAAGCGACGAGCGATGAAGCACAGCGCGCCTACGCGAAAGAATTGAGAAATATTAGCAATAATAGCGCAAGACGCCGCGAATTTTTGCTCTATCAATCAATGCTTAAATATCCAAAGCTTGCCAACGCCGCATAAGTTATCTGATATTGCCGTCTGCAAAGACGGGCATGATAAATTTGAAACCGACACATCTGTTAAAGAATATTCAAGTCAGACAAATGCGGTTAGAAATATAGTGCCGTTGGCGTTACCACCGACGACAGACTCAATTTTGCAAATCTTTTAAAATCAAGTTCGGCAAAAAGGCATTGTCCCAAGCTTGCTCACGTGAAAACTCCCGAGAGGGTGTCCCGCCCATACGCAAGATAAGTAGGTTTTCTGACGGAACCATATAGAGAACTTGATTTGAGTTTCCATCGAAAAGAAACAGATCATCAGCTGCATAGGGCGCACTGTGATATGTTGAAAAACTGTCAATATCTGGGTTATGTGCCCCGCGCCACTGCGTGAAGGGAGCGCCCAAATATACACCCAATCCTGCATGTTGATTTTCTGATGTTGGCTTGCGTATCTGCGCAACATAGCCTTCAGGTAAAATACGCGCGCCGTTCCATACACCATCTTGCAATAAAAGCTGTCCAATTTTGGCGAACGTTTCGGCTGGCAATAAAATGCAGCAGCCAGAATGCGCCACTCCCCCATCGCGGTTAAGCCATATCTCGCCGCCCGCCGCACGAAGAGGGCGCAGAATTTGCTGAGAAACCCATTGCTCATAAGGTTGACCTGTGGCACGCGCGAGTAGCGGTGCAATAAGTTCAGCATTGGCATTTGAATAATCGTAACGCGTTCCCGGCTCGTGCAAGAGCGGATATTCGTTAATGAGAATATCTTCATGACGCGGATGTAGGTAAGCACGATTCATGATGTCGTCAGGGGTCGGGGAAAAACTTTGCTGATGTAAACCACTGCGCATCCCAAGCAGTTGACGTATGGTTATATCTGCTTTGGGAGTGTCCTTCCATTCCGTCAAAAAGTCCGCTGCAGCTTGGTCAAGAGATTTTACATGTCCTTCAGCGATGGCGCGCCCCACCGCCACAACACCCACAGGTTTGGCAAAAGACTTCCCATTTATTTTTGAGGCCGCATGGGCATCCTCAAAATACTGTTCCAGTAATATTTCCCCATCTTTAAGCACCATAAGCGCTTCAGAATTTCTCTCGCCCGCATAACCAATCGCTGCTTGAATAGTCTCAGTATTTAACAAGGACCGTTCTGCTTTGGGAAGGCGGTTCGGGTTTGTAGCCCCCGCAATGGGAGCCAAGGTGTCATATAGTGATGAAGTTTTAGCCCCCGTACTAAAAACCTGAATCATACGGTTATATCGGTCAAGATATGCGGCCTCATGGCGCGCCACTATTTCTGAAGTGACGTCGGTGTTTTCTTGGTCTGACAGTGTTTCTAGATTTGTTTGTGGTGCAGGCCCTTCGCTAACAGAGCTGGCGCTATCGCGGTGCTCGCCATCACCGCCGCTGCATGCACTCAAGAGCCCAAATATTGCTGAACTGATAATAAAAACTGGTGCTATTTTAGTTTTTTTCTGAGCGAGATGCCTCAAATCAATTTTCATTTTGTGACTCTTTTTTGCTTAAATGAATTGCGCTCAATGAGCCTTTTCTTGAATTTAAAAGCCGCGCCAAGTGACGAAAAAATAATACTATTTAAAACCCTTCAGCCCGCTAGTCTTTAGCAGCAATCTCATCCAATAGGTTTTGATAGGCTTGCGGAGAGTCTATCTCTCCAAGTTCAGATGTTTCTTGATGCATAACAGCAAACAAACGATCAAGATAATCTTGCCGTCTTGTTTCGCGCGCAAGCAGCGCTTGGTCATCAAGTGTGAATTTTTCTATTTCTTCTGTCAGGATAATCCCTTTTTTATCGGCGACCCGCTCGATTAAATCCAATCGGTCACGCATCGAAGAAACTTCCTCTGCCAACGCCAACGCAATTCCCATTACATAATCAACACTGCGATCATCAAAAAATTGCGGACGTTTGCCCCGCACTGTTTTCGGTAAAATAGGTTTTGTCATTTATTTTATCAAACCTTTATCGACGGACTTGCGCTCAAGTCTCTAATTAATTCTATTTTTGCGCGACCAGCACTTCCCAGCCACCGCCGGGCGCATATTCGCCAGCTTCGAAATCGCGATCAGCAACGTTTTGCGATGCTTCTACATCATTATTTTTGAGCTTTTGCGCAAACTCCATAATCGCCATGGGTGCGCTATCAAAATGAATGTCGTCTTTTTTGAAGCCCGCTTTGGTTGCGAGTTCTACCTGATCAAGCTCGCGCATTGCGCCCCAAAACGGCTCATTATTATAATAGGTCTCATTATCCAATATGAGCTGTGTGTAAACATCCATGTTTTCAAATGGCGGTAAATCTGCATGTATCATCATCCCGCCCGGCTTTAATATCCGATAACATTCTTCGAAAACTTTAGGCATGGCTTTGCCTGACGTTTCATGAAGTAAAATATGCGAAACAACCAGATCAAAGGACTCATCTTCATAGTCGAGTTGCGATGCATCTTGCTGAGCGAAATGAACTTTGTGGTCTAACGCTTCTGCCCTTGCATGGGCATAGCGTAAAATACCCTCGCCAATATCGACCCCGTGGACTTGCGCGTCCGGAAAAGTTTCCGCAAAGGGGAGCGTCGAATGGCCGACCGTGCAACCTAAATCTACAATGCTTTCTGGTTGAAAATCTGGGAATTTTCGCTTGATGTAATTACAAACCGAACGACCCATATCATCGTTAAAAGGCCCCATATAGCCCATCGCATATAAATACACACCGCGATCATAAACCGCCCCAGCGGAAATATCGTTTTCACAAACACTATTTGCATAACCGCCAGGCATACAATGAATATCGACTGCGGTTGCATATCGCGGCGGTTCAAAACCCGGTTGCAGGGTAAGGCTACCCAATGATGATTTTTTGGATTGCGCTTTTTCGATCAGCTCATCAAGCTGTCGCTCAACACTATCACAAACACTGCGCCACATCAGTTCCTGACTTGACCGTTGCAACGATAAATAGCTTTGGAAATACGAGTCCCCAGCTATTGCTTTGCGTGCCTCATGACGGTTTTCCGGAACGTGGCCATTTTCAGCCTGAAACTGCCGGGACGATCGGTTTTCATAAACCAGCTTTACGCCCGGTAAAATTCTCTCTTGAATATATTGCTTAAAACTCTTGGCAAAATCCTGCCGAGCATGTTCATCTTTCGATGCGGATGGCAAAAGATCATGGGAATGTTGTTGGAAAATATTGACGGCGTCATTCATATCGAAACGGTTCCCGTAATGTTTAAAAAGCTGCCTTCAACAAGCATACAATATCGGGCAAGCTTCATCATAGAGAGCCCCGGTACTATAATGCGAAGGCACAGATATGGGGTCGCATATTCCTAAATTCTCTCGCCAGATGGATATTGTTCACAAATTTCGCGGTACGGCCATCCCGCATATAGCCTCGCAGCAGTTTTTTCGTCTACCGAGCAACATCACCGACCACCTTCTATTTCGCGGCCAATCTTCTAAACTGTCTGTTCTAAAGCATTTTTCCTACAGGGTTTTCATTTTCGATGACGATATCAACCAACACGTCCCCCCTTCGCGGTCTAAAAGTAATCGAATTCAGCCATATGATTATGGGACCATCGGTGGGGCTCATCCTCGCCGATTTAGGGGCCGAAGTCATCAAAGTCGAGCCTATTGGCGGAGATAAAACGCGCCGCCTCAAGGGTGCTGGCGCTGGTTATTTCCCGATGTTTAATCGAAACAAAAAGTCAGTATGTATCGATTTAAAATCTGAAAAAGGGAAAAACCTTGCCAAGCGCCTCATAAAAACTGCCGATATTTTCATCGAAAATATGCGGCCCGGCGCACTGGATAAGCTGGGGTTTGGATATGAGACATTATCGAGCGAAAATCCGAGACTCATCTATTGCTCGGAAAAAGGATTTTTAAGCGGGCCCTACGAGAACAGAACCGCCCTTGATGAAATTGCACAAATGATGGGCGGTCTTGCCTATATGACGGGGCCTCCGGGCCGACCATTGCGCGCAGGCTCTTCGGTGATCGATATAACCGGCGGCATGTTTGGCGTTATTGGCATCCTCTCCGCCTTGAGAGAACGCGATTTAACCGGCAAGGGATGTCAGGTCACGGCTTCTTTATTCGAAACAACTGTATTTATGGTAGGCCAACATATGGCCCAAAAATCAGTAACCGGACAAGCAGCAAAACCAATGCCCGCCCGAACATCAGCATGGGCAATTTATGATGTTTTCGATACGCTTGATGAAGAAAAAGTGTTTGTCGGCGTGGTCTCCGATACGCAGTGGCCAATTTTTTGTAAAACTTTTGGCTTTAACGATTGGCTGAACGACAAAACCTTGAGTGAGAATAATGACCGAGTCGCCCGGCGCGACGAAATTATAACAATTGTTCGCCAAACCTTTGCTCGATTTGAAAAACAAAAGCTCGTCGCCGAACTGGAAAAAGCCGGCCTTCCCTACGCCCCTATTACCCGGCCGGAGGATTTGTTTGAAGATCCTCACCTAACAGAGTCAGGGGGTCTCATTGAGTTAACTTTGCCAAACGGAGACGACACACGCTTGCCCGCACTGCCAATCGAGTTTGACGGAGAGCGTCCGGGGCGTAGCATTAGCCCCCCTCTGCCAGGTGCACACACGCGCGACGTTCTCGAAGCCTATGATATTGATGATGATGAAATAGAGAAGATGATTTCTGAAACCGTAATTGGCGCTTAGAAAAATTGGCCATGGCACAAACTTTATTTGATAAATTATGGGAGAGCCACCGTGTCAAGCAACTTAGCGATGAGGAAGATCTCATCGCTATAGACCGGGTATTTCTTCATGAAAGAACGGGCGCGGCGACATTAAACGCACTCCTTGATCAAAAACGTGAGCCGTTTGACCCGTCACGCGTTTTTTGTGTGGTCGATCATATTGTCTCAAACAATGAAAACCGAAATCGCGATAGTGCCCGCTCGCCCAATGGCGAGGATTTTATCCGCTCCGTTCGCAAAGCGGCAGAAAAATTTGACCTAACTTTGATTGATAGTGACGATCCACGCCAGGGCATCACACATGTGATTGCCCCAGAACTTGGTATTGCGCTGCCGGGCTTAACAATTATCTGCCCTGATAGCCACACATGCAGCCTTGGCGCCCTTGGTGCGTTGGCTTGGGGAGTGGGATCCAGTGCGGCAGAGCATGCAATCGCAACTGGTACGCTTCGGCTCAAGCGCCCGAGACAAATGCGTATTCATGTTGACGGTCAGTTGCAGCGCCCTGCCACCGCCAAAGATCTAGCGCTCTTTATTATCTCGAAATTTGGCGCAGACGGTGCAAAACGATGTGCAATCGAATTTACAGGACCCGCGATTGAGCAGATGTCCCTTGAAGAAAGGCTGACCCTTTGCAATCTGGCGGTAGAATTTTCAGCCTTTACTGCAATAATTGCTCCTAACAAAGAGGTTATTGAATATTTTGGAAATCGTCCCATGGGGCCATCATCAACGACACTCGCACAAGCACAATCATTTTGGTCGTCTTTAAAGTCTGATGACGGCGCATCTTATGATGAAGACTATGTCATCGACGCACGCGACGTCGGGCCGATGATCAGTTGGGGCACCAGCCCGCAAGACGCTGCCCCCGGAAACGGTGCTTCTGGCGCGTCGGATTATATGGATATGGAACCGGGTCAAAAAATTGCTGGCACACCTATCGATGGGGCATTTATAGGCTCGTGCACAAATGGACGGCTTTCAGATCTTCGCCATGCGGCCGAATATTTGCGCGGAAAAACTGTCGCCAATCACGTTCGCGCCATATGTGTGCCCGGCTCACAAAAAGTAAAAGCGATGGCAGAGCGCGAAGGCATCGACAAAGTTTTTAAAGAAGCCGGTTTTGAGTGGGGAGCTGCGGGATGCGCCCTTTGTTTTTATGCAGGCGGTGAAACCTTTCCAAAAGGCGCGCGGGTGATCAGTTCAACCAATCGTAATTTTGAAAGTCGTCAAGGGCCTGGCGTGCGCACGCACCTAGCAAGCCCCGCGAGCGTTGCCGCGTCGGCAGTTGCTGGTGTAATTGTCGACATCACGGCAATAAGCAATTGAAAAAGTAGCACAGCCATGCCTAATCCAATAAAATCTGCAAAAAGTACCGCTGTCATTTTTTCTGATGATAATATTGACACGGACCAGATCATCCCGTCGCGTGAAATCAAAAACGCCGGGCGAGACGGACTGGGCGAAGGGCTTTTCGCAAATCAACGATAT
Organism: uncultured Caulobacterales bacterium; assembly: GCA_964421675.1. GTDB lineage: Bacteria > Pseudomonadota > Alphaproteobacteria > Caulobacterales > Parvularculaceae > CALLPQ01. The sequence continues at coordinate 80,227 of CAYQXV010000006.1, forward strand.
TTAAACATCGAGACAAAACATATAAACCCCGACTGTCCCCTGAACGATCCCGCATTCGCAAATTCAACAATATTAATTGGCGGTGATAATTTTGGATGCGGGTCGTCACGCGAGCATGCAGTTTGGTCGCTTTATGATTTTGGATTTCGCTGTATCATCGCCCCGTCCTTTGGCGAAATTTTTTACAATAACTGCATCAATAATGGATTGGCGCCGCTCACCATCACACCTCATGATATGCGCGAATTACTATCCCTGCTTGAGGAAAGACCCGATCAAATTTTAAGCGTGGATATTGAGGCTCAGTCAATCTCCATAGGTGGTAATAGAATGATGAAATTTTCTGTTCCCATGACGGACAAACTAAGGTTGATCAATGGTCACGATCTCATCACATTGACCCAACAATATGATGATGAAATTCGCGCTTTTGTAAAAGACGATCAAAATCTTCGCGCATGGGCCTATTGCGACCAACTTGCCAAACCAAGAGATAATCAATGAAAAATTCCATTACAATCAGCGAAGTCGGGCCGCGAGATGGGTTGCAAAATTGCGACGGCATTATGCCAACACCTATCAAGAAAAAGTGGATCGAAGCGTTATACAAAGCAGGATTGCGAGAAATTGAGGTCGGCTCGTTCGTCCCGGCAAAACTCCTGCCACAGCTTGCCGATACAAATGTGATTGTCGAGCATGCACGAACCTTCAGCGATCTTTGCGTGGCTGTACTGGTGCCGAACGCGAAGGGTGCGCAAAATGCAATCAATGCCGGTGCCCATAAATTAACATTACCGCTTTCTGTAAGCGAAACACATTCATTGAAAAACCTTCGACGCAATCATTCACAGGTAATCGAAGAAGCGCGCGTCATTTCACAGATGATCGCGGAGCTTCCCGCCGGTTCCCGGCCGCACTTCGAAGGATCATTATCCACTTTGTTTGGATGTACATTGGAAGGTGCCATTCCCGATAAACAAATATTGCAATTGACCGAACAATTGCTAGACGCAGGCGTCGATGAAATCGGACTATCTGACACAACGGGTTATGCGGACCCGGTTAGTGTGCGAAAAATGATCAAAAATGTGCGATCAGTTGCAGGCGCTGAGAAGGTCACTGGTATTCACTTGCACAACACCAGAGGGTTAGGGTTAGCAAATGCATTAGCTGCATATGAAGAGGGACTTACTACATTTGATGCCTCCCTTGGCGGATTGGGCGGCTGTCCATTTGCGCCGGGTGCAAGCGGCAATATCGCAACGGAAGACTTAGCGTTTATGTTTGAAGCCATGGGTGTACAGACAAATATTGATATGGACGCTTTATTTGCAGCGCGTTCCTTTATCAAAGAAGGGCTGCCCGGCGAACCTTTATACGGCTTCACGCCGGAAGCCGGTTTACCGCTCGGTTTTTGCCCCGCTAAAAATATTTAGAGTAAAATCGACATCTACCTTTTGCCGTAAGAAATCAACTCAATCCGTTCACCATCGGGGCCCAAAATTTGCGAAACAGCACACCCATTATAAGGCGCGCGTTGCACCATAACGCTGTCTTGATTTACCGCTGATAGTTCGAAATTCATAAAACTAATACAGATTAAACCGCGATCGATAATCGCGTTAGGTTTCGCTTCAAGCTTTACGTTTGGCGCTTGATCCACTTCTAAAAAAACTGAACGACCCTGTCCTAGTGTATTCAATCGGTGCTTTGTATCTAACGGAAGGTCAAAAACCCGGTTGATCGTTTTATAGGGTATTTCATGTTCTTCTTTAATTTGAGTGACCAGTAATGAGTTATAGAAATCACTGCTCGCTGCAAGCGAAGATGCATTCAAAATTACGATGAATATATGATCGACAAAGCTCGCTGCGAGAGGCAAATCGACATCGTCCATGCTGCCACGAATTTCGTTCAAATATAATATTTCCCCGTTTTTTCCTCGGCATTGAAATGGAAAAATTTTGTCCGTAAAGGGAAGCGCCTTTGGCGGAGCATAGGGTTTGAAATACTCCCCTGCTGTGAATTTTTCAAACAATCCCGCACTATCTTTTACCGTTAACTCAATGGCAAACCAAGTGTGAAGAGGGGCCGCGTCGGTCTCATTATCGCCGTCACACTCAATAAGACGAATAAAGACCGGGGCATCGCTTTTCGGCTTTAAAATATAAGAAGCGCGTCCGGCTGCATTTAAGTTTCCCAAAACCGCAGCATACTCTTCGCAAATTGGCGCATCGTCTAAAATTTCATAGTCAAGTTCATCGCGGTAAGCGCTGACAGCATTCTCAATTTCACGAACACCTATGGTCGCCATCACCGGACGCCCCGGTCCGTTTCGCGCATCGCCTAAATTAAACATAAATCACTCGTCTCAATCAGCTATCAATCGGATACACGCTTTGAAAAATCCGGATAACGGCCAAGAAATAGCAATATCACCGCACCTAGAACAAATAGAACGGCACTTATTGCGAAAATTTGATTATACGAACCGGTCGTATCATAGACCCGGCCAAACACCGCAGGAGCAGCAGACGCACCGATAGCGAATGATGCATAGAGCATACTATAAATTTTACTATAATTGAGTAAGCCAAAATATTTCGACGCAAGATAGGCGATGATATCAAATTCGGCTCCCGCCGCTAAACCAATCAAAATGGTCGCCACATATGCAGCCGTAATATTAGACGGACTAACAATCAACAAAACCAACGATATTGCAGGAAGCGCCATCAAACCGGCCGCAACAGCAGGTGCCCACAATCGGTCTAAAAGATAACCCGTGGCAACCCGTCCAAAAATAACGGACAGACCGACCGTTGATAGAATTCCCGCCGCTTGCGCTCGCGTGAACCCAACTTCCACGTATAGCGGGTATAAATTTGGGATTGATCCGCCAATTCCAAACGAGATAACGAAAAAGGAGGCGGCAATGAGCCAAAATCGGAAACTGCTGACGGCTTCACGAAATGACAGGCCATACATTGCACCCGCACTAGACGCTGATTGATATTTCTTTTCATGAAACAGAAAAAATACAATCGGGAATCCGATAATTGCAGGCACCAAAGCGAGATAAATATAAGCAGATCGCCAACCGAGACCTTCAATAAGCCAGTTGGTTGCAGCGGGTGCAACAAATCCAGTTAACCCCGTTCCCATGAGCGCAAGCCCCAACGCCATTCCTCTATTGCGCACAAAAGCGCCGGTAATCGCCTTCGTCCAAGTGATCGGCATGGTGCCTGCCCCAGCGACCCCAAGGATAAAAGCTGTGGCGTAATATTGAATCAAACTCCCTGTCATCAGCGAGAATGAGGCAAAAGCGAGAAAATATGCAATTAGTGATAAAAGGGCGACTGGCCGGGCGCCATATTTATCTGTAGCCCAACCAATTACGGGCAAAAGCGCTAATGCCCCGATCGTTTGAAACAATAGAGGCAATTGCACCGCACTGCGCGACCAACCAAATTCAGCCTGCAGCGGCGTTGCAAAAACACCATAAGTATAAAACGGAAGCGCCGTTAATCCGATTGCGACACCTATGAACGACGCCAGTAATACTCGCCACCCTTGCGCAAATTCAGAAGTATCTTTTTGGGTAATGACTTCGTCATGTTGCATGGTGGCAAACCTGTTCTTTTGGTTAGAATTTAACTGCGACTAAATATCCAAATTATTGCTTCAGCAGTTGCACAAAATATCTTTTTCGTTATTTTATTCGTTAGGCGGATATTTTGAGGCCATCTTGATGGCTTAACACACTCGCCCTTTTCAATCTGAATTTTAGAAAATGAGACTATGGCGGATAAATCGGGCAGCGTCGAGAAAGACAAAAAAAGTGAATCAGATGGCTCGATTCGGGCGATCGGGCGCGGTCTTGCGGTCCTGAAAGTTATCAATAGAACCGGGTCCGCAAGCCTGACGGAAATTGCTCGGGAAACCCAAATTCCCTATCCGACGGTTTGCCGCATCGTCAATACGTTGACGCAAGAAGAGATGATTGAGCGCGAACCCAGTCGCAAACGCTATCGTCCAACCATGATGGTACGCAGTCTCGCTGTAGGCTACCAGTTAGAAAGCCGGCTTGTCTCAGAAGCACGCCCATTGTTGGAAGAGTTGTGCAGCGATCTGATTTGGCCAATTTCACTAGCGACTCGCGTTGGAAGTTGCATGGTCTTGCTTGATTCAACCCATCAAATGACGACCCTTACCCTGTCCCATTACTATCCCGGCTACACGATTCCGATTACCGGCTGCGCTACCGGCAAAGCCTATTTAGCCCATTGCGACGAACATACGCGGGCAGAAGTGATGCGGAACATAGAAACAGTGGATTTTTCGTCTCACGGGAAAATCAAACCCGCGACCTATGATGAAAAATTTTGGGAAAAGATTCGCGAAGACGGTTACGCAATTCAATTGAACAATGTCTATTCTGAAGATCCCGGAAAAATGACATCGATTGCCGTTCCGATTATGGTTAGCGGAGCTGTTGTCGCCTCAATCGCTGTGATTTTCTTCAAAAGCAGCCTCAAGCTAAAAGAAGCGCAAGCGACCTTTCCCGATAAGCTCATCCAAACCGCTGCCCAAATTTCTCGGCGATTGGAAACTAATGAATAGACAATGCGGGTAACGTAAATTTCACTGACACGTTGATCGAACTAACTAAACTCCATGCGCTTTAAAAACTGGCGTGCACTGGCCGCAATTCGCGAGGATTGCGGGCCCTTTAATGAAACCAGATTGACTCTATTGTTCCACCCACGGCCGTTAATTTCGGGTATCTCAATCATCGCCATTTCGCCGCGCTCCACCTCATCAGCAAAGGTTTCAAATGGCCAGGCGCTGATAAAGGGACCGGCGTCCAGCATCGCTGCAATGACGTGACGGTCATAAGCATCAATCTGCGCATAGGATGCCCTACTTAAAAAACCGTCCAGGAATTTTGAAGATTGCGTATCCATTTCCGCCAACCGATCACTCGCCAACCATTGCAGGGGAGCCCCATCGGGATGGTCGCGCGCTAGGTCATATGTCGCGTTTGACATGAATACGCAAAATCGATCTTCCCAGAGGCGATCGACGGTCAAATCTTCTGCATCATCGCCCCGCCCGCCAGCTATCACCAGAAAATCAAACTCTTTTTTTCGCAACCGTGACATCAAATGATGGCGCATTTCCGTTCTTATCCGCAACGAGCTTTGCGGCATTTTTCTTCTTAGCTGCTCGGTGATGATAGAAATACGCCGCGTCGGAATAGAAACACCAAACCCGATCCGGACAAGCTGTGAATATCCTCGTTTAACCTGGGTCAGGTATCGCTTTAATTCTTCGGCATCAGAAACAATTGCTGCACCGCGGTCATAAACAATTTGCCCATAACGGGTCGGTTGCGCGCGCCGCCCTCCGCCGCGTTCAAACAGCTTCACACCCAGCTCTTCTTCGAGTTGGGCAATCATTTTTGTCAAGGATGACTGGGTGATCGACAAGGACTCTGCCGCAGCGGAAAACCCTTCCGCATCGATGACAGCTTTTAAAGCCGTTAAATGTTTAAAATTCATAATATTCCATTTTGGAATATTGTTTACACTAGATTTTTAGCACCGTCCAGCATCTAGCTATACCCGAAAACAAATGCGTGCGCCGCGGAGATTGCGAAATGAATAATATCAAAATTCTTATGCCCCAAATGGCAACATCAGAAGGTGTTTGGGAAGGAACCTATATATATACGGATGTGGAGGGAAAAGAACTTGACCGCCACCGCTCCCGCTTGACCCATCGCTTTCCAGAAAATTTACCGGACGAATATCATCAAAGAAATCAGTATGAATGGGATGATGGACGGACGGAAGATTTTGAGTTTCGCTTTAAACTCGATGAAGAGGCTGCTAAAGTTGGCGTCACACAACTTGCCTGGGTCACAGAGCGATCGCAAGGATATGTTTGGGAAGAGCCAAAGCGTATCGGTGATCTAGCGACAGTGCGTGTCTCTTGGCACAGATCAGAGGTTGAAGGGTACACCCCATATGACGTACCCTATGCAACATTGCATGAACTTATTCAGCAAACATTAGACGGCAGCATGCGCTCCAGGGTTTGGCAGTGGTATGTCGATAGTGATTTGGTGGGCCGGACAATCATCAAGGAAAAACGCGTTTCACCGTAAGCACTCAATCGATTGGTTGGTTTGACGATGTCTGATAAAACTCTAATAGATGCGCCCCCTGCAATCACAGAGGCCACACGCCATGACATTTATCCAGAAATGTCACACGATGAACGGGCGCGGCTTAATTTTTTAACGTCTGCCTACCGCGTTCTGTCTCAACGGGTCGCGCCTGGCAACCAACTTTCCTATGAACAAACGATAGAACCTGCATTTGTTAAAGAGCACGGGCGCAAACCCAAAGACCGTCATGAAGTGCGCAAGGCGATGAATACAGATAGCTTTCATTCTTTATGGGGGTCGATGCGTCGTTCTTTAATGGAAATTCGGCAGATGACCGGACAGGAAATCGTCCTCAGACAAGTAGATGATCTCTCCCAGCGCGCAGCAAGCATCAATGATAGCCATGATAAGCTAACTCTCAATCCCGACATTAAAACCCCTCGCTATGTTTCGGAGGTTGATCATCATTGTATGCCCGGTAGCTATCATCGCGATTTAATTGATCGCGATGTCTCGCCCGGCGCAAATTATGACATGGGATTATTCGTTACGACAAGCGGTACGATTGGCCCATTAAATGATGGCGGTGGCCGCGCAATCGGCTCATGGTTAGAAACAACCCATCCACAATTTCAACCCAAGCGCGTCCTCGATGTTGGTGTTGCTGTAGGGCATTCTTTATTTGGTTTTGCGAAAATGTTTCCCGATACACAGTTCACCGCAATTGATGTGTCTGCACCGATGTTGCGATATGCAGCAGCACGGGCGGCCTCCCTTGGGCTTAACAATATTGAATTTATTCAGGCATCAGGTGAAGATTTATCGCAATTCGAGGAACGCTCATTTGACATGGTGATGACCTCAATCTTCCTTCACGAATTGTCTGGAAGCGCATTACCAAAACTTATACGCCAAGCCTATGACGCTTTGAAGCCTGGCGGGTTAATGCTGCACCTTGAACAACCTCAATATACAGATGAAATGTCACCCTATGAACAATTCATCAGAGATTGGGATGCCTATAACAACAATGAACCCTTTTGGTCTGCCATGCATGCAATCGACCTCAAAGCTTTGCTTTCAGAGATAGGGTTCCCTGAAGAACATATTTTTCAAGCCGGCTTACAAGCGAAAAGCTCGGAGACTTTTTCTGCGCAAAAACAAAGTCACGAAGAACATGGGCGCTCTCCCGCCTGGAACGCTTATGGCGCTTGGAAAAATGGAGAGACCAAATAATGTCCAATCCACCAACCGGCTCAGAAAAGCTTGAGAGCTTTGAAGATCTGATTACCCTTGCCGCATCTAAAGCAAAAGGTAAACGCCCAAGCTATGCGAGCGATCCCATGGTCGATCATCTAGTTTCGATGGTTGCAGCGCTCGCCACCGAACTATCGGTCGCTCGTGAACGCTCCGATACCCTGGAGCGATTGCTGGAAAATAAAGGCATCGTTAAGCGCGACGAAATCGAATCCTATATACCCGATCAAAACACAGGTCGCGAACGCCAACAACAAACTCTTGCTTTTACCACGCGCATGCTCCGCAGCTTGATTCAAGAAACACAATCCATGCAGACAAAAGAAAAGTCTGTCGAAGAAATGGTCGAGCACCTAAAGTCTTAAAACGCCCCCCTAACTTAAATCGGTACCATCTTTACTTATGCCTCTTGAGCGAAAAATAGAGTCCGGTCAGATTGATGCACTGGCAAAGTTTTCAGTGGATTTTTCTTATGAAAAAATTCCAGCGCAGGTAATCGACGTTGCGAAAAGGTTTATCGCCGACACATGCGCCGTTGCCATTGCCGGGCGCGTTGCACCAAGTCACGAAGCCATTGTCAAAACCGCACAACAATGGAATGGCGGGGCAGCAGGGAACGCATGCATTATCGGTGATGCCGCAATACGGCTAACACCGGCCAATGCAGCCTTTGTAAATGGCTATAAGGCCCATTGTTTGGAATGGGATAGTCTGCACGAAGAAGCAGTCGCAATTGCGTTTTGCACGCCGGTAGGGGCTTTGCTTGCAGAATGCCAAGATAAAGAAATCTCCGGCACACGGTTTTTGTCAGCGATTGTGGTTGCAACGGAATTTTTTATTCAGTTGGGATTAACATCGGGGTCAACGGCGCGCTTCTTTCGCCCGTCTGCTGGCGGCGCCATAAGCGCAGCCCTTAGCGTTGCCCATATTCGCGGCTACTCCCACGAATTGACGAAAAGGACGATCGGCCTTGCATACTCGCTTGCAAGTGGAACAATGCAAGCCCATTGGGAGGGTGTCGCAACCCTTGCCATGCAGGTCGGGATTGCCGCAAAAAATGCAATCTACGCCGCCGATCTTGCCGCCAATGGCATCGAAGCACCGGTTGATATTTTTACCGGGCGGTTCGGATTTTTCCCAACCTTCGAGGAACCGGGAACAATTGACGAAGGCCTCGCGCAACTGGGCAGCGTTTGGCATTTACCTGAGGTCGCCTATAAACCATTCCCTTGCGGACGAGCGACGCAAGGAGTGCTAACCATTTTGCGCGGCTTAAAATCAACCACGCAAATATCGCCGGACGCCATTCAATCGATAGATGTAACAGCGCCACCCCTTATATCCGTTCTGGTCAATCGACCAATACAACCGGAAATGTCACCGAGTTATGCGCGGCTATGCTTGCAATATATTGTGGCGCTTTATCTGCAATATGGCGAAATAGACCCGCGCAGATTTACCGGAGTCACTCAACCGACGAAACAAGATCTGGCCATTGCCGAGAAGGTGAAACTTAGTGTTGATGAATCTCTCCCAACCAATATTTTAACTCCAATCAATGTGCGCGTTGAAATGCACGATGGTACGCGGCACGAGGAAACTTGTGTTGACGTTTGGGGGGCACCCTCTTCAACCTTCAGTGATGATGATTTGATGGATAAAATCAGCCGGTGCCTGTCTTTGGGAGATTTAAAGACGGATGGGGCGAATTTTTTCGAAACTTTTTTACAACTGGAAAAAAGCGACGATGTCGCGTCAGAAATTCAACAATTATACGTTTAGAGATAGGAATAGTCATGTTATCACGCGCAGCCCTTATAGACCTTGCAGAACAACATTATTTTATCGGTTGCAATAATCACGACCTCAAAACCGTTTTGGCAACAATGTCGCAAGACTGCACCATGCGATTTTCTGCCGCGAAATATCAGTATGTTGGCGGCGATGCCATGCGTTCGCATTTTTCCGATTTCTTTTCCAATTTTCCGGACATCAATTTTCATGACTTTGTCAGCATTGTTGATGTGGAACAACAAGCCATCGCTTCACATTTCACAGTCGCTTTAATTGATAATGCCGGCAAAACGCTCACTATGCATAATAGTAATTTTTTCAAAGCCAACAAAGATGGTATTTTTGATGACGTCCTGATTTTCAATGCCGCCCCGCTAAAAGAAGGGTTCGAAGCGGGAAGCCTTTAAAGCTCTTGCCTGCTGTCATTCTCTGATATCATATGCGAAAATCGTAAAATCGTTCAATAAAAGCAGGTAACTGATTTCTATGCCCCTCTCTTTTGACTCAACAATGATCACCAGTGATGCAACAGCGCGCGAGATTTTTGATCAAGTGCGCGCCAATCAAGCGCGCGCAAAATTCGGCTTTGGTTCGCGGCTGGCAATTGTTAATGTTGATATCCAACAAGCCTATACCCGCCCTGATTTGTTTCCAAAAACGGCCTATGTAACAGATCCCAACCAAATTGATCATGTAAATACTATTTCAGATCTAGCGCGGCGCGTCGACATGCCTGTAATTTGGACCCAAGTTGCCTATAAGGCTGATGGCGGTGATGCAGGTGTATGGGGTACACGAACAGATACACCGGACAGCCTACAAAATATTAAAATCGGATCAGAGCGCCATCAACTCGATCCGCGCTGTGATGTCCATGAAGATATAGACCTCGTATTCACAAAACGCATGCCGAGCGCCTTTCATGAATCACCGCTGCAAAGCTATTTAATTTGGCACAAAGTCGACACACTTGTTATTACTGGGGGCTCGACATCGGGATGTATTCGCGCCACGGCGGTTGATAGTCTGTCGCGCGGATACAAGACAATTGTCCCAATCGAATGCGTTGCGGACAAACATGAGAGTTATCATTTTGCGAACTTAACGGACTTGCTGCTTAAATATGCGGATATTGTCGACACTAAAGAAGTGGTCGACCATCTTAAGGGGGCGATGTGAAATCGGATCCAAATTTGTACGACTATTGGCCTTTTGAAGATCGCCCAAAAGTAAGGTGGCCCGGCGACAAAAAGCTCGCTTTTTGGATTGCTCCCAATGTTGAGTTTTACGAGTATATGCCGCCCGCAAATCCGTACCGCCCGGGATGGCCAAAGCCTTCGCCAGATGTTGTTGCCTACTCCCAACGCGATTGGGGAAATCGCATCGGGCATTGGCGTCTTATGGATCTAATGGATAAATATGATCTTCGCGGCAGTGTGTCTTTAAATGTCGCGCTTTGCCAGCACCATCCTGAGATTATCGAAGCGTGTAACGAACGCGACTGGGAGTTTTTTTCCCATGGCATTTACAACACGCGTTATAGCTACGGCATGAATGAACAGCAGGAACGTGCTGTTATTGAAGACGCCATCAAGACGGTGAAAGAAGCGACGGGTCAACGCATCCGTGGATATCTTGCACCTGCGCTAACGCATACGGAACGAACACTCGATCTTATTGCGGAATATGATTTTTGGTATAGTTGCGATCTGTTTCAAGATGATCAACCGCAACCGGTGAAGACCAATAGCGGAAAGCTTCTTTCCATGCCTTATTCGCTGGAAGTCAATGACGTCATCACATATGGCGCACTTGCAATGACGCCTGAACGCTATGCTGATATTCTCATCGCGCAATTCGACCAATTGCTTGAAGAAAGCGAAGATACCGGGCTGGTTATGTGCATTCCCCTTCACGCTTATCTTGTGAGCCAACCCCATCGCCTTCGCCCGTTCGAGCGCATTTTAAAACATGTGCGTGCTCATCAAGATGATGTCTGGATTACAACCGCTGCTGAAATTGCCAAATTTTATCGCGATACCTATTGGGAACAATCCCTCAATGATATAAAGCGTCGCGGCCTTGCGCGCCCTGGCGTGGGTTTTGATATTGGGGCAAAACCATGAGCAGCAAAAAACTTCCCGGCGATTACCTTGACTATCCCAAGCGGGACTATGGGCAAGACCAAGATCGATATGACTGGCAAGCCACCCCCGGTTCTGATGAGCCGCGCGATGCGACCCAGCCATCAATCGCCCTGATTATTCCCCTTGAACGATTTGTCTTAAACCCATCGGGCACGCCGTACCGGGCACCTGGTGCTATGGTGACGCACTATCCTGATTTACGCCATTTTACGTCACGCGATTACGGAAATCGAATTGGTGTATATCGCTTACTAAAAATATTACGTACACTGAAAATATCAGCGACATTCGCCATTAATGCTGAATTGCTCGCCAATATTCGACCGCTTATTGATCGCATTCAAACTGATGGGCATGAAATCGCGGCGCTTGGCCTAGACATGGAAAACATCCACTGGGGCGGGCTTGACCCGGAAACTGAAGCGCAATGGGTTGAAAAAACGCGCGCTCTTTTTTCTGAGGCAAAGCTTCACCCTAAAACTTGGATGAGCCCCGCGCGCCAGCAAAGTGAAATCACCCTGGACTTAATCGCTGCTAACGGGTTTGACGCCTGCCTTGATTGGGAATTTGATTGCGCACCAAAGCCCATGAGGACGAAAAATGGGACCATCACAATGGTGCCAAACCTCAACGAACTTGATGACCGAAAATTGTTGATTGAAAAGAAACATTCCGAACAGGAATGGGCTGAGCAACTTATCGAGGCTGCCGCTTACTCCAAAACAATATCAACAAAAAACTCCCCGCAATCTTTTGCCATTACCCTCACCCCCTATATTAGCGGATTGCCATTTCGAATTCGATGCGTGCGCGATACATTGCAACAGCTAAAAGAGATGGTCGACTTTAAAACCGTGCAATCGATCTTATAGAAAGAATTCTGAAGTGCCTGAGCGAGGAACACACCACTGCCAGGCTCGCTCCATAGATAATTGACCGCCCCACTGCTGCTTTAGATACAGAAACGGCTCCGGAAACAATAATTCCGTTTGATTTCAAAGGCTTGTGGGAGTCCATTTCGGTTGAAATGGCGCGAGTGACG
>CAYQXV010000007.1:0-18079 GCA_964421675.1 uncultured Caulobacterales bacterium
AACAACACGCCAGCGGCAGTTTCTGCGGCTTGGCGTAAGGGGCTGATAAAGATTGTCAGCAGAGGGAACATCAACACGGCAGAGGCGATTGCGGTAAAGGCGAGCGCCGGGCTGGTGTCGCGTTCAAAGGCCGGGGCCGGATCGGAAAACCAGATGATGCGGATGATGTTGAGATAATAAAATGCCGATATCACGCTGGTGACCGCGCCAATGACCGCGAGCCATAACAAGTCGGCATTGACCGCAGCAGAAAAGACATAAAGCTTGCCAAAAAAGCCCGCTGTTGGGGGAATACCCGCCAGGGAGAAAAACAGCACGGTGATGATAATCGCCAGCGGCATATTGGTTGATTTCAATCCCGCAAGATCTTCAATGCTCTCGGTCATGCCGCCGGAGCGACGCATATGCAGGATTGCTGCAAAGGTGCCGATCGTCATGATCACGTAAAGCACCATATAGGTCAAAAGCGCGCTCAACCCCTCCTGCCCCATGGCAGCAAGGCCAATCAGGGCATATCCCATATGGCCAATGGAAGAATAAGCCATGAGGCGCTTGATATTTTTTTGCATGATCGCGGAGAACGCACCGACCGCCATGGAGGCAACGGAAATCATCGCGACGACCATTTGCCATTGATCGAGGACATCGGGAAAGCCGGTGATTAATACACGGGCAAACAAAACCATCGCGGCAAATTTCGGGGCAGCGGCGAAAAAGGCCGTTACCGGCGTTGGCGCACCTTCATAAACATCGGGCGTCCACATATGGAAGGGCGCGGCAGAAACCTTAAACGCGAGACCGGAAATCAGGAAGACAAGGCCAATGATCAATCCCGCATTGGGCGTATCCGATTGCGCGGCTTGGGCGATATCGACAAAACTTGTTGAGGCCGAAAAGCCATAAATTAACGAAGCACCATAGAGCAGCAAACAAGAAGAAAGCGCGCCGAGCACGAAATATTTCAAGCCCGCTTCGGTTGAGCGGCGACTGTCGCGGTTAAAGGCCGCGAGAATATAAAGCGCAAGGCTTTGCGTTTCTACGCCCATATAAAGGGCAATCAGATCGCTTGCCGAAACCATCAGCGCCATGCCGAACGCAGCCAATAGCACCAGGACGGGAAACTCAAACCGGCCTAGCTGGTCGCCGGTTAAAAACCGGTCTGACATTAAGATGGTAATTGCGGCAGCAACAAAGATGATGACTTTGGAAAAGGCGGCCAATCCATCCATCTGAAAGGCTTGGTCGAAGAGCGTAACCCCCTGCCCCTGAGGCCCAAGAGCAGACAGGAGCGCGGCAATCAATAAAACACCAATCGTCGCATAGCTAATTTGGCTGGCGCGCCGGTCGCCAACAAAAACACCCGCGACCAATAAGATCATGGCACTGATCACAAGGAACAGTTCTGCGGTCACATAACTAAGGGCTTCTCCAAGAGGCATGGGTCGAGGTCCCGTCTTTATAATCCACCGGCCACAAGGCCGTTGGCTGCATTATAGTTAGCAATAAGAAAATCAACCGGCGCGGCAAAAACCGAGAGCGCCGCCGTTGGGTAAACGCCCAGATAAAGCGCAAAGATCAACAATAAGACAAGCATGGCAAGTTCGCGATTATCCACATCTTCAATCGCCATTAGATTGTCTTTGTCCATCTTCCCAAAAATCACAGCGCGATAGAGCCTGAGCGCGTAAGCCGCCGACAAGATCACGCCGAAAGCGGCAAAGAACGCCACCCAGCTATTGACCCGGAAGGCACCGGCCATGGATAGAAATTCGCCGATGAACCCGCTGGTTCCCGGCAGGCCGACATTGCCCATGGTAAAGAACATAAACAAAAACGCATAAAGCGGCATGCGATTGACAAGCCCGCCATAGGCTTTGATCTCGCGGGTATGAATGCGGTCATAGACAACCCCCACACACAAGAACAGCGCGCCGGAGATAAATCCGTGAGAGAGCATTTGAAACAAAGCCCCCTCAATGCCCTGTTTGGTGCCGGTGAAAATTCCCATGGTCACAAAGCCCATATGCGCGACCGAGGAATAGGCGATGAGCTTTTTCATATCCTCCTGCGCCAAAGCCACCAGCGAGGTATAGATGATCGCGATAATGGACAGGGCAAAGACGAAGGGGGCAAAATCTGCGCTGGCAATGGGGAACATAGGCAGGGAGAAACGGATAAATCCGTACCCACCCATTTTCAGCAAAATTGCCGCAAGCACGACCGAGCCCGCCGTGGGTGCTTCAACGTGAGCGTCCGGCAGCCAGGTATGTACCGGCCACATCGGCATTTTCACCGCGAACGACGCAAAGAAAGCCAGCCATAGCCAGGTTTGTGCCCCTTCCGGGAAGGCATATTGCTGAAGCGTTGGAATATCGGTGGTGCCAGCCTGCGCATACATCCACAAAATGGCGATCAACATCAAGACAGAGCCGAGCAGCGTATAGAGGAAGAATTTAAAGGCGGCATAAATGCGCCGCGCCCCGCCCCACACACCGATGATCAGAAACATCGGAATGAGCGAGCCCTCAAAAAACAGATAGAACAAGATCAGATCGAGCGCGCAAAACACACCGACCATCAAGGTTTCAAGCACCAAAAACGCAATCATATAATCGCCGACGCGATCCTTGATCGAATGCCAGGAGGCAATGATGCAAATCGGCATGATGAACGTCGTCAACAAGACAAACAGAATGGAAATACCGTCCACGCCGAGCTTGTAGTTAATGCCATTGCCAAGCCAGCTCATTTGTTCAACGAACTGATAGCCGGTAACCGACTTGTCGAAATCAAGATAAACGAAAACCGATAAGGCAAACACCGCCAGCGAAAAGCCAAGGGCAATCCAGCGCGAGCGGTCTTCTATTTTTGCATGCTCATCGCTTTCAATCGTGCGGTCATCATTGCGCCGCGCCAAGACCCGCTGCAAGACAATGAATAAAGCGCCAAGCACCGGCATGAAAATGATCATGCTCAACCATGGAGAAACAGCTAAAGTCTCGGTCATGAGCCTGCTCCCTGATTGAATAAGACATAGGAGATCAAAATCGCGATCCCGATCAGCATGATAAAGGCATAATGATACATATAGCCGGTCTGCGCTTTAACAACGAGCCGCGCACCGCTCGCCACAAGGGCAGCGATACCGTTCGGCCCGAACCCATCAATGATGCGCCCGTCACCGCCCTTCCAAAGCAAACGGCCAAGCCAATAGGCCGGTTTGACAAATAGGAAGTCGTAAATTTCATCGAAATACCATTTGTTCTTGAGGAAGGCATATA
This sequence comes from uncultured Caulobacterales bacterium, assembly GCA_964421675.1. Classification (GTDB taxonomy): domain Bacteria; phylum Pseudomonadota; class Alphaproteobacteria; order Caulobacterales; family Parvularculaceae; genus CALLPQ01. The sequence goes on from CAYQXV010000007.1 coordinate 3,282, forward strand.
TGAACCCGCCTTCACGCAAGAGACCCGGACGCAATGGATTATCCGTCAAGAGATAATGGAACGCCGCGGCAAATGTGCCGGTGAGCATCGCAAAGAACGGCGCCAGAATGACCCAAGGCGGGAAATTGTGATGCCCCCCTTCTTCGTGTCCACCCGCTTCATGTCCGCCAGCTTCGTGATGGCCTTCTTGTACACCGTGATCAGCTGCCGCAACGCTCGTTGCGGCGCTTTCGCCCTCATGATGATCATTCGTCGCATGGGTATCCACTTCACCGTGAGTGTCAGCGTCATCAGCGTGGCTCACACTGGCGGCGTGTTCGCTAGCACCATGTTCAGTATCGGCTTTGTAGATCACACCGTCCCAAAAAGCGTCTGAGCCTTTCCCAATGAAGGAGCCATAAAACACCATGCCCGCCGCCAATGCACCAATCGCCAACGGCACAAGCGGCCACATCATCCAATTTGGCGGTGAATGGAAATGTTTGCGAACATCTTCGGGAGAGCGCGGTGCGCCCCAAAATGTCAAAAAGATCAAGCGCCAGGAATAAAAAGCGGTAAAGACAGCCGCAACCAGTCCCATGACAAAGGCATACATGGCAAAGGGCGCGCCCTCTTGCGCCGCGGCAAAGGCGCTTTCAATGACGATATCTTTTGAAACAAACCCTGCGGTGCCAATCGGAGCACCAAACAGAGTGATAAATGGAATCCCGACGCCGGTAATTGCAATCGTTCCGATCACCATCAATATATGCGTCATCGGCATCATGTGGCGCACGCCGCCCATTTTCTTAATGTCTTGTTCGTGGTGCATGCCGTGAATGACAGCCCCTGCGCCAAGAAATAAGAGCGCCTTGAAAAACGCATGGGTGAACAGGTGGAACATCGCAGCGCCATATGCGCCAACACCCGCAGCAAAGAACATATAGCCAAGCTGAGAACAGGTGGAATAAGCGATGATTTTCTTAATGTCGTTTTGCAACAGACCAATCGAGGCCGCAAAGAACGCAGTCGTCGCGCCAACCAATGTAATCAGCGCTGTTGCGGTCGGTGCATATTCAAAAATGATGGAGCATCGGCAAACCAGGAACACGCCCGCCGTCACCATGGTCGCGGCGTGGATCAGGGCCGACACCGGCGTTGGCCCCTCCATCGCATCGGGCAACCAGGTATGCAGCAGGAACTGCGCAGACTTACCCATCGCGCCAATAAACAATAGAATGGCAATCGTTGTCAGCGCATGAAGCTCAGCCCCGAAGAAGGTCAGTTTCAAAGTTTGTATTGCCCCGCCCTCAGTCATGCCGAACGGCACCACTTCACTATTATTGGCAATCACAGAAAACACCGTGTCGAACTCAACCGAGCGGAACACCCAGAATATTCCCATAATGCCAAGGGCAAAGCCAAAGTCGCCAACCCGGTTGACCACAAACGCTTTAATCGCCGCGGCATTAGCACTTGGTTTTTTAAACCAGAACCCAATCAACAAATAAGAGGCAAGACCAACGCCTTCCCAGCCAAAGAATAGCTGCATGAAATTGTCTGCAGTCACCAGGCAAAGCATCGCAAAGGTAAATAAGGACAGATAGGCAAAGAACCGGGTTCTGTGTTCATCTTCGTGCATATAGCCAATGGAGTAGGTATGCACGAGTAAGGAGACCGTGTTTACCACCACCAGCATCACCGCCGACAAGGTGTCGATTTTCATCGCCCAACTGGCCTGAAACGAACCCGATGAGAACCATGTAAACAATGTTTGAGTGCGGTTCACATGATTGGCGGCAACATCAAGGAACACCGCCCATGATGACAGCGCCGCAATCAACATAAAGATTGTGGTTGTGAGTTCTGCTGCGCGCGGCCCAAAGCTGCGCCCGACGGGCATGGCCAGAAGAGCACCAAAGAGCGGCAAGAGTACGATGAATGGTTCCATGGGTTGAGGAGACCTCTAATTTTTCATCAAGTTCGCATCTTCCACGGCGATATCGCCACGGTTGCGGAAATAGGAAACAAGGATAGCCAAACCCACAGCGGCTTCAGCAGCGGCAACGGTTAACACCATAAAAGCAAAAACCTGTCCGGTGAGATCGCCGTGATATTGGCTGAACGCAACTAGGTTGATATTCACAGCCAGCAACATCAGCTCAACCGACATCAAAATAACGATGACATTTTTACGGTTGAGAAAAATACCCGCCATGCCAATCGCAAACAAGATTGCCGCAACGGACAGAAAGTGACCAAGACCAATCATGAGCCAATTCTCCTGGTGTATGGAATGCGGGGCGACAGCATGGTGATCATTATTAAATCCCCTGCCCTGTTTTCACGGAAACAACCTCAATGGCCTCGCCTTGGGTTCGGCCAACCTGCTCACTAACATCTTGTTTGCGAATGCCATCACGCTCACGAAAGGTCAGTACGATTGCGCCAATCATGGCGACCAGCAGCACAATGCCCGCAATCTGGAAATAATGAACATAGTCGGTGTAAAGAATGAGGCCGAGCGCCTCAATATTTGACGGCGCATTCTCGCCGGCCAAAGGCGAACCATCGGTCGCAATGGGATGGGCACGCTGGAGTTCTGAATCACTTGGGAACACCCAAACCGCAACAACGAAGATCAATTCAATAACAACGATAACCGCCAAGGTCGCGGCAAAAGGCAGATATTGCAAAAAGCCCTGCTTTAGCTCAACGAAATCGACGTCGAGCATCATCACAACGAACAAAAACAACACCGCAACCGCGCCCACATAAACAACGATCAACAACATCGCTAAATATTCAGCGCCCATCAGCACGAACAGGCCAGCGGCGCCGATAAAGGCGGAAATCAAAAACAGGACGGAATGCACCGGGTTACGGGCAGCCACCACCATCAGACCGGAAATTACGGTCACAGATGCAAAAATCCAAAAAGCAATCGTGGCAATCATCAGGTTCGCCGTTCAGGTTCGAGGAACCCGGCAAAACCGTCTCATTAAAGAGAGGCGCCGGGCAAGATAAGATGGATCGGGGAAATCCAGTAGGCAAATCGTTTACACGTCAAACCCGAGGCCCCTCTGATCGCCATCACGCCTTGTTGCATGAACAAACTCGTGGCTGAGATCAACCCGGTATAAAAGTCGTCAGCCCGCTAAATTAAGCGGGCACACCTTCTCCTAGCGATAAGGCGCATCAAGTTCTAGATTTTTCGCAATTTCGCGCTCCCAACGATCACCATTGGCAAGCAAGCGGTCTTTATCGTAAAATAGTTCTTCGCGGGTCTCGGTCGCAAATTCAAAATTTGGTCCCTCAACAATAGCATCAACCGGGCATGCTTCTTGGCAGTACCCGCAATAAATGCATTTCGTCATATCGATATCGTAACGCGTCGTGCGCCGTGAGCCATCGTCGCGCGGCTCGGCCTCAATGGTAATGGCCTGGGCCGGGCAAACCGCTTCACATAATTTGCACGCAATGCAGCGCTCTTCCCCATTAGGGTACCGGCGCAAAGCATGCTCGCCGCGAAAGCGCGGGGACAAAGGGCCCTTTTCAAAAGGATAGTTCAGGGTGATTTTTGGGCGGACATAAACTTTTAGGGCAAGCCAAAAGGCTTTGACAAAGTCAATCAGCAAAAAACCACGCATGGCTTGGGCAACACGTGACATGAGTTACGATCTCCAGCTTTGGAACATATCGGCGACGCCAGGCACAAACAACATAACCCCTGCAACTAGCACCACATAGATCATTGTCATGGGCAGAAATAATTTCCAGCCAATCCGCATCAACTGGTCGTAGCGATATCGCGGGGTAATCGCTTTAACCATGGCAAACAGGAAGAAGAAAAAGATGATTTTCAGGCAGAACCAAAATAGCGGCATTTGATTGAGGATCGGCACATCAATCGGAGAATGCCATCCGCCAAAAAACAAGATGGTCAGCATCGCACACATCAAGACGATGTTCGCCAGCTCGCCTATCATGAATAACAAAAATGGTGTGGAGGAATATTCAACCTGATAGCCCGCCACCAATTCTGACTCCGCTTCAGGCAAATCAAAAGGCGGGCGATTGGTTTCTGCAAGCGCGGAGATAAAGAAGATCACAAAGATCGGAAATAGCGGGATGAAGTGCCAATTCAAAATGCCCAAGCCGCGATCCTGGCTCAAAACGATGTCGGACAGATTGGCAGACCCAACAAGCAACAGAACGCAGATGATCACAAAGCCTAAGGAGACTTCGTAAGACACCATCTGGGCGGCAGATCGCAGCGATCCCAAAAATGGATACTTCGAATTTGATGCCCAGCCGCCCATGATCACGCCATAAACGCCGAGCGAGGAGACCGCGAACAGATATAAAATGCCGACATTAATATTGGAGACAACCCAACCGGGCGAGACCGGAATAACCGCCCAGCCAATCAGGGCCAGAACGAATGTCACCAGCGGGGCAAGAATAAACACAGCCTTATCGGCCCCGGCGGGAATAATGATTTCCTTGAAAACATTCTTCAGCAAATCCGCAAAGGATTGCAGCAAGCCAAATGGCCCCACCACATTCGGCCCTTTGCGCATCATCACCGCAGCCCAGACCTTGCGGTCAAAATACATTAAGAATGCCTGTGCCAGCAGCAAGGTGACGACCAGGGCTAATATCTGCAACAATGTCGGAATTAACCAACCGAGCCAGCCAGCATCGATCGGACGCGTCGACAAATATATCCAAAGCTCTTCCATGGGTCGCGTCTTAATGCGGATTGGCGGGCGCGTCACCTCTTTTAGGCCTGAAATCGCACAGAAATTGCCCTCTAAGGTCAGAAAATTTGTCGCAACAGGAAATGTGATGATGCAAAGCGCGCCAAGCGCCATTTCAGCGCGTGTTGACGGTGGGAAACCACGCGATGAATCGTCTGAGCCGCGTTGCGCTTTTAGCCATTTGATTGGGCGCAAAAAACCGCACAAAAAAGACCGAAGATGATTTCATCTTCGGTCTTAAGGGGACATCGAAATTGGGGGAGAGAATAATACCGATATCCCCCACCGCAGTCTAAGCAAATTCACGGCCAGATTTCCAGCTATTATGCGGTAAAACCGATCACGATTCGCCGTGCATGGCATTTTCCTTGGGTTGGCTGTGTTGGAATGGGCCCCGGCTCGGGGTTTTCCCCCTCGCGCCCTACCCCTCGCGTCCAAGAGCGGGATCGAGGACGCTAGAGAGCTTTATCTGTTCCATGGAGAAGGTTGAGCTGACATCAAACAGGTCGGGGCTAAGCTCAACCAGATGCTTATAGACGCGGTCATAATGGGCGATATCGCGGACCTGGACTTTGAGAAAATAATCGCTGTCCCCAGACATTCGGTGGCATTCCATTATTTCAGGAATTTGGTCTACCGCCCGGGCAAAACTATCGAGCCAGTCCTTATCGTGACGATTGGTACGCACCGTGACAAAAACCGTCACCCCCAGCCCGAGACGCGATGAATCAACAATCGCCACCCGTTTGCTGATCACACCCTCCGCTTCAAGCTTGCGAATGCGCCGCCAACATGGATTGACCGACAAACCCACGCGGTCGCTAATCTCCTGAATCGGCAGCCCACAATCGGCTTGCAGGATTTTGAGGATGTGACGATCAATTGCATCAATTTCTAATTTTTGCTCCATCATTGGGATAATATCCCAATATTACTCTGGAGAACAGTCAAAAATGTGATATTTTTGCATGAGCGCTACCATAGAGTGGGTCTCAGCATTGGAAAACCCTGAAAGGTCCGCTCGCATGATCGCTCGATATTTTAAACACCATCCCTCAACCGTTGGAGAGAGCTATTTTGAGCATATGGCAACGGCTGCCCGGTTTGGCGGGTCGTTGATTTTTGCGGGATGCGCATGCCTGCTGCACAGCGTGTTCCCCTTTCTGTGCGAGAAAACAGGCTCGAACCAGATTTGCGCCCTGCATGAGAAAATGGTTGAGAAACGGGGCATAAACCGTCCCTCCTCCTAAACCTGCCCGGCGTTCTTCTCCACAGCCGATGTGCGCGCGATCATCACGATAAAAAAAGCGGCCCACCGATTGGGGGCCGCTTTTCAATTTTTTAACGGGGTTTGTTTGACTTAGAATTCAAACCGCAGACCAAACTGAACGGCCCACAAAGAAGCGCCAGCGCTACGGTCAAATCCGTCACCGCCAGTGATCTGGCCTTCCAAGCCGTTTGTTACAACAAACTGGCCGGCATCATTGATTTCATCGATTCCAAATACCGGCACACCCTCGCGCGTGTTACCACGGTCAAAGGTACGCTGAACATTCTTGCCGCTATCGATCAAGTTCAACACGTTCTCGATATCCACGTAGAAAATAGTCCGTAGATTATCAATGAAGCTTGGGAGGTCTTGCTGGAAGCGGAAGTCCACATCAACAAACCATGGATCGCGGAATTCATTGCGCGGCGCAAAGCCACCAGCAAATTCAGACAGACCCGATTCATCGAAGAAGGCGAATAATTCAGCGCTATCCTCAGCACTCAGACCTGAGAAATCAAAACGAGGATCGTTTGGACCTTCTGGAACGAACAATAATGTCCGGGCTTCATCATCAGAATCACCGAAAATATCTTCCGATGTATCGTCATCAAACACATAGGAGAACGGGTTGCCCTCGCGCGCTTGAACAAAGAAGCTAATTGCAGTCGGCAGGTCGCGAATTAATTCCTGACGGAATGTAGACGCGAGCGAGACCACATGGCGGTTCACAAACTGTGTTGGTGCCGCAAAGTTCTGGTTGGCCGTAATCGTTGCAACTTCTTCAAAGCTCGACGTTGCTGTTGAGCTAAGGTTGGTCGCAACCGCTGTCGCATCTGTATAGGCATAACCAATGTTCAAGCTCCAGCTCGCTGGGCGATTGAACACGTCATAATCATAGGTCTTGGCAAGACGCGCAGACACGGAAATCGAACGGCCATTATCGCCGTCAACATTTGTCAGGAGAATGTCCTGATCGCGGAATGTGAAGCATTCAGGTGTGACACCAGAAAACCCATCGCGCGGCCCAATGAAGGTTGCATTACAACCATCCTGGAGAGGATCAATCGCCTCGAGAATGTCGCGACCATCAGGAGCAACGCCCACCGGTGACAATGTCAAATCGATAAACTCAAATGAGTTACGGTTTGCTGTGTAGATAACGTCAAGATTGACTTGCCAGTCATCAAACAATCCGCCAGCAGCACCGGCAAAATCCGTACGGTGATCAACACCAAACGAGGCGCGAACCACGGATGGAATATCGAGGTTTGGATCAAACGCATCCGTCCGGCCATTACCCGCAGAAGCATCAGCCACAATTTCATTGATGATACATTGCGGGATCGCAAATCCGCTCGCCGCCAACCCGGTTAATGTATTTGGATCCGCATTACACTCGGCATTATTTTCGTCCGCACTCGCTGTACCAAAGCCATTATTGGTAAAAGCATTAGAGTAGAATACGGTTGGGTCACCACCGGAGAACACACCGGCACCAAATGAGATCGAGCTATCCCCGAAAATCGTTGGCCCTAAATCATAATTCACACCAAGGCGTGGTTGCCAGACAGACAAATCATTGAATGCACTATCATTGGAAAACCCATAACGCTGTTCAAACAATGGTGAAGCTTGGGGTGTGTCGCTTGATTGATAGAAATCATAGCGAAGTCCCAAAGATACGGTGAGCGCATCGGTGGGTGTCCATGTATCCTGGACATAAATTGTGTGGATGTTGCGTTTAAACTCAGCAGCCGCATCATTAATGTCGCCGGTCGCAGTGCCGGTGAAATCAATGTTGGTTGCATTTCCAGCAATCAAATCATCAATCGTTGCAAATTCAAACGTTCCTGTCGCATCCACCGCAAACAGGTTAAACACGTCCAAACTGTTTAACTCATAACCACCAGTAAGAAGGTGATTTCCAGCAATGTAATCCGCTTTGACACGCAGCTGATCAAGCTGTGTTTCCAACGCATTGGCAGACCGGAAGAAGCCAGGTCCAGAAACTTGAACACCATTATTGAAGCCACCAGGACCAAAAGTATTGGTGCCATTGCCATTGACGACAATACGCGGGATCGGATTAGCATCTTGCGCTTCACCGCCGCCGACCGGGTTTTGAATGTCGAGATTATCGGTGCGAGACAACCGAATTTCGGTAGAAAAATTATCTGTCCAATCTGAAAACAAACGCGCTGAATACCGCTCATTACTTGAACCAGAATTTTCAAAAGAATTCAGGAATTGGAAACTAACACCAAACAGATCTGGCTCAACTTCCAACTCACGCTCGCGCAGATAGTTGAAGGCAAACCGGTGTTGATCGGTAATGATCCAGTCAATCCGTGAGGAAATGCGCCGGCTCGTTTCTGGCACAACCGCTGCCAATCCTGCCGTTGGTAATCCAACTTGCGCCGCTGCTGCCTCTACCGCAGCAAGATCAGCTTCGGTAAATCCATCGACAGGATTAGCGAAATCACCGCCCTCAGGACCAAAACCGATAACCGAACCGCCATCTTGGATTTCTTCATAGACAACAGAGAAGAACAATTTGTCCTTAATAATTGGACCAGAAAGCTCAGCGCCCCAGTTATAATCACGGAAGCCCGTTGCCCCTAAAATCGTATTGCCGTCAGCATTAGAACCGGTCAGGCTGCGCGAGTTAAACACCGCAAATGCAGAGCCATGGAATTCATTGGTACCAGACTTCGACACAATGTTGATGTTACAGGTTGTGAAGTTACCATAAGTAACGTCAAACGGCGCAAACTCCACGGCTGTTTCCTGAACCGCATCAAAGGGAATAGGAAAGTTTGCGCGCGCCGGAGTACCCGACGCGTTCAGGCCAAACGCATCATTTGCCGCCACACCATCAATCGTGAACGATGTTGCCCGGCTATTGCCGCCAAGACATGAAACCAGATCGTCACCGCCAGAAACCGTCAAACGCGGATCAATCCGGATTGTATCGCGAATATCGCGGGTAATGGACGGCAGCGCTTCGAGTTGGGCCTGACCAAAGGTCGAGCTCGGGCCAATCGCAAGTTGCTGTGTATTCTGGCGCGAGGCTATTACCACAATCTCATCACCTGTTGCGCCAGAGGTCGCACGGTCAAGATCGATGCTTGTCACTGTGGGACCACTCAAATTGATGAACACCCCATCAAGACGCTCACTTTGAAATCCATCACTGCTGACAGAAACTGAGTATGGACCGCCAATACCAAGGTTTCTTACAGAAAAAGTGCCATTTGCATTAGTGGTTGTCGAACTAGATGACCCAGTTCTGGTGTCGGTGACAGTGACAGCCGCGCCGGCAATCGGTGATCCGCCGTCATCGGTAACCGTGCCGCGAATGGACGATGTCGTATTTTGCGCATAAGCAGCCGGTACAAACGTAATTGGTGCGAGCATGGTTGTCAGTGCAGCTGCAGCAACGCCAGCCTTTAACGCCTTCATCATTGTCATAGTAAGAACCCCAAAAATTACCGCTCATAATTGAGCCAATACGGGATCGCGTACGCCGCAAATATTACGGTTGCAAGACAGTTAGCTCTCAGAAATGTGATTTTTTTTGAAAACTTTTCCCAAGCCTGCAACCATCAGAAAACATTGCAAGTTTGCTCTGTGTAGAAATTAATTAGCCAATTGTTTAACAAGCACTTTTCACGTTTTCCACACCCCTGCGGCAAGTGTTGTGCTTTGGGCACAGATATAGAAAAGAACACGCGGATTGTGTGAAACTACCCAAAGTTCCAAAAATTATGCCCCAAAGCGCGCGAACACTCCGCGCACTGAGTGCATAATCTACATCCTATCGGGAATTTCAATCCCAAGAAGGTCCAGCACCAATCCCAATTGCTCGCGCACAATCGTCAACAGACGCGTTCTTGATGCTCGTACTTTGTCATCGCCTTCGTCGGTAACACGGCAGGCCGCATAAAACCGGGAGAATGTTTGGGCGAGCGTAAAGGCATGCTCTGCCAGTAAATGCGGCATCCGCTTTTCATAAGCATTTTTAATGACTTCACTGAAACTCATCAGGCAAAGAATGAGATCGCGCTCTTCATCCTTTGTAATCACTAACGCCGCGCCCTGCCCTAAATCAGTATCCTTGCCGCCCTCTTGCAACCGATTAAGGATCGATTGAATCCGCACACAAGCATATTGCAGATAAGGACCGGTTTTGCCTTCAAAGGAGGTGAAGCGATCAAGATCAAAAATGTAATCCGAGGTTCGAGGGTTTGACAGATCAGCAAATTTCAACGCCGCCACCCCGACCTGGCGGGCAACCTTGGCAATCTCGCTTGCATCCAGCCCCTTGGTCATGCCCGATTCAACAAGGCGCTCATGGGCGCGCGTCTCTACCATCGCAACCATATCTTGCAGCTTTAGAACGCCCCCTTCGCGGGTTTTGAACGGCTTGCCGTCCTTCCCATTCATGGTGCCAAAGCCAAGATGCTCTAACCGGTCTTCGCCCAGATATCCGGCCATTGCTGAGGCCCGGAACACCTGTTCAAAATGCAAAGCCTGACGCTGATCGACAACATAAAGAATACGATCAGGATTTTGGCTCTCCATCCGGTCAACAATCGTTGCCAGATCGGTTGTGTGATAGCCAACACTGCCCTCAGAGGTGATCAACATGATAGGCGGCACGGTTTTGCGGTCATCGTCGCGCTCCACCCGAATGATCCGCGCGCCGTCACTCTCCTCAACGAGGCCTTTTTGCTCTAGGGCCTCAACCATGGGGGCAATAAAGGGATCCGCATCCGCCTCCCCCTTCCATAAATCAAATGAGACCCCAAGCGCGTCATAATCATCCTTGATCGCGGCTTTGGATAAGGTCACAAAATGATGCCAAAGAGCACGGTAGCCAGCACGCCCTTCCTGCAGATCAAAGGTGGCTTTGCGGGCCAGCTCCCGGCGCTCAGGGTCCGCTTTACAGGCCGCCGACGCGACCGGGTACATATCTTCAAGGTCTTTCAGACTAACCGGGGGATCTTCTGGAAAAGGCCCCGCCGCATCCGGGTCAAAATATATCAACTCAGGCGCGCGCAATGCCAGCTCGCTGATCAGCTGGCCCATTTGCAGGCCCCAATCGCCCAAATGCACATCGCCAATAACCTTCGCGCCGGTCAGCCGCAAAATCCGCTTTAAACTCTCGCCAATAATCGCTGCGCGCAAATGCCCAACATGCAAGGGCTTGGCAACATTCGGCCCGCCATAATCAAGCACGATGGTTTCGCTGGTTTCAGATTGCCATCCCGTACTATCTACCGCACGGCCTAACCGCTCCACCAGATAATCGTCGGTCAGGGTCAGATTGAGAAAGCCGGGGCCAGCAATCGTTACCTCAGCAATGGCAGGTTCTGCGCGCAGGTGAACGGCAATTTTTTCAGCCAGCGCGCGCGGGTTTGTTTTCAACGCTTTGGCGGCACCAAGCGCGCCATTACACTGGAACTGAGCGAGGTCAGGACGATCTGATACCCGCACCTCTCCTAAGCCGGCGTCAATATCTTCGCGGGCAAACGCCGCGCCGACGATTGCCGATAAATCCTGCAGCAAGGTCATCGCAAGCTCTTAATTTCTATAGATGGGGGAATTTCAGGCTTTTCCCGGATCGGTTATACAAGGCCTGTTCGCGGTCGAGGGCAAAGCCGACAATGATTTCGAAATTGGTTCCGCTGGTTTTTTCATTTGCCCGCGGAATGACAATGTCATCCAGCTTTACTTTCGTGGTGTAAGTGTTGGAACTGCGAGAAAATTTCCCGCGGACCGCAAGATCGCGTTTTGCAATCACTTCCTGGTCGCGCCTTGTCACCGCTACGAAATAAATAAAATCATGGGAATTAGAATCGCCTCTTGGCCCTTTGCCCAGAGAAAACGCGATCTCAAGTTCCGCTTTAATCGGTTTGTCGTCAAAATAGCGGCAGCTTAACACTACATCTTCAATTTCACCGGTCCAGGCAATATCATCTAATGTCTGCTCGCCATCAAAATCGATCAGGCGCGCAGCCTCGCTGAGCACGAGAACATTAGGGCATGGGGCGGGATTGCGCTCAAGCGCTGCTTTCGAGCCCGAACAGCCGGCAATCAATGCCACCAACCCAAAAAGACCTGCGGCGATTAGCGCATGATGTGGCGCTTTATGCATTGGCTAATGCTCCTATATCCAAACATGTGTAGTGCTGTGCGAACCGATATCAAACAAACGGCCCGTCATGAATTTTGGTAGCGCTTTGCGCGAGGCGAAGCAATGTCGAAACGCGCGGAAAGATAGAATATGCCACAAGTCGCCCCGCCGACCACCCCGCACACTGGTGCTGATGGGGAGCCCTTGCGGGTGTTATTAGCCTCCCCGCGCGGCTTTTGTGCAGGCGTTGAGCGTGCGATCCGGATTGTCGAAGAGGCGCTTGAGCAATGCGGCGCGCCGGTCTATGTGCGCCATGAAATCGTCCATAATGTGCATGTGATTGCCCGGCTAAAAGCCATGGGCGCGGTTTTCATCGACGATATTGACGATGCCCCTGACGACCGACCGCTTATCCTGTCGGCCCATGGGTCGGCGCGCGCCATTCATGAAAACGCTGAGCGCCGCGGCTTGCGCCTTGTGGATGCCACCTGCCCGCTGGTGTTAAAGGTCCACAACCGTGCCCGACGTCTGACTGAGCGCGGCTATCATATCATTTTGATCGGCCATCACGGCCACCAGGAAGTGACCGGCACGCTGGGGCAAGTCCCAGCCAATAAGATGAGCCTGGTTGCCAATGTCATTGACGTGGAATCACTGGATCTGCCAGAGGATGCGCGCGGCGGGCCTATTGCCTATGTCACGCAAACAACCCTGTCAGTGGATGAGACCTCCGCCATCATCGAGGCGTTAAAAGCGCGCTTTCCCGATATTCATGGCCCCGATGCTGCGGACATTTGCTACGCGACCTCCAATCGGCAGGATGCGATTCGCGCCATTGCCCCGCAATCGGATCTGGTGATTGTGATTGGCTCGCAATCATCTTCCAATTCCCGGCGCATGGTCGAGGTTGCGCGCGATCACGGTGCCAAGAAAGCGATTCTAATCGATGGACCTGATGGCTTTGACTGGTCCTGCCTTGAGGGCGTGGCAAATTTGGGACTGAGTTCGGGGGCCTCGGTTCCTGAAGATTTGGTTGAAGGATTTCTGGAAGCGCTCGCCGGTCGCCGCACCTTTTCTATTGAGCCGGTTGAAGTCGCCTCGGAAACGATTTCCTTTAAAATGCCGCCCTCCTTAAAAGCCGCTGTTTGACCTCGCGGCCATCCTTGGTATCCCTGTGCGCACCTAAAGCTTGGTCTTGCGATCAGGCCCTTTTGCAAGTGAGCGGATAAATCATGGCCGTCTACACCCATGTTGATGAAACAGCGCTAAGCGCATTCCTGCGCGGCTATGATGTTGGCACGGCCACCGGATTTAAAGGCATTGCCGAGGGCATCGAAAACACCAACTATCTGCTCGAGACCGATAAAGGCCGCTATATTCTGACGCTCTATGAAAAGCGGGTAAATGTTGATGATCTCCCCTTCTTTCTAGCGCTGATGGAACATTTTGCTGATGCGGGCTTACCCGCTGCGCGCCCGATTGCGGACCGGCAAGGAAATTTGCTGCACTCTTTATGCGGTCGCACCGCAGCGCTCATCGGATTTGTTCCCGGCCTTTCCATTGATGACCCCTCGCCTGCGCAATGCCGCACCATGGGCGCAATGCTCGCGCGCTGCCACCGGGCGGCGGGCGATTTCACCCTCAACCGCAAAAATGATTTATCGCTTAGCGGTTGGCACACCCTTGCCGATGATTGCGGGGGCGATGTTGATCGCTGCGATGACGGGCTTGCCCGGCGCATTAAAGATGAGCTTGCCTTTCTCGATGCCCATTGGCCATCATTGGGGCAAAGCGCGCTGCCAAGCGGCGTCATTCATGCAGACTATTTTCCCGACAATGTGATGTTTGGCCCGGATGAAGAAATTTCCGGCCTCATCGATTTTTATTTTTCGTGTACGGATTTTTATATTTACGACCTTGCCATCTGCATCAATGCCTGGTGCTTTGATGAGGCCCATGAATTTTCCCCCACCCGCTCCGCGCAATTTCTGGAAGGCTATACCAGCGTTCGACCTTTAAGCGCGCCGGAATGGGAAAATTTGCCGCTAATGTTACGCGGCAGCGCCATGCGGTTTTTACTGACCCGCTGCTATGATTGGCTCAATCAGGTGCCCGGCGCTTTGGTGCGGGTAAAAGATCCTCTTGAATATGATCGCAAATTGCGGTTTCACCAGCAACAAGGTGACCAGCCAGAATGGCTCGGCACGATAAAACAAAGGCAAGACCGCGTGATTAAAGTGTATACTGATGGTGCATGTTCGGGAAATCCTGGCCCCGGCGGCTGGGGAGTTTATGTCATGACCGGCGACGAGGAAACCGAACTTAAAGGCGGCGAGCCAGCGACAACCAATAACCGCATGGAGTTAATGGCTGCAATCGAAGCCTTGCGCCATATGAGCGAAGGCACGCCCTTTGCTCTTTATACTGACAGTACCTACGTGAAGAACGGTCTGAATGAGTGGATCAAAAACTGGAAGAAAAACAATTGGCGCACCGCATCGCGCAAGCCCGTCAAGAACCGCGACCTGTGGGAAGAACTTGACGCACTAGCGGCCAAACACACAATTGAATGGCATTGGGTAAAGGGCCATGCAGGCGATCCCGGCAATGAACGTGCAGATCTGCTCGCCCGCCAAGGCCTTGATGC
>CAYQXV010000007.1:18179-19514 GCA_964421675.1 uncultured Caulobacterales bacterium
TGGCAGGGATTAAGCGCCCCTGCTAATTTCCTTCCCTTCATTGCTGATAGGGAAAAGGCTTCAAATCAGCATTAACCCAGCTGCGCCTCGCCTTTACCGAAAATAAAAGCGCTTTTGACCAATAGCCAAGCAACCAATCGGGATTGCCCATAGGCCCGGCCATGACTTTGTTGGCAATTTCAAAAAGCGGGGTCGGCGCGCGCCCGGATTTCATCTCATCATAGATTACTCGCAACGAAGCCTGAGTTATGGTCTCATGATATCCATCATTATCAGTATTTTGCACGCCGGTTGCTTCATTATAGGTGCGAATAATATCCGGCATTGTCGCAAATGCCCGCTCACCCTGTTCGTTCAGCATATAGACCCCCGCCGCAATATGGGCCGCATGGGTCCATTGCGGTTTGGGCAGCGTGCGCGCAAGCACCCCGGTTGCAATATGGGTTATCTCGTCATCATGTGAAAATGTCATCTTTAGGTTCCTTTGTTTGGGGCAAAGAACGGGCCTTGCAAAGGAAATCCCCGTCCGATGCGGCGGGGATGGTGGGAGCTGAAAGTTAGTCTTGGTAACTTAGCATGGCTCCATGCACACAACACACCCGCCAATCGCTTGGCTGGTTACTTGCCTGAACATTTTGTTGGCAAGTTTGGTGTTGAGATTGAAGCATTGTGTACATACGGACGTTTTACCCTGATCCACAAAAATTTCAAGACATGAGCCGTCATGACCAAAGAACACACAATAGCGGTGTGATTAGGGTTGCGGTGAATATGCCAACCAACGAGATTTATTTTATCCCCGCCCCTCGCCATGGGCCTATACTGCCCGCCATGAGCGATGTGACCAAAGACGATAATTCCTCTTTTGAGGCTGCGCTGCAGGCGCGCTATGAAAGACTGTCCTTGCTAACCCTCGATCTTGCCGAAGAAGCGGGCGAGGCCGTGCGGGATTTTTCGCGCATCGATCTTGGCCGCCAAAAGGGTCGCTTTGACCATGGTGTTGCCGCCATGACCAAAGCCATCTGGGCCCATACGGTTATTGAACGCTTGCGCGGCGGCGAGGTACCAACACTGGCACACGCCCTTTATGCGCCCTCTCCTTCTAAGCAATCAGAAGACGCACCATCGCCCGGCCCATCAAATGACTCGCCGCAATGGGACTTTGATGGAATTGGCGTTGATGAGATTGACTTTGATGAGGTGGCGCACGATTGCGCCCTTAATGAAAACATTAATGGCGACAATGATCGAGACATTGATCGAGACATTGATTGCGGCAATGATTGCGGCAATGACGGCGACGCCAATTGGCGCGCTGAACCAAGTTCTGGCGCT
>CAYQXV010000007.1:19614-60377 GCA_964421675.1 uncultured Caulobacterales bacterium
TGATTGCGGCAATGACGGCGACGCCAATTGGCGCGCTGAACCAAGTTCTGGCGCTGGTAGTAGTGGCCCGTCCATCGAGACGGATGGCGGTCTCAAATCAGACCCAACGCCCGCTCAACACCCACCAAGGGTTAAGAAACAGCAAGCCCCGCCATAATCTGCTCACGGACGAAAGCAACGGCCGCCTCTGGCGCTAATTCCTGTTTTTCGCCTGTTGCGCGGGTTTTGATTTCCACAACACCTGATTTTAGGCCGCGCGGGCCAATGGTGATTTGAAATGGCAAGCCAATCAGATCCATGCGCGCGAATTTCTCGCCCGCACGCGCGCCCGTATTATCATAAAGAACGTCCAGCCCCGCAGCGCCAAGCGCCGCGTAAAGGCTCGCGCACGCGCTGTCCGTATCGCCGTCACCGACTTTCAGATTAACAAGGCCCACATGGAAAGGGGCAACCGCAATCGGCCATACGCATCCTTGTTCATCATGAAACGCTTCGATCAAGGCACCGAGCAACCGGGACACGCCAATACCGTAAGAGCCCATTTCCACCATGACATCCTTGCCCTCGGGTCCAGAAACACTCGCTTTCATGGGGTCGGAATATTTGGTGCCAAAATTAAAGATATGACCCACCTCAATGCCGCGCGCAGAAATACGCTGCTCTTCGGGCACATCGCGTTCAAAGGCCTCTTTTTCATGCATCTCGTCGGTCGCCGCATAATATTGCGTGCGCTGATCAATCACCGGCTGCAAGTCAGCATCGAAATCAATGCTCGCAGGCGGCGTTTCCATATCGACAAGGCGCTTATCGCAAAACACTTCACTCTCACCGGTATCGGCCAGCACGATAAATTCATGAGAGAGATCGCCGCCAATCGGCCCGGTATCGGCGCGCATGGGGATCGACTTCAATCCCATCCGGGCAAAGGTGCGCAAATAAGCGACAAACATTTTGTTATAGCTATGGCGCGCAGCCTCCGGCGTCAGATCAAAAGAGTAATTGTCTTTCATCAAGAACTCACGCCCGCGCATCACGCCAAACCGTGGTCTGATCTCATCACGGAATTTCCATTGTATATGGTAAAGCATTTTCGGCAGGTCTTTATAAGAGCGCACCGAAGCCCGAAAAATCTCCGTGATCATTTCCTCATTGGTCGGCCCAAACAACATTTCCCGATCCTGTCGATCGGTGATCCGCAGCATCTCTTTACCATAATCATCATAGCGCCCGCTCTCGCGCCACAACTCGGCCTGTTGAATGGTCGGCATCAACATTTCTGCCGCCCCTGCCCGGTCCTGTTCCTCACGGACAATTTGCTCAATCTTCTTGAGCACCCGAAAGCCCAGCGGCAGCCATGCGTAAATACCCGCGCCTTCCTGACGGATCATGCCAGCGCGCAACATCAACTGATGAGAAATGATGGTCGCTTCAGCAGGCGTCTCTTTCAACACAGGAAGCAGGAAGTTTGTCAGATACATAAAGTTATCACTCTTAGTTGGGCATTCTTGAGTTCGGGCCGGGAATCCCGAGGCTGGGAATCACGAGGCAATCAATCTTCGGGACGTCAACGCAGGCTCGCCGGATATACGCGCCTTATTCATCTTAGAGTGTTTAGCTTTAGAAAGGGCCGGCCAGCTTGTCCACTTTTGGGCTTGTCATTTTCTCGGTCTCGTTCTGGCTCCAGAAACACAGCGATTAAGGTTAACGCGAAAACCGGCCCGCAAATCCAATCAAATCCAGTCCTGGCACACTTACACCTTAAAAGCGCGCTGTACCTGTTTCTGGTTGATCCACTTTTCAGAAAATCCCCTGTTTTCGAAACTGGCATAGCCCTTGCGAACCCCTAGTCAAAGCAAATTTAACTGTTTGGTAACGAAGGCCCGAAGGGACCACCGCCGCGAAATGACAAATGTAGTTAACAAAACCACCGCTGGACTAACAAAACGCGCAGCCGCCATGGCAATCGCTCTTATTGCACCGTTAGGCCTGACCGTTGCCGCCGATGCATCAACAGTTCCGCTGACAAGTGGCAATGGAACGCTGGTCGACAATATTTTGACCTTCGAAGATGATGGCACAACCATTAGCATTACGAGCGGGATCTTCGAGGATGTCGTGAGCGCTACAGGCGCACAAAATGGAACAAGCCGCGTTACCCAATCCAGCGACGGGCTGGGTGTTGCTCAGGCTGGTGATACGCAAGATGGTCTCGACGGCACAAATGGCAAAGATCTTCTACTTCTTCGCTTCGATGAACTCGTAACCCTTGAGACGCTCACCTTTACCAATGTCGATGTGAATGATGATTTCGATCTGTTCGTCGATACCAATGGCGACGGCGTTCTGGAACGGGTGGCTTTTGACATCTTTATCAATCTCGAATCAGGCACAGCGCCTGGCACATCCGTCGCGCAGGTTGCTCTTAGCAACGTCATTCAGGCAACCGGCACCTTCTTCGGGATCGGTGCTGATGGATTTGATGATGACTTCCTCCTCTCCGCGCTCAGCTTTTCAACTGTTGGCGTGTCAGAGGTTCCCATCCCCGGTGCCATTCCGCTTTTCCTGACCGGTCTTGCCGGCATGGGCTTTACACGCCGCCGTAAAAAGGTAGCCCAAGCATAAGAAATTAAATAGTTTTTCTACTTTGTGACAAAGCCCTTCAGCACTTAAAATAAGCGCTGAAGGGTTTTTCCGTTTTCCAAGCCGGAGCCGTTACCCGGCTATTGACCGCGCAATCGTAAATAGACTTTTCGCATGACAAACAAGAAGCCAAGCCAGCATCCGATCACCAGAATTAACAAAGCAAGATCTTGCGGCGCCCGGCTTTTGAAAAATGCCAGCAAGCCGCCAATCCCATTATCAAGATAGGCCGCATTCGGTGCCAAGGCGCGAAGCACCGCAACAAAGGCAATTTTCGGCATGATGCCGATGCCGGTGCCAAGCCAATATTTCCACATCGGAATATGCGCCGCCCCGGCCGCTGAATTGACCACGATAAACGGCGCTGCTGGCACCAACCGGATCAAGCCACTGGCCAGCACGCCGTGACGCCCGAGAAAGTCCATGGTTTTATGAGCACGTGCACCGCCAACATTGCGAACCCACTGGCCGCCCAAAATGTGACCAAAGCCAAACGTCAAAGTCGCGCTAACCATGGTCGCAACCCACGCATAAAAAGCGCCGGTAAAAATGCCAAAAGCCAGGATCGTCGCAGCAATCATCAAGATCTGCGGAAACCCGGTCAGCGCCAAAAGCGAGTAAACCGAAATGACACCGACCAACGCCCACGGCGAGCTGGCCGCACGATCCATAATATCTTTCAATGCATTGTCGTCGCCCAATTCCAGCCATTCCTGACCGAAAATGAACATGGTGCCAACAAACACCAGCAGCAGCGCAGACACCAGAAACGAGGTCAACGCCCGCGCATCCATCGCATTCAAAAAGCCGCCTATTCGCCTGAAAAACTCAACCATAAACCTTATCATCAGGCATCGGCCTGTCTCGTTCGCCAGCAAAAGGAACAGTCAGCCGCGCGCACGGCCAGCGTAACCATATTTACCCCGCCCGTCTTTAGGCAAATTCCGCCAGACATTTTCCCTGCATGTTATATGGTAACAGCTCCTCACCCCATGTGCAATTATTCACGCCCACCCCCACCAAGCTGGTCAAGCAATAGCCGCAACGCCTCCTCACCAGTCTCAGCTTGCGGCCAGCCCTGCGCCTGCCCGCGCAGCCATGTCATCTGGCGCTTTGCAAAGCGGCGCGTATTGCGTTTCGCCAGCGCCGTCGCCTCCTCCAAGGAAATCTGCCCATGAATATGATCAAGCAACTCCGCCAAACCCAACGCCTTCATCATTGGCAATGCGGGATCGAGATCCAGTTGCGCAATTTGGTGGGCCTCGTCTAATGCGCCCTGTTCAATCATATTATCAAAGCGCATCTCGCAATTGGCATAGAGCGCCTCGCGCGGCGGTATCAACTTTATCCGTGCAGATATTTTATGACGTAACGGCGATTCTGCCGGCATGGCCTGAAAAGTTGAAAGCGGTTGACCGGTTGCATGCGCCACGCTCCAGGCGCGCACCAATCGCTGGCGATCAGCAGGTTCAATCCAGTCGAGCGCTGGGTCGTTGGCAACCACCTCCTCGCGAAAGGCGTGCGGCCCCACCTCTTCATAACGCGCCTCCGCGATTGCCCGAACAGTATCTCCTGGGTCCGGTATCGGCGACAAACCGGTTTCTAATGCTTTGAAATATAATCCCGTACCGCCAACAACAATTGCACTATGTTGTCTTGCCAGAATCTGATCGATTAACGGCGCCGCCAATCTGGCCCAGATCCCCGCTGAGCACGATTGATCACCAGAAAAGGTTCCAAACAAATGGTGAGAAATGCCCTCTTGCTCTTCCTCGGAAGGGCGTGCACTGAGAAGATTGAGAGGTTCATAAACTTGCAGTGCATCAGCGTTTATGATCTCGCCATGCAAGGCTTTTGCAAGACGAACCGCAAGCGAAGACTTGCCGCTCGCCGTTGGGCCTGCAATAAAAATGAGATGGCCTGATCGGTTCATAAGTTAAGAATTCCATGACCGCCATGAATGTACAATAGGCCACCTAACGAGATAGTTGAATGACCGCGATCTTATCCCTCATAGCGAACCCCAACTCCCCTATGAACATAAAAGATGTTCGCGAACACCTCGGTGTAGTCGATTATCTTGAACAAGACCATCAAACATTATCGCAGAATATCGCAATTGATATTCCGATCGCAGATGATGGCGCGCACGCACATCCACAAATTCTAACCGAGGCGCGTAACGCGCTGGTATCGCAAAATATCGACGTCAATATCGTCAACACTAACACTCGTAAAAAGTCACTGCTCATCGCTGATATGGATTCCACGATGATCGAACAAGAGTGCATTGATGAGCTTGCACGCCATGCTGGTTTGTTTGATAAAATTTCGGCGATCACTGAGCGGGCAATGCGCGGTGAGCTGGATTTTGATGCCGCACTTAAAGAACGCGTTGCCATGCTCGAAGGATTATCGACCAGCGTGCTGGAAGAAACCTATACGCAAAATATAAGCTTTACCTCCGGGGCAAAAACCCTGATTGCGACCATGAAAGCAAACGGCGCTTACACGGCATTAGTATCGGGCGGATTTACATTTTTTACCAACCGGGTCCGCGATGCATTGGGGTTCGATCATGACCGGGCAAACACTCTTGAGATTATCGATCAAACTCTAAGTGGGCATGTCGGGGAGCCAATCCTTGGGCGCATGGCAAAAGCACAAGCGCTTGAAGAGCTTTGCCATCAGCAAAGCCTGGAGCTATCGCAGACTATTGCAGTTGGCGATGGCGCGAATGATCTTTCAATGCTGGAATTGGCAGGCATGGGCGTTGCCTTCCATGCAAAACCCGCAACCGCGCAAGCTGCCTCCTATTGCCTTCACCATGCAGACTTAACCGGATTGCTCTATTTGCAGGGAATCGCCGCCGAGGACCACGTCCAAGTCTAATTTTCAATTTTGGAAATAAAGAAGGGACGGAGCGAGAAGTGCTTGGGGGGAGAGAGATATCCCGCTCCGTCATACTGCCAAAGCAGTAACTTCGAAATACTTTTACTGTCACTGAAAGAAGGGGCGGCGAAGCAAAGAGTGCTTGGGGGGGAGAGAGAAAACTTCGCTCCGCCAAAACTGCGTCTGCAGTTACCCTACAGTGTACTCAACTAAAACCAGCCACTAGCGAACGTAATACACAGCGTCCTAGCTGGGTGGCGAGACAGATCATCGCGTGGGGGAGAGATACGCCACCTGCCTCGCCGGTCACCAGTTGCCCAGCGACCATCTACATATGGAGAGTTGGTTGGGGTATCGAACGGCTGAATTATGACCAAACAAAGACGCGTCCTCACGAAATGTTCGCAATTGCCGCATAGATAATTATCAATAAATATCTACCAAAGATGCAATTGCTGCGACGCAGCAAAATTGAGGGCAAGTGTCTGCTATGTAATCTGCGGCACCCTAATTAACCGTTATAAACTAACGCTTTACAGGGGCGATATTGGTACATCAGTCACCACACTTAAATATTACAAAATATTTCAATTCGGCAAAAATCCAGCGATATTTATCGAATTTTTTTTCAATTAAATCGCAATGCGGCGATTATTGTTTATCAATTGTCGGCGTTTCAAGCTCGCCAAGCAAGACAGACCTCGCATCATTTATCTTAGCGGCGAGATAATCACTGCCCCCATGGTCCGGATGGAGTTGCGAAATCAAGGTTTTATGCGCCTGTTTGATGTCCGATTCTGTAGCGCCAATCTCCACCCCCAAAACCGCCCTCGCCTCGCCAGGTTCCAACTGATTGGCGGCTGGCTCTTTGCGGTCGCGATCTTCGCTAGACGGCATTGTCTGTTCAAACTGGTCCACAATTCTGCCCCGAAAGACTTCAATCGCGGCAATACATGCCGATGCGAACAACAGCATAAATCCAACAGGCCAATATTTGGTCGCGAAAAATACCGCGCACAAAGCAAGCACGATGATAACGCGCAACAAGACCTGTTTGTCTTGCAGCTTTTCGATAACCCCATTGATGGTTTTTTTTGGCAATGTGCTCTCAGCACTTTGGGCGTTTTTTAGCGACGTTATCTCTTTACGCTTGGCGGCGTCTGGGCGCGCCTCACGGGCAATGAGCACCAGCAAATAGCCAGAAGCCAATAAGGCGAGTACAAAGAAAATCAGTCCAAGCATAAAAAACCTTCACTGAGCACATCCTACGCACATCTGTACCAGCGGGTCGATAGCCAATCGCTTTGGTGCGATTGCCTCGCCGCACGCTTCGCACCAACCATACTCTTTATTTTCAAGACGCAATAGCGCTTGATCTATTCTACGCAAATCCAGTTTACGCCGTTGTTCCTGGGCATTTGCCATAGCTTGTTGCTGCAAGGCGTCCTGACGCGATAAACGGCCGACGCTTTGTTGATCGAGGGTGACCGGCGCGCGTGCAGCCTTCGCGTTTTCCGATTGCTGTAACAGATCTAAACGCAAATCTTCCAAGATGCGGCGCACATTCGAGTCATTGCTTGTGCCATTAGGGGCATCATTGCGTTTCGGCGCCATCGCATCACCCCTGTTTTTCCCAGCGCCCCTGCTCCGATTGACGCCAATAGGTCAATTCCTGCGCATCATCCCCATTTTGATTTGCATCGCGTATGCGCTTCCACAGATCTCTGGCAGCCCCAATCGCAACGTCATCATTTCCATCGAAAATCGCAACGCACCGCTCAAATTGATTGAGGCTTTTAACATCAACATAGCCACTATGGACCATGAACAATATGTTCGCTTGATTGGGATTACTCAGCGCACCATCACCCGGCACGCCCTCAACCTCATCGAGTGAGGAAAGCAAAATTGGTTCGCTCTCACAGTCCTCGCAGCCAGCAGAAAGAGCGTGGGGAATAAAACTATCCTCGCGCTCAGTCCAAAGGGCTTCATTCAACGGGGCGAGTTGGTCTTGAGCGCCAGAAACAATAAGCGCTTTCCAGCCGCGTTGCAGACTTTTCTCCAAAAGTCCCGGCAGGACAATTGTTAAGCTTGTTGTTTCCAAGTGGTAAAAAAGAATATCTATTTCATTTTCCTCTTTACGGCACGCGCAACTGTTACTCGGTATCGCCGCTTTCAATTTGTGTACGCACAAACTCATCTAGCAGGCGCACGCCATATCCTGAACCGCCTTTGGGACCGGTAATTTTGTCTTTTTCATTCCAGGCCATACCCGCAATGTCGAGATGGGCCCAATCCACGCCGTCTTTGACAAAATTGCCCAAAAACGCGGCCGCTGTTGACGACCCGGCCCATCGCCCACCAATATTTTTCATATCAGCAATGGGCGACTTGATCATATCATAATGGGTTTTCGTAAGCGGCATGTGCCACAAATTATCCCCTGACGATTTGCCTGACTCAATTAGTTTTTCCGCAAGCTGATCATTATTTGAAAACAGACCGCCAAACTCATGAGCCAATGCCACAAGGATTGCCCCGGTCAGTGTTGCCAAATCGACAACGACCTTGGGATTGTAGGTTTCTTGCGCCCACCACATCGCATCCGCCAGAACCAGTCGCCCTTCAGCATCTGTATTCAACACTTCAATGGTCTGGCCGGACATGCTGGTGACAACATCGCCGGGTCTTTGCGCATTCCCGTCTGGCATATTTTCAACCAGCCCGATCACGCCAACAACATTTGCCTTGGCCTTACGAGAAGCGATGGCCATCATCGCGCCAGTAACCGCACCAGCACCGCCCATATCCCACTTCATATCTTCCATGCCAGCTGGTGGCTTGAGAGAGATACCGCCCGTATCAAACGTAACACCCTTGCCAACAAAACAAGTTACAGGATCTGATTTACTTGCACCGCGCCACTCCATGGCAACAAGTTTACTTTCACGGACCGACCCCTGCCCGACACCGAGCAAGGAGCCCATGCCAAGTTTAGCCATTTCTTTTTCGCCGAGAATTTTAACTTTCAAGCCAACGCTCTCAAGTTCGCGGCAGCGTTGCGCAAAACTCTCAGGATAAAGAACATTTGGCGGCTCGCTTACCAAGTCGCGTGTCAGGAATATGCCATCCGCCAATGTCTCAAGCTCGCTATAAACAGTTTTCGATGCAGGATCCGCATCGTAAATGCCTATCTTTGACAGGACCATTTTCTCATTTTTTTCCTGCGTGGTGCGATATTGATTAAACGTATAGGTGCGCAACCGCGCGCCAAACGCAATATGAGCCGCCGTCAGCTCATCTGACAAAGCCGGTGAGGAAAATCCATCTAACGCAAACAAAACGCTTTTCTCGCGTAGCACCATCACTTTGGCTGCAGCGCGGGCACCAACATTTTCAGCCTTGTGCTTGGTAAATGCTCCTGCTTTACCGGCACCAACAAGAACGATGTGCCCATTATTGACACCCGCCGGTCCGGCAATCACAACGCTCTGGCCCGCTTTCCCCACAAACCCGGATGCTTTGGCCGCGCGCACCAATGCCCCGCGCGTTGCCTTATCGTAAAACTTGTAGGCCGACCCCTCTTTTTGGCTTTCGAAACAAGGAATGATAACGGCACCGGTTTTTGGCATCGCCGCTTTCGAAAATGTCACCTGCATTTAGAGGCTCCCTAGGGTTTGTTGTTCTAACAGCTCGTTCAATCGAGCTAACTTTACGCATTTTGCCTATTCTGACTAAGCCGAGCCCCAGAAGAATGCAATCTTGTTGTCTCAACTCGACCCCTTTTCATAGACGTGATAAGGGTAGCTCAGAAGATTTTCTCCATCGGACGGGTCCCTTTGAAAAGCCTAGATCGTTATATTTTAAACCAGTTTATTGGCCCGTTCGCGATGATTATCACTGTGCTGACGCTGGTGATCTGGATGACACAAAGCCTGCAGCGCATTGATCTTGTGCTTGAAAACGGGCGCGGTATTGGTCTGTTCTTATATATCACAATACTCATCATTCCGAGTTTACTTGTGATTCTGATTCCCTTTTCTCTTTTTGGGGCCTGCCTTTATTCTTTTTATCGAATGCACTCCGACAGTGAAATTGCGGTAATTTTTGCATCAGGGGTCAGTCGCAGCCGGGTTGCCATGCCGGTGCTCGCCGTTACGTTTATTGGGGCGCTGGCCACCCTTTATGTGGCCCTTGATCTCAGCCCCAGAACCTACCGTATTTTGAAAAAAGAAATTCTCGATATCAGAACCGATTTTGCAAGCTCGGTTCTCAAGAGCGGTGAATTCAATACGGTCATCAATGGCTTTACGATCTATGTCCGCGAAGTCCGACCCAATAATGGCTTTTTAGGATTGCTGGTGAGCGATTATCGCAATCCTAATTCCACACAAGCCTATATGGCCGAGCGCGGCATTATTCGCGATGGTCCAAATGGACCCGTCTTGGTTTTAGCCGATGGTAATTTTCAACGCCAACGCAGTGATGGTAGCGTGCAGATTGTCCCGTTCGAACGCACGACAATCGATATTGCTGCCTATCAACAAAATGAAACCTTGCAGCTGGAAATAACCGAGCGATATTTATCGGAACTGCTTCATCCCGACCTGAGTAAGGAATGGGAAAGACAAAATGCCGGGAAAATGCTCGCTGAAGCCCATGCGCGATTGGCATGTCCTTTTCATGCGTTTGCCTATGTCTTGATCGGCGTGTTCGCGCTCATTGGCGGGGCCTATAATCGCCGAGGATATATTTTACGAATTGTGCTGGCAGGCGTTAGTGTTATCGTTCTCAAAGTGCTTGGATTCGTGGTGCAGTCATTCTCCGCAGATACCGGCATTCAATGGATTCAATATGCCTTGCCAATTAGCATCTGTTTTATCGCCATTGCCTTACTCTTTGATCTGGTGCCGACGCTAAAACGCATGCGACATGACGCAGCAATGACAAAAGCGCTTGCAGAAAGTCCGGTAGAGGGATGAGTTTTACGCTTGCACGCTATATTGCCTGGAGATTGATCGCGAGTGTTGGCGGGCTGTTTATCGCCTTCACCGCATTAATCATGATCATTGATCTCATAGAAAATATGCGCTTTGCAGGAAAATATGCCAATGGCTCTTTGCTCTTTGCCCTAAAAATCACGGCGCTGCGCGCGCTCAGCCTCAGTCAGGTTTTATCGCCGTTCCTATTCTTGTTTGGGGCCTTGTGGTGTTTCCAGCAACTCAATAAACGCTCGGAAATCTCCGTCATGCGCTCGGCGGGTCTTTCGGTATGGCGGGTTCTCGCCCCCACAGCCCTTACCGCCCTTTTCACCGGCATTTTATTGATCACGGTCGTTGACCCGGTTTCAACGCGCATGCTGGCTCACTCCGAAAAGATGAAGAATGATATACGCGGCAAACGTACCAGTGTGGTGAAGTTTTTAAATGACGGCATCTGGCTGCGCCAAACCCTCGATGAGGGCGCCTTGTTGATCAATGCCAGAAGCATCAATGAGAAAGATGGAATTTTAGGGGCAGTCACCGTCTTTGAAGTCGATGCAAAAGGGGCTCTATCAGAGCGAATTGATGCGCCGGAGGGATATCTAGAAGATTCAAAACTGGACATGCGATATGCCAAAGTCAGACTGCCGGGCGACCCTCTGGCGAAAAGCTATGACAGTTACAAAATTCCGATCAATCTTTCCGCGCAAGATCTCAGCGAACAGGTCGCCGCGCCAGAGACCATCTCCTTGTGGAATCTGAACCGATTTATTCGCCTAGCCCAAGCCACCGGGCTGTCCACACGCGCCTACTATCTGCGCTATCACGATCTGTTATCGACGCCCTTAAAACTCCTTGGGATGGTGTTGATTGCCGCCGGCTTTTCTATGCGCCCAACGCGGATGGGTGGGGCGCTAGTCCTGGTCGTGTTTTCAATCGCAACGGGATTTATCCTTTATATAATCACCGAAATCGCGACTGCTTTGGGGGAAGCAGGAAGCGTTCCGCTGGTTGTGGCCGCCTGGAGCCCGGCTATTATCGCCACTTTGCTGGCAATAACGGGACTATTGCATCTTGAAGACGGCTAATTGGTGTAAATTTCCACCCTCAATATCTCACGCTTAGATCGCAACGCCGCTTGCGCGCCTCCCCCGCCTTGGCTACTTTACGGGTATTGATTCGATTACCCCAAGGCGGGCAAGGTATTGCGTAAAAATAAACGATGTGTCCGGTTTTTTCTCGGCACTGTCGCTGGCAGTGTTGGCGCTGTATCTTGGCAGCCGTTCAGCTATGCCTCGGACATTACGGACCCATGGTCAGCGAGCGGTCCGTTTGTTAGCCATTCACTGCTGGGTTCCTCAAGCCTATCGTCGCAAAGCTCCCCGCATGGCGACATCCTGTCCTATAAGTCTCCCTCATTGAGGGCCTCAATTGATTATGGGTTTTCCGTAACCCAGTCTGCATCCGCACTTTCGCAGGCCCCGGTAAAATCAATCGCGGCGTCAACATTATCGTCCTATTCGCACCTTCCCCTGAACACGACCCAAGATGCAAATTTGTTAGACGCCGATGGGCTTGATGAAGATGAAACCATCTTGTTTGAGGCTGACGAAATTTCGCGCGATAGCGAAGACGGTCCCGTCACAGCAGCGGGGAATGTTCGTGCTTATTTCGGTGATCGATATCTCACCGCCGAAAAATTGATTTATTATCCGGACACAAATATTGTCATAGCCGATGGTCAGGTCTCCATCACCGATGCCAATCGGCAAACGATCTTTGCCGAGCGGGTCGAATTATCGGGCGATTTGCGAGACGGGATCGCCGAAAATTTTTCGGCCTTGCTGGATGAAAATGCCCGCGTCGCCGCCGATAGCGCTGTTCGCGAACAAGGCGCACGCACAAAGCTAAACAAAGTGGTCTATACGGCGTGCGATGTTTGCGATGATGATGGCGAGCAATCGACACCGACGTGGCGGATTAAATCGCTGCGCGTTACCCGCGACGAAGAGCGCAAAGTTATTCGCTTCCGCCATGCCTTTTTGGAACTTAAAGGCATTCCCGTCTTTTACACCCCCTTCATACAAGCGCCGGACCCCTCGGTGGAACGCCAATCGGGATTTTTAACACCGATTATCGGAACCTCCTCGCGGCTCAGCTCGTTTGTGGAAGTTCCTTATTATTTTGCAGTTTCAAATAATCAGGATTTCACCTTCTTTCCTAAATTCACCGTTAGCGATGGAACATTGTGGCAGGGGGAATGGCGGCGCGCAGGCCGGGATAGTTTCCACGTCTGGGCGGGCGGCGTCATTGATTTTGACAGACCTGAACAATGTTTCGGAACATTTTTGTTTGATGAAGATGGCAATTGCCGCGATGCGGCCGGGCTTCTTCGCGATGAAAATACCGGCGCGGTCATCGGACCAAGCCCCGGCGATCCGGGCATACCAGTAGATGCGCCGGGCGTGCGATGGTATTATTTTGGGCGCGGCTTTCAAAACATCACTGATAATTGGCGTATTGGATACGATATTGAGCGTGTGTCCGATGATGCATTTTTACGCCTTTATGATGTGCGGCGGCGCGGCGATCTTCGTCTTGAGTTTGACCGTTCACGGACCAATCGTTTACGCTCCAACATCAATACCGCATGGAGCAACGGCGGAACCAGCTTTTCGGCGGACAGCTATCTATTTCAAGGTTTGCGCGCGACTGACGATTCATCGCTCACCCCTTACGTGGCTCCGCTCTTGAATTTGCGGCATGATTTTAACTGGAAGCCCGCTGGCGGCGATCTTGCGGTTAATGCCAATTTTGCCTCGCTCCAACGCACCGGCGGTACCGATACCCGCCGCATAACCACCCAGGCTTTCTGGAACCGGGAACATATTACACGCGGCGGACATCGCTTTAATGCCTTTGCCGAACTCAGAGGCGATGCATTTTTCTACCAAGACCTTGACGAGGGCACAGAAATTCTACCCAACGGTATTGATCTCAGCACCAATGTAACAAGAGATCCGACCACGGATGTTGTGGGCAGATTTTCACCGACCGCCGGTATTGAATGGTCCTACCCACTCTCGCGTCAAGTTGGCAGCGCCCGCCTTATACTTGAGCCAAGAGTGCAGCTCGCCGCAAGTTTAGATAATCGCAACGATGCTGAAATTTTAAACGAAGATTCCCAAAGTATTGAGTTCGATTATTCCGGATTGTTTGATTACAATAAGTCAACGGGATTTGATGCCGTAGAAGACGGTCAGCGCTTAAACGCTGGTGTATTCGGGTCAATCTCATGGACCAACGGTATCGATTTAGAAGCGGCCATTGGTCAGCAATTTCGAATTCAAGATACTGATGCATTCGCCTTCGCCGATGGTTTAGGTGAAGAGCGCTCCGATATTGTGGGCGAGCTAAATCTTCGCTTTGGCAACCGGTTTGCGCTTGAAAATCGGTTTCGCCTTGATGAAAACAGAATTCGCGAAGATGGAACGCGCAGCCCATCATTTCAGCGTATAGAATCAGCATTGCGGTTTAATGTCTGGCGGTTGAACGGGAATGTTCGATATACGCGCCTTGAAGATGAGAATACAATTCTAGGTGTTCAGTCTGAAGAAGAAATCAATGCGCTGGCCCGCCTTAAGCTCACCAAAAACTGGAGCGTAGGGGCCGCATGGCGCGAAGATTTGCGCCCTGACCCAATCGGGCTCTTTGATGATGTCGGCCTGCCGCTATTCGATCCGATGGGTGCGCGGGTTACTATTCCGGGTGAAGGTACTATTCGACAAGACTTTTTACTTGGCTATCGCGACGAATGCTCAACATTTGAAATCGTCGTACGAAGAGACAGAACACGCGATGTTGGCCTTGTCCCTGATACGTCAGTGATTGTCAGATTTACGTTGCGATCTCTAACATCTGCCGGAATCGGGGAACCCGTTCGCCGTTAGCTTGTAGCTTTTAGTCTCCACAGGACGATTATTCCTGTGGGACACACCGTGGCTGAAAATCATACATCAGCGCAATTTGCTCTTCAAAGAGTTCCGGATCTTCAGGCGGTCAGCACGCCCCTACGGAGGTTATAACGAAGCGATTATCCGTGAGCGAAACACCATGTATATTTTGAGCACAAACAAGGATGCGACCGCATCCCGGCCGGTCAGGCCGCCCCATCGGAGGCGCTCCTTCGCGCCGTGAGATATAAAAAGTGGCGGACAGGAAGGGATTCGAACCCCCGGGACGCTTGCACGCCCACACGCTTTCCAAGCGTGCGCCTTCGACCACTCGGCCACCTGTCCGCATTCTCCGCCGGGCATGCGCGCTATTGGCACGAGCGCCCGGATGGCGAATGAGGGCGGAATATACTGTGGTTAAGGGCGCAGGCAAGAAGTATTTGTGCGCAATGGCTGCATAGCCAGTTTGCCGCCAAATTTCGCGGCCTTGGGCGGATTAGCGTGGCAAAGAAGCCCGCTTTTTACGCGAATCTGCGCCCACCGCGAAAACTGACTGGCCCTGTGGGCCCAAATTCGCTAACATATGGCCTATGTTGAGTAGCTCGCCCATAAAATGATGGGGCGTTACGGAGAGAATGAAGGGGTCTTACCGTGGGTTTTTTTCGATTAATTGCCTGGGTTTTAGTTTTCCTTGCGATCGCGCTGATCGGGGCAGATGGCGTCACTTCGCTTGAACAAGGAGAGCCGGTTATTCGTTCAACTGCGTCCTTGCTATCGATTTTGGATATTGATGGCTTTGCCATCGCTGAGGCCGCACCTGCCGGTATTTCACAGGCACTAACGACCATTATGAAATTGCCGCTTTGGTCAGTCCTCGGGATTATCGGGATTGTGCTGACATTAATCTTCCGTCCTATCGAATAGGTCGCCTCCCCGGCTAACCCTTCTACTAACAACAGACAGCGCCCGGCTATGCAGATTGCTTTGACTGGCGCACCTGCTTTTGCCAAAGCGCGGCGTAAACGCCCTGTTTTGCGATTAAGCTTTGATGAGTTCCCGACTCGGCAATTTTGCCGTCCTCAAGCACGATAATCCTGTCGGCTTCGACGATTGTGGATAGACGGTGAGCGATGGCGACAGTCGTGCGCCCTCGCGCTGCTTCTCGCAGCGCAATTTGAACATCCTCTTCGGTGGTTGAGTCCAAAGATGATGTTGCCTCATCAAGAACCAAAATAGTTGGGTCGCCCAAAATGGCACGCGCCAGACCTACGCGCTGGCGTTCTCCGCCTGAAAGTTTTAAGCCGCGCTCCCCAACGACGGTCTCCAAGCCCTGCGGCAGGCTTTCGATAAACGCGCCCAACTGCGCTTTTTGGGCAGCTTCAAGGATAAGCGCATCATCAGCATCCGGGCGCGCATAGGCCAAGTTCATACGCAATGTGTCATTAAACAAGGTGACATCCTGCGGCACCAGACCAAGCGCATCGCGCAATGAGTTTTGACGAACCTTGGCAATATCCTGCCCATCAATTCGCACACACCCGCGCGCTGGATCATAAAACCGAAACATCAGTTTAACGAGGGTCGACTTACCTGCCCCCGATGGGCCCACAACCCCTAGAAAACTGCCCGCGGGAACAGTAAACGAGACATCATCAAGACTGCGATCGCGCCCCTGATAAGCAAAGGCAACATTTTCAAAGCTGATTTCGCCCCCGCTAACGTTTAAATCTTGCGCATCTTCATCATCGCGAACATCCGGTGTCTGGGCCATTAAATCGTATAGGTTTTCAACATCAACGCTGCTTTGGTTGATCTCGCGCCAGGCAAACCCTAAAATATTCAGGGGGCGGTAAATATTGGCCATCATTAAAATGATTGCCGTCACATCACCCACTTGCAGCTGGCCTCGGGCAACAGCTGATCCCGCAATGAGCGCGACCGCGAGCAATCCGCCAGACATAATAAATTCCTGACCGGCATTCATCGCATACATGCTTTTCATGGAGCGAATGTAATGGGACATGAAATTCCCAAAGGATGAGTTGAACCGCTCGGCCTCTCGTTCTTCCGACGCAAATGCTTTGACCGTTTCAAAATTTGCAAACGTGTCCATAGTAATGGCTTTAAGCTCAGTGTCGGCAACATTCATATCCCGGCGCAATCGGTTTCGCCATTCGGTGACCCGAACGGTGAACACAACATATAATACGACTGTTGCAACCGCGATGACTGCGGGCATCATGCCATATCGCCATGTGATAACCCCCGCTGCCAGCCCAAGGGCAACAAATGTTGGCCCAATATTAAATACCAAAAACCGCAGTAAAAATTCCATTGCGCCTGATCCGCGCTCAATAACGCGGTTCAAGGCCCCGGCGCGCCGGGTCAAATGAAAATGCAGGGATTGGCGCTGCGCATGTAAAAAGGCTTCGCGGGCGATAACGCGGTTCATGGATTGAGTGACGCGAACAAAAAAAGCATCTCGCCCCTGAGGTATGGCGTTTCCCATAAACCGGGCAATACCAAAGGCGAAAATCATCCCCATAAAAGACACGCCCGCCGAATTTACATTTCCATTCGACAAAGCGTTGATTGCTTCGCCTAGGAAAACCGGCGAGGCCACTTCAAAAACCTTTGCAAGCAACGTCACGGAAAACGCAAAAATCATCCGGACACGCCAAATTTTTAACTCCGGGCGCCATAATGTTTTGATCATACGCCTAAGAGTGCGTGAAAACGGCACTGGCACAGACTTTTCAGTACCCCCGTCGGGGCGTGTCGCCATATTTCTCAAGCCACTGCCCTCATCGTAACGCGTTCAAACGTTCGCGCGCCTGATCCAGTTTTTCTAATTGGTCGGCGAGATAAGCATGGCGATCACGCGCTTGCGTTACGACTTTTTCCGGAGCTTTATCGACAAAGGCTTTATTCGACAAACGCTTGGTTATATCGTCCATCTCTTTGGTGACTTTGCCCCTCTCCTTGTCGAGGCGCGCGCCCTCCGCATCCAGATCAATAATATCTGCAAGCGGCAGAGCAAAGGTTGACCCATCATGGACAATTTGAACCCCGCCTTTGGGAACGCTATCGGCGGTTGCGATATTATCCAACCGGGCAAGACGGCTAATAACACCGGCATGGCGCTCAAGACGGGCACTGATCTGCGCCGTTGGCGCGACAATAACCAATGGAATTTTCGCACCGGCGGGCACATTGACCTCAGTTCTTGCCGTGCGAATATTTCCGATTAACTCAACAACCCAGTTTAATTCTTTCGCCGCATCTTCATCGCGCAAGGCATCTGAAAGTGTTGGCCAGCTTTCAACAACAAGCTGATTTTCCCGGTCCTTCAATGTCCCCCAAATTTCTTCTGTGATGAAAGGCATAAACGGGTGCAGCAGGCGCAATATATTATCCAGTACCCAGCCTGCGGTTGCGCGGGTTTCATCTTTTATCGCTTCATCATCACCTTGCAGAAGTGGCTTTGAAATTTCCAAATACCAGTCGCAAAACAGATTCCACGTAAACCGGTAAATCGCAGACGCCGCATCGTTAAACCGATAGTCTGTCAGTGATTGGGAAAGCTCATGCGCACATACGCAAACCTCGTGGACAATCCATCGGTTCACCGGATTTTGTACCGACGCTGGATTAAACCCATCACGCGAAACGATTTCATTCATCTGACAAAACCGTGTCGCATTCCATAATTTGGTGCCAAAATTGCGGTATCCTTCCACCCGGCTTTCCGACAACCGTAAATTGCGCCCCTGCGCCGCCATTGCCGCCAGGGTAAACCGCAAGGAATCTGCGCCATAGCTATCGATCAAGCTAAGCGGGTCAATCACATTGCCTTTTGACTTTGACATTTTTTGCCCCTTCTCATCGAGAACTAGGGCGTGAATGTAAACATCCGTAAAGGGAACATCTTTCATAAAATGTAACCCTTGCATCATCATCCGTGCGACCCAGAAAAAGATGATGTCGTGGGCGGTAACAAGGGTATTAGTGGGGTAATGGGCTTTTAGAACAGGGGTTTGCTCTGGCCACCCAAGGGTGGAAAACGGCCATAGGGCTGAAGAAAACCAAGTATCGAGAACATCTTCATCTTGATAGATAACAGGTTCGCGCTTGCCATTTTCCTTGCGCGCCTGAAAATCCTCCAAGCTTGCGGCGATTTTTGGCTTTTCTTTATAATAGGCTTTCGCTTTTTCCGCCGCTTCTTGCTCCGTATGCGCGACAAAAATTTCATGCTCGTCTACTAAATAGTCGCTGCCCTCAAGTTTGGGCCCGTACCATGCAGGAATACGGTGGCCCCACCATAATTGGCGCGACACACACCATGGCTCAATATTATTCATCCACTGAAAATAAGTCTTTGCCCAGTTTTCAGGCACAAACCGGGTTTTGCCGGTTTCCACCGCTTCAATCGCGGGTTTGGCCAGAACATCCGCGCGCACAAACCATTGATCGGTGAGCATGGGTTCAACAACAACATTGGAGCGATCCCCAAAGGGCTGCATAACCTTTTTGTCTTCAACTTTTTCCAGCAAACCAAGCGCATCAATATCTGCGACCACCGCTTTGCGCGCTTCAAACCGGTCAAGTCCAACATATTTTTCCGGCATTATATCACCGGCGAGCATGCGCGCCTGACCATCCATGATCACATGCAACGGCAAGTTATGGCGTTTTGCGACTTGATAATCATTGAAATCATGCGCGCCGGTAATTTTTACCGCACCCGATCCAAAGTCAGGATCAGGATGTTCATCGGTAATAATCGGGATCATTCTGTCCGCTAACGGCAGAATTACATTCTTACCAACAATCGAGGCATAACGCGTATCGGAAGGGTGTACGGCCACCGCCCCATCACCCAACATGGTTTCAGGGCGCGTGGTTGCGATAGAAATATAATCACGGGATTCATATCGTACTGGTTCTCCCGCCTCATTATACTCAACGGGAAACTCATAAGTCTCACCATTTTCGAGGGGATATTTAAAATGCCAGAAATGTCCGTCTACTTCCGTATTTTCAACTTCGAGATCTGATATTGCGGTTTGAAATTTCGGGTCCCAATTCACAAGACGCTTATCGCGATAGATCAACCCTTCTTCATGGAGTTGAACAAACACTTTGCGTACGGCAACGGATAGACCCTCATCCATGGTGAAACGTTCACGCGACCAATCACACGAGGCCCCAAGGCGTTTCAGCTGATTGAGGATGGTGCCGCCCGATTCTTCTTTCCAGTCCCATACCTTATTCAAGAATGCCTCGCGCCCGATCTCGGTCCGGCGAGGCTCCTGGCGGTCGGCCATTTGACGTTCAACAACCATTTGCGTTGCGATACCGGCATGATCGGTCCCCGGTTGCCACAACACTGAGCGCCCCTGCATTCGGAAATAGCGCACGAGCACATCTTGCAATGTGTTATTGAGCGCATGACCCATATGCAAAGATCCGGTGACATTGGGCGGAGGGATGACAATCGTATAGGGATCATCATCGCCGCCTGCTGCGCCTGACGCTGCCCCCGTTTGAGCAGGATCTGCGGGTTTAAACGCGCCAGCCCCTTCCCAAGCGGCATAAATCTTGGGCTCACATGTCTTAAAATCGAATTTTTTATCTATCATTTGGGTGTTCACTATCGCCGCGTTTCAAAATCGCTCTTAATACCTGATAGCGGACTATAAGCCCTTTGGCAGGGGGGCATGGACCTTTTTTCCCAAACTCAGGGAATTTACCTAAAGGAATCGCATCTCCCCGCCCTTTTAACAGGCAAAACGCCGATAGCGTGTTTCGCTACCGGCGTTAAATTCTTTACTCACTGATTATAATGGCCGCAGGCCATTATTGCATCAGATATTAGCCGCGGCGTGCGAGACGCTGGACTTCATATTCAACCTTTTCTTCAACGATTGAAGAAAGATTAGCATCAAGCCAGTCCTTAACCATTGGGCGCAGCATCTCTGTAACGAGCGCCTCCAGCGTTTGACCTTGATCATCTGCAACGCGAACAGAGCGTGTTAGCGAACCAAAGGCTGCCGATGCGGCACTCGCCGTTGTCGAATCAACGATGGCGTCATCAGTTTCTTCGCGGGCTACTGCTTGTTGTTTTACCATTTTGACATCCTTAGTTTTAATTTCGTCTTTTGCGGCATCGTCCACAATAGAAGATGACGATTGCTCGCTTTGAATTTCTGTTTCGACCTTAACCGGCTCTACACTTGGCTCTTGAGCAGGGTCTCCTGCATCGCGCTTGGATTCTGCACGGTCGAGCATCGCGGTTAGCGCGTTTTCATCCGTCTTAGGCGCATCACTCTTAGGCGCTACGGCCGCGCCTAACACCTTCGGATCAACACGAGAGGGAGCGGGTACCGGCTGTGTATCCTGACCACCATCTGAAGCGTCGACACTATTGTCCGAGCTCGTGTGATCTGTAGCAGTGGCTTCTTCAAGCGCATTTAATGCGCCATGATCTACGCCCGGCTTTTCTTCTTCATCCTCGGAGATAATCCGGCGAATAGATGCCAGAATTTCTTCCATGCTTGGTTCTGGTTGCGCGTTTGTCATATGCCTCTTTCACCAACCCTTGCACCATATAAGGCCAAGACCCATCCCAGACTCTCTTTATGTGAGCTTGGCTAGATCTCTCCATGCGAACAATTAGCTTTGTTGGCCCCTGCTCGCCCTAAATACAGTACATCTTGTCATCTGCTTCGCGTATTGTAGCAAGCCCTTCCTTGCCACCGCGTTAATAGTGTGGAGAAAAAGTTGACCGAATGGAGAAAATTACCGGTCAGATGGCCATAATTGCGCGATTTATTGGCTTACCAGGGCTTTAGGAGCCCTAGTCCAATCCCATTGCTTTTAACCTCGACCGGCTCGACACCGACCGCTTGAGGCGTCAACAAACCGATTGCCGACATTAGCGAATAGGCAGCAACCTGTGTATTGCGCTCAGCGGTCGCCAGGGCGACTTGCGAATTCAGGGCCTCCAGCTCAGCATTGAGCACATCTAGTGTTGATCTGGAGCCGACCAATGCCTCCTTGCGCACCCCTTGCAGGGCTAGTGTGTTGGCATCGACCTGCGCGCGCGCTGATTCGATATTAGCCTGCGCCGCTGTTAATTGCTCCCATGCGGAGATGACCTGCGCTTTGATCTGGCGTTCTGCCTCATAAATACGCTGGCGGTCAGCATCATTTTGCGCCTTGGTCTGACGGATCTGCGACAGGCGGGTTCCACCTTGAAAAATCGGAACATTGACCCGCGCGCCATAGGCAAAAGTGTCAGTCTCAACAATGAAGGTGTTGGGCTCTTCAGCATATTGGTAAGAGGCGGTTGCGGTCACGGTTGGCGACAGCGAGCCTTTGGCAATCTTATGACCTCTTTTCGATGCGCGCTCGGTGGCCCGGGCAATCAGAATGGCTGGGGCAATTTCGCGCGCAATATTTGTCGCCTCATCGACAGATGTTGGTAGCACGGGAAGCGGTATCTCACCGTCCAGCGTTGCCGGTGACTGGCCAACCAATTGGACATAACGCGCGCGGCTGACGGCCAATTGCGCACTGGCGCTCGACAGGTTGGCGCGCGCGCCCGCCAATCGCGCATCGGCCTGCGCAACATCTGTTCTGGTGATCTCGCCCACCCGGAAGCGCACTGAGGCCTGATCAAGCTGGCGCAGGAGCACTTCTACATTTGTATTATTCAATGAAAACACAGCCATATCGCGCACAACATCAAAATAGGCCGTGGCAACATCGGTAAGCAATTGTTGCTCAATGCCCATGAGCTGCGCTTCTGCGGCATCAATCTGATCGCCCGCCTGACGCAACGCATTGATTGACCGCAGACCATCGAAGATCAATTGATCACCGGTGACCGCTCCGCTCAATTGGTCGAGTTTTGCATTTTGAATATCAAAGGCACCCCCTGCCGGTGATGTCTGTGAGGTGTTGGCAATGATATAGCTGCCTTGCGCATTAATCTGCGGCAAAAGACCGGCAAGGGCCTGGGCCCGCAATTCCCCGGTTGCGCGTAACTGGGCGCGCTGGGCCTGCACTGTCGGGTTGGTTTTGAACGCAACCATAAAAGCATCTTGCAGCGATTCAGCGCTAGCCGCCTGCGAAAGCAGCGCGCTTCCCGCAATAATCGCAGCGGCGCTCACCTGTAGAAAAGCGGCGCGCAACCCTTTTTGGGGCTCGCTCGATTTAGCGAGACCAAACTGGGGTTGGCCAGAAGGCCCTCGCCCGAACTGCCGAGAGACATTGGTTGACCTAGTGCGCGCGGTGATCATTTTCGGAACTCCTTACGAAGGGCTTTTGCCCCTAAACTTTCTATAGTCTGTTTCCTAACGCCTTATACCTCAGAAAACTTACCAGTTTACGGACAAATCAATACACTGGCTCGCCGCTTGTGTCATGGCGCGCGTACCGTTCGAGATGCTTTTCTTGATGAAAGTTATGAAACCCGCCATTTGCCGCGCCCCGGAAGGCACCCCGCCTTAGGGCCGCAAGGCGTGCTGGCAATGATGGAAAGGTGATAAAGAAATGGTAGTGGGAGGCAGATTTGAACTGCCGACCTCCGGGTTATGAATCCGGCGCTCTCACCAACTGAGCTACCCCACCGAAAGGATCGTTCCTATAGCCCCGGATGCAAATTGGCGCAAGCGCGGATTGTGCTCTTTATAGACCAACCACATACCGTGCTCACGGGGCGGCCAGAAGCCGCGTTCGATGGATTGAGACGAGTGATCAGACCCTATGGCCTTGCCCTCTGGTGTCCGTGCTTTGTTCCGGATCAATCGATAATGGTCTCTGGCGGAACAATCCGCGAGATAAAGCCAGTCTTTGGGAACGGCTTGATGACAAATCTGCGCACGGTTTTCCAGCCGCCGCCCAAAAGGATCATGGCAGCACCGAGCATTAGCAGCGTCAGCGCAATCGTATAAGCCGCATCGATACCCGATTTTGAGAACAAGATACCCAAGGCACTCGCCGCTGAAACCAGCCCCGAAACCACCAGGGCCCGTCGATTAAGGATTAGGGAAATCAGCGCAAAGATGAATACGATGACCAATGTGGCAATCGCAGGAAACGCATCCGACGATGTGAACCGATCTTCCCCAGCAATCATCGTTGTCACCGAAATAAAAATCATCGGCGCGGCAAATAAATGCAACCAGAATCCATTATCCGACAATCTGGTTTTCCGCTCAGGATCGCGTGCATCGAAATAAATTCCGAGGAAGAAAAGAAACATCCCGGAACCAAAAAGCCACAGCCATACATTGTCAAAAACCAAATCCGGATCGACAAAGATTGCCAGCGATACAAATACACCTGCAAGACTTGCCGCTCCCGTTCCCATTGCGAAAGGCAACTTCATGCGAAAGTAATATGCCAAGATCGCAATTGTCGCGGTGAGGCTTAACACAAGCGGGAAAGCGCGGAACTGATTGGCGATCTGTTCAAAGTCGCCGCTAAAATCGCCAGCAATACTGGAATAAAGGAAGGTCACACCGGATACGGCAAACCCTGTGAAGGCAATTAGAATAACAATGGCCGGTAAAAACAAACGACGCGAGCGCGCAAAAATTTCCGCGATGCCCCACATAATTGCCGCATCAATCAAATAGACAATTCCGGGAACAGCCAAGAGACCGCGAATTTCCCCGTCAATATCGCCGCCATCTAATGAAACCCCGGTCAGTTGCGGAATCATAAGCGAGGTAAAAATTCCCAACCCAATCGCAAACAGACCAATACCAATGCTGAGAAAGACATCATGGAAATTGCGAATAAACCGCAATTCTTCTTCGCCTGCCGCAGACCCATTCAGTGGTCCATCGTGTGGTTGCGGATCATCCCTATAGTGTGCATGCAGCGCACCGTCCGTCTGGTTTGTATCCATTGACTGTGACATCACATGTCCCCTTAAATTAAGGCGCCAGATAGGTATCAAAGAATATACACTAAACTGAAGCCGACATTGCCCCTGATTTCATGAATGAGATTAGCAAGCTGAATGACGATTACAATTGATATTCGTCAAACCGTCGGTTCCATGCGGCAGAATGTAGGGTCGAGCGATAAATACAGGGTAAACAACGGGTTAGCGCAGGCAAATCATTGGCCAATCGCATTGGAAATCCGCGCAAAAGCACGTGCCAATTGAGAATAGACCCAATAGAGGCCTATCCGCGGCTGGTTTCTTCCTTGAGAATATCCGCAACAATTTGATCCAAATCAGGTCGATTGCCAATTTGATCGATAACCGCCTTGCGCACATGATGAGGCAGTTGATCGGGCGGAATATCGCCCGCAGCACCGATCGTGTTTTTAATCAGCAAGCGGATTGCACTGTCCGTATCGGGTTTCCAGTCTGATGGCTTGGTCATAATCAGGCCTTTCTAATTCAATAATGCGCCCGCGGGCAGGCTTTGATCAAGATTCAGATTGACTGTTGATGGTGTCATATTTTTTGAAATTGGACTTCCATTAATCGTCAAGCCATGTTCATCCGCAGAAATCGTGAGTGCGCTTCCATCCTTGATGGTCCCAGCAAGGATAAGATCGGCAAGCGGATCTTGAAGGTTCTTTTGTATGGCGCGCTTCAAGGGTCGCGCGCCAAATGCTGGATCAAACCCGGCATCCCCAAGCCACTGCCGCGATTTATCATCAAGGCTTATGGTGATCTTGCGGCTGTCTAACAATCTTTGCAGTCGAGAAATTTGAATATCAACAATCTTGTCCATTTGCTCACGCGCTAATCGGTGGAACAGGATCATCTCATCAAGCCTGTTTAAAAATTCAGGTCTGAAATTAGCACGAACCGCTTCCATGACCTGGTCACGCACCGCACTTGAGGGTTCGTTTTCCGCTTGTTCGGCTAAATATTCCGCCCCAAGATTTGACGTTAGAATAATCAGCGTGTTTTTGAAATCGACCGTACGCCCTTGCCCATCGGTCAACCGGCCATCATCGAGCACCTGAAGCAAGATATTAAAGACATCAGAATGGGCTTTTTCGACTTCATCAAACAAGACAACTTGATAGGGACGACGCCGAACGGTTTCGGTGAGCACCCCGCCCTCTTCATAACCAACATATCCGGGCGGTGCCCCGATCAGCCTTGCAACGGAATGTTTTTCC
This sequence comes from uncultured Caulobacterales bacterium, assembly GCA_964421675.1. Taxonomy (GTDB): domain Bacteria; phylum Pseudomonadota; class Alphaproteobacteria; order Caulobacterales; family Parvularculaceae; genus CALLPQ01. Next base: position 45,245 of record CAYQXV010000007.1, read on the forward strand.
ATAAATTCTGACATATCGATGCGCGCAATCGCACTATCATCATCAAACAAAAACTCTGCGAGCGCCTTTGTTAGTTCGGTCTTGCCAACGCCGGTTGGCCCCAAAAATAGGAACGACCCCATTGGACGATTTGGATCTTGCAACCCTGCCCGTGCCCGCCTGACAGCCGCAGAGACCGCGTTCGCAGCATCTTCTTGGCCAACCACACGCCGAGCAAGGTGGGCTTCCATTTGCAATAATTTATCGCGCTCACCTTCGAGCATTTTATCAACGGGCACGCCCGTCCATCTGGAAATTACCGAGGCAATACTTTGGTCATCCACAACTTCCTGCACCAAGGTTCCGCTTGGCGCATCACCCTCGCTTTCGCTATCAGCAAGTTTGGCTTCCAGATCTGGAATATCGCCATATTTAAGTTCAGAGGCACGCCCCAAATCGCCGCGCCGCTCCGCATCTGCCAATGCCTGGCGCGCCTGATCCAGAGCCTCTTTAACCTTGGTAGAGGAGGCCAACGCATCTTTTTCCGCGCGCCAGCGGCTGGTTAATTCAGAAGACTTTCCTTCAAGGCCAACCAGTTCTTTTTCAAGTTTTTGCAGCCGGTCATGCGAGGCATCATCATTTTCCTTTTTTAACGCCTCGCGCTCAATTTTTAGCTGGATAATCCGGCGATCAAGCTCGTCCAACGCCTCTGGCTTTGAATCAACAGCCATCCGCAATCGAGAGGCGGCCTCATCCACAAGATCAATCGCTTTATCAGGTAAAAAGCGATCCGTAATATATCGATTGGAAAGCGTTGCCGCCGCAACAATCGCGCTATCTGAAATGCGCACCCCATGGTGCATTTCATATTTTTCTTTTAAGCCACGCAATATTGAAATTGTATCGGCAACCGTCGGCTCATCAATCAACACCGATTGAAAGCGCCGCGCAAGGGCGGCATCTTTTTCGACATATTGGCGGTATTCATTCAATGTCGTTGCGCCAATACAATGCAACTCACCGCGCGCCAAAGCTGGCTTTAGCAAGTTTGATGCATCCATCGCTCCGTCTGTTTTACCAGCGCCAACAATCGTGTGCATCTCGTCGATAAACAGAATTATTTCACCATCTGCTGAGGTAACTTCCTGCAGAACGGCTTTAAGGCGTTCTTCAAACTCGCCGCGATATTTTGCTCCCGCAATGAGCGCACCCATATCCAGCGACAGCAATTTTTTATCGCGCAAACTCTCAGGCACATCGCCGTTGACAATGCGCAAAGCCATGCCTTCGGCGATTGCGGTTTTGCCAACACCGGGCTCTCCAATAAGAACGGGATTATTCTTTGTACGCCGTGATAAAACCTGCATAGCGCGGCGGATTTCTTCATCGCGGCCAATCACCGGGTCGAGCCGGCCATTTCGTGCATCTTCGGTGAGGTCTCGCGCATATCGCGATAGCGCATCATAGGCCTGTTCTGCCCCGGCCGTATCTGCGGTGCGCCCTTTTCGGATATCATTGATCGCTTGGTTAAGCGCCGTTGCGCTCAACCCTGCCTCTTTTAGGATGTCTGCGCTTTTTGTGCCCGCTTCAATCGTGATTGCGAGCAAAAGCCGTTCAACCGTCACAAACTGGTCTTTGGCTTTCTTCGCTAGATCTTCTGCGGTTGTGAAAATTTTTCCCAAAGGCGCGGCAAGATAAATCTGCCCCGATCCGCCCTCAACTTTGGGCATGGCGTTAATTGCAGCATTAACCTGTTCAAGGGCACGTTCGGGCCGGGCCCCGGCTGCGCGCATTAAATTCGCGCACAAGCCCTCTTCATCATCCAAGAGCGCTTTTAACACATGTTCGGGTGTGAATTGCTGGTGGGTTTCGCGCAAGGCAATACCTTGCGCCGCCTGAATAAGACCGCGAGCGCGGTCTGAGTAATTTTCAAATTGCATCGTTTGACCTCAAAATGAGCATCTATCGTCTTTTACACGCCCCAAAAATGGCAGCGTTTGCTTAGCCTTTATGTGGGGGTTCCATGCTGCATTTCAAGGCAAAATCCCCGCACAGCCCAAGCCATGCGGGGAATCAAGACTGAACCCTATTGGGACAGCCTTAAGGGACACCTGATTATTAAGGCCTTAGGGGCAAAACCCTAATCATCAGGCAATTGGTTATTCAGATGCACCGCCATCATTTACGGGCACATCGGATGGCTGTTTAGAGGCGACATAAAAGGCTTTTACCTCTTCCATGGTCACCAAAGAATCGTCGCCCGCCATTAACGCAAAGCGATTGAGCGCCTCTGCCGCCTGATAGTCCAGATATTCCGTTTGCGTCAACACACCATCGACATCAGTATCAGCGGCCGCAAAGAACGCCTGAATTTTGCTATCGACCTCAACTGATTCATGTGCAGACTGATCATTTTCTTCGCCACTGTAAGAAACAGCTTGTGACTCTGAAGATTTCTCAGTCAATTTATCAATTGCATGCTGGGTCGCATCAGATTTAACATCCTCAGCACCATTCGCAATTTTTGTTTTATCGTCACCCGAAATTGCAGCAACCGATGTCATTGCTGTTGCTGAAATTACGGTACCGGCTAAAAGTATCATCATAATTGAACGCATTTTATCTTCTCCTATATGGCCAAATCGCACCCACTGGCTATGCCATGGTTAACCATATAGGATGGTTTGAAGAAAACTCTGCTTAACGTTCCGTAAGCGTATGAGTTATGACAATATTTTAATGCAGGTATGCTTTTAATGGAGAGACACAATTACAAAATTGTAACCGCAAACATCAATACACAATGATGAATTACAATCCGCCTAAACTTGTTAAGGCGCCGCCATCAATTATGATCCCCTGCCCGCTCATCCAGCGCGCCGCATTGGATGATAAAAATACAGCAGCACCTGCAATATCATCCGGGTCGCCAAACCGGCGCGCAGGTAATTGACTGGTGATCAGCTTTTCAACTTTGGGGTCTTTCCAAAGCGCTTCAGCAAATTGCGTTTTTACAATTCCGGGACAAATGGCATTAACGCGAATATTGTGGCGCGCATATTCAACCGATAGGTTGCGCACGATCTGAAGGTCGGCGGCCTTTGAAACATTATAAGCGCCAATCCCGCCGCTACCGACCAATCCTCCAATCGAAGAGATGATGACAATCGCACCGTCTTTCTTTTCCACCATGCCGGGTAAAACCATATGCGAAAGCCAATGCGCGCCCTTCACATTGCAGGTCAAAATCTTATCAAATTGCTCATCGCTCATGTCCGATGATGGACCATAATAGGGATTTACCGCTGCATTGACGATCAATATATTGATTGTGCCAAGTTTTGACTTTGATTGATCGGCAAGAGACTGTAATTCCTCTTTATGCGAAATATTGCAGGCAATCGCATAAGCGGCTTCGCGCCCTTCAGTCTCATTGATTTTATTGGCAACAGTTTCGCACGCTTCAAGGTTACGGCTGGAAACGATGACATTGGCACCATGTTGCGCCAACCGTTGCGCAATGGCTTCGCCAATGCCCCGCGACGCACCGGTCACCACCGCGTTTTTACCCTTTAGGTCAAATAGAGTGTTCGAAAAATCTGCCATAATCGTCCTCGTTTCCTGGTTTCATCACAATACCAAGCCTGGAATAATCATTACAGATTTTCTTACAGTGCGTGCCCCGCGCCCGATAGACCGCGAGGGAGCCTAGCGCCCAAATTTATTGGGGTTAAACAGCCTCAGCGGGCTCAGTTTTCTTTCGGCGTGTGCGCCGAACAGGTTTTGGCTTTTCTTCCGCGTCAACCGAATCAGCGGAACCATCAGAATTTGCATCCGCGTTGCTATCAGTCTCATCACCGTCAGATGCGCTAGCCTCGTCTTTGCTAGTTTTCGCATCAGACTTTTCATTGCGCGGGCGACGTTGACGGCGTTGGCGAGGGCGTTCTTTTTCCTCTGTGCCAGTCTCGTCTTCGCTCAGAGCATCGCCCTCTTTGGGTTTTTGCTCATCGAGAGTGGGCTGATCGCCCTCAGCAGAGTCGGCATTGTTAGAATTGTTCGAATTGTTCGAATTATTTTGATTTTGAGACGGCGTTGCCTGCGACTGAATGCTTTTGATCATTCGGAAATAATGTTCCGCATGCTGTAAGTAATTTTCAGCCTTTACGCGGTCCCCAGAAGAGGTCGCATCACGAGCGAGACTTTGATACTTATCATAGATTTGATTAGCAGTGCCCCGGATACGCACATCAGGACCATTTGAGTCTAATGCTCGGTTAATATTGACGCCCTGACGGCGGCGTTGATTACGCCCTCGTTTCATACCAATTCTCGTTCTTTTATTAATTCAAACATACTAATTCCATGACTAGGTCGACCAAGTTAGGGACTAAATTAAGGCCCAAAGGAGGTAACAGAATTTCTCAAGGCAAAAGATATTGTGCATCGCTGATTGTGAACATTTCAAATGTCGATACTGCCTCCGGGTTAATCCAATGCTGACTGCACAGATTTTAACCTTCGGGTACCGTCATCACGAACGGCTCATGATCGTTGGAAATTCCTATTACGTAAGTTGGCCTGTTGTTCAGTCCGTCCTGTTGGCCTAATGCGCGTCAGCCGAAAACCCCTCTTTGGATGACGCATTTATTTCGTGAACGCATGTTCATTATGCACCCGTAATGGATTAAAAATTAGACATATTGGTTGCTTGAACATACTATAGTGCTGTACATTACAGCCCTTAAGTACCCCCATAATAACTTATCAAATTTCTTATTCAACCGTTTTTTTGCCAAATGCGGGCGAGTTTCATGGCTACATTGACTGATATGAGCCTTACTTGCGCCAGAACACGCAAATTTGATTGCGCTATCACCTTATCGATCAGGCCCGGCGGTGAGCGGTTTTACAATAACCCAACATGAAGAATCAGCTGAAAATTTTAACAACGACGCTGGCCATCACCCGCGCCCAAGTCGATGGCAAGAGCACGCGGTGCGCCCGATAGATCATTCTTGATGGTGACATCAGCGTTTGGAAATCTTGATTTCGCCGCTCCCGCCAGCCATTCCCCATGGCCATCGCCAATTTCCAATAGCATCAATCCACCGTCAGCCAAATGATGGAAAGCTCCATCCAACAATTGAAGATAGTCGGCGCGCCCTTGATCCTCACTCGTCAAGGCGCAAAGAGGTTCATGCTCGCGTATTTCCGGTGCAAGAGACTCATACTCAATCTGGGGAATATAAGGTGGGTTGGTCACAATAATATCGAACCTACCGGCAACCTCCTCAAACCAATGGGATTGGAGAAAATTAGCGCGCGCACTCAAACCTAAAGTGTCAAAATTCATCTGAGCAATCGCCAACGCCTTCGGACTTTTATCTACACCCAATCCCGTTGCCGATTGATATTCTTGCAGCAACGCACCGAGAAGGCAGCCGGACCCCGTCCCAAGATCGAGAATCGACATTTTATTTTCTGAGCTTACCGGCCTTAATTCAAGGGCAAGCTCAATCAGGGTCTCACTGTCCGGGCGCGGGATCAACACATCCGGGGAGACTTTATATACACCCTTCCAGAAGTCCCTCTGACCAATGATATAGGCAACCGGTTCGTGGGCGAGCCTGCGTTCAATAAGACTGTTATAAGTTGAAAAATCTGCAGCGCTTATGGGCTGCGGCCCGGCTATGATCAAATCAGCTTCACTCATCCCCGTTGCATGCATCAGCAAAAGACGGGCATCCAATAAGGGACTTGTAAAGTCAGCCAGGCGCTTTGCCCCATCGCGCAGGGCACGTTCAGCAGTACACCGATCTTTATCCATTATCATCTTTTAACGCAGCAAGCCGATCGGCCTGATCTTGCATAATGAGCGCGTCCACAACCTCTTGCAGACCATCACCGGCAACAATTTCGTCGAGCTTATATAATGTCAGATTAATTCGATGATCGCTCACCCGGCTTTGTGGATAATTATAGGTTCGAATACGCTCGGAACGATCCCCAGATCCAACCATCCCCTTGCGGGCCTCAGAACGCTCTGCGTCCACGCGGGCACGTTCAAGGTCGTAAAGACGGGCCCGTAAAACCTTCATCGCTTTTGCGCGGTTTTTATGTTGAGATTTTTCATCTTGCTGACTGACAACAACCCCCGTTGGCAAGTGGGTGATACGCACCGCACTATCCGTCGTATTGACGGACTGACCGCCGGGCCCGGAAGCGCGAAAAACATCGACGCGCAAATCGCTCTCACTAATATCAATATCAACTTCTTCAGGTTCAGGAAGAACAGCGACAGTGGCCGCTGAGGTATGCACGCGGCCTTGCGTTTCTGTTTCAGGCACCCGCTGCACCCGGTGCACACCTGCCTCAAATTTCATTTGCGCAAACACGCCGGTTCCCGAAATCGACGCCTGAATTTCCTTATATCCACCCACTTCGGCCTCGGACATAGAAATGACCTCCGATTGCCAGCCATGAAGCTGGGCAAAACGTTGATACATTCGAAACAAATCACCCGCAAAGAGCGCCGCTTCATCGCCGCCCGTTCCCGCACGCACCTCAAGGATCACCGACGAATCATCAGCTTTATCTTTGGGTAGCAACATAAGCTGTAGCTCATGCTGTAATTTTGGCTCGCGCTCGCGCTCTTCTTCAAGCTCAGCATTGGCCATCTCTGCCATTTCAGCATCGTCGCCATTGACCAGCTCTTCTAAATCAACAATCTGTTTTCGAACTTCGGAAAGCTCGCGCGCTTTTTCCGCAACCGGGCGCAGCTCGCCATGCTCTTTCGACAGACGAATTATTTCATCCGTCTGCGTCACGGTTGCCATATCAGCTTCAAGCCCTTCAAAGCGGGTGATGATGGCGTCTATTTGCGACTGATCTATCATAATATTATCCGTCAGTATAAAGATACATGTTACGAAAAAAGGCGCAGCCAATATTCGCTGCGCCTTGTAAACTTTTCAAGAGCCTCGCTACTGCGCGGCGACCGAGTCCGCTTCGGCTTCTGCCTCAATTTCTGCAGCTTTTTTCTCAACCAATTGAACCAAATGATCGACAAGGGAGTCATTTTCGATGCGATGATCAACATCGCCGCCCAAATAGACCATGCCATGGGTTTTACCCGCGCCGCCTCCAGTAAATCCAATATCAGTTTCGCGCGCCTCACCCGGTCCGTTAACAACACACCCGATAACCGAAAGCGACATTGGCGTTGTGATATGTTCAAGGCGTTGCTCAAGACGTTCCACCGTATCAATCACATTAAAGCCCTGGCGCGCGCAAGACGGGCAGGAAATAACATTCACACCGCGATGGCGCAGATTTAAGCTTTTCAAAATATCAAAGCCCGCTTTGACTTCCTCAACCGGATCGGCGGAGAGTGAAATGCGTATCGTATCGCCGATGCCAGCCCAAAGCATATTGCCAAGACCAATGGATGATTTGATAGATCCAATCCGCAAGCCGCCCGCCTCGGTCACACCAAGATGGAGCGGGCAATCAATAGCCTCGGCAAGCTGATGATAGGCTGCCACCGTCAAGAACACATCTGAGGCTTTGACGGAAATCTTGAATTCATGAAAATCATTGTCCTGAAGGATTTTCGCATGATCAAGCGCGCTCTCAACCATCGCCTCAGGGCAAGGCTCGCCATATTTTTCAAGCAGGTCTTTTTCCAGAGATCCGCCATTCACACCAATGCGCATCGAGCAGCCATGATCCTTTGCCGCTTTAATGACATCGCGCACGCGATCTTCCGAACCAATATTGCCGGGATTAATGCGCAGACAAGCCGCGCCCGCTTCAGCCGCTTCAATGCCGCGTTTATAATGGAAATGAATATCCGCAACGATCGGTACGGGCGACGCTTTACAGATTTCCTTCATCGCCGCCGTTGATTCCACATCAGGGCACGAGACCCGAACAATGTCGGCACCAGCCTCTGCGACTTCATTGATTTGGCGAATTGTCGCTTGCGCATCAGAGGTGAGCGTGTTGGTCATGGTCTGCACAGCAATTGGTGCATCCCCGCCGACTGGTACATTGCCAACCATGATTTGCCGGGATTTGCGTCGTTCAATATCGCGCCATGGACGTATGGACATTCAATTTCCTCTGCCTGCCGCAGAGCCTCTGATTGGGAAGGACCATGCCTTCATCACAAATTCTGTGCGTATGTTTATCTGATCCTGACGCCATGACAAGGAGTCATCTAACCCTGATCATCACGATCCTCTCAACTCCAACACTAGATCAGGCGGGCTTGCGGAAAACCAGCGTAACGACCTGATCATAGGCCGGTTGGGGTTTCCCCTCCACAAGGCGGGGTTCAAACCGCCAACGTTTAAGGGCATTGACTGCCGACTCTTCAAAACAATCGCTGGTTGATGACAAGATACGCACTGCGGAGACTCTGCCATCGCGGGTAATTGTAAAGCTGGTTTCAACCGATTCTTGAGGCTTGGCGCGTGCCTCACAAAACCGCGGATAAACCGGATCCACTCTATCGATGACCCTGGCTACGGTATCATTTGCCCCTAGGGCGGCGGGGGCAATCTCTGCGAGAGGATCAATGATCGCCGGATCGCCCGGCGCGATTGCCGGCGGGGGAAACCCTTCGGGAACCGCGCGCGCATTGACGATTTGCGCCTCCTGACTGTCTGGCGCCATGATCTGCCACGCGCACCACAAAATAAAGGCAAGGATGGCAATCACCGCGATTAACGACATTTCGCGGGTTTGGCTCGCCTCATAGCTGTCTGCAGATTCAAATTTACTGGCATCAATTTTCGGCGGGGCCAACAGGCCAACATCTTCCTTAAAGCGGATAACGATTGGTGCCGGATCCAGCTCCAAATGGGTGGCATAGGTTTTTACAAATCCGCTAACATAGGCGCGCGGCGGCAACACCGACAAATCACCGCTTTCGATCGCGCGCAAATGATCTTCGCGGATATGGGTTTCCACGCTGATCTCTTCGATGGACAGCCCTTTTTCCTCGCGCACGCTTTGCAGGAAAGCACCCGCTGTATCAAAGCCTGTGTTTTTCGAGAAATCCAGGCGCTTTGCCCGCGCCTCGTCCATGTTCAAAATATCTGCACTCTTCCCCATGGGACACGTCCAACGCTACACCAAACAACCATTTGAGACAGGCACCCACCATACAGCCTTTACCAGCTTAAAGCGAGCAGATTTGGTTAATTTTCTCGCACCTAGGGTGCACTCATCGGTTGATCTACCATTGCAACCCTTGTTCACGGGTTAACGTTAGGGCCCGTCAACCACATTCATATGCGCGGCCCGTTCCAAATACCGCACCTCATGGGTGATATGGCATCCAACTTGCTCTTACCAACACGAGGTCCTGTACGAGGTTTTTCTGGAGTAGATCAAAACGGGCGGATCTCATTTTAGCATGTCGCACTCATCGAATTGAGGGTGACAAAAGGTAATTTGGGTTCATGGCGAAACAGCACGATCATATCACCAACGCGCCATCGTCATCTGACGATGAGGCCAGTGTTGATGTGCTGTCCGGATCTGAAACAGTCGGCGCTGCCCTACAGTCCGTCCGTCTCAAAATGGGCCACACGATTGAAGACGCAACTGCGGGAACCAAAATTAAGCCGGCATTTTTAGAGGCCCTTGAAGCGGCCGATTATGCCTCCCTTCCTGCCCCTTCCTATGTGACGGGCTTTGTAAAAATCTATGCGCAATGGCTGGGGCAAAACCCGGCTGACTTTGCGGCTGCCTTCAAGGCCGAACTGGCCGCACCGGACGCTATCCTAAATCAACCGGCAATTTCGGCCCATCCTGCGCGCCGCCATCATACGCCGAAAATAGTGACTGCGGATAAACCAGCGCCAAGCGAGGGCCCGTCGAGCATGGCGCTGGGCGCAATCATCCTTGTGCTTGTCAGCGCGATCTGGATTGCAAGCTCGTTGGTGCGAAAAGATTCCGAAGAAGCCGCGCCAAGCGATCAGGGCAACCTGCCAAAAAGCATTCAATCGGAAAGTGGGCAACTCGAAAGTGAGCAACCGGAACCCACGATAGAGCCAGAAACAATAGCGGAAGTAGCAGCGGAAAATACGGGCGAAGACACCGCGCCCAATCCGGAAAATGAACCTCTCGCAGACACACCGGCTCCCATAGAGGCCGCAACACCAACTCCGGAACTCTCACCAGCAATAGAAGCGACCCTGCCAGCAGTGCAAACTGAAGCGGTGAGCGTAACACCGACTGAGGCCCCTGCGGAAACAATTGCTGAACCCGTCGAAGAACCGGTTGGCAAAACCGATGTCGCGCCGACGCCTGATACGACGATATCGCCAAGCGCAGCTCCGCAAACAAATGCGCTAGCGCCAGCCGAACCAGAGACATGGCCAGATCCTATTGCCGCATCACCAACACCGGAACAGCAAGACCAGTTGGGACAATCGCAAGACTTGCCAAATATCCCAGCGGACATCCCCGCAGAGATCACCGCAACCGATGCCCCGACGAATGTCGCAGCCGAGCCCGCCGCGCCGTCCGATATTAAGATCATTCGCGGCCCCAACTCGCAGCTCGGTGACCGGGCGGGACAACAAATCTCGTTAAGCCAAGCGCCCGCGCAAGCCCCGGCCCCCGCGCAAACCCCGCCCGCTGAACTTAACTCTGCAATCACGATTGACGAAGAACCCGCTCCCGAAGCTACCGGTCCTGCGGAGCCTGCCCGTGAACCGGTTCTCGAACCAATCGTGACAAGCCCCACCGTAGCGCGCCAACGCCCGCCCAACTATCCCGCGCAGTGCGCGCGCCGGGCGGCTCAAACCGAATTTGTCCGCCTAAAGATAGATCTTACGCGCGAAGGGCTCATCCTCAATCCGCGCATTGCCGAGAGTAGCAATAATTGTTTCAACAGAGCCGCCGTGCAAGCCATCAGAAAATGGCGGTTCAATCCGCAACAGCGCGATGGCCGCCCGGAAGCCGCCAGCGACATTACGGTTAAATTGACATTCGATAAATAACGGCGTCGCTAGGCCATCATTTTTTCGATATTCAACACCAAAATTCCCGTCGCGCCATTGGCTTTTAAATCTTCAAGCGTATCCCAAAACACCGCTTCAGGGCAGACTGCGTGAACCGCAACCCAGTCTTCGCGACCCGCAAGATCGAGCACTGTTGGCGAGCCGACACCAGGCAGAATTTTCACAATATTATCCAGCGCAGAGCGCGGCGCATTCATCATAATATATTTTGCATGACGCGACGTCATCACGCCGCGCACCCGCTTGAGAAACGCCTCAAGCACAGCGGCTTTTTCATCGGCCAACGGCGCATCATTGCGGATCAAGATCGCCTCGGAATCAAATATTTTCACAAAGGGCCGCAAGCCATTCGCATCGAGCGTCGCCCCGGTTGAAACAATATCGCAAACCAGATCGGCAATCCGCAAGCGCGGGGCCACTTCAACAGAGCCCTTCATCATCACCGGCGTTGCTTCAATATTATTGGCTTTTAAATATTCACCAGTAAGCCCCGGATAAGAGGTGGCAATACGCCGCCCCCGGAGCATTTCCGGGCCTTCAAATTCCCACTCTTTGGGCCCAGCAATCATCAACCGACATTTGGAAAAACCCAGCTTCATAATCTCGCTGGCATGGCCGGTGCGCTTTACCGTCAAGCGCTCTTCCTCGGCAACATTTTGCCCGACAATACCAATATCGCACGCGCCATCGGCAACGAAGGCGGGAATATCATCATCGCGCAGCAATAACAGATCGATGGGCATTTCTTCAATGCGCCCATAGAGCTTGTCGCGCCCGCGCGAGATCGACAGCCCGCACGCCTTTAACAGCTCAATGGAGCCATCGGACAAGCGCCCGGACTTTTGAATAGCAAGACGCAAGCGCCCCGCAGTGTCGGTGCGATCTGGGTTCGCTGAAGATTCGGACATAGCTGGCGGCTCCGCTCGTTATCGACAGCCCCCTCCCGTGAGGGGCGCCATCTGTCTTGCGGTCTCTAGCGAGATTACACGACAAATACAATCTTACAAACAGAAGGCTCTCTAGGTGGATTCTCGCTAACTGAACCCTTTCCAGCCAGGCCCTCGCAAAGCTCCCCCGAATCACCCCCAGAGTTGGGGCATGTCAAAGACTGCATCTGAACCGACCCTGACCTGTCCTAATTGTGCCTCGGAAATTAAGCTGACCGAGGGGCTGGCTGCGCCGTTAATTGCCGCGACCAAGGCCGATTATGAAGAGCGCCTTGCCGCACAGGACAAGGCCGTGAGCGAGCGCGAAAAGGCGCTTGCCCTTCAGCGCAAGGAAATTGAGGCGGCAAAAGACAAGCTGGATGATGCGGTTGCGCAAAAATTGAAAGTTGAGCGGGCAAGCCTGGTGGAGCGGGCCAATAAAAAGGCGCAGGCCGCCGCCGCCGAAAGCATTAGCGCCAAAGACGAGGCGCTTAAAGAAATGGAAGAGCGCCTTGCGACGGGTACGGAGAAATTGCGCGAGGCGCAAAAACAACAGGCCGATTTAATGCGCGCCCAGCGCGAGCTGGAAGATAAAGAGCGCGAGCTTAACCTTACGGTTGAGAAAAAAGTGCAGGCCGGTCTTGGCGAGGTACGCGAGAAGGCCGCGCGCGAGGCGAACGCCGCCATGGAATTAAAGGTGATGGAAAAAGACCAGCAATTGGCGGGCATGACCAAACAGATTGAAGATTTAAAACGGCGCGCCGAACAGGGCTCCCAACAAATGCAAGGGGAGGTTTTGGAACTGGCCCTTGAGGAGACATTGCGTGCAAAATTTGCCTTTGACACTATAGAGCCCGTTGGCAAGGGGGAGTTTGGCGGCGATGTCATGCAGCGGGTCACCTCACCTGCCGGGGCGCCGTGCGGGGCGATATTGTGGGAAACCAAACGCACCAAAAATTGGAGCGATGGGTGGCTTGCCAAATTGCGAAAAGATCAGCGTGCGGCGAATGCGGAAATTGCGATCATTATCTCCCAAGCCCTGCATAAAGATGTTGAGACCTTTGGCATGGTGGACGGGGTGTGGGTTACGGGCCCGCAATATTATGTGCCCCTCGCCATTGCTTTGCGCCAATCGCTGATTGACGTTCATTCGGTCAAGCTTGCCGGGGTTGGCCAACAAACCAAAACCGAACAGGTTTATGACTATCTTACCGGCCCGCGCTTTCGCCAGCGCGTTGAGGCTATCGTTGAAAAATTTGGCGACATGCAGGCCGATCTTGATCGCGAGCGCAAATCCATGACGCGCCTATGGGCCAAACGCCAACAGCAAATTGACGGGGTGATTGAATCAACCGTCGGCATGTATGGCGATTTGCAAGGCATTGCCGGGCAAGCCATTCAGGAAATTGACGGGCTGGAAATTCCCCTGCTTGAGGGTGATAACGAATAAGCTATCTGGGGAATAGATTACATTCGGAATATGCCGAATTTTGTTTCCTCAATTGGCGCATTCAAGCTCGCAGATATCGCAAGGCCAAGCACATTGCGGGTTTGCGCTGGATCGATAATGCCATCATCCCACAATCGCGCAGAGGCATACCAGGGCGAGCCTTGCGCCTCATAGGCATCGCGGGTTTTATCCATAAAGGCTTGCTTGTCGCCCGCATCCCAGCTTTCGCCCTTCGCAGCAAGGCCATCTTCGCGCACCGTTGCCAGCACATTTGCAGCCTGCTCGCCGCCCATCACCGAAATGCGCGCATTGGGCCACATAAACATAAAGCGCGGGCCATAAGCGCGCCCGCACATGCCGTAATTGCCCGCCCCGTAGGACCCGCCAATCACCACAGTAAATTTCGGCACCCGCGCCGTCGACACCGCGGTCACCAGCTTTGCCCCATCTTTGGCAATGCCGCCGGATTCTGCGCCCTGGCCAACCATAAAGCCGGTAATATTCTGTAGAAAGACGATTGGGATTTTGCGTTGACAACACAGCTCAATAAAGTGCGCGCCCTTCTTGGCGCTTTCGGAAAACAAAATTCCATTATTGGCGAGAATCCCCACCGGGAAGCCATGCAAATGAGCAAACCCCGTCACCAGCGTATTGCCATAAAGAGGTTTGAACTCATCGAAAACCGAACCATCCACCATGCGCGCAATGATATCGCGCACATCATAGGGCTTTCGGGCATCGGCTTCGATAATGCCGTAAATTTCCTCCGGATCATAAAGCGGCGCGCGCGCCTCCGCACGAACCAACGCGCCCTGCTTTTGCCAATTTAACCGGCTAACAATCTTGCGCGCAATGCCGAGCGCATGATCATCATTTTCCGCTAGATGATCGGCAACCCCTGAAATGCGCGTATGCACATCCCCGCCGCCCAGATCTTCCGCACTCACCACTTCGCCCGTTGCCGCCTTAACCAATGGCGGCCCGGCGAGAAAAATCGTGCCCTGCTTGGCAACGATGATCGCTTCATCAGCCATGGCGGGCACATAGGCCCCGCCCGCCGTGCAAGAACCATGGACAACCGCAATTTGCGGAATGCCAAGCGCAGACATGGTTGCCTGATTGAAAAAGATCCGGCCAAAATCGTCCTTATCCGGAAAGACTTCATCTTGCATCGGCAAAAACGCCCCGCCCGATTCAACAAGATAAATACATGGCAGGCGATTTTCCTGAGCAATCTCCTGCGCGCGCAAATGTTTTTTCACGGTTAGGGGATGATAGCTGCCCCCTTTCACGGTGGGGTCATTGGCGACAATCATACACTCAACGCCGCTGACCCGGCCAATGCCCGCAACAACGCCCGCAGACATCACATCACCGGAATACATGCCCCACGCTGCAAACTGGCCAATTTCCAAAAACGGCGCGCCCACATCTACCAGCCGGGCAATGCGTTCTCTTGCCAGCAATTTGCCGCGCGATTTGTGCCGCGTGGCATAGCGCTCGCCCCCGCCCTCAGCGACCTTGTCCGCATTGGCTCGCAATTCATCGACAAGCCCGCGCATGACGTCCGCATTGGCCTGAAAATTGGCGTCGCGCGGATTGACATTATTTGCCAGCGCATCGGTAGATTGGCGTTGATCAAGCATAAGAAAACCTTCTTTTCCGCGCACAGTGGACCGGTTGCAGCCCCGACGGCAAGCAAATCCCGGACCTGCTCGCCAGCATTCAACCGCCAACAT
>CAYQXV010000007.1:60477-88540 GCA_964421675.1 uncultured Caulobacterales bacterium
CCCTGTCGGCTTGTCCGACAATGCGACAAGTGCTACTATCTTGCAAATAACCAGCAAAATCAACTTTTGCAATCCTCTTATTCACTCGGCCCTCACGATAACCGGGACCCTCTTTCACCCGGAAAAGCCCCCGCAGGAGACCTCCATGAGATCCAATATTCCCCAGCTCAATTTCGGTTTGACGCCAGAGATCAACGAAATCCGCGAAATGGTCAGCCGCTGGGTCGCCGATAAGCTGACGCCGCGCGCGGGCCAGATTGACGTTGATAATGCCCTGCCCCGCGATTTATGGCCCCAACTGGGAGAGCTTGGGCTTTTGGGCATCACCGCCGATGAAGATTATGGCGGAAGCGGGCTTGGCTATCTCGCCCACACGGTCGCCATGGAAGAAGTCTCACGCGGCTCTGCCTCTGTGGGCTTGTCTTACGGTGCCCATTCCAATTTATGCGTCAATCAGATCAATCTGAACGGAAACGCCGATCAAAAAGAACGCTACCTGCCCAAACTATGCAGCGGCGAGCATTTGGGGGCGCTGGCAATGTCAGAACCGGGAGCTGGCTCTGATGTTGTTTCCATGCGTCTGCGCGCTGACAAAAAAGGCGACCGGTATATTTTAAACGGCTCGAAAATGTGGATCACCAATGGTCCGGGCGGCGATGTTTTGGTGGTCTATGCAAAGACTGAACCTGAAGCCCATTCGCGCGGCATCACCGCGTTCATCATCGAAAAAGATTTCGCAGGATTTTCCGTTGCCCAAAAACTCGACAAGTTGGGCATGCGCGGTTCCGATACGGGGGAACTTGTTTTTGAAGATTGCGAAGTGCCGGAAGAAAATGTTCTGGGCGAAGTTAATAATGGCGTGCGCGTCTTAATGAGCGGGCTCGACTATGAACGCACAGTATTGGCGGGCGGGCCTCTTGGAATTATGCAAGCGGCCATGGATATTGTCATGCCTTACATTCATGATCGCCAGCAATTTGGCAAACCCATTGGCACGTTCCAATTGGTGCAAGGCAAGATTGCCGACATGTATACCAGCATGAATGCCTGCAAAGCTTATGTTTATGCAGTTGCAGCGGCTTGCGATCGCGGCGAGACCACCCGCCAAGATGCAGCCGGGTGCATTCTTTATGCGGCAGAAAAAGCAACGCAAGTCGCGCTTGATGCGATACAATTGCTCGGCGGCAATGGCTATATCAATGAATATGATACAGGCCGGTTGCTGCGCGATGCCAAGCTTTATGAAATTGGCGCGGGCACCAGTGAGATACGCCGTATGCTGATTGGGCGCGAGCTATTTGAGAAAGCGGCATAATGGACTCCGCGACCAAGTCACCAACAGATCATCGCTTTGAAAAGCTCGCAAGGGCACCAGCTTACCTGAAAGTCAGTGAAGCCATCGAATCCGATATTTTGCGGGGCACTCTGGCCGAGGGCACCATGCTGCCGACCGAAACACAATTGTGCGATCAGTTTGGTGTGACCCGGTCAACGGTTCGCGAAGGCATTAGGCTGCTAGAAACGTCGGGGCTCCTCGCGCGAGGGCCCGCCAAGCGGTTGATAGTACGCCGGCCAAAAACTGGGGACATTGCCCTTTCCACCAGCCGCGCCCTTACCTTTAGCGGCATCACCTTCAAGGAAGCGTGGGAGTCGCTGGCTTTGTTCCAGCCTCAATTGGCAGCGCAGGCGGCAACAAAATTCAGCAAGAAGGACTTGGAAAAACTCAAGGCCGTTCATGCCCTCCTCGGTGACACAAAGAGCGAAGACTATAATCTTGTGGTCATGTATACGGATGAATTTTTTGCCGCCCTCGCCGCTGGATTAAAAAATAGGGTGACAATGGCATTATCACAATCTCTCAATATGCTGATTGACGCGTCGTTACGCCAAGTCATTGCCAGCGTCCCCGATGGTCGCAAACGAATCCTGAAAGCGCAAAAAGAGCTAATTGCGGCGATTGAAGATAAAGACCCCGAGCGGGCCCGTAAATGGATGGTCAAGCATATTGATGACCTGCAACGCGGATACACCGTTGCCCGCATCAGTATGGATGCAAAAATCGCCTGACGCTTAGACCAACTGCGAGCCTGTTATGATGACCTATCGCCCACTACTACTAAGCCTTGCCATCGGGTTTTTCACCGGCCTATTATTAGCGTCGTTGAGTGAGCGTGATCCGGTTTTGTGGGGCGTAAAAATAGCGGCCTTCTCGCTAGTGGGGCTATCAATAGGCATCTTAATTCAATTTGTGAATCATCGTAAAAATTCCGGTGATGAATAATACATTCAACCAGTGAAAGCTGCACATGTTCAAAAAAATACTAATCGCCAATCGCGGTGAAATTGCCTGCCGTGTGATCCGCACAGCAAAAATGATGGGCATAAAGACGGTTGCGGTCTATTCCGATGCCGACGCGGATGCGCCCCATGTAAAAATGGCCGATGAGGCGGTGCATATTGGCCCGGCCCCAGCCAATCAAAGCTATTTGGTGGCCGATAAGATTTTTGATGCAGCCAAGCGAACCGGCGCGCAGGCGATCCATCCCGGTTATGGATTTTTATCCGAAAACGCAGAATTTTCAGAACAATGCGATGCCCAAGGCATTGTGTTTATCGGACCCGCACCGCAAACCATTCGCGCAATGGGCTCAAAATCTGCTGCGAAAGATTTGATGCAGGAAGCAGGCGTTCCCGTCTCACCGGGCTATCAAGGCGAAGACCAGTCTGAGGATACCTTTAAGCGCGAAGCCGAAACTATTGGCTACCCCGTTCTGTTAAAAGCCGTTGCCGGGGGCGGCGGCAAAGGCATGCGCCTTGTTGAGCGCGAAGCCGATTTGGTTGCTGCCTTGCACGCAGCCCAGCGCGAGGCGAAATCTGCCTTTGGTGATGACCGGTTTTTGGTTGAGAAATATATTGAACGCGCGCGCCATTTAGAGGTGCAAATTTTTGGCGATGGCAAAGGCAATGTGGTTCATATGTTTGAGCGCGATTGCTCTGTGCAACGACGCCATCAAAAAATTATTGAAGAGGCCCCTGCTCCCAATCTCAGCGACAAAGTGCGCGCGAACCTGTTGGAAGCGGGCGTTGCCGCGGGCAAAGCGGTCGATTATCGCGGCGCGGGCACTGTAGAGTTTTTATATGATGGCGGCGACAATGTGTATTTCATGGAAATGAATACCCGCCTTCAGGTTGAACATCCCGTCTCGGAAGAAATTACCGGGATCGATTTTGTCGAATGGCAGTTGCAAATTGCTTTTGGTAACGGTCTGCCCGATCCCGTTCAGCGCACAGTGCCGAACGGCCATGCATTTGAGGCGCGTCTTTATGCCGAAGACCCCGCCAATGATTTCGCGCCGTCCATTGGCACTCTGACAAGCCTGAACCTTCCCGGTCAAGATGATGGCGTGCGCCTCGATAGCGGCGTAAGGCAAGGCCAGGATATCACCCCGCACTATGATCCGATGATTGCAAAGCTAATTGTCCATAGCCCGGAGGGCGCGGATAGCCGGCGCACCGCATTGCGCACCATGGCGCGCGCTCTTGAGCGCACCCATGTCACAGGCCTTGAAACAAATACCAGTTTTTTGCATGCGCTTGCCTCTCACCCGGAATTTGAAGCGGGCCATGTTTCCACGCGCTTTATTGACGACCATCGCAGCCAGCTTTTCGCGACACCGCAGCTCTTTCAACCGGCAATAGCCGCATGGACGCTCGCCAATGCCGCCTCTTCGACGCCCGGCGATAATGATCCGTGGACGTCGCTTACCGGATGGCGGGTGAACCGCCCCAAACGCACAACCCACTGGATTGATCTTGAAGATGGCCCTGCGGCGGTCATTGTCGGGACCACAAACCATGATGACGCCCTCACCTATCATATTGCCATTGAACGGGCCGCCAGTGCGGCGGCAAGGCGCGCCAATCAGGAAGGCGCGGGCAAAGACAAACAACAACAAGGTGGCGAGAAAACAGAAACATTCCAGTTTCAGGGAACCCTCAAAAGCGATGGCAGCTTTGACATCACCCTTGATGGCCTCTCCCATCGCGGTTTCATTGCAACCCATTTGGGCGGCTCACGGGTTTTCCTAAACGGGCACTCCATCGATATTCTCCCGGCAATGCCCCTTGCGGGCGAACAGGGCCAGGCGATAAGCGAAGGCAGCCTGATTGCCCCCATGCCGGGCACCGTCACTCAATTGATGAGCGCCGCCGGAGACCGGGTAGAGGCCGGGGATGTGCTCATGGTGATGGAGGCGATGAAGATGGAACATTCCATCAAAGCCCCCCATGCGGGTACTATCGAGGCATTTCATTTTGCCGCTGGCGATCAAGTCCGCGAGGGCGACGAATTGGCGGTTCTGAGCGAAGACTAACCCGCATTTCCCGAACGAGGCTTGCCCCAACGTGCCGGGGCCGCTATCCCGCCTTTAGACATGCTGCATATTAATGACATCACCTACCACATTGAGGGGCGTATGCTCCTCGATCAAGCGACCGCCGCGATTTCCGAAGGCTGGAAAGTTGGGTTTATCGGGCGCAATGGTACGGGCAAATCCACTCTATTGCGGATCATCCGTGAGGAGCTAACGCCTGACGACGGCGAAGTTTCTATTCGCAAAGGCCGACGCCTTGCCGGGGTGGAACAAGAAGCACCGGCCAGCGATGTCAGCTTGATCGAAACGGTTCTCGCCTGTGATGAAGAGCGAACGGCGCTGCTTGACGAGGCGCAAACTGCGACCGACCCTACGCGCATTGCCGAGATACAGACCCGGCTCGCCGATATTGGCGCCCATTCAGCGCAAGCGCGCGCGGCGACAATTCTCCACGGGCTTGGGTTTTCCCCTGAGGAACAATTGCGCGCTTGCGCCGAGTTTTCCGGTGGCTGGCGCATGCGCGTTGCGCTTGCCGGGGTGTTATTTTCCGCGCCCGATATTTTGCTCCTCGACGAGCCGACCAACTATCTCGATCTGGAAGGGGCAATGTGGCTGGAATCCTATCTGCGCCATTATCCGTATACCGCCATTATTGTCAGCCATGACCGCGATTTCCTAAACCGCGCCGTCACTCATATTATGGCGTTGGAAAATGGAAAGCTCAGCGTTCATACTGGTGACTATGATACATGGGAGCGCCGCCGCGCCGAAGCGCAGGCCCTCGCCTCTGCCTCCCATGCCAAACAAGAAGCCAAACGCAAACATCTGGAATCATTTGTCGAACGATTTCGCGCCAAAGCCTCCAAAGCCAAACAAGCCCAAAGCCGGGTTAAAATGCTCGAGCGCATGCAATCGGTGGATTTGCCCATTGATGAGCGGTCAATCCCCTTTACCTTCCCCGCTGCCGCAAAACCCATGGCCCCGCCCATTGTGCGCCTTGTTGCGGCCGACCTTGGCTACGCCCCCGATGAGCCGGTTTTGTCGAAAGTCGAATTGCGCCTCGATCAAGATGATCGCATCGCCATTCTCGGGCCCAATGGTGAGGGCAAATCAACCCTGGTGAAAGCCATTGCGGGGCGCCTGCTGCCACTGGCGGGAAATGTCTATAAACACAAAAAACTCAAAATCGCTTATTTCTCCCAGCACCAATTGGATGAACTCAAACCGGCGCAAACCGCAACCGAACATGTCGCCGCCCTCATGCCGGAAGGCACGCAAGCGCAAATCCGCTCCAAGACCGCAAGCCTTGGCTTTGGCGCGGATAAAGCCGATACCAAAATTCAGGATCTTTCCGGCGGTGAGAAAGCGCGCTTACTCCTTGGACTGATTACATTTCACGGCGCGCATTTGATGATTCTGGATGAGCCAACCAACCATCTCGATATTTCCGCGCGCGAAGCGTTGAGCCTTGCGCTCAATGAATTTCCCGGCGCGGTTTTGTTGATTACCCATGACGCACATCTTGCCGAGGCGGTTGCGGACAGGCTGATTTTGGTCAAAGACGCCCGCGCCAAATTTTTCGATGGAGATTTGAACGATTACCGGCAATTGATTCTGGAGGCGGGAAAAACCGGCGGGTCTGGCGAAAAGAAATCTGGAAGCTCACCGCAAACCAATGCCCGCCGCAATGCCGCCGCCGCAAGACATGCGCTGGAGCCTGCAAAAAAGAAGGTGCAACATGCGGAGAAGAAACTCGATGAGCTAAACGCCATTCTTGTTCGCCTTGATGAGGCCCTCGCCGACCCAAATCTATATGAAAACACCGCCAGAATGACCAAACTGAACAAAGAACGCGCGGCCCTAAGCGATGCCATCTCTAAAGCCGAAGACCATTGGCTTTTGAGTATTGATCAGTATGAAGATGCCCAAAACGCTGCCAAAACTGACAGTTTAAAGTAGGATAGGAATTATAAATCTGCTATATTTTTCTTGGCGTTGAAGGAGAGCATAGTGGACATCCAGCTCCAAGATACAAACTTGAATTTGTTGATTATCATTGTCACGCTGGTAATATTCAGCTGGCGCACGATTGTGGGCGCAAAACAATATCAGCAATTAAAACTGGAAACACAGACAGGCCCTCGCCAGAAAATTATGGCCTCATGGGCGATAGAAGTTTTTGTTTTATTTGCCCTTGGCGCAGTGCTGATTTTATCTCTAATCGGACGGCTTCCAACGATTGTCGCCATGCCTGCGGAGTTCACGCCGTTAGTTTCCTTTTATCCAGATGAACAAGAGCGCAAATTCGTTGGTTTCGCGATTGCGGGCGGCCTTTTAATGGGCGCTTTTGGGAATGTTCTCGTGACCTATCTCAAGCGAAATGCAAATCCTGATGACACGGAAAACCAGTACCGGACAGCCGGTGATTTTTCTGCCTTGCTTCCGCGCAATCGCCCGGAAACGATCTGGGCGATAGTGCTTTCCTTTAGTGCCGGGATTTCTGAAGAACTCATGTTCCGATTGGCACTGCCCCTATTGCTCACCCTTTTGATTGGCAATGCATGGATTGGATTTTTACTATCCATCACCATCTTTGGGCTCATGCATTATTATCAAGGCTGGCAGGGAGTGCTGGCCACGACCTTCGCGGCCCTCCTGTTTTCGGTGGTCTATTTGTACACAGGCAGTCTTTTGATACCGATCGTCATGCATATTTTCATGGACCTAAATGGATTGGTTTTTGTTCCCATGGCCAACCGAAAGTCATCCTCGCATTAGCCAAAATCCATCCCCCGAAGGCAGGCCCGGACTCGGCCAAAATAAAGCTTCCAACCGATCAAAAGAGTGACGTTTGCGGGTTGCAATTCCCCAACCGGTTCGTTATCAACCAGCTTCGCGGGCAAGTGTCTCACTTTTCTCTCCCGCTGGTGATGCGGGATGGAGCAGTCCGGTAGCTCGTCAGGCTCATAACCTGAAGGTCGTAGGTTCAAATCCTACTCCCGCACCCAATTTCACCGCCCGATTTACCCCCAATTTTGAACAGGCTTGCAATTCGACTTTCAGGCCCAATGTGAGCAACCAATCCGTGGCTTTGAGTACGGTAAAGCTCATTTGCGATAGGCTGGCGCGCGCAACTCTCTCGCAATATGTCCGTACCTCAATAAAATTCAGCAGAGATTATAAGCACATCGAATTTCTAGAAATGCGGACGATTTCTCTTTGGTGAAGTCGGGAGCAATTTTTCCCTCCCCTACGGCATAAAACCCCGGCGGCCCAAATACAAAAAGCTGCTTTCCCAGTGTGAGAAAGCAGCTTTCCAGTTTTCATTCGGTCTCGTTTACTTATGCAGCAATTTTCTTCTTGCGACGCGCGGCCCCAAAACCAACAAGGCCCGTGCCGAAGAGCAGGAAGGCACCGGGAACGGGAACCGGTGAGATATCCGCATGAATATCGCCTCTTACGCTGACGCCTTCAAATTGGCGACAAAAGGCGCTGGTGCAGTCGCCGTTAATATTCAACAAGAACCAAGCTGCAATACCCAGATCAGCGTTTTTGCCACTGGCACCTGTCCCGATTTGCAGCGGTGAGTGGGCTTGGGTGATATCAAAATTCAAGCCTGCGAAATCGCCGACCCCTGAAAAGGTTCCATTGATGATGTTGAAAAACTCAAAATCAGCAGCGCTAATCGGGCCCCCATTCTCAGCCAATGCAGAATTGAAGAAGTTTCTTAGCACGGGACCATCAGGGCCAACGCCGGTGCTTTCAAGATTATAGACAACATCAAATGCAAAATTGGGATCTTCACGCGAAACCAATCGGCCCGTTAAGGTAGCAGACCCATCATATTCGATTGTCAGCCTGCCCGGCTCATAGAAATCGAAAAAGCGGTTTTGCGGAATACCCGTTGTATCATTCGCGCTGTTAAAAAACTGAATACCGGCGGTAAATGAACTGTCATTAAGCCGAGATATAGACGTATCAGTTTGCGAAGACGTGACATCAAACGAAATCACAGACGCTGATGCTGTGGGCGCAGTGAAAAGACCGGTCGCTAACAGGGCAGCTCCCGCAATTAAAGACTTGGAAATGGATAGAGCTGACACGATAGTCCTCCAATGGGTTAACGAAAAGTTACCCAAGGAGAAGCAATCGCCGTGCCAGCACAAAAACCTTTTAAAGACAAAGGGATGAGCGCAAATCGCTTACATCAAGCCGTTCCCTTTTACGCCGTGTGAGCGCTTACAAATTATCGTTAAGATGGTTGAGACACAGATAAGCGGGCACACATTAACCAAGCCAGTCTTCTCTATGCTGTTTAATGGTGGAAACGGTTTTTATCCGTTCCAACGTGACCCCCAACCCAATTGCCTCCCAAAAATCGCTTCGAGGGAAAAACAAACTATCGAATTGGAAAGGCTTTGAGGGTCGACAATAAAAGCCAAGCTTAAACGGCAAACTTAAACGGCGGGCGTACCATTCAAAAAACGCTCGCGGCTTTCCAGGGTGCGCCGCCGCGCTTCCTCGATTGCGTTCACCTCAGTTGCGTGAAGCATCGCCTCAATAATGCATTTAAAATGCGTGCGCATCGCCTTGCGCGATTCCACCGGGTCCCGTTTTGCAAGAGCGGTGACGATATCGCGATGCTCGCCCAACCTAACTTCCGGCTCCATACCGCAGATAGAATCATAGGCCTGTTTAATATCTTCTTTTTCCGTACGGATGCGCCATAAGCGCTCAATCGTTTCGACCATCGCCGCATTTTTCGTGGCGCGCGCGATAAGCATGTGGAATTTCTTATCCGCATCAGAGTGCAGGTGCGAATCAGGATCGGTCTCTGCCGCCATCTGCTTTGTGATCAATTCCAGCTCTTCAAGCTCCTCTTCGGTAATGCAAACCGCCGCAAGGGCCGCCGCTTCCGATTCGATGGCTGAGCGCGCCTCGGTAAGCTCAAACGCGGACACATCTGGCATTCTCTCATCTTCAGAAGGTCGTTTTTGCAGAACATAAACGCCAGAGCCGCCGCGAATATCCAAATATCCCTTCGATTCAAGGGCAATTTCAGCTTCGCGAATCGTCACCCGGCTAACATCAAATCGCTCCGCCAGGTCGCGTTCACCGGGCAATCGCGTCCCCGGAGGAAAAGACTCTTCAGCAATCATTTGCAGAATTTGACTGGCAACGCTGTGATATAATCTCTTGTCACTCATATCGTTTTTTTGCTCTTGATGTTGCACACCCCATGGCGTGATTGGTCGTTTATATCAATTATTTATACCAATTTCCAGCTATTTATACCAATTTCCAGCGTTGCCGGATTTTCTGAAGCTGTACATGTGGGTTTTTAAAACTATCAGCCAAAATGGTTAACGACTGATACGCAAAATAGGTCCTCCCCCTACTCCATTTTATCCTACTCGAAATTCGTCCCCGCGCACCCTCTGCTTTTTGCAGGTCCATAAAAGTAAGGGAAGCTCATAAAAAATGGCACAACTTTCCTTTTACGAAAGTTGTGCCACCAAAGATTAGTCACTCATCTTCAGTCTAGAATCTGACGCGAGCACCGAAGAAGATTCTCGGGCCATAATCATTGACCTGGTATACATCATCAGTAACGAATGCTGAGTCAGATCTTGGCTCACTAAACAGATTGATCGCTTCGGCTGTTAGACGAATATTATCCGTCAACTGATAAGAAGCACGAGCCTCCCAAACGCCAACATCGTTTACAAAACGAAGTCTTGTGCCATCAGACACGAACGGCTGGAAATAATCGGAACGGTATTTGTAGTTTACCTGAAGATCCAAATTGCCAACCTGGTAATAGACTTGACCTGAGAATGTATGGTTAGACAGGCCAGGGATAGAGCCAGGAGCAATAATGCCCTCATTGGTTTGAACAATTGTTCCATCCAATTGCGTGGTGAACAGATCGCCATAACGGCTATCCTCAAATTCGAAATCTGAGTCAGCATAGTTATAGTTCAACCGCACACCAAGGCCACTTAGTAATATTGGTAGCAGGTAAAGGTCTGTAAATATGCATACCAATCATTTTACCAATTTCACTTATCGCAAAATAGCCAATAAATAACAGAAGAATAGGGTGATTACTGAAACCTCCACTAACCAATCTTCTAGCTTTTCCGGTTAACAAAACCTCAGATTGGACGTTATATTCTCACTTTTTCTTCAAACTTGTTGACGATTAGCAACACTGAACAAGGGGAAATTGGGGCGATATTTATCGCTAACTGGTAGAAAAATTGGTATGGCGATATCTCAAAGCGGTTTATCTCGTCAAGGTTGAACCAACAAAGGCCAGAGCCAACAAACGTTACAGCACATATTCATGCGCCATTCACGCGCTACCCGGTTAAAACCCTCTCTAGGACACCCTCAAAGAGTGGATTCTTCTAAATACGGAAAAGTGAAAATGATTTGGGAATTTATCAACCAATTTCCAGTGTTCATGCGTATTGTAGATAGAAGTTTTTGGGTAAAAGACCCTACCAATGCTCCCTTGATTAGATGAGAAGCCGTGATGAACCTCACCCGCCAATGCCTTAACAACCCTGCTGCGATTGCGGTCATGCTCGCAATGGTCGTTCTCATGGGCATCATGTCGATCAATCGCCTGCCGGTGCAATTACTGCCCAATATTGAACGCCCGATTATGACGGTGTCTGCAAATTGGCGCGGCGGCAGCCCGCGCGAAGTTGAGAGCGAGCTAATTGAACCGATTGAACGCGAACTGCGCGGCATGCCGGGCATGCGTTCCATGACATCACAATCAGGCAGTGGCAGCGGCCGGGTATCGATGGAATTTGCCCTTGGTACCAATATGGAAGAGACCTTCACCGAAGTCTCAAGCCGGATGCAACGGGTAACGGGCCTCCCGGTTGAGGCCGACCCGCCTCGCATCTCTAAAGGGCGCGGACGCGGTAGTGACTCCGAAACATTGATCTTTCTATTCGCCCAACAATTACCCGACGCACCAGCGTTAGATATTCCGTTGGGGGACTTTATGGAAACCCGGATCGCCCCTGAATTTGAACAGGTCGAGGGCGTTGCGGGCGTCGATGTTCGCCGCAATGATGGTCAGCGGATTGTTAATGTCGAATTTGATCCTCTTCTCGCCGCGCAACTGGGTATAAATGTCAACCAGATTGCCCAAACCGTAAATCGCTCCACCGATGTGTCAGGCGGCAAAATCGAAGTTGGACGCCGCGATTACACCTTGCGCTATGAGGGAAAATTCGAGGCCACCGATCTGGAAAATACTATTCTGGCTTATCGCAATGATGCGCCAATCCGGCTTGGCGATATTGCCACGGTTGATATAGGCCCAGACATTCCCGACGGTCTGGTGATCCAAAACGGCAATCCGGCTCTTTCCATGCGGATCGAGCGCGAACCGGGAACAAACACCCTCGCCGCTATTGATGGGGTCACGCGCGTTGTGAACCGGTTGAACGAGGAGCTCGCACCGCGCGGCATCGTTATTGAGAAAAGTTTTGATCCGTCCCTGTTTATCAATCGCGCCATAACGCTGTTGGGCAGCAATCTGGTAATTGGCGTGAGCCTGGCAATTGGTGCCTTATGGCTGTTTATCCGGCGCATACGCGCAACTTTATTGATTGCATCGGCCATTCCAATTTGTCTTTTGGCGACAATTGTGGTTCTTGATTTATTTGGCCGCACACTGAATATTATCTCGCTGGCCGGACTGGCCTTTGCAACCGGCATGGTCCTCGATGCGGCGATTGTCGCGCTGGAGAATTTTGTCCGCCTTCGCGAAGACGGCACAGATCCCAAAAATGCCGCCGCCAAGGCCATCTCTCAGGTGGGGGGCGCCTTGTTTGCCTCTACGGTGACGACCGTGGCGATCTTTATTCCGATTATGTTTTTTGAGGATGTGGAGGGCCAGCTCTTCGCCGACCTTGCTCTGACCATCGCCATCGCGGTTTCGCTAAGCTTTCTGGTCGCCATTACCGTTCTCCCGGTGGGGGCAGCGCAATTCATCCGGGGCGGTGCTAAATCATCGGAAAAAACCGGAACCTTATGGGACCGGCTTGCAACCCGGCTGATGAGCCTAACCGCAAAACCCGCCAACCGAATGATTGCAATTGTTGGCCTTACGGTTGTTCCGATTGCCATTGGTGCCCTCGCCCTGCCGCAGATGAATTATTTGCCGCCTGTTAAAGCCGATAAGGTCGACGCCCGGTTCAGCTTCCCCTCCGGCGCTAGCCTGCAATCCTTGCGCGCTGAGATTGTCGATCCGGTTACCGACCGATTGGAACCCTATTTAACCGGAGAAAAAGAGCCCTCCCTTAAAAACTATTATTTCTTTGTAAATCCAAACTGGTCGAGCCTTGGCGTTCGGGTGAACGATCCCAAACAAGTCTCCACCATAATTGATGTTATGCGTAAGGAAATTGTGTTTGGATTTCCCGATGTGCGCGTATTTGTCAGCCAGGATAGCCTGTTTGGCGGGTTTGGCGGCGATGCGTCAATTTCGGTTGATCTGCAATCGAGCGATGGAGATGCGTTGGCCGCAGCGGCGGTCGAGACCATAGAGATTATCAAACAAGTTCTTCCCGGATCGTCCGTACGCCCCAATCCAGACCCGCAAGTGGTGTCACCAGAATTACGGCTAATCCCCGATGATCGACGCATTGCAGAAGTTGGTCTGTCCCGTAGCACGGTCGCTCAAACCGTTCGTGCCTATGGTGACGGTTTGTTTTTGGGCGAGTTTTTCACTGATGGTGAACGCCTCGATATGTTTTTGCGAACCAGTATTTGGGATCAACCGGAATATCTGGTAACCGCGCCCGTTGCCACGCCATTGGGCGGCATTGTTACCCTTGGCGAATTAACCCGCCTGGAGCGCAGTGTCGGTCCGGTATCTATTCGGCGCGTTGACGGTCGGCGCACAATTTCTCTCGGGGTTAGTCCCCCTGATGGGCTGGCGCTGGGCACAGCTGTTGAAATGTTGCGCAGCCAAGCCAATCCCAAGATTTACGATTTATTGCCTGCAGATGGCTCGCTAA
The DNA here is from genome assembly GCA_964421675.1 of uncultured Caulobacterales bacterium. GTDB lineage: Bacteria > Pseudomonadota > Alphaproteobacteria > Caulobacterales > Parvularculaceae > CALLPQ01. The sequence goes on from CAYQXV010000007.1 coordinate 73,901, forward strand.
AATATGGCGGGGACGCTGATGCGCTGGCCCGTGCAATCGTTAATCTGGGTGGGAACTTTATTCTCGCCGTCATGCTTCTATTCCTGATTCTCGCAGCCTTGTTTAAATCGATCAAAGATGCAGCGCTGGTCATCATCACTCTACCAATGGCCGCGGTCGGAGGAATATTATTGCTGCAATTCCTCAACCTGTTTTCACCAACACCGCTCGATCTGTTGGGCATGATTGGCTTCATCATTCTGCTCGGTCTTGTGGTCAATAATGCCATCTTGCTGGTCTCACAAACCCGCGCCTCTGAGGCAGAAGGCAAATCGCGGCGCGACGCGGTTCATGAAGCATTACGGTTGCGCATTCGCCCCATATTCATGTCCACATCCACATCCTTGATGGGCATGTTGCCGCTCCTCCTGGCACCGGGCGCTGGCAGCTTAATCTATCGCGGCCTTGCAGGCGTGATTGTCGGCGGGATGGCGGTGTCCACCCTGTTTACGCTCATCTTGCTACCGGCCATGTTGCAAATGGAATTTGGGTCCAAGAAGGCCGCCCCCTTAACAAAAGGCGCGGTGCCTGCTGAATAGCTATCGCAAATTTACAGAAATTTCGTACACAGTTCGTACAAACACGAGAATGAAAGGTTGACCCATGATGAAGAGGATCTTGCCCCTTCTTGCAATAGCATTGCTGCTCGGCGCCGGCCTGATTTGGAAATCTGGTGTGCTGACCCCTGCCCCGGGTGCAACTGATACCGCTTTCTCGAATGGTCCAGCCACGGAGCGCAATGCCAATGCACCGCGTCCGGGCAATCGTGCGGCCCAAGGGGAACGTCAAGGTGAGCGCCAAGGTCAACGAGCAAATCGCCCAAATGCAGGCGGAAGACCGTCAGCGCAAAGAGGCAGACGCTTTCCCACTGCAAAAGTCGTTGTCGCATCCGTTGAAGAAAAAATGATGGCCCCATCGGCCGCTGCACCGGGCACGATCATTAGCCGCAATGATAGCCGGATTGCCGCTGAAGTCAGCGGTAAGATTGTTTCCATCGTTGAGGTGGGCGACATTGTAGAAAAAGATGGCATCATCGCATTGCTTGATAATGCGCAGGCGGAATTGACAGTTCGCGAACGTCGCGCAGACGTTGCACGGCTCGCGGCGCGATCTGCCTTTCTCGCCGATCGCTATAAACGATTTGCTGACCTTGGCGATGAGCTGGGTGAATCCGAAACATCTCTATTGCAAATGCGATCAGAACGCGACGAAGCCCAACAACAAGTCAATAGCGCAAAGGTAGCGCTTGAGCGTGCAAACTTTTTGCTAGAGCGCACCAAAATTCGCAGCCCCTTTGCGGGCCGTGTTGTCTCGCGCAATGTGCAAATCGGGGAATTTGCAAATCCCGGTTCGCAAATTGCCCGGATTGTCGACACCACCAACCTTGAGGTACGCACCCAAGCGTCTGCCAGCCTCGTTTCTGCTCTTTCCGCCGGTGATTTGTTAAACATTACCAAAGGCGATGAAATTCTTCAGGGTACGGTGCGCGCGATTGTACCTGTTGGCGATGAAGTCAGCCGAACCTTGGAAATGCGCGTTAGCCTTCCGGAAGGATCTGATTGGTTTGTGGGCGCAGCGGTGCGCGTAACGGTTCCCTCTGCGCGTCCTCGCCTGGCCGTCACCGCGCCGCGCGATGCACTACACATTCGCAATGATAGCATTGATGTCTACCGGATCAGCGAGAACAATAAAGCGCAAAAAATTCCCGTAGAACTTGGCGTTGCCGATGGCGATCTGATTGAAATTATCGGCGATATTGAACCGGGCGACCGTTTGGTAATTCGCGGCGGAGAACGGTTAAGCGACGGACAAACCGTTGATATTGCCGAGCCCGCATAAATTTTGCGATATTTTACGCGCTCAGAAAAAAGGGCGCTTTTCAAAAAAGCGCCCTCATTAAGCCTGCAATTTTTATCAGTATGCATTACATTTCCGCATATTGATTGGATTGAAAACCCAACGGATGGCTAGCGTTGCACGCGGCCAGACCCATCACCGCCCATAAGCGCTTCAACCTCTTTCGCCGAGACCCGGTTATAATCGCCCAGAATTGAGTGCTTCAACGCACTGCCAGCAACCGCAAATTCAAGGCTTTGCTGTCTGTCCTCATAGGCGTTGTAGCCATAGATAAAGGCCGAGGCAAAACTATCACCGCCGCCAACCCGGTCGACAATATCTGAAAGCTCATAATGTTTGGACAGCAGGAAGCCATTGGTGCGATCGCGCATACAAGCCGACCAGCCATTTTTATTCGCGTTAATGCTTTCGCGCAGCGTAATCGCAATTGTCGACATGTTTGGATAGGTATCGAGCACTTTTTGCGACAGCGCTTCATATTTCGATGTATCCAGCTCACCGCTTTCAACATCAACATCGACCGTAATCCCAAGAGATTTTTGACAATCTTCTTCATTGGCAATGCCAACATCGACATATTTCACCAGGTCGCGCATGACTTCCGGCGCAGTTTTTCCATATTTCCAAAGCTTGCCCCGGAAATTGAAGTCGCACGAGACGGTCACACCAGCTTTTTGTGCGGCCTTAACGCATTCCAATGAAAGGTCGGCGCAATCTTGCGATAAAGCCGGCGTAATCCCAGTTATATGCAGCCACTTCGCGCCCTTAAAGATTTGATCCCAATCAAAATCACCGGGCTTGCACTGGCTGATAGAAGAATGAGCACGGTCATAAATAACTTTTGAGGGACGCTGGTTTGCGCCCGTTTCCAAAAAGTAAATCCCGATCCGCTCGCCTTGGCGTTTGATGGTTGAGGTATCAACACCAAGCCCGCGCAATGAATTTACCGCATGCTGACCAATATCATTGTCGGGAAGGGCGCTAATGAAACCAGCATCGAAGCCATAATTTGAAAGCGAGACCGCAACATTGGCCTCCCCGCCTCCAAAGGTTGCTTCAAAGCTCGGGCTTTGAAAAAAACGCTCATACCCATTGGTGCGCAGCCGCAGCATGATTTCACCAAAACTCAAATACTCAGCCATCGTCATTATCTCCCGTGGGCTATTGATAGTGCTTCTTTGGCAAGGTTTGTGACTTCGCCAAAATTACCCGCAGCAATTGCGTCTTTAGGGGTAAGCCAGCTGCCACCACAGGCGAGAACCGCCGGGATTGCCAAAAATTCTGAAAGGTTGGCCGCGCTTACGCCGCCTGTGGGCATAAATTGCACGTCGCGAAAAACTGAAGCGAACGCGCCGAGCATTTTCGGGCCGCCCGCAAGACCTGCCGGAAAAAACTTAACCGTGCGCAATCCCAAATTCCACGCTCTTTGAAGCTCCGTAGGCGTTGCAATGCCGGGCAAAATTGGCAACCCAGCATCATGGGCAACCTTTACCGAGGCTTCGTCCAGACCGGGCGAGACAATGAATCTCGCGCCGCGGTCGATCACTTCGCGCGACTGATTTGCGCTCAATACGGTACCTGCCCCAACCTGGGCATTGGGAAACTCTTTGGCGATTGCACTCAAACATTCAAGCGCTGCATCTGTGCGCAAGACAACTTCCAAAACATCAAGTCCGCCCTCAAGCAGTGCTTCGGAAATTTTTAATGCTGTGCTCGTATCGTCCGATTGAACGAGCGGGACGACTCTGGTCTTTTCCAAAGCCTTTGTAAGTTCACTCGACACTTTCAACTCCTCAAAATGCGATTTCCATGGCCGCAATTTTTCCCGTCACTTTTACGGCAATTGCGATTGTCTTTAGCGCAACGCTTACTTTACCGCGCGACACACCGCACGATCTGGAAAATACTGACCTTGGAAATATTGATAGCCTCAGAAAAATCTCGCGATTTATTTCTCAAGCTTGAGGAAGTAATCGAATATTTCCGGAACATTGCCGCTACCCATACCGGCATCAAATGCGGCTTGCAGATTTGTCGACGTGCCTTCTGCGATTTGCGCGCGGGTACCCAAATCTTCGACCATCTTCACAAAATAGCGAAGGTCTTTATTGGCATTAGCAATGGAGAATCCAAGATCGCTCACGCCGTCTACTGCATAGTTTTTGCAAAAGCCCATAAAGGGCGAGTTAGACGGACCCGTTGACATGATTTCATAAAGTTGCTGGCGATCAACACCGGCACGGTCCGCAACCGCAAAGGCTTGCGACATGGCGCACACTGTCGTCATGCCCATGAAGTTATTGATCAGCTTTGTTGTGTGTCCGGCCCCTAGCGCGCCGAGATAAAAAACATTCTCTCCCAATATATCGAGAACGGGCTTTACCTTATCAAAGGTGGCCTGATCGCCCGCCGCCATAATATTGAGCAATCCATCTTTGGCATGCGCAGGAGTTCGCCCTAGCGGCGCGTCAATCATACCGCAGCCCTTTTTGGCGAGATCGGCACCAATCTTTCGCGTCGAGGCTGGGATTGAAGTTCCGAAATCGATCAGCACGGCGCCCTCTTTCATTCCCGCAAGAATGCCATCATCGCCATAAACCAGCTTTTCCACCACATCAGAGGTGGTCAAAGCGAGCATCACAATATCGCTCGATGCCGCCAATTCTTTTGGTGATTTGGCCTCCGTCGCACCGCGCGCCACAACCGTCGCAACAGCTTCTTTATTGAGGTCCATAATTGTCGGCTCAAAGCCGTTCTTTTGCAGGCACTCGACCATATTGCCGCCCATAAGCCCGAGGCCAATGAAGCCGATAGTTGGTTTTGTCATAACGTTAGTCCTTAATTAATTGGCGACGCGTTTTATGATGCGCGAGGTTTGAGAGGTTGAATGTTGCCGCATAATACCCAAACGGATAAAACACTGAAGATTGCAAGGCCCGCACCAACGGCAAATGCCGGTGCATAGCTGTTGACGGTTATCACGGGGATGAGGAAGTTAAGCCCGACAACGGCCAGTTTCGCAGCAGTCCCTGCAAAACCCGCTAGAGAGCCAACCGAGCTTCCACTGTAAAAATCACTGGGCAAAGTTTGAATATTGCCAACCGCGGTTTGGAACCCGAACAAAATTGCCGCCATTAACAAGACCGCAAATAACGGTGTTGCCGCTTTAATTGTCATTAACAGCGAGACCAGCATGATCAAACCGCCAAGGCCGATTACAAATTTCCGGGTTTTATTGACCGTCCAACCAGACTTAATTCGGTTTTGCGCCAATAGACCGCCAAACCACGCGCCAAACATCGCCCCGACATAGGGGACCCATGCATAAAAGCCAATTTCTTTAACACCAAACCCATAGGTTTCAGACAGGTAAAGCGGAAGCCACCCCACAAATAACCACCAGATAGGATCGAGGAAGAAGGATGCGAGAATAACGCCCCAACTTTCCTTTCGTGACAAAATTTCGCGCGATGTCGGCGCATAGCTTGCCACTTCATTGGTTTCCTGATTGCGCTGACCCGACAAAATATAGTCGCGCTCGTCAGCCGAAAGCCAAGGATGCTGTTCGGGACCCGATTTATATAAAATCAACCACGGCACCAGCCATAAAAAGCCAATCGCACCAACAGCAATAAAGGTGGCTTGCCAGCTATCGAGATAGACAAAAAGATAGGCAATAAAGGGCGCGGAAATAATCCCGCCAATTGCAGCACCGGAGTTGAAAATACCTTGTGCCAGCGCGCGTTCTTTAATGGGAAACCATTCCGCATTGGCTTTTGTTGCACCCGGCCAATTGCCCGCCTCTGAAACGCCTAGCAATCCGCGAAAAAACGCAAAACTGCCGAGCCCGCTTGCCATGGCATGCAGCATTGTCGCCGCCGACCAAACGGTAATCGAGAGAACAAATCCGAGCCGCGTGCCGATCCAGTCAAAAATCTTACCGAACAAGGTTTGTCCGAACGCATAGGCAAAGGTGAAAACGTTCAGGATGATGGCATAATCTGTTTTTGTAAGACCCAGATCCTCAGAAATTTCTGGCCACAGAAAACCTAACGCCCCGCGATCAATATAATTGATGACGGTGGCAAGAGCGACAAGGGAAACAATAGCCCAGCGAAAATTACCTTTCATGAGCTTGGACCCTTTTTATAATTCTCGAAAAAATCTTCGCGAATTGGGGAGAACATATCGAGCAACACGCCGTCTTCAATGCACACCGCGCCGTGCATCACATTGGGCGGGACAAAGAAACAATCACCGGCAACTTGGCGCTTTGTAACGCCATCAATCGTTACATCAAAAACACCGCTTTCAACGTAAGCAACCTGACTATGATAATGCTGGTGTTGATAGCCTTCAGCACCCTTCTTGAAGGAATTTTTGACCAACATCAGTTCATCATTATGGCCTAATATTTGACGGACAATCCCCGGATCGACCTCTTCAGCCGGTTCTTTATCGCCGAATAGAAAGTTTGGACTTTGCATCTCTCAGGCCCCTTCTTTTTTATGTTTTTGTGAATGGAACAGGTGATATGGCCCCTTCCATATCATTTCCTGCCCATCAATCGTCATGCTATGTTCAGCAGCTTCATCTTGATCGCCGGCAATCCCCAATCCGACAAATTGACCGTCTTGATTTTCAATCAATATATATTCGTCCGGCCCGTTCTCAAAATGCGTTACCGACTTTACCTTTGAATGGCTGCCAACCGTATATTCAACCGTCGGATTATATTCCCCGTGCGGTTCAATAACGGAGGCGATAGACACACCGTCTTCGCTTTGACTGCGATAGATGAAGGCCGGTTCCCGGCGCAAATTAATATTGGGATCGTTAGCCCCAATTTCCGCCAAGATAATGCGTGTATCGTCGGGGACGGACGATGTTACCGAATAAAATCTCTTATCGAGCAACCAGGTAATTTGCGCATTATCGCGCACAGCTTCACTGGTCCCAACATGCCACAAATGTTGATAGCCATTCTTGGTCCCAAGAGGTGTCCTCAGTTGGGGGTCCGCAGAAATCTGAAAATTCGTTTCCACCAATTGCCCATTATAATAGAACGGCAAATCATATTGGTGGGCATTTTCAGAATGGGCTTCCACCAGATCAACCACGAGCGGGCTTGGAAAGGCGGCATCTTTAACGAGGGCAACAGTACGATCTAATCCGACATCCCCGTAGGCGGTATCAATCTCTGCCGTTGTAATCTGCAAATTATCGGAGACAAAAAAGCTGCCTAGCTCAGGCGCATGTTTATTGCCGGTCGCCGTATTGCCGTTGAAGTGACTTGTTTCATCAACGACCAGCGCATTGTGGGCAATCGTTTGTTTGGCAAAGCTGTCATTTTCGAACAAGTAATGCCCGCCAAACTTTGCTTCGACGTTCAGAAAACGGGCAGCCCCATAGTCGCGCAAAATTTCATATCCGGCATCGTAGACTAACAGACCGAGCTTATCGAAATGGCCGTGGCCCAACCCTTGGGATGTATTTTTCACGATGACCGCCAAATCATCGGGATCGCTGGAGGCCCGTAAAATATCGAGCGCCCCTTGCGTTCCATCACCGCCGTCGCGAAGACGCATGGGTGCATAAGAAAACGGTTTTGCTTCGCCCCGGCCAATCGCATCCGCAAGCTTTTTGCCGCCCACCGTAGGCACCACTTGCCCTTGCGCTTGCGCAATCGACAGGAGTCCCGGATCGCCGGTTAAATCATAGGCAATGGCAACACCATATTGCAGCTCAGCGGTTGCGATATCTTTATCTTTGATTGCGTCATTGATCGGGAAAAATAGTCCCGCATAATTTTGTTGAATGGTCGCATAAATCGCTTTTTTGAGAATGCCGTCGCGATACTCGAAAATTTTTCGCTCCGGCTCATTCTTTTCAATCGCCTGCCCAAACAAAACAAACGGCATCAAGGCATAGCGCTGATAATAGGGACCTTCATTGTAATAGCCATCTGGCGAAAACAAATGGTCAAGTTGTTTGAGAAACCCATAATCGCCGGACTTATCTAATCCTAACAGGGCTTTTTCAACGAGATCGTCATCACCAATCGTATAACCAGTAAGTGCAACAGCAGTCGTTGCCCAGGTGCCGTGATTGTGAATCTTGTTAAAGGTTTCCGGAGACCCTTCCGACAGAAAGGTTGTGATGCCACGCAAAAGGTCTTGTTCTATTTTTTCGCGGTCGCCCGCCTCAAGACCATCCTTGATACTGGCATATCCTTGCACACTATAAACAAGCCACCAGCTCTCATTTAAGTTTTGCCAAAATAACCGCCCCGGCGATTGCTCTTTCGGTTTAGGGTGTAGGCCAAGCGTGGGATACAAATCTGCATAAGCGATGAGCAAATTACGAGCATGGTCTGCATATCGGCGCTCGCCGGTAAATTCGAACAGCTTGCCCGCTTCATAGATTGTTTTTGCATTGAGCTTATGTTGCTCATGGGTATAACCGCCCCCTGCATCAGCCGGGATAGGCACCGTAATCGGCAGCTGCATTTGCGCATCAATTTTTGTGGCAAGAGCGCTTAGCGTATCATCAAAAGAAATTGACGAGTTCGCATTTGTTGCACCAACAAAATTACTGCCGCTACCACCAGAACTTTGCACAGAAGATGATGAAGAATGCGATGACGCCGAGGTCGAGTTTTCTGGCGCCTGTGAACAAGCGCAAAGAGCAAGGACCGAAACACAGGTCGATATGAAAAGCTTAGCGCCCATTAATTCTTAACCTGATTATCTTCAATGATCGCCGTCGGTTCTAGCCCGCTATTCAGCTCGAAATTCTGAGGCAAGTCTGTATTGATGAATTTATTCTCAATCACCCGCGTTTTCGGCTCACTCACCGTATGGTTGATCAAAAATGGCTGACTGTCTTCAATCGTGTTCTTTTTAATGTCCGTAACCTGAACACCGTGCAGATAGACAGACGATTTTGATTTATTGCGCTTGCCCTTCCCCACATTGAAAAGGGTCGCATTTTTCAACAGGAAGTGGGGACCAAAGGTGCTCTCATCGGTACCGCCCCGGTAATAATCCACGATGGAACCTTGTACATTTTTAAACTTTGCATTTTTGATCGTCAGATATTCAGCATTATAAATGCCGTAATCATCGCTCTCTTTATCCAGTTTCAAAATTGCCCCTGTTACATCGGTAAACGATGAGTCCTTGATAACAATATTATCGGCGAACGTACCCTTGGCGACCGAGATGACATTAAACGAATGATTGATATCAATATCGGTAAATTTCGTATCCTCAATTTCAAGTCGGTAATTCTCCAACATTGAATAGGGGCTCGTGCGAATAACTGAGTTTCCTGCATTATCGGGCGCATTTTTCCCGGAAATATTTAGGCCTTTTAGTCGCAAGCTGCCGCCGTTTAAAATTTCAAACAAAGCAGAACGTTCAAATGACAGGTTTACTTTTCCCTTGCCCTTAATGGTAAGAGGTTTGTCAATTTTCAAAAACTTGCTGACAACATAGTCACCGCGTTTCAGCTCAAGAACATCGCCAGGCTCTGCGGCTTGCACCGCATCAAATAGCGCATTTTCGCCTGCGGAAATTTTGATTGTCTTGCCGGATCCAAAGGCAATGATTGGCTCGCTTTTCGGATACCATGAAGCACCAGTATCGTCTTTGCTGATCACGTTCAGATCGCGAAGAACGCCTGCCTGAATATCTCCGGCCGGGTAAAGCAATCCATTGTCACCGCGTTCCAATGTTACCGCCTCGCGCGTAAACCCGGACGTAAAATCAGGCGGGTCCATTGAGCCTAAAATATTATCCTCAAACGCGATTCCTGAAACATCGTCATAGACCGTGAACACATCCCGGCCATCTTCATTGTAAATCAAATTATGAGCAAAGCGACTATCGACAGGAACCGCGCTGCGCTCTGCATCACTGCCCGCTGCCAATTGCACATTGTCGCTATTGATCAGGCTGTTATTTTCAATGACCGCATCTTTAACCTGGTCGTAGCGATTAATCGGTGAGTTTGGAACGCCGTTCATTATTACAAAGGCACCGCCAAAACGCGTCCCCTTTAAGCCTTCCATATAATTATTTTTAATGGTTTGGCCCGCATTGATGACGCGAATGCCGCCCGTATGGTCCGCACCATTGCCAAAAAACACATTTCCCTCAACCAGATTATTATTCCCGTGACGCATGGTCAGCGTCCCGCGGGATTCATAAAATACATTATTACGGAAAATGTTTTTCCCCGATTTGTTGGAGATAACCTCTAATTCACCGTCGCAACGATCAAAGTAGTTATTTTCAACAATAGTAAATGAATCCGTACGCGAATAATGGCTGGTGCCAATCCGCAATGTCTCGCCCCCATTAGAGCCTAAAATCTGTCTGGGTCCGAAATAATTGTGGTCAATTCGATGATGGTTCTGCTGGCTTTGTTCGGTATTCAACCGCACAGCCATGGTGACGCCCTTATTTCGTTTTCCAACAAGATGATTATGGTCAAAACGATTGTTCTTACCATACATCATCACCCAGAAATCCACTTCCTGGCGTTCAGGCTGATTATAATTGTCGATGACAACTTCGCTCACCCGTGAATTATTGGCGAGATCTTTTGAATTTCTGCGAAACGAGATCACTTCACTGGTTGGGGTAAACCCGTCCTTGAAAATCAATCCGCTCACTTCAAGATAGCTTCCTGCAAGGCGCAGATTGGACTGTCCAGATAAGATAACCTGACCCTTTGTCTCTGCGGTCAAGCGGATCGGATTGCCCTCTTCGCCATTGCCGGTAAATAGAATTTCGAAATCAGACCAGGTGCCGTTCGCCAGCTTGATCACATCGCCAGGCCCGGATTTCTTCACCGCCTCTTGATAGGCTTTTTGGTCTTTGACGAGAAATTCTTCGGCGTGAACTGCATTCACATTGACCAGAAACAAGAAAACGGCCACAAGCGATAGACGGGCACTATGTTGCGTTCCAATCATGAGCAGTCACCTCTCCTAATTTCATTTTTGCTATGCGAAAACATCCAAAATCTTAACGATAATGTCAACCAATTTATTTGACCAGTTTGTCAACATTGGTATGGATTTATCAAGACATTGTTTTGGCTTAAAATTTCGCGATTAGTCGCTTAAAATTCAGGCTCTAAGCCATCCTAAAAATTGGCTTCGCGCGCCTCCCCGATTCAGACCAATTATCAGCAATCACGCCTTTGGCCCTGTTTTTAAAGGTACAGCTCTCACGGATGAAAGCTGTACCTTAAATGAGCCTGGAATTTGGGAGGAAGGTAACCGGCTCATAGTAAAACTTGGTCCCTATACATATAGGGAAGAAATGAGTTGACGGGCCGCGGTGACATAATCTCAGGTCAATCTAACCTGCTCTCTATACCATCTGGCAATATATTTGATCGCCTGATGGTATAGAATTATCGTTGGCCGCGTCGGCCGTTAGAATCGGAGACTGATTCCACCCGTCAGGCGACGGTCGGTAAGGCCTTCGAAGCACAATAATGCGTTATTAGCGACACAAAATTGCTCCTGATTTGATTGCGTCAGATTAATTCCTTCCGCAAAAATAGTGAGGTTATCGGTAAGCGCGTAATTTATATTCGCATTCAACTGTCCCCGAGAACCATTGATGATCTGGACGCCAAAAAAGTCATCGTCCAATGATACATGGCTTGATCGCCAAGTATAACGCGCCCGAGCACTCAGACCATATTTTTCATAAAACAACGTAGTGTTAAATGAATGGTTGGAAAGATTTGGCAACTCGATCCGTTGGTTTATGTCAAAGCCCAAGGCTGAGAAAACGCCCCTTGGCCCATTGAGTGTGGCGAAATTCGATTCAAATTCCGTCGCGCTACCACCTTGTCTTTGATAGGTATAGTTACCGATAAAGCCAAAGCCCGATGCCCAGCCAAGACGGTCTTCAAAGGCTGAAAGGTTATATTGGAAAGCAGTCTCCACACCGGTCTGGGTTGTAACACCCTCCCCATTTAGGACTGTATCCGCATCCACACAGACGCCATCACCACTAGTAGGGTTGGCAAGATTCAGGCCGGTCGGATCTGCAATCGGATTGAAAACGCCGCCATCTTCACATACCGGACCGGTAACATCCGCGATCGTTTGTCCAGATCCATCTAAAAGTCTGGATGCAGGATCAATGCTCTGTGTAAATACGTCCTCACGTATCTTGTGGAAAAAACCTACGCTGAGGATACTTGAGGGGGCGAAATAATATTCGGCCGAGACATCAAATGACCATACAGATTCTGGCAATAGACCAGGGTTCCCAATTTCCACGCCGTCGTTTGGACCTGTATTAAATTCGACCGAGGTCGACAGGTTATCAAAGTTTGGCCGGCGAATATCCCTGGACACACCAAGGCGAAGTAGAACATCTTCACGTGGTTCTGCCACAATGTTGAAACGCGGCAGCCAGAAATTATACGACGATTCCGTTACAACAAGGTTCGCAGTATCATTAACGATCGTGTTACCGGTAGAGTCAATGCTGGTGTCCACATACCGCACACCTAGATTACCGCGCACAGGAACGCCCAAATTATCCGTATCAAAATTTGCCTGGAAATATGCAGCATGCGTTGTTTCTTCAATATCGAAAAACGCTGATGTATCGGATGTTGGCACAGTAATTAAACTTATAGGGTCGAAAATACCGGCGTTTGCAGCGTTACTTGCGGTGATTGCTGCATTGAGGATATCGCGAACTGCGTTCGGATCATCAAACGAGATTGAAGGGTCAATCTGGAGAAAGTCTTGTACAAATAAATCACGCCCATCAGCAGAGTCGAAATTATCTGGACCAGCAACCAAAATTTCAGCGAACAACTCACCACCTGGTCTAGCGAAAGCTCCGGTACTGGTGATGTTTCCAAATTCATCAAGGGCGCCATCATTGGTAAAGTTGAAATTCTGGGATGCATCATCATTAAGAGATGAATTGTCACTATACCGATAACCCGCACTTACCGAAGTGAATACCGGTACGATGTCTGTTACATCATAGCCAAGATCGAAACGAAAAGCTGTTTCTCTGTTTTCTTGACGATCTGCACCTTGCTGCACTTGACGCAATTGATAATTGGAAGGGTCAAGCAATTGCGCGGTTGTTGGCGTTGACGCGAAACCTTGCGCGATACCGAACGTCAAACCATCAGTAAGATCGAACTCAACGGGAATACCATTATCAAGACTAACCCCTACAGCTGGCTGGGCAGCGTTAGGGTTAATGAAATCGAGTGTCGTTGAAAAATTGGGGCTGTCTGTATCGGAGAGGGAATGAGCAAACTCACCACTAACCTTTAAGCGGTTAGATTCCCAATCACCGCCAACCCTGAACACGGCACTTTCCGTCAAGCGTGAGCCAGTATCAGTGGATGAGCGCAAGTTTGGATTGAGCTGATTGCTACCGTTCCCAGGTTGATCACCAGGCAATAACACACCTGTAGCGACGGCCTGCACTCCATTAACGTCGACATCTCCTGAGAAATTCTCAATCGTTCCAAAGTCAACTGTTTCGAAAGACGTGTTGTTTGTGTTGTCGACTACAGCACTCGCGGAGACACCAGAAAATTGCAAGCGATACCCTTCTTGTGCCTGCTCCTGATCATTGTAAATGCCATCAGCATAAAATCTTAAATTATCGGTCGGCTGCCAATCAAGACCAAGATTAAGGTTCAAGGTTTCAAATTTAAACGCATCTTGCTCCTGCACAAAGAATTGACTGCGCAAAAATGGAAACGATTCTGCAGATGGTGTTGGCCCAAGGCCGTCTGCTGCGCCTGTGTCCGGCGTCACGATGGCATCACGGTCAACCCGTGGCCGGAAGGAGGCAACATTAGTACGTGCATAGCTTCCACTAAAAACCGCACCGAAATCTCCAATACCCGATGTCCAATTATCACCAATTGTACCAGAGAACCTTGGCGTTACCGTGTCCGCATTATTACTATATTCCCCTTGTGCGCGTACCGCTATCAATCGCTCAGACAGATCAAGCGGGCGAATTGTACGAAGATTGATCGTACCGCCAACAGAGCCCTCGATCGTGCTCGCTTCTGGCACTTTGGTGACTTCAACCGAGGCAATCAGAGAAGCCGGCAAATCCTCAAAGCTTATACCGCCACGCCCTGAACCGTCACCTACGGTAGAAACACCGTTAATTTCAGTTCGGTTGGCATCTGTACCACGAATTTGAACATCAGTACCAACACCGGCTGTCCGCGTGATTTGGATACCCGTAATATTTTCTAATACTTCAGCGAGGTTTTGATCGGGAAGTTTCCCGATATCCTCAGCGACAATGACTTCCGTAAGATTCGCTGCTTCTCTCTTTTGATTGAGCGCGTTAGCTAGTGAACTACGAATGCCTTCGACTACAATTTCGTCTGTCTCTTCGTCTTGCGCGACGGCAATCGTGGGCACAGACGTCACCGCCATAACTGCAAGCGCAGAACTGGCCAGCAATATATTGCGTCTTCTATTAGTTTTGTTGGCACTCAAATCGTCGATAAATAGATGTTTTGTACTCGTCATTTGGTCAGTTCCTCCTGGGTTACACCCTTATTTTATGTGAATTATTATTATGGGTTTACACATCAATTGACCAATTTTGGTGGTGATGTCAAATTTATTTATCTACCATCGTAGATTAATTGGTAGGACCAATTTGAGTTAAACCGGACTTGTTGCTGGAACACCACAAAATTCGG
>CAYQXV010000008.1:0-11831 GCA_964421675.1 uncultured Caulobacterales bacterium
GCGGCTTTCTTGACTAAACGCTGTGCATGCAAAATCGGTTCTGTGTATCCACTTGGTTGAACGGTTCCCTGAAACACCAAACTACACGCTGCTTGAAACGCAATATTGGTATCAAAGGATCCATGCATCGGTGAATAGTCCGGATCATTGGCATTTTGTTCATCAACAATTTTTGCCATGCGCTTCATCACGGCCATGACTTGATCTTTGTTTACGATGTCATGATGGAGCCAGTTGGCAATATGCTGGCTTGAAATCCGCAAGGTGGCGCGATCTTCCATGAGGCCAATATTATTAATGTCGGGCACTTTTGAACAGCCAACACCGTGATCGATCCAGCGCACAACATAGCCAAGAATGCCTTGTGCGTTGTTTTCAAGTTCCTGTTCAACCTCGTCTGGTGACCAATTGGAATTTTTGGCAACTGGGATTGTCAGTATGTCATCAAGATTTGCGCGCGGGCGCGCTGCAAGACTGTCCTGCACCTCGTCAACATTGACCTTGTGATAATGCAGCGCGTGCAATGTTGCAGCCGTTGGCGAGGGCGCCCAGGCGCAATCGGCACCAGATTGCGGGTGGCCGATTTTTTGTTCAATCATAGCAGCCATTAAGTCTGGCATCGCCCACATGCCCTTACCGATTTGTGCGCGGCCTTTAAAGCCGCAGGCAAGACCAATATCAACATTCCATTGTTCATATGCGGAGAGCCAGGCTGTGGTCTTCATCTCATTTTTACGGACCATCGGACCGGCATGCATTGAGGTGTGAATTTCGTCACCGGTGCGATCCAGAAACCCGGTATTGATGAAGATCACGCGAGATTTTGCGGCACGAATACACTCCATTAAATTCACGGTCGTGCGCCGTTCTTCATCCATAATGCCCATCTTCATCGTATTTGCGGGCAGGCCCACCAGCGCTTCAACTTTGCCAAAGACGCTATTGGCGAATGCAACTTCTTGTGGGCCGTGCATTTTTGGTTTTACGATATAGATGCTTCCGGCCTTGCTGATCTTTTCGGCATTATTTTTCTTTTTGAGATCATGAAGCGCCAGAACGCCTGTCACCATAGCATCAAGAAGACCTTCGGGAATTTCGCGCCCCTGCTTATCGAGAACGGTCGGGGTGGTCATGAGATGGCCGACATTGCGGACAAGCAACATGCTTAGTCCCGGCAGGGTGAGTTCTGTACCATTGGCGCCGGTATAATGGCGGTTTTCTGCCAGCGTGCGCGTGAAAGATTTTCCTCCTTTTGATAGTTCAGTCGTCAGGGTGCGTCTGAATAATCCCAGCAAGTTTTGGTAGGCTTCGATTTTATCTTCCGCATCGACGGCGGCAATCGAATCCTCGCAATCAAGAATGGTTGTGACCGCTGATTCAACAATGACATCACTGACATGGGCGAGGTCGGTTTTCCCAATCGGATGGCTTGGATCGATTTGAATATCGAGATGCAGCCCATTATGGCGCAGAAGGATTGAGTGCGGGTTGGCCTGGCCTCCGGCAAATCCAGCAAACTGCTCGCCATTTTTAAGGTCGGCTGTACCATGCTCGCCCCGCTCAACTTTGAGTGTACCGTTTTCAACAAAATAGCGGGTTGCTTCGAGATGGCTCGCGCCGTCAAGCGGGGCGGCTTCATCTAAAAGCGCGCGGGCGCGTTCAATGACGATTTGCCCGCGAGCGGGATTGTATGATTTTCCCGCAGCCAGATCACCAGTTTGATCGATGGCATCGGTTCCATACAATGCATCATATAAACTGCCCCAGCGGGCATTTGCGGCATTGATTGCAAAGCGTGCATTTTTGACCGGGACAACAAGTTGCGGGCCGGAAATGGAGGAGATTTCCGGATCTACATTTTTCGTATCAATCGTGAACGGATCGCCTTCAGGGACCAAATATCCAATGTCTCTGAGAAAATTTTTGTAGGGTTCCAGATTGTCGCTGTCATATGCGTTTTTTTGATGCCAGCCATCGATCTGCGTTTGTAAGGCTTCGCGCTTGGCAAGCAGGGTGCGATTTTGCTCCCCATATTCATCTATCAGCGTTGAAAGTCCGGCCCAAAACTGGTTGGCGTCTAAGGGACAATTTGCACATAATTGGGTTTCGACGAACTCATGAAATGCCTTATCAACGGTCAATGAGTGGGTGGTGATAGATGTCGACATGAATATCTTCCTCAAAAGCAAAATCAACAAAAGCTGTTACCAACGCATCATATGGTGGCGTTACGTGCTTTTAGGTTGCCTTTGATCCAGACCTCAAGTGTGGTCTGCAGTTATTCAGGATAAAGATGGAGATTCATTTAGATCTTTTAGGGTAATCCGAAATGTCGCCCCGGTTTCATCTGATTTATGAAGGCTTAGCTCTCCCCCATGAGCACGCATGATTTCTGCACAAATGGCGATCCCAAGACCCGATCCGCCAGCCTTGTTCGACCCTTTAAAGGGTTCAAGCAGGTGCTCGCGGGCAATGTCAGGCAGGCCCGGCCCATTGTCGGCAATATCGATCACAAGCTGCCCATCGGCTTGGTGTGCTTCAGCGGTAATTTTATGCTCTGGAACGAAATCACTTGGAAAGTCGTCGGCGCTGGCCTTAAAGGCATCATTTGGTGCGAGCGCTTGGGCGGCATTGCGTACCAAATTTGTTATGCCGCGGTGAAACTGGGTTCGGTCAATGCTGACTTTTAGATCGGCGGGAATTTTGTTTTCCATTGCCACAATGATCGAGGCATTATCGTCAAAAATATCGTCCATGAGGTCGCGAAGAATAATGGTCTCAAGATTCAGAATCTCTGAACTCATATTACCATAGGCCAATGTGTCCCGGCTAAGGGTGATGGCCCGGTCGAGTGCATCCACCAGGCGCGGGCTTAGTTTTCTGACCCGCGGATCCTCGCTTGTCACAAGGCGATCAGACATAAGCTGCGCACTGGCAAGAATGTTGCGCAAATCGTGGCTGATTTTTGAGATACCAGCCCCCAAGGCGGCGAGACGTCTGCGCTCATTGAGAAGGGTCTGCAGGCGCTGTTCAAGGGTGGCAAGACCGCGCTCGGCTTCGCCGATCTCATCAATGCGCGCGCTTGGATTCAATAGATTGTCAACATTTTCCGGATCTGTTTGGAACTCAGCCATATTGGCGCGCATGCGCGAGACCGGTTTAATGATCAAATTATCAAGTGATCCGTAAACGAATAATGCTGTAGTTATTGATATTAACAGTGACAATCCGAGAATGTTGAGCGAATAGGAGCGTAAACTTTTGCGCAATTTATCTCGCGATAAAATGACGTCACTGATTCGGCTATTGGTTAGGCGTGAGCCGCCCGAAACACGGATGAGTTCAGATCCGCCGCCAGCAATTGTTTGCCAGGAACCGATGATCATGGAGATAAGGCCCGATTCATCAAGATTGATCGTATCCATCGCGCCAATCGCATTGTCGGTGAGATCAGGCGATAAAACTAAAGTCTTTGACTCGGGCATGTTCAGGGTAACCCCTTCAATGCTCGCTGACATCAAGATTTTGTCAATCATCATCTCATTGACTTCATCAGCGTCAAAATCTTCCAGCGCAATGCCAACCAGATAGGCAGCCTCGGTTCGCATTGCGATCCAGTCTTCTTGCTGATGGGCAACCGATGGAATCATGATCACAACTTCGGTGATCAAAACGACGATGACAGTCAATAAAAGCAATTGGGCAGACAATGAACGACGGAAGCGTTCAGTCATATGATTGAGACTACTCAACATATTGTAACTGCCTCTCTTGGTCTTGCCTGCACGGATCAATCAAACAGCGATAATAATTTCACAACTGATTTTGATCGGTCGGCAAATAGAGCCTCGGTGAAAAATGCACCCGCAACTCTTTTAGAGGCTTCACCGCGCGTTGGGTAGGGCGCGATGTAATTTGTGAACGAGCGGATCTTTTGTTTATTGGCAACGGCGAAAGCCCAAGGTTGAATCAAGTCACCGGCATTTTTGCCAACCATCGATGCGCCAAGCACGAAGCCTTTTTTATTGGCGATCACTTTGACAAGACCGGCTTTTGAACCTTCGGCGATGGCGCGGTCATTTTCATCAAATGTCCAACGCTGAACAGTGATCGAATCCCCATGCACCTCGCGCGCCTTCGCTTCCGTCATGCCGATATGGGCAAGCTCGGGGTCTGTATAGGTCACCCACGGAGAAATATTGTTCGCATTATTTTTGCCCTTGGACAGTTTGAACAAGAGATTGCGAATGATCAGGCCCGCATGATAGCCCGCCACATGGGTAAATTGCAGGCCGCCCGCAACGTCGCCAATGGCATAGACACGCTTGTTTGAGGTTTGCATATAGTCATCAACGATAATGCCGAATTTGTTCGTCTCGACGCCAGCCATTTCAAGGTCCAGCTCTGCCATGTTGGCGCGCCGACCGGCGGCGACCAATAGGTGAGATCCGCTCACACTGGCTTGGCTAGCGCCGTCAATGGATACGGTAATTCCTGCCCCGTTTTGCGTGACCTTTGAGGCCATTGCGCTCTCAAGCAGGGTGATGCCTTCAGCGATTAGATTTTGACGCACGACATCGACAAGCTCGGGGTCATCATTGCCCATAATTGATGGTGCCGCTTCAAGAACTGTCACCTCGCATCCTAAGCGTCGATGGGCCTGCGCCATTTCCAATCCGATAGGGCCGCCGCCAATAACGATTAAATGCTCAGGCTTTTCACGATTATCGAACAGCACCTCATTGGTCATATAGTTGACGTCGCTAAGGCCCGGAATAGGCGGCGCAAAGGGAGAGGAGCCCGTTGCAACAATGATGAATTTTGCATCGATGAGCGTATCGCCTGCCTTAACCTGACGCGGACCAGTAAAGCGTGCGTGCTCGCGAATGACCGTGCAGCCAAGTCCTTCAAATCGTTCCTGGCTATCATGGGGTGCGATTGTGTCGATGGCGTTGCGAACATGGGCCATTGCGGCTGCATAATCGATTTGGGGTTCGCCCGCGTGCACGCCGTATTTTTCAGCGGTTCTGATGTTCTGGGCCGCCGCGCCAGCACTTAACAGAGCCTTTGAAGGAACGCATCCATAGTTCAGGCAATCACCGCCCATTTCCCCTTTTTCAATGAGGACGACTTTTTTCCCCAGTTGAGCAGCCCCAGCCGCAACGGACAGGCCGCCAGAGCCAGCGCCTATGATGCAAAGATCAGCAGAAATGGATTTGGGCATAACGGGCCTTCAGTGGTTGTGGGGTTGTCAGCCAAGGTGATGGCTTTGAGGGCAATTTTTTTAATACTGGTGCGCGGTCGTGTGCGTTCATTAGCGTCGTTTACGCCGAAACTACAACCCGGCGCGCGCACCTTAGGGGGGAAGCGATTGAAAATTAGCGCTAGCTGGTCGCCGCTTTCTTTTGGAAAAACCGTTTGTAAACGACCGGTATCAATGAAACCACGAATAACGCGATCAAGGCGGGCGCTACTTTGCCAGCAAGAGACCCGATTAATGCATTTGTATCGCTAAGGCTGACTGATTGGTCGCGAATAAATTCTGCCGCGCCAGCGCCAACCCAGCTATAGGCCATGGTGCCGGGCATGATGCCAAAGAAGGTTGTTACGAGATAGTGCCGGTATTTCGCGCCAAGCAAGGCTGGAGCGATATTGGCGATGGCGAAGGGGACGGCCGGGACCAATCGAAGGACAAACATGTAGGATAACGGGCTCTGATTAAACTCGGCCTCCATTTTCCCTAAAAATGGGCCGGCGATGTTGCGCAACGTGCCGCCGAGTGATGTCTTTGCGACAGCAAACAAAATCGATGCGCCGAGCGTCGCTCCAACGACCGTTGCCGCTGTACTGATCAGGGGAAGACCATAAGTGACCCCGAACAGGGCACCGCCCGCAATGGTCAATATTCCGCCCGGCACCATAAAGGCCGTGGAGGCGGCATAAATGCCCATATAAATCAGAATCACCAGTAAAAGGTTGGAAGCCACTTTCTCATCAATCCAGCCAATATTCTCGCGAAAGGATTCAAGCGACAGTTTTTCATGAGCGCCGGTGGCAAAGATGGTCCCTAAAACGCCCAAAATCACCAAAAACGGCAATAGCTTAACAATAGGGTTAGATTTTTTTTCGGCGCTGGGTGCCTCGGGAGACATTGGGGACTCGGTCATCAGATTTGTTCCATATTTGGCCAATCATGGCCTTTAAGGTCAGATGCCTCTCAAACGAGGCAATTGGGTGTTGTTTGTATTGCCCTTTTACCTAGCAGGCCTTTTCAATAATGCTCTTAAAGTCTGCGCGCGGTTGGTCACAAGTCAGAGAGTTTCCACGAATAAGCGCAATTGTGGGGGCTGCAAAGACATTTAAAACAAGTTTTGCTGGAATCTCGGGCTTTTTTCTTGACGTGGGCATGAGGGTTTTGTATCCGACCGCACTCGAATTCGAATTGCCGAGCGTCTTTCTTGTGGTCTTTTCACGACAGGATGGCGCCTAAAGGACACCCGCCATGAAACGTACATATCAACCAAGCCGCCTGGTTCGCAAACGCCGTCACGGCTTTCGCGCGCGCAAAGCCACCAAAGCTGGCCGTCAAATCCTGGCTCGCCGTAGAGCCCGTGGTCGCAAGCGTTTGTCAGCGTAAACTGCGTATTTGATTGACAATATGCCAGTTGCGACCCTTAAAAAACGGGCGCAATTCTTGCGGCTCCGAAGTGCCCCGTCCGTGGCAACATCCTCCTTCAGGATGGTGCAGGGGACTCGCAGCATAGACGATAAAGACAATCTTGGTCCTCGCATTGGGTTTACCGTCACCAAGAAGTTGGGCAATGCGGTACAGCGAAACCGGATCAAGCGCCGCCTTAAATCTGCGATTGAGCATGTTTTTCCCCTTCAAGCAGACGTCAATGCTGACTATGTAGTGATTGCGAGACGGGCAGCTTATGATCGCCCTTTTCCTGCTCTGATAAACGATGTAGAGCGCGCCTTAGAAAAATTGCAGCACAAGCCGTGATTGTGACGACCGGATCATGATTTGTTGATAACGCCAGCAGGGACACTTTAAAAAAATGGATCGCAACTTATTCCTGGCTATTCTTCTGTCGGGTGCCGTACTTCTCGGTTGGGAACTTCTTGTCGCTGGCCCGCAACGCGAAGCCTTTGAGGCGCAGCGCCAGGAGCAAATTGCTCAAGAGGCTGAAAATGGGGCGCCGATCGATACAACAGGCGATCTTGGATCGCTAAGTGCGCCAGGCTCTGGTCAAGCGCCAGTAGAAGAGGCTATCTCTCTGGATGATGCGCTGGCGGCCGCGCCTGGCCGGATAACCATTGATACGCCAAACCTTGCTGGGTCCATCAATTTGCAGGGCGGGCGTCTTGATGATCTTGTTCTTAAAAAATATCGCGAGACGCTGGAGCCCGATAGCGGCCTCATTCAGCTATTGCGGCCAGAGAAAACAGATCACGCTCATTATCTTGAGCAGGGCTGGATCGTCGACCAAAAGGCGACATCAAGTGCATTGTGGACAGCAAGCGACGGGGCAAAACTTACTGCCCAATCGCCGGTAACGCTGACCCGCACCCAAGGCCCATTGCGGTTCACAAAAACCATCTCAGTTGATGAAACCTACATGTTTACCGTAACCCAGTCTGTGGAAAATACGGGCGGCCAAGATGTTTCGATTGAGCCATATGCGGCCGTTATTCAGCATGGAAATCCCACTGATTTGAGCGGCGGTGCTATCTTGCATGAAGGCGCTGTGGGCGTTGTTGGTAAGAAGCTTTATGATCGCAAGTATAAAGCATTGGCCAAAGGCAAAGATGTTTCGGCAAACGGTGTCGGGGGCTGGGCCGGGGTTACCAATAAATATTGGTTGGCTGCCGCCATTCCTCCGCAAGATGCGCAGTTCCGTTTGACATATGATAATCTTACGCGCGATGCGGAAAATCCAATTTTTCGGGCCTTTTATTTGTTGGCACCTGTGAGTGTTCCCTCTGGCGGTAGCATTGAGCTGACATCTTACATGTTTGGCGGCGCGAAAGAAGTTGACGTTCTCAAAGCCTATGAGCGCAGCCCCGAAAAGGGCGGCCTTGGCGTTAGTGAATTTGACCGTGCTGTTGACTGGGGCTGGTTTAGTTTTCTAACTCGCCCAATATTCTCGGTACTGAATTTCTTTGGTGATTTGACCGGAAATTATGGCGTTGCCATCCTGCTGCTTACCTTGAGTATCAAGCTGGTTCTCTTCCCCATCGCTAATGTTGGGTATGAGTCCATGACGCGCATGAAAAAAATTCAACCTCAACTTGAAAAACTGCGCGAGCGTTATGGCGAAGACAAGATGAAGCTGCAGCAAGAAATGATGGGGCTGTACAAGAAAGAAGGCGTCAATCCGGTTGCCGGGTGTCTGCCGCTGCTCGTGCAGATGCCCATATTCTTTGCGCTGTATAAAACCCTGTTTGTCACGCTTGAGTTGCGCCACGAGCCATTCATTGGTTGGTTGAAGGATCTTTCTGCGCCCGATCCGACAAATATTTTTAATCTGTTTGGATTGATCCCGTTTGATCCGACGAGCTTACCGCTAATTGGTGCGTTTTTGGGTATCGGTATTCTACCGCTGCTCATGGGTTTTGGTATGTGGTTCCAAATGTCGTTAAACCCGCCGCCGACAGATCCAACGCAGCGTCAGATTTTTGCAATGCTGCCATTTATCTTTGTGTTCTTATTTGCAAGCTTTGCGTCCGGTCTTGTTTTGTACTGGGTATGGAACACCATATTGTCGATTGTTCAGCAACTTGTGATTATGAAGAAGAATGGTGTTGAAGTTGAATGGCGAGAGCGGTTTTCCTTCTTGTTTCCCAAGGATAAAGCGCAAGCTGGTGCAAGTGCCGCGAGCGGAAAATCGGTTGGCAATAAAACCGACAGTACCGATTAAGCGCCAACCTCCAGCGTCTTTAAAAAAGCAAGCCGGGCATGCATGACCCAATCAGCCACTGATGAAACACAATATGGGCCCGAAGCGCTCGAGCAGGCCCGCAAGCTTTTTGCAGGGCCGTGTAATTTCATGCTTGGGGTTACCACAATGGAAGCCCTGCCAGAGGGCAATAGCGCAGAGATTGCATTTGCCGGACGGTCAAATGTTGGAAAGTCCTCATTACTCAATGCACTGACGGGTCGGAACGGCCTTGCGCGGTCTTCAAATACGCCGGGACGCACCCGTGAATTGAACTTTTTCAATCTCGACGATCAACTCAAACTTGTTGACCTGCCAGGCTATGGATATGCGCGCGCCTCTCGCAAAGATGCGAAGGCCTGGACCCGGTTGACCCGGGATTATTTGCGCGGCCGCGCTGAGTTACGCCGGATTTGTGTCTTGGTGGACTCGCGCCATGGGCTCAAGCCCTCCGACATTGAGATCGCTGATCTGCTGGATAAAAGTGCGGTTAATTATCAAATCGTTCTGACAAAGACGGATAAAATAAAACCTAGCGCTCTGGTTGATGTTTTGGCGTCGGTTCAAAAAGCAATGGCGCGCCGCCCCGCAGCCCATCCGATTATTCGGCCAACATCGGCGCAAACCGGTGAAGGGTTAGCGGATTTGCGCGCCGACCTTGCGGCACTAACAGTTTTCTAATTAATGGCCCTGCGTGCAACTGGGCAAAATTATGATTGGCGCACCCGCCACCCAATATCGCGGCGACAAAATCCATCTTGCCAATTGATTTTATCGACCCCTTCATAAGCCTGGTTTATAGCTTGAGGTAAGGTTGCGCCAAGGGCAGTGACATTCAGTACACGTCCGCCATTGGCCAATAATGTTCCGTCTTGGCGGGTCGTACCTGCATGAAATGTGAAAACCCCGTCCACCGCATCTGCGGCTTCAATACCGTTAATGGGCGTTCCTTTTGCGTAGGAGCCGGGATATCCGTTTGCTGCAAGCACGACCAAAGCGGCACATTTGTCATGCCAGTCGATTGTTACATCGCCAAGCGCGCCCAATGCTGCTGCGTTCAAGATGGGCAACAGGTCTGATTTCATCAATCGCATCAAAATCTGACATTCTGGATCCCCAAAGCGAACATTATATTCGATCAGCTTTGGCCCGTCTTTTGTGATCATGAGGCCAGCAAAAAGAACGCCGGCAAAGGGCGTTTCGCGCCGCCTCATTTCGGCAAGGGTTGGTTCGATTATCGATGCCATGGTGGCGCGTTCAATTTCAGCAGAGAAAACCGGTGCGGGTGCATAGGCGCCCATGCCGCCAGTATTGGGGCCGGTATCGCCCTCGCCAACGCGCTTATGGTCTTGCGCCGCAATCATGGGCAGGGCTTTTTTGCCATCGGTTATGACAAAAAAGCTCGCCTCTTCGCCTTCCAGAAATTCTTCAATCACCAGGGTCATTCCAGCATCGCCGAAGCGTCCGTCCATCATCTCATTGATCGCGGTCTCGGCCTCTTGGCGTGAGCTTGTGATAATGACCCCTTTCCCAGCGGCAAGGCCGTCCGCCTTGATGACATAGGGGGGATCAAACTGATCGAGCGCTGAAATTGCCTCTTGTTTGCTGGTGCAGCGTGCATATCCCGCCGTTGGTACATTCGCGGCGGTGCAGATTTCTTTCATATAGGCTTTTGAGGCTTCAAGCCGTGCCGCATTGGCATCGGGCCCAAAGCAGGCAATGCCGCGCGCGCGTAAGGCATCGCCAAGACCATCGGCCAGCGGGGCTTCGGGGCCAACCACCACCAGGTCAATCTGGTTTGCCGCTGCCTGCTCAACAATTTGTGATGTATCGCCGGGATCGCCCGCTAGGGTCGTTGTGGGAACTTTTGCGCCGGAACGGTCATAAAGTTGTTCAAGCCCTGGATTACCCGGTATAAGATAGAGATCGGACAGCTCCGGGCTTTGTGCAATTTTCCAGCCTAGAGCATGTTCGCGGCCGCCCGCACCAATTAACAGGACCTTCACGTGGACCTCCCTTTGCGATTTTCTGATCTGGGTACTGTACTGCGTTTAGGGCGCACGCCGGTTTCGATCAACAGACTAGTTTCCCAGTTGTGGCTATTTTCACGTTCCCTCATACTGGCTTTCAATCGGGCTGAAATTTGTGGCCAATGTGTAGGAAAAGGCGTTAAGAACCACCGGTGAATAAACGATCTTTCCCCAGTCCGAAGGCGTCGCGTAAACGAGCTGACCCAAAAGCGCCAGTTGGCGATCTTCCGGTCATGCCCGCGAATGCGCCCGCTTATGCGCAAGACGGAAAGATGCCAGCCTTGGGGGAGCATGCCGATTGGGCTTTGTCCAACCCAGTTTTAGATCCAAAGCGATGGCGCAATCGGTCGATATTGTTCGCGATATTACCGCGTCCAATAAAGGGTTTAATAAATTCATTCCTAAATCGCTGTCGGCGCGCCGAGACGGCTGTTCTGGAACGATTTGCATCGACCGAACGAAAACGCCACTTTTCCGCAATGACCCTCGCAATTTTGCTGAATTTTGCCTTGCTGTCATCAATGGCGCTGTTTGGGAAATTTCGTATTTTTATCCCAAATGCACCGCCAAGTACGGTCAATATTTCGTTGGTCAGTCAGGCGGCCGATCCAATCTATCCAACGTTGCGTGATCCATCGGTCTCTTTGGAGCCTGAACCGACGCCGGAGGAGCCGGAAATAATACCGGAAATTGAACCTGAGCCAGAACCTGAGCCTGAGCCTGAGCCAGTCGAACCCGAGCCAGAACCAGAGCCTGTTGAACCTGAACCGGAGCCAGAACCCGTCGAGCCGGAACCTGAACCTGAGCCCGAGCCAGAACCGGTCGAGCCAGAGCCGGAACCAGAGCCAGAGCCAGAGCC
>CAYQXV010000008.1:11931-17006 GCA_964421675.1 uncultured Caulobacterales bacterium
GAGCCTGAGCCTGAACCGGAAGAGGCACAAACGCCGCCGGAGCTAGATCTTCTGGCTGACGATACATTCGATGCGCCAGCGCCAGAAGAACCGGAGCCATTCATCCCTGAGCCGGTTGTCGAGCAAATCGAAGTTACCGAGGACCCGCTCGAGGATTTGCCTCTCGAGGAAGAGGTTGCACCGCTCGAGCCTGAACCCGTGATCGACCCACAAACGCCGGCAGAAGACGAGCCGCCCCTTGAAGTTATTGGGGACGAGGCAGTCGATGAACTCGTTGTCGATGCCCGTGATAGCGCTGAGATAGCTGACGATATTCTCCTTACCGAAGATCAATTGGATGGCGAAGATGAAGAGGAAGAAGAGGCGGGTACGGATCAACCTCTTGCCGCGGCGGAGGTACTTGATCCGACAGATATTTTGCGCGGTCTTCAACAACGCAATACCAATCAAGGTAATGCGGCCATTGTGACCGGTGATGATGCGTTTGACGTCGAGCCGGTTTTTGGCTCACGCGCGGGCCGCCTTGCAGGTGCACGGTCGCGTTTGCCGATCGTGGAATTGCCGCAAATTGAAGGTCAGGGGTCGGCCCCGGGGGCAGTTGCTGGTGCCTCAGGTGTGGTTGCCATTTTCTGTGAAGAGCAGTTTAGCGACCCGAACAAAATTGCCGAATGTGCGGGGCGCGTCCAAATTCTGTCGGGCTGGCGTCCAGGCGATAGCGGTGAGGATTATTCAAGAGCCGTTGAGTTAATTCGCGAAGCTCAACGACGCGGCCGCGGCAATCAACCGGATTATGTTCCAGGCACGGGTCGTTTTAGCGGGACTGGCGAAGGTGTCGTCGATGATCCCCTATTTGGTCCTATTGATAATACCTTCCTGGATACGTTTGCACGGCGCAATCGCAATAATAATCTTGATAAGGCCGATAATGCGCGCGCCGATAATGGTATAAATAGAGGACTTGCAGAGGTAGGTGATCCGCTCGCGACATCGGTCAATGCTGCAGAAAACGGTATTGATATCGGACCGGGCCCACTAGGGCGCACAGCGGTGGAGCCACCAAGCGAAACCATTCGGGATGTGCGTAAATTTGAGCGAGAACAGCGCAGACTGGAAGAATTACGCCGCGAGGCTGAACGTGAAAACCGTAAAAATGGTGACGGCCAGTAATGGGCGTGCGCATTTGTCTTTTTATGCGAGTTGAAAACCCTTGTCATGAGTGACCAACCCAGCAATTTACACGAATATTCCGTATCGGAACTTTCAGGGAAAGTGAAAAACCTGATTGAGGATAATTTTTCGCTGGTTCGGGTGCGCGGTGAGTTGGGCCGGGTTACGCGGGCGGGGTCGGGGCATGTCTATCTTGATCTCAAAGATGACCGTGCGGTTGTGAACGGTGTCATCTGGAAGGGCAATGCAGCGCGGCTGAAGATTGACCCTGAACAGGGCATGGAGATTGTTGCAACGGGCCGAATGACGACCTTTGCCGGACAGTCTCGTTATCAACTGGTTATTGATAGTCTCGAACCTGCCGGTGTCGGCGCTTTGATGGCTCTGTTTGAAGAGCGCAAAAAAAGATTAGCGTCAGAAGGGTTGTTCGATCCGGAGCGTAAGCAGGAAATTCCGTTTATGCCGGCGACGATTGGTGTTGTGACTTCGCCAACCGGGGCGGTGATCCGCGATATTTTGCACCGTCTTCGCGAGCGCTGCCCGAGCCATGTGCTTGTCTGGCCGACACTCGTGCAAGGCAAAGAGGCGGAGCGGCAGATTGTTGCAGCGATAAACGGGTTCAATCAGATTGATGGATCGTCAACGGTGCCCCGTCCCGATGTTTTGATTGTTGCGCGCGGTGGTGGCTCGCTTGAAGATCTCTGGTGTTTTAATGAGGAAGGCGTAGCGCGTGCGGCCGCAGCCAGTAAAATCCCGGTTATCTCTGCGGTCGGTCATGAGACCGACACGACCTTGATTGATTTTGTCGCTGATCGGCGCGCTCCAACGCCAACCGCTGCGGCGGAGATGGCAAGTCCGGTGCACCGGGAATTGCGCTCAGAGCTTTTAAACAAAGAACGCCGACTGATCGATGCCAATGGCCGCATCATTGAAAATGCCCATTCGGCATTACGCGCGGCGGTGCGGGGTTTGGGGCGCCCGGAAGATGTATTGGGGAGTAATACGCAAAAGTTGGATCGAGCGAGCGATCGCTTATTGTCGGGCATTCGCGCGCGCTTGCAAAAAGTTGAGCAGGGGTTCGCGCACGCCAATGCGCGCTTTGGCCCGTCAGTATTGTCATCCGGATTTCAGGAACGAGAAAACCGGCTTTCTCGGGCAACAGTCAGTATGCGTACCGCTTCGCATCGCACCCTAGAGCGCCGCCTTGACAGACTGGGGGGCTTGCGCCTGAACCGGGCAACGCTTGAGACGCAATTATCGTCACAATCGAACCGGTTGCAGATTACACGCGAGCGTTTTGCCAATGTCGCCAGGCAAGATGTGAAACGCAATCAGGTTAAGCTGGATGGATTGGCAAAATTGCTTTCAAGTCTTTCGCATCGCAGTGTTTTGGCGCGCGGCTTTGCGTTGGTGCACGATGATGCAGGCGCGCTTGTGCGCAGCGTGAAAACGCTAAAGAACGGCCAGCCCGGCGCGGTGGAGTTTGCCGATGGCAAAGTCGATGTTACCTTTGGCAAACACGGCGCACCCGCGCGGCCGTCAAACCCCAAAACTGAGGGCGCCGCTAAAACCTCTAAGCAAGCCAAAACCCCAAAGCATATGAGTTCAGAAAAACCTGCGACGCAAAAAACGCTGTTTGACTAAAGTCTTTCCGACTAACATCACACCAATTGGTGATTACTCACCAAAGCTGCCCGCAGCACCCGGGAACACAACCGGGCTTTCGGTGCCATCCTTGGCAACCGATGCAACTCCAAAATAATAATTATCAATGACGATATTTTTCAGAGTGAATTCTTCAACGTCCCCAACAAATCTTGACCATTGCCATTGATTGCTATCGGTCAAGCGCCAATAGACTTTGTACCCTTGGAGATTGCGTGCCGCTTTACCCGTGGGCCGGGTCCACTTCAAGGTCGTTGAAGGTTGTACAGCGCCTTCAATTTGTACATTTGCCGGGAAGGGCGGTGCCCAAGCTGCAGAAGCGAGGGTGACAATGTTTAATGCGGTGAGTTTGCGTGCATAGTCTGCATCGACACCGTCCAGCGTATCCCCATAGGTGATCCCGTCTTCGGTTCGAAGGTCTTGGTGCTGGCGGTCATAGTGCTCATGGGTTTCCATGATCCGCACACCGGGAATTCCAGCCTCATTAAACGGGCGATGATGGCCGCCCCGTCCAAATCTGTCGAGGCGATAAATCATCATGACATCGAGGTTCGGAATATATTGATCGGCTAGCCTATCGATATATCGCGCCAGATTGCGGGACGGGCTATCGACCTCGCCGCCGGTAAAGCGGCGAATGCGCGCCTCTTGCGGGGTCTCGGTTGCGCGTGTGCCTTCGGAAAAGACGCGGGCAACCGTATTATCGGTGACGCCATCAATGCCAGTAATATTGCTGATCATATCATTATTGAGGACGCCTTTAATCCGCCAGCCCTCTTCTTTCGCCCATTTGGCTAAAATTTGCCCGCCAAACAGACCCTGTTCCTCACCAGATAGTCCGGCATAAACAATGGTGCTCGGAAATTCATATTGTGAAAGAACACGGGCCGCTTCAATGGTGCCAGCAAGACCGGATGCGTTATCATTCGCACCGGGACTGTCGGAAGTGCCGTCCAGCGGATCGGAAACGCGGCTGTCAATATCGCCAGACATCATGATCACGCGGTCTCGATCCCGTTTGCCCCATTGAATGGCAACCACATTGACAACTTCGGTACGCTCAGGAATTCGGCGTTCACCTTCAACAAAATCACTGACAGTTATGACCTCAAGGCAGCCCCCGCATTCCTTGGAAATTTTATTGAATTCTTCTTCGACCCAGCGTCTGGCTGCCCCAATGCCGCGGGTTTGTGATTTTGTATCAGAGAGCGTGTGACGCGTTCCAAAATTGGCAAGAGTTTCTATGTCCTGATAAATCCGTTCTGCAGAAACTGCTTCAACCTGATCATGCAGGCGCGAATCATCGTTGGATTGGGCGTTAATAGGCAGGGTGCTCGCCGCTATCGAAATAGAAACAGCGAGAATAGAGCGGTTCATTTTTGTGATGAAATCACACTTGTGAGTCGGTGAACGCATGGGGTGACCTCCATTGGGTGCGGCTTGCACTAGGTCTATCCCAAGATCGGGGGAAAACAACAGACGATTAGACGATTTCACCTCAAAAAGAGCAAAGTTCTCTAAAGAGAAGTTAATCATTTGTTACAATGCGATGCTCTATTGCAACAGCTCCACCTTTAAGCGTGTACCGGAACGGGATTCGGAAAAAAAACCACTGTATCTCCTCTCCTAAACCCGCTAGGGATTGTGAAACATCAGCTTTTTGTGGGCATGGCGTCCCGCGTCTAATTTGACTATACTTTTGTAAACCCTAGGAGGGGACAAATGAAATTGAAATCATTGCTTTTTGCTGGCGCTGCCGCCGTTATTGGTACTGCTGGTGCTCAGGCTCAGACCTATCAGGGCCTTTATGGCTCGATCGGTGCTGGTCTTACAGAAATTCTCGAAGATCGCGATTTTGAAACACCAGGTGAGGGTCTTGTCACCCCTGTTGATTCAGAACTCGATTATGATGATGGCATCGGCGTTTCTTCAGCGATTGGCTATGCCTTTGGCAATGGGTTTCGCTCAGAGCTAGAATTTACATATCGTCAAAATGATGCACGTTTTGTAGCGCCAGATTTCGTCAATGGCCAACTTGGCGGCTTTTCAGGGTTCCCTGCATCAGGGCTCACCGGTGAAGCGAAATCTTACGGATTCATGGCCAATCTGCTTTATGATTTCCATCAGATTAAACAAAACAACAGCAAGTTGCCGATCACACCTTATATTGGTGGCGGTGTTGGTGCTTTGATTGCTGACATCGAAATTGCAGCGAGCAACCCATCTGCAATTAACGGCCTTAC
>CAYQXV010000008.1:17106-85891 GCA_964421675.1 uncultured Caulobacterales bacterium
TATAAAGATTGCTGGGATGGTTCATCAGTTCCACGGACATCTTCTTGCCCACCACAGATTGAAGAAGAAACATCTGAGACACCAGATCCAATTCAGACAATTGTTTATTTTGATTTTGACAAATCAAATCTGACACCAGAAGCATCCAGTTTGATCCGTGAAGCGGTATCTCGTGCTCGTCAATTTGATGTTGAGCGTGTTCGCGTTGTTGGTAATACGGACACATCAGGGTCTTCTGCTTATAACCAAGCGCTTTCAGAGCGTCGTGCACGTGTTGTACGTGATGCGTTGGTTGCTGAAGGTATTCCAGCTGGCATCATTAGCAGCCAGTCACTTGGTGAAAGTAGCCCAGCTAAATCGACACCTGACGGGACTCGTGAGCCTCTCAACCGTCGTACAGAAATTACGATTTTGTTTGAATAATCGAACAGATCGAAAATTGACTAGAAAAACGCCCGGCATTTGCCGGGCGTTTTTGTTTTGCGAAATTGATTTTATTTGATGGGAATGCTCGCCAAGCGTGATTTGTCGCGCCGGCCCGCGAGGGCTATTTGGTGGTCAGTGACTCAAGGCCATAAAGCTTAACAAAAGCGCTAAGACCGGTTTCCAGCTGTCTTTCGATTGCAATATCAAGATTTTCCGGATTATCTCCCATCAACATATGGGTATAGAGCGGCTCGGTAATCAGAGCACCTAGATGCCAGATTGCCAATTTAGGGTCTTCGATCTTGATGTTTGCCCGAGAGGTCGTGCGTTCCAGGATAGAAACGCAGGTTTTTGCCATCATTTCAGGTCCATGGGCGAGATATGCCATCCCCAGCGCTGGCGTTCTTTGGGCTTCAAAGGCAGCAATTCGCCTCAGAGCGACCGCTTCCGGGGCCAACAGACCGCGCAGGAATTGTTCTGAGAGTGCGCGAAGAAAGTCGAGCGGCGGAAGCGTGTTCTCAATTTCTTCGACATTGACCGGGAGTAAATGGCTGCAAGTTTCAACAATGGCTGCCGCAAAAAGCTCTTCTTTGGACCGGAACCGGTTATAAACGGTGCGCTTGGATACGTTTGCGTTGAGTGCGATTGCATCCATGCTTGCCGAATCGAAGCCTTTGGCTAGAAATGTTGCCCGGGCGGCTTGCACGATGGCGTATGTTTTCTCATCACGTGTATCTGAAGGGGCTTTCAGTTTGTCCGTCAAAGTGGTCGTGCCGCACTGCGAGTCTTTTTTTTGATTATTCATTCGTCGATGCGCCCTATCCATCAATTACCAACAAGATTTGTTCCTAGAATGTCGGTTTTGAGCCTCTTAACATAGCGGAGCTGCGTCTTCTTCCAAAGGATGAAACGCATACATTTTTGACCCTCGGATCGCTTTGTCTGAAACTTCGCCAGAGTCTGACGACTGAGCCTGACAAAAGCCAGTATGGAAAATCAATGCTTGGTGGGCCCCTGAACAATGGCGGCGTTAACCTTTCCTTTACCACATTTTTACCTTTGGTACGGCATTTGTTAGGAATGAGTAAAAACCAGTCATCCACAGACAAAAGCGTTTTACGCGCCCCAAAACGTCCCCAACCGGAGCATCGCCGCGGTGTTCGCGCGCGCCGGAACGTGTCGCAGAGCGCGTCTCGGAACGTACTTGCCTCTAAGCGCGAGCTGGGTCTGCTAACGAAATTGTTTGTTGAAGCCGGCGTTCTTGGCCTGACCGCGCTGCTCGGGCTTGTGGGCATGATTGCATGGTACGCACACGATCTACCGAAAACCGATAGCTTATGGCGACCAGACAGGGCGCCGCGCTACACGGTGCTTGCGAATGATGGCTCGCCTCTTTCGGTGCAGGGCACGCGTTATGGCGCGCCGATTCGCTTGGCGGATTTGCCGCCCCACGTCACAGACGCCGTGCTTGCGGTGGAGGACCGGAATTTTCATCACCATATTGGCTTTAACCCCTTGTCGGTTGTCCGGGCGATGGTCGTCAATACAGGCCAGGGCCGGGTCCGTCAGGGCGGCTCAACCATCACCCAACAATTGGCGAAGAATTTATTTTTATCGTCAGACCGCACCTTGAAACGCAAGGTGCAGGAATTGTTGCTGGCCCTTTGGTTAGAGCAGCGATTTAACAAAGATGAAATTCTGACGCTTTATCTCAACAGGGTATATCTTGGCGCGGGTGCATATGGCATTGACGCGGCGAGCTATCGATATTTTGGCAAACCTGCACGCGATCTTGCCTTGAATGAAGCCGCATTGATTGCGGGATTGTTAAAGGCACCCTCGCGTTACAATCCAACGCATAACCGAGTTGATGCCGGGCTGCGCGCTCAGACCGTCATTGAGAGCATGGTGGCGGCGGGATTTTTAACGCCGCGCGCTGCCGGTGAGGCCATTCGTACACCAATCTATTTAAAGCCGCGCAAATTCTCAGCAGCCTCCTATTTTGTTGACCATGCATTGAGTGAAGTGAAGCGGCTTTATCCGGGAAATGATGCCGATCTTGTTATTCAAACGACATTTGATCCACAATTGCAGGCTGCCGCAGAGCGCGGCTTATTTGATGCGTTAAGTGAAGGGGCTTTACCCCACGAAGGCGATAAGCGTATTGAAACGGCGGCGGTACTTGTTGATGGCGGCGGTGCGGTGCGCGCCATGATTGGCGGGCGCGATTATGGTTACAGCCAATTTAACCGCGCGACGCAGGCCAAACGCCAACCCGGTTCCGCATTCAAACCGTTTATTTATTTAACCGCAATAGAGGCGGGGGCACGGCCGGATAATTTGATCCTTGATGCCCCTATTACCATCGGAAAATGGTCGCCGGATAATTATAAGAGCAAGTTTTACGGCGAGGTAACGCTTACCGAAGCACTGGCGCGCTCGCTTAATTCTGCAACGATCCGGTTGCAGGAGTGGGCAGGGCGCGAGCGCGTGCGCGCTATGGCAAAATCTATGGGCTATAGCGAAAAACTAAACCCCGATGCGGCCTTGGCGCTTGGCACTGATGCGATTGCGCCGATTACTCTTGCTCAGGCCTGGGTGCCATTTGCTAATGGCGGGTTTGCTGTCGATGCGCATGTTATCGAACGGGTAATGACGGCCGAAGGAAAGGTGCTTCACGCGCATCAAAATCAGGTCCACGAAGTTGTTGCATCAGCGCAATCAATCGCCATGGTCAATGAAATGCTGGGCGCAGTGACAGGCTGGGGGACGGGCAAGCGTGCACAGGTTCCCGGTCAGGTGGTTTATGGAAAAACCGGAACGACACAAGGCAGCCGTGATGCCTGGTTTGCCGGGCATATGTCTGGTCTTGTGGGCGTTGTGTGGGTCGGTCATGACAATTACGCCCCGATGAAGGGGGTAACGGGTGGGCGCGCACCTGCAATAATCTGGGGACGGATTATGGGTGAGGTCAATGCATTGATAGCGCCACACCATCGCCCGCCGCCGCCCCTTGAGGAAAAACCTCCCATGTCGCATGCATCGTTAGATCCGACACTTATTCGCTAGACATCGGGTCAATGTTTGCAGTTGCCCGTTTTGCTTGGCATGATGGGTAAGCAAAAATTACCGTTAAAAAAATCATCGTTAATTGGCGAGGCGTGCACATGAATGAAGCGGCGACGAATGGGACGGGTTTGCGCGGTGCGCGCGAGCGTTCATCGGCCAACCATCGGATCGAACTTCGCGTTTATTATGAAGACACGGATTTTTCCGGAATTGTCTATCATGCCAACCATTTGAAATTCTTTGAGCGTGGCCGCACCGATGCATTGCGCGCGTGCGGGGTTACGCATACGGACCTTCTTTCGCGCGATGAGCCTTTGGTATTTGCGGTGCGCCGCATGGACACACAATGGCATGTGCCTGCGCGCATTGATGATCGCCTTGAAGTGTATAGCTGGTTTGAGGATGTGCGAGGCGCGCGCATGATGTTGTATCAGGAGATTTTTCGCCCAGCCGATGGGGCCCTGATTGCGAGCGCGGATGTGGAGGCTGCATGCTTGTCGCTTGATGGTCGCCCTCGTCGTCTTCCCAATGATGTTCGCAACGCGCTAAAATTAAGCGGGCCTTTTTAAGTTAGCGGGCATTGGTGCTGCGAAAAGGGGTGATTT
The DNA here is from genome assembly GCA_964421675.1 of uncultured Caulobacterales bacterium. Classification (GTDB taxonomy): domain Bacteria; phylum Pseudomonadota; class Alphaproteobacteria; order Caulobacterales; family Parvularculaceae; genus CALLPQ01. The sequence goes on from CAYQXV010000008.1 coordinate 21,207, forward strand.
GTGGCCATGAGCCGACCATGAGATTGGTGGTCCTTGTGGGCGTTGCGCAAATGCAACTCCATCGGCGGGCTTTGCGGTTGCCGATTTGCGTGATTCCGGGCTTCATCGAGGAATTTCTTGCATTTCCTTGCCTATGGGGACTGGGCGCGGCAGGCCTTCAATGCTAACCATAATCCTGACAAACTGTTCACCAATATAGGCCCGTTGGCCGTTGTCGCGTGGACGCAGTTATCTTAGTGTTTTGAATGGCGGCCTCTCGTCGGGGGTGCGTCATGAGCCGAGGGGTTTAGTGGAAGAATGATCATCGATTTTGCGATGGCGCTGGCAAATACTGCTTTGAGCGCTCCTATTGGCACCGGGTCTGGTGTTGTCGAATTGTTGGTGCAAACCCCGGTCGGGGAATCAGTTCCTGTGACACAGGTTGCAGCGACCGGTCTGGCGCCCGCCGTGGGCGAGAGCGAATTTAGCTTGTGGACGCTGTTTTTGAGCGCGGGCCTCATCGTTAAAGTGGTGATGGCAATCCTGATTATCGCCTCGCTTTGGTCATGGATGATAATTTTTGATAAATCGCTGCTGTTTGGCCGGTTGAAATCCAAATCCCGGAAATTTGAAGCCATGTTCTGGTCAGGCAAGCCGCTTGATGATCTGTACCGGAAAATTGGCGATAAGGCAGACCATCCAATGGCGCGGGTATTTGCCGTGGCAATGGGTGAGTGGAGCCGCAACAAGGATGCGGGCAGCGGGAATGGCGCCCTTGCGGTGAATGCCCGTGAACGTATCGACCGCATTATGAAGGTTGCTGTAAACCGGGAGCTAGACCGGGCAGAGCGCCATCTGGGCACGCTGGCAACGATTGGCTCGGCATCTCCGTTTATTGGTCTTTTGGGTACGGTTTGGGGCATCATGACCGCGTTTCAGGCGATTGCGGTTACCAAAGACACTAATCTCGCTGTTGTTGCTCCCGGTATTGCGGAGGCGTTGTTTGCAACCGCGCTTGGCCTGGTGGCGGCGATCCCGGCGGTTATTGCCTATAACCGCTATTCTTCAGCGCTCAATTCATTTGCCGTCCAACTTGAAGGGTTTTCCGACGAGTTTTCTACGATCCTTTCACGCCAACTCGATGAGAGGTCATAGACCATGGCACTCCCTTTAATGGCGATGAGCGGGCCAAGCCGCGGCGGCGGTCGTTCGCGCTCCCGGCCAATGTCGGAAATCAATGTGACCCCTCTGGTGGATGTTATGTTGGTGTTGTTGATTGTATTTATGGTGGCCGCGCCCCTTTTGACCGTCGGCATCCCGGTAGATTTGCCGGAAACCTCGGCCAATCCGTTAAAGGATGAAGGCGAGCCACTTACCGTGACCGTGTCTGCGGACGGCACGATCTACGTTCAGGAAACCCAGATAGAGTTTGAAAATCTTGTCCCCCATCTGCAGGCGGTCGCCGCGGCGGGCTATGATCAGCAAATTTTTATTCGCGGCGATAAGAGCCGATCCTGGGATGATATTTCACGGGTTCTGGGGCGCGTTAATGGGGCTGGTTTCAGGCAAATCGGCCTTGTGACTGAAACGGAATAAATAGGGTCGATGCAAGACCGAAAGGATTGCGTCAGAGTTTGCGTAATGACCAAGGTCTTCATCATCGCTAAGATTTTCGTCACAGACAGGAAGGAGTAACACCCATGCGGTTTGGCTTTGTTGCTTCTGTCCTTTTTCATTTATGCATCGCTGGAGCGATCCTGTTGTGGGGGCGTGACTGGAGCGGGAATCGCGATTTTATTAGCGAGCCCAATATTCCCGTTGAACTGATTACTGAAGCCAAGCTTTCTGAGATCACCAATGTGCCCGCTGCCATTGAGGCCGAGACGCAGCCCGATCCCGTTGAGCCGGAAATCCCTGATGATCCAGTGCCGATCATAGAGCCCGACCCGGTAATTTTAGCGGAAGCCGAGCCAGAGGTGCTGCGCGCACCCCCGCCGCCGCCCGATGAACCCGAGCCAGAACCAGAACCTGAGCCCGAACCCATCGAAGACGTGGTGGTCGAAGAACCAGAACCCCCTGAGCCAAAGCCAGAGCCGCCCAAACCAAAGCCAAAGCCCCAAGAGCCCCCAAAGCCCAAGGGCCTCGATCTGGATGCTTTATCAGATCTTGCCGAGCAGTCTCGCGATAATGCCAATGCACCGCGTAACCCAACGGAAACACCAAACACTGCTGACCGGGCGCGCACCGGGAGTGCGGGTGGTGAATTGACTGCGACCGAGACCGCATTGGTACGCGCTGCTATGCAGCGCTGCTGGACGCCGCTTGATGGGGCGCCTAATCCAGAAAAGCTGCGTGTTGAGGTGGCGTTCCAACTCAATCGTGACGGCACACTTGCCAGTGAGCCCAAGGTATTAAATGCGATTCAAATCGACATTTCCGGGAACCGGTTTTGGAAGGTTGCTGAACGCAATGCGGTCCAGGCTATCATTGAATGTCAGCCTTATGATTTTCTCCCGGTTGACCGATATGAAAGCTGGAAAGACTTCGTGCTAAATTTTTCACCAGAATTTTGATTCCATCGCACGGGGAGCTCATGAACGCCTTGAAATCATCATATTAGCTTGCAAAATTATATGTGATTAATATTTTTGGGCGCGACGAACACACATATCTTCACAGGCTCACCTTGTGCCGGGCCGTTTGCATTAGAGGACTTTGCGACCATCATGCCAAACTCACCACTCGCGAGCGCGCTGCGAGAGCACCATGTTTTTCGCGTTTTCACATCCATTGTTCTTGTCCTCCTTGCGGGGCTTGTGTCGTTTGCCAATAGCGCTGCCCTTGCGCAGGCTCGCATTGATATTACTCAGGGTAATGTTGATCCAACGCCGACCGCGGTCCCCGATTTTATCGGTGGCAACCCGAATATTACCCAGCTTGGCAGCGATATAACCGGTGTCTTAAAAGCCGACCTTGATCGCTCCGGCTTGTTCGCGGTGATTGATCCGCGCGCTTATATTGAAAATATTGAAAGCGTGAATGTGCGTCCACGTTTTGTTGATTGGCGCCAAATTAATGCGCAAGTGCTCGTCGTGGGCCAGGTTGACGAACTGCCTGATGGCCGGATCCAGGTGTCGACGCGGATCTGGGATAGCTACACAAACCAGCAGCTTGGGGCGGTGGCCTTTAAAACCCCTGTCGATAATTGGCGGCGTGCGGCCCATAAGGCGGCAGATTTTGTTTATAAAACCCTGACCGGAGAAGACGGCTATTTTGATACGCGTGTGGTCTTTGTCCATGAGACGGGCCCGAAGGATCGCCGGATTCGCCGATTGATGATTATGGATCAGGACGGGGATAATCCGCTCGAACTTACCGATGGCACCCGATATCAGGTTCTAACGCCGCGTTTTTCCCCGACCCAACAACAGATTACCTATATGGCGTTGTTTGATGATCGGCCGGGACAGGTCTATCTTTTTAATATTGAGACTGGCGAGCAAGAGCAGCTGGGCACCTTTCGAGGCATGACATTTGCCCCGCGATTCTCTCCTAGCGGCACCTCGGTGGTGATGAGCGTTGAGCGCGGCGGCAATTCAGATGTGTTCACAATGGATTTGTCGACCCGCCGCCTGTCGAGATTAACCAGCAATCCAGCAATTGATACCTCGCCAAGCTTTTCCCCCGATGGCCGCCAGATTACCTTTTCTTCCGACCGGGGGGGATCACCGCAAATTTATACGATGAATGCCGACGGGAGTAATCAACGCCGCATATCCTTTGGTGATGGGCGCTATTCAACCCCGGTATGGAGCCCGCGCGGAGATCTGATTGCGTTTACGCGCCAATATAAAGGCCAGTTCTTCATCGGGGTCATTCGCCCTGACGGGACAGGCGAGCGCGAACTTGCCCGCAGCTATCTGGTCGAGGGACCGACATGGTCGCCAAATGGGCGTGTTTTGATGTTTTTCCGTGAGACCGCGCCGCGCGCTGATGGCACAGGAGGCAACCCACAATTATGGTCGGTTGATCTGACCGGACGCAATCTTCGCCCCGTGCGCACGCCCGGTGCCGCCTCTGACCCGGCATGGTCGCCATCCCTGCCGTAGCGCGGCTTGAATTTGCTACCTATGGTTGAGTTTTGAGGGGTATGGAATGTGCCGTAAGGATGCCACAGGAGAATAACAGAATTTTCATTGTGCCATGATTGGTCTTGATATTGCCTCTATAGCCAGACAAGGTTACGGTTAATGGCTTTTGTAAAAACCCAGCCGAAATGAAGGATAGCTGGCAATTTTTTGCAGTTAGGCTTGTTATTGCGGTTTGATAATGATGAGCTATCAGCAGATCGGCTAAGTTGGTTCAGAGGCAAGATTGTTTGACGGGTCGATGAAATCTATTGGAAGTGGTTTTCGTTAAGGGAGAAAAAGTAGGGGAAGTCCGTAAATTGATCTTAGGGGTCTAGAGTCTCATACTATGTGAGGCGTTTGCGTCTCTGATTAAATTAAGGACCGACGAACGAGAATCTCATTAAGATGCGTCTATATTGAATAGGCACATTTCAGCGATAGAAATGGCGTGTCGACGATTGAAGTGGCGTGAATTGTAAAATGAAGGGGTTGTCCCGGGTGGGGCTGCCATCTAGCGGAAAAACCGAAGATTGGGGCTTGTCGAAGACAAATTTGTACTGAAATTTTGGGCAAAACTTGTATAATCCAACTTTATTGCGGAATCAGGGCGATATTTGCGGGTTCATAACATGTTAAAGTTGGTCCTTCATTTTCAACGCATCAAATTTTGACAAGAACCTTCAACGATTTTAACCCGGAGACGGGCAAACAAATGGCGAAATGGAGCAAAAAACCATGTTTGGGAAAAATACAATGAAATTGGCGGGTGTCCTTAGTGCAGTTGCCTTGTTGGGGGCATGTGCATCAACGACGACGACGAGCAGCGATACGCTTGATACCAGAAATGCAGGACCATCAGTCTCTTCAGTACCGCAGGGTCCGACTCCAGGTAGCCAGGCCGATCTTGAAAATGCTGCGGGACATCGCGTATTTTTTGGCTACAACCAGTGGGCGCTAAGCACAGAAGCACAAAATGTTTTGGCTGCGCAGGCTGCATGGCTCAAGCAATATCCTGAATCACGTGTTTTAGTTGGCGGCAATTGCGACGAACGCGGTACCCGCGAATATAATATTGCGCTGGGTGCGCGCCGTGCAGAAGCAGCGAAGTCTTACCTTGTGAGCCTGGGCGTCGATAGCTCACGCATTACAACCGTATCATACGGCAAAGAGCGTCCTATCGATCCGCGCTCCAATGATTCTGCATGGTCTGTGAATCGCAACGCGACCACAATATTGAGCACAGTCGGCGCATAAAAAAGCCGATAGTCAGCAGGTTTTGGGCTCCTTTGGCTCGTTACCCTGTATGGAAATTAATGAAAAGCGCTGGCATTTGCTGGCGCTTTTTGTTTTCCGCCTTATTTTTGTGTCCAAGCTAGATTATAACCGAGTGAATGTGCGAATAGACGAAGATGGGGCAGCGCTGGTCAATTGGCCAGATCTATGGCCAGATTTATTTCTAGACCCAAGCGCGATGACGATAAACGCCCGTTGCTGACTGAATGACGGTGGGTTAACGTAAAGTCCGTGGATTGACGAAAGGGACGTATAATGGTGCGAAATATTCTTATTGGGGCGTTTTTTACAGTGTTGGCCGTGATGGCGAGCGCGGGGACGCCAGCGCATGCGGGCAAGAAAGAAGATATCGCGCTATTGCAACAGCAGATCGCCCAATTGCAGTCCGATCTGAGTTTGCTGTCACAGCGTGCCGGACGGTCTGACGCTGATGCCAATGTCCAGATTTCACAACTGCAAGCGGAGAACCAGCGGCTGACCGGAGAGGTCGAGCAGCTGACTAACTCACTCAATCAAATGCAACGTCGCCTCGATCAGGTTACCCGTGTTCTCGCAGGTGAGACTTTTTCTGATTTACAGCCTGCCAACGTTCAATCCGCAGCTATTGATCCGGTAACCGGTGCTCAAGTTGGGCAAGTCGGCCAAGTGGGTCAAGCAGGCCAGGGTGGGCAGCCAGGGTTTGCCCCCTCACCAGTGAACCCGGCCGGGCAAGCTGTTGCGCCAAATGGCGGCGGCGCAGTGAATGGATCAACAACTGGACCAGCCTCCCTGACCGCGCCGCAAACTGCAGCGCCGGTCGATCCGAATGCGATTAATCTGCCTGCTGATCCAAATGAAGCCTATGCCTATTCATCAAACTTGCTGTTGACCGGGGATTACATCAAAGCACAACAAGCCTTTGAGCTTTATGTGCAATCCTTCCCCAATTCAGTACACACGCCGGATGCGCGTTTCAGGCTTGGTGAAATCTATCTGGCAACCGGGGCCAATGCAGATGCGGCGCAAGCCTTTATTGGTCATATTCGTGATTACCCAACGGATCCAAAATCGGCTGAAGCGCATCTTAAACTTGGAACTGCGTTTGTACGCATGAACCAAACCGATCAAGCGTGCCAGATTTTCAAACAGGTCAAACTTAAATTTCCGAATGCATCACAAATCGTCCTGACACGAACGGAATTGGAAATGCAGCGTATAGGTTGCCGTTAAAGCTGGTCTTTAAAGGCGCTGTGTTTGATGGCTGACGATGATAGCGGTCTTGTTAACTCTCTAAATGCATTAACGCTCCCTGACAAAACGCTGATTGCGGTATCAGGGGGGCGCGATTCCATGGCATTGCTGGATGCGTGTGCGCAAGCTTGCAGCGCCCGGCAAAACAACACCGCAGCTTTCATCGCCGCAACGGTTGACCATGGCCTGCGCGATGGCGCGCGCGTCGAAGCGACGATGGTGTCGGACTATTGCAGCACCATCAACATCGCGCATGAAACGCTGCGCTGGAATTCCGATGAACCGGTGGTCAGCGCTGTTCAGGCACGGGCAAGAAATGCCCGCTACAGATTGTTGATTGACCATGCCTATAAACATAAGTGCGGGGCGATTTTAACCGCGCATACGCAAGACGATCTTGCGGAGACGGTGCTCATGCGGTTGGCGCGGGGTGCTGGCGCGCGCGGGCTTGCGGCAATGGGCGATGAGACACAAGTGGCATCAGGGCCCGGCGCTGTTTTGCGTTTGTTGCGCCCAATGCTCGGCATTAGCCGCCAGTCAACAACGCAATATTGCAAAGAGCGATCCGTGCCCTTTTGTGATGATCCGGGAAATCAAGATCCCGCTTTTGAGCGTGTGCGCTGGCGTGCACTTTTGGGCGCTCTGCAAACCCAGGATCTGCTGACGACCAAAATGGTGGCGCGCAGCGCCGGGCGATTAAAATCATCTGTGGAACGCGAAAACACCGAGCTTTCGTCGATGATGGCGCGTGTCGACGGGGTGTTTGAACAATGGGGCGGGATCAGCATTGACCCACAAAACCTGCCCGCTTTATCGCCCTACCAAGTGCAATTGTTGGCGTCTCGCCTTGTTCATGCGGTGAGCGGTCAAGATTATGCGCCGGATGCAGAGCGTGCCGGGGCGGCGGTAAACGATGCCCTTGAGACCGGCAAGTCGGCCTTGTCCGGGGCGATGTTTCACCTGTGGAAATCACGTCTTTGGGTGTACCGCGAGCCCGCAGGGCTGAAGGGGCGCCGGGGGGCGTCATCAGCGCCCAAAATATCGCACGTCCAATCGGCTGGGGCCTGCCTGTGGGATCGGCGCTTTATTGTAAAAGCGACCATCAACCCCGCTCAACTTTATGGGCAATCCATGCCAATAACGCCTTGGTCTGGCGCGCCGGCCGCCCTGTTTAACGGGCCCCCGGAGGCGCTTGAAAGTGTGCCTTGCCTTGCGGGAGCAAGGGGGCAAATCCATGCGCCGCTTGCCGGGTTTACCGACCACCAGATAGCGTGGCACAACCTGAGCCAGGAACGTTTTTTCGTGAGCGTGATCAGATTTGCGTGAAAAACCTGATTTCTGTGTAGATTTTCAGGAAATTGGAAAGGTATTTTGGCCTACATCTATGGTACTGGCCTTTTTTAACCCCTATTTAATAGGCAATATTGGTGGTGCTGATTAATCGCTTGAACCCTCAAGGATCGATCCTCACTGTCGATGTGTTAAAAGCATAAATTATATCGCTACGCTGAGTTTAGGGTGGCAAGAGTTGGTTGTCAGAATGCCGACTGCAATTAAGGAGCTTCCATGACTGGTCGCAATGTCCTCATCTGGGGTTTAGTCGTTCTTTTCTTTCTTTTCGCGTTGCAGCTTTTTGAGATGTCTTCGCCCGGAGAAAAGCCGCGCTCGCTTAGCTATTCAGAATTTTCTGAGCAGGTGACGCAAGGCAATGTCAAAAATGCGGTAATCGATTCCGAAGAGGGCCGCATTGAAGGCAAGCTCGGCGATGATAGCCTCTACATGACCGATGTCGGGAATGAGGAAGGCGTTGCCAAATGGCTCAATGATGCCGGTATCGACACGACGATCAAGCCGACTCAGGAATTGCCGCTGGCCTTAAACCTGTTGTTCAACATTCTTCCCTTTGTGATTTTCATCGCGATTATTTTCTTTGCCATGCGCCAGATGCAAGGAGCGGGCGGTAAGGCAATGGGCTTTGGCAAATCGCGGGCAAAACTGCTGACTGAGCGCCATGGGCGCGTAACCTTTGATGATGTCGCGGGCATTGATGAAGCCAAGGAAGAGCTTGAAGAGATTGTTGAATATCTCAAAGACCCGATGAAGTTTCAGCGCCTTGGCGGTAAAATTCCAAAAGGTGCGCTGCTTGTTGGCCCTCCAGGTACCGGTAAAACGCTTTTAGCGCGTGCCATTGCTGGTGAAGCGAATGTGCCATTCTTTACGATTTCCGGTTCTGACTTTGTCGAAATGTTTGTCGGCGTTGGCGCGAGCCGCGTGCGCGACATGTTTGAGCAAGCGAAGAAAAATGCGCCTTGTATTATTTTCATCGACGAGATTGATGCGGTTGGCCGTTCACGCGGCGCTGGTCTTGGCGGCGGTAATGATGAGCGCGAACAAACACTCAATCAATTGTTGGTGGAAATGGATGGATTTGAATCCAATGAAGGCATCATTTTGATTGCTGCAACCAACCGGCCCGATGTTCTCGATCCAGCATTATTGCGTCCTGGTCGATTTGACCGGCAAGTCACGGTCCCCAATCCGGATATTTTGGGGCGCGAAAAAATCCTGCAGGTACATATCAAAAAAGTGCCCTTGGCACCTGATGTGAATGTGCGCACGATTGCTCGCGGCACACCGGGTTTTTCTGGTGCTGATCTGGCAAACCTCGTTAATGAGGCTGCCTTGCTCGCGGCGCGCCGTTCTAAACGCTATGTGACGGCCAAAGAATTTGATGATGCTAAAGACAAGGTGTTGATGGGCGCAGAGCGCCGTTCCATGGTGATGACCGAGGAAGAAAAACAGCTCACTGCCTATCATGAAGCTGGCCATGCTATTGTTGGTCTGAGTGTTCCGGGAAGTGATCCGGTTCATAAGGCGACGATCATTCCGCGCGGCCGTGCCCTTGGTATGGTTCAATATCTGCCAGAACGCGATAAGCTATCGTTCTCATTGGAACAGATGCGTGCACGGATTGCGACCGCCATGGGCGGACGGGTTGCCGAAGAGCTACAGTTTGGCACCGAACAAGTTACCTCCGGTGCGTCGTCAGATATTGAAATGGCAACACGCATTGCCCGCGCGATGGTGACGCAATATGGCCTTTCAGAAAAGCTCGGCCCGATTGCCTATGCTGAGGATGAAGGCGAAGTTTTCCTTGGCCAGTCGATTGCCCGCTCGAAAACAATTTCCAGCGATACGGCAAAACTGATTGAGGATGAAATTAAGCGGTTTGTCACTGAGGGCTATGATAAGGCCCGCCAGATTTTGACCGAACGTAAAGATGACTGGATTAACTTATCGCTTGCCTTGCTGGAATATGAAACGCTAACCGGTGAAGAGATTGACCAACTTTTACGCGGCGAAAAAATCGTCCGTGAAGATCCTAATGATTCGCCCGATCATCAGCCCCCAAGTTCTGTACCCGTAACGGGCTCAGATCTCGACTCGCCTGATGCCGAACCACAAGGGGCGTAAATCGCCAACTGTGTCTGGTCGCGACAATAAAATACATTCAATGCCCATGGTCCTTCCAAGGATCATGGGCATTGTTAATGTAACCCCTGATTCATTTTCCGATGGCGGCGAATTTGTAAAACCTGAAGACGCAATTGCTCACGGTCTTGAGCTTATTGCGCAAGGTGCTGACATTCTTGATATTGGCGGTGAGTCAACGCGCCCGGGCGCTGCAACAGTGAGCGTTTCCGAAGAACTAGACCGGGTCATGCCTGTCATCAGCGCGCTCGCAGCGCAAACGCAGTGCCCCATATCCATCGATAGCCGAAAACCGGAAGTGGCCCGCGAGGCCATCAATGCGGGCGCAACAATCTGGAACGATGTTTCTGCGCTGACCTATAGCCCCGATAGTCTTGCGGTGGCTGGCCGATTAGAGAGTGAAATTGTGCTGATGCATGCGCAAGGAACCCCGCAGACCATGCAACAAGACCCCGCCTATGGTGATGTGGTGGAGGAAGTGGTTGGCTATCTTGAGGCTCGCGCCCATGAGGCCATCCAGGCGGGAATTGCGCGCGAAAGGTTAATTCTTGATCCGGGGATTGGGTTTGGCAAAACGCTCGATCATAATCTGGCGCTTATTCGCCATCTTGACCGCCTTTGCGATCTGGGCTTTCCGGTGCTCTTTGGGGCCTCTCGCAAGAGGTTTATCGCTGCAATTGACGAGAATGCAGGCAATGAGCGTCTGGCTGGTTCTTTGGCGGCAAATCTCGCTGCAACCCGTGCGGGCGCTGGTATTTTGCGGGTTCATGATGTGGCGCAAACCCGTCAGGCCCTGCAGGTAATGGGCGCCATCGAGGGATAATTGCTGCGCGGGCTTTGGCACGCTATAGCTTAACCAATTATCACCACAAATCAGTGATAATATGGTTTTGAAGGAGTTGCCCATGCGCGGAGATGATACGGTCAATGATCAGGTGCGAGAAAAAGCACAGGGCGATGAACGCACTATTTTCGGAACGGACGGCGTTCGCGGCCTCGCCAATGCAGGCAATCTGACGCCAGAAGGCATGATGCGGCTGGGAAAGGCCGTGGGCCGTGTATTTCGTACCGGCAACCACCGTCACCGCGTGGTGATAGGCAAGGACACCCGCTTGTCCGGCTATATGATTGAGCCCGCACTAACCGCTGGGTTTGCCGCATCTGGCATGGATGTATTTTTGTTAGGACCCTTGCCAACCCCCGCCATGGCGATGTTAACGCGCTCTTTGCGCGCTGATCTTGGGGTGATGATTTCAGCCTCTCACAATCCGTACCATGATAATGGAGTTAAGTTTTTTGGACCGAACGGGTTCAAATTATCTGATGAAACTGAATTGCATATTGAAAAACTCATGCAGGAAAATCCTGATAGCGGTCTTGCCGATGCCGCAGCGCTCGGGAGAGTGCAGCGTATTGATGATGCGGGCGCGCGATATATTGAGTTTGCCAAAAATACCTTTCCAAGATCCATGTCGCTTGAGGGATTGCGGGTTGTCATCGATTGCGCAAATGGCGCGGGCTACAAAGTTGCGCCAACGGTGCTTTGGGAGCTTGGTGCAGATGTTAAGACGCTTGGCGTTGAGCCCAATGGTTTTAATATAAACCGCCAATGTGGATCGACATCCACGAAAGCCATGCAAGAAGCGGTGTTGGAATATCGCGCCGATATTGGCGTTGCGCTAGACGGCGATGCGGACCGGGTCATTATTAGTGATGAAAAGGGCCGGATTGTTGATGGCGACCAAATTATTGCACTGATCGCGCGCAATTGGGCAAAGGAAGGCCGGCTCAAAGGCGGCGGCGTTGTTTCAACGGTTATGGCCAATCTTGGCCTTGAAAAAATGCTTGAAGGCGAAGGCCTCACCCTTGAGCGCACCAAGGTGGGCGATCGCTATGTTGTGGAGGCGATGCGCCAACGCGGCATTAATGTTGGCGGCGAACCATCCGGACACGTTATTTTAAGCGACTATGCAACGACAGGCGATGGGCTTGTCACTGCCTTACAGGTATTGGCCGCAGTTGTTTCAAAAGGCATGAAAGTGTCTGAAGCGTGCGATAATTTCACGCCGTTTCCCCAAATCATGCAAAATGTTCGCTATACGGGCGGCGATCCCTTATCCGCTGCGGCGGTTAAGCAAGCCATTGCTGAGGCAGAGGTCAGTCTTGATAAAACTGGACGCCTTGTCATTCGTAAATCGGGCACAGAACCGCTGATACGCGTCATGGCGGAGGGCGAGGATGATGCGCTGGTGCGCAAATGCGTCGCCGATATTAGCGCGGCAGTGGCAAGCGCTGCTGGATAAAATCCATGATACCGCGTGTAATGATCATTGCCGGCTCTGACCCATCCGGGGGCGCGGGTATTCAAGCTGATATTAAAACCGTCACCGTCCTTGGTGGTTATGCGATGACAGCCATAACGGCGATCACGGTTCAAAATACGTGCGGCGTACAAGATGTCATGTCCCTTCCAGATCGCATCGTTCACGATCAAATCAAATTGGTGCTCAATGATGTGGGGTGCGACGCCATCAAAGTGGGTATGATCGGCAGTGTTGATACTGGCCAGGCAATTTTAAATGCGCTGGCGCAAGCCGGTTGGAATTGTGATGAAAATTCCAAAACCCCGTGCCCGCCAATGATTGTTGATCCGGTTCTTGCAGCGACAAGCGGTGACAGTCTTGCCCAAGAAGGCGTGCGCGAATTTCTTAAAACGGCCTTGCTCCCGAAAACATATCTTGTGACCCCAAACATTCCAGAAGCGCAAATGCTGACCAATAGATCAATTGAGTGCGTTGATGATCAAATTGCTGCAGCCCATGATTTAATTGCCATGGGGGCCAGGTGCGCTCTCGTAAAAGGCGGCCATGCGAGCGGCGACCAGATTACCGATGTTTTGGTGACGCAAGGCACGGTCCATAAATTTACAAACCAACGGCTGGATACGACATCAACCCATGGTACGGGATGCACGCTTGCCTCAGCCATCACCACTGGGCTTGCGTCCGGCATGGCTGTGCAAGGTGCAACGCAAAACGCCATTGACTATGTGCGCGGTGCAATAAAAGCGGCACCCGGTTTTGGCAAAGGCAATGGTCCTCTTGATCATGGGTACCGTTTGCGTCAATAATCTCTAATATTTCTATACGGAGTTTTTGAGCATGGCCGGTCGTTATTTCGAAACATTCGATGTGTTTACCGAAACTGTTTTTGCGGGCAATCCGCTTGCTGTTGTGTTCGACGGGCAGGACCTGACGACGGATCAGATGCAAACGATAACCCGCGAGTTTAATCTATCCGAGACTACCTTTATTTTACCGCCAGAAAATCCTGAACATACAGCGCGTGTGCGTATTTTTACCCTGGGTTATGAAATGCCATTTGCCGGTCATCCAACGGTGGGTACTGCAATTGCTATTGCTAAACAACGGGGTCTGACGGGCAGTCTAACGCTTGAGCTAAATGCGGGCCTGTTTGTTGTTGATGTCGATGCTTCGGGGTCAGCAATGTTTGCGCGTTTTTCCTCGCCCAATATGCCTGGCGAGATTGGGCCTGCGCCCTCTAGCGATGCCCTTGCGCGCGCGCTTGGTTTGTCTGTGGATGATATTAGCGATGGGGCCCATCGCCCGCGCCTGTGTGGAAGCGGCGGGGTGAATTATGTTTATGTTCATTCCTCCCTGGAGCGTGTCAGTGCGGCGCAGTTAAACCATGGTGCCTTTGTCGATTTAGACCTCGATAATACGGTTGGTGTATATTTATATGCCCATGGCGGTGTTCATGACTCAACGCACTGGCATGCGCGGATGTTTGCCCCGACGGCTGGGATTCCAGAAGATCCTGCAACCGGGTCAGCAGCGGCCGGCTTTCCCGCACAATTATTGTTGGCCGGTGAGGTTCACTCTCCATCCCATCAATGGCGCGTGGAGCAGGGATATGAAATGGGGCGGCCCAGCGAAATAGACCTTCGCATCGCGCAAAAAGAGGGCGTGATTACGAGCGTTGAAATTGGCGGCTTTGCCGTTCCCGTAATGCAAGGCGAGCTTAACCACTAAGATGGTTTGGAATTTGCGTTTCCAGATTGGCTAATCCCTAAACCGGCAATCACGATGGCTAGTGCGATAAACGCATTCAGGCCAAGCTGTTCATTGAAAAGATAGGCGCCTAAAATGATGGCCCAAATGGGCGTCAGATAGTTTGAGAACGACATAAAGCCTGCGCCGCATCGTTGAATCAAATAGATGATCAAAAAGGCGTTGATCCCCGTTGGGAATATGCCCAATCCAATGGTGTTGAGGATACCCGCTAGCGTCCAGCTTTCGCGCTGCCAGTCGATGAACAATAGAGCCGGTGTTGCGCTAATTGCTGCTGCAATCAGGGCCCCTGCGGAAAAAACGCGAGGCCGAATGAACGGCGCGCGCCGGGCGAGAACCGCTGACATTGCATAAAACAGGGTCGCCGCGACCAATCCAATTTGCGCCCATAACGCTTTATTGTTTGCAGCTCCCGCCTCTCCCGCTTGAAGTGCCGGGAACATCAAGATGATGACACCGAGGAAACCAACGCCAAACCCTGCAAGTCGTCTTCCTGTTAGCGGTTCACCCGCGAATAATGCGGCAAGGGCCAGCGTCCAAATCGGCATTAGAGCCATATAAATACCGGCAAGCCCGCTTGGCACATATTGCTGGGCCCAGGGGTAGAGAAAAAAGGGAACCGTCGTGCCAACAATGCCCACACCGATCATTGCCTGCCATTCCGGGGTGGGCATCAATCCCTTTCCGGGCGTTAGAAATGGCGGAAGCCGCCGACCGGTGCCATAGGCAAGCGCCGTCATCAATATTGCGCCAACCCAGATGCGCCCAACCGCAATAATCGCAGGGGGAACGCTTGCAACCGCGCCTTTAATCATGGAAAAAGAAGAGCCGCCAATGAGAATAATCAGTGTAAGTAGTAGCCAATCGAGCTTTTGGGGCTGCGCTTGCGGCGTTTGTGTCATGGTGTGCTCTTGGCTATGCCGGAAGGGGGCGGGTGTATGCCCTATGCGTGTAGGCGTAAATCACGTATGCGAAAAGCTTTTTCGGCAATCGGTTTGTGATTATTAAAGTCTCGTGCAAAAACATCACTTATGGATGATCCAATTCTGCATCAATCATTGCCGCTCAAACCATGGATGGCACCTAATCCGGAGCGTTTGCCGGGCCTGTCGCCAATTCCGCTGGCCGAGTGGCTGGTTCGCGATGAGTGCTTTGGCGCGCAAATGGCATTGCGCGATCACCTTGTTTGCGATCAGCGCTCTAACGTTCTCAGTGTGCCGAAAGGTGTAAGCCGCGCGTCACATGAATTATTGGCGATGGTGCGCAGCGCTGTTGGCATCCCCGATGGTGCAAAAAACTGGCAGCGCGCTGATGGCGTCAGTGTAGATCTGCACGATGATGAACATCCATTGGTGACGGCAGGGCGACTTGTTCAGGAAGATTTTGCGATACTCGACCAGCAGGGCGACGATTGGCATCTTGCAGAAGGGCTAATTTGTTTTCCATCAAGTTGGACCGTAGCGCAAAAAACCGGCCGACCGCTTTTTGACGTGCATAAGCCTGTTTCCACCTATACCGAAAACATCAGCACTCGAATTAATAGGATTTTATCAAACCTTCAAAATGATATGGTTTTAATGCGGGCGAACTTCCTGATTTATACCGACCCTTCTTTGCACCAGCCCCGCCTTGAAGGGGTCGAAAAGCCTATCGATCCTCATGTTCCTCGTTTTGTGCGCGTGGAGCGCCAGACATTGAGGCGGTTGCCGGAGAGCCAGGCGGCTGTATTTACCATTCACACCTATCAAGTGGGCGCATCGCAATTGCCCGGAGCAGAGTTTGACAGGCTTGCCGAGCTTCGCCCGCACTTGGTGGAAAATGCTAATTAGTCACTTTTGTTGCGCTGCAATAATTTTCTTGACCGCGATAAGAATTTCCTAAACAAGGGCTGTGGGCCACGCCTCCCCGACGAGGTGCGCCTATCTGTAAGGATAGGAGGACATATATGTCTCTTACAAAACCGGCACAGGTACCGGTGACAAAGCCTGTGACTAAACCCGCTCGCCCCCAGTTTTCTTCTGGGCCATGTGCGAAGCGTCCTGGATGGGACGCGGCCACCCTTTCGGCTTCAGCGCTTGGGCGTTCTCACCGTGCGAAAATTGGCAAATCACGCCTCGCAGAGGTGATTGCGAAAACGCGCTCAATTCTCAATATCCCTGATGAGTACCGCATTGGTATTGTGCCAGCGTCTGACACCGGCGCTGTGGAAATGGCGATGTGGTCGCTTCTCGGTCAGCGCCCGGTGGATATTTTAGCCTGGGAAAGTTTTGGCCAGGGTTGGGTAAGCGATGCGGTAAAGCAATTGAAAATTGAGCCGCATGTTTACACCGCTGAATATGGTGAGATTGCCGATCTATCAAAAGTGAATCCGGATCACGATCTTGTCTTCACATGGAATGGCACAACATCTGGCGTACGGGTTCCCAATGCAGATTTTATTAGCGATCAACGCAAGGGCCTGACGATTTGCGATGCAACCTCGGCGGTTTTTGCGCAGGATGTTGAGTGGCCAAAGCTCGATGTGGTGACATGGTCGTGGCAAAAAGTGCTGGGCGGTGAAGCTGCCCATGGAATGCTGGTTTTATCGCCGAGAGCTGTTGAGCGATTGGAATCCTATTCACCGCCTTGGCCACTGCCAAAGATTTTTCGCTTAACCAAAGGCGGGAAATTGATTGAAGGTATCTTCAAAGGCGAAACCATCAACACGCCATCAATGTTGTGTGTTGAAGATGCAATTGACGCGTTGACATGGGGTGAAAGCCTTGGCGGGCAATCTGGTATGCAAGCGCGAGCCAATAAGAATTTGGCAACGGTAAGCGAATGGGTTGCATCATCCGGTTGGGCAAAGTTTCTGTGTACAGATGAGCGTTTGCGTTCCAACACGTCTGTCTGCCTGAAAATTGTAGACCCAACTTTCACAGCGCTTGATGATGACAAGCAGCGCGCCTTTATTAAAGCAATGACCGCAACGCTTGAGTCCGAAGAGGCAGCCTTCGATATTGGTGGCTACCGCGATGCGCCGCCCGGCTTGCGGATTTGGTGCGGTGCAACCGTCGACTCTGAAGATGTTGCATTGCTGTTGCCGTGGCTGGATTGGGCATTTGCCGCAACTCTTGCTGACTACCAATCTTAAATTCTTAAACTATTGATGGAGGGCCCAGCATGGCCACCGAACAAAAACCCCTCGTTCTCGTTTCCGATGCGTTGAGCGAAACCGCAATTGAAATTTTTAAAGAGCGCGGCGTTGATGTCGATTTTCAACCCAAACTCGGCAAAGACCCTGCAAAACTATTGGAAATTATTGGCAAATATGACGGCCTTGCCGTGCGTTCTGCCACCAAGGCAACACAAGAGGTGATTGCCGCCGCGTCAAACCTAAAAGTCATTGGGCGCGCGGGAATTGGTGTTGATAATATCGACATTAGTGCCGCGACCGCTAAAGGCGTTGTGGTATTAAACACGCCTTATGGGAATGCGATTACAACCGCCGAACATGCGATTGCAATGATGTTTTCATTGGCGCGGAAAATTCCCCAAGCGAGCGCTTCCACCCATGAGGGCAAATGGGAAAAATCCAAATTTATGGGTTCCGAGCTATTTGGCAAATCACTGGGAATCATCGGATGCGGTAATATTGGCTCAATCGTTGCGGACCGGGCTTTGGGACTAAAGCTGCGCGTGATTGCTTTTGATCCTTTCCTATCCGAGGCCCGCGCCGTGGAGTTGGGCGTTGAAAAGGTTGAGTTAGACGCACTTTTAAAACGCGCCGATATTATTTCTCTGCACACGCCATTGCATGATCAAACCCGAAATATTCTGGGTCCGGTGAATATGGCGAAAATGAAAAAGGGTGTGCATATTATCAATTGTGCCCGCGGGGGATTGGTCGATGAGGCGGCGTTAAAAGATGCATTAGATAGCGGCCAGGTCGGTGCAGCCGCTCTGGATGTGTTTGAAACTGAGCCTGCAACAGATCATCCTTTGTTTGGATATGAAAATGTCGTGTTAACGCCCCACCTTGGCGCGTCGACCCGCGAGGCGCAGGAAAATGTTGCCATTCAAGTCGCAGAACAAATGTCTGATTTTCTGGTGCGCGGCGCAGTCACCAATGCGATCAACATGCCATCGGTCTCCGCAGATGAAGCCCCGCGACTAAAGCCGTTCATCAGACTAGCTGAGCAATTGGGACTTTTCGCCGGGCAGCTTACAGAAAGCAGCATTAAAGGGATTGAGGTTGTCTATGCGGGCAGTGTCGCAAAACTCAATACCAAACCACTTACCGCCGCGGCCGTTGCTGGTGTGCTCAAGCCGATGCTTGTTGACGTGAATATCGTCAATGCACCGAGCCTTGCCAAGGAACGCGGTGTTGCAATCGCAGAAACCTATCGCGATGATGTCGAAAACTTCGAAAGCCTAATTCGCCTGCGCATTATTACAGAACGCCAGCAGCGGTCTGTATCTGGGGCGTTATTTGGTGCCGAACCTAGAGTGACAGAGATAAAAGGTGTTGCGATGGATGCGCCTTTTGCCTCGAATATGCTTTATGTCACCAATGAAGATCGGCCAGGTTTTATTGGTGCATTAGGGCAAGCTCTGGGCGATGCCGGGGTAAACATTGCAACGTTTAATCTTGGCCGCGCGCGTGTTGATGCCGAAGCGATTGCACTCATCGCGGTCGATGATCAGGTTGATGAAGAGACCTTGGAAAAGGTCCGAGGTCTGTCACACGTAACGCAGGTTAAATCCCTTCAGTTTTAGTTTCCCTCTAATTCTTTGA
Source organism: uncultured Caulobacterales bacterium (assembly GCA_964421675.1). Lineage (GTDB taxonomy): Bacteria > Pseudomonadota > Alphaproteobacteria > Caulobacterales > Parvularculaceae > CALLPQ01. The sequence goes on from CAYQXV010000008.1 coordinate 40,199, forward strand.
GGCGTTGTTCCAGCTGCTCGCGCTTTTCGCGCAAGCGATCCGCAATGGTTTCTTCTTCGTGACGTAAATGCTCGACAGCTTCACGTAATGCCTCAACTTCAATCTCTTTGGTGGCGAATTCATTTACGATGACTTCGCCATCCTTGCAGGCAAGCATGCCGGGTAACGCACTAATGTCTTCGGAAATGGTGTCGCTATTTTTGTTGCGCATTTTGATGATCATCGCACCAGCGGCCTGTTTGCCATCCTTGGTCTTTTCGTCTTTGTGTTTGGCAATGAAATCTGCGGTGACATTGGCAGGCAGCGTCTTACCATTTTTGTCAGTGAAGGAAACACAGCTAATCTTTGCACTGATGGGCATATCATCATCGAGAGAAATTTTTATCGCCCGTGTAATGTGATGGCCCTCCAATTGGGATAAATCCTCCAGCCCGCTTAATTCTTCCAACTCTTGCAGGTCTGTAACCCAGTCAAGAGAATCATTGGAGGAAAAGGTCACTACCTCATTATCAATCACGATATGGGCTTTATCAAGTTCTGAAAATTCAATATCCGGCGCGTTAGGTGGTGCAGGGGGTTCACTGGGGTCAGCCGGGCGGGTTGGCACGCCTTCTAGCAGCGGCACCGGCGTATTTTGCGATTGGTCTTGAGGCGTACCACTATACCCATAACTGGCGCTAACCATTAGACCCGTAATGCTGATCAAGCCAGTTATCAAAACACCAGCGGTGCGGGTAAGGGCGGTTGGATTGTTCTTCATGAGGTGCAATCTTTCTTTGGTGGAATAATTCAGGGTAAGGCGAACTTGATGCGGGGTGGTGCGCGGAACCGTGATTGTCGGTTTTACATAAGATGCCGCTTTGACGAGCGTGCTTGCATAGACATGGCGCAGATTGGTTTTTTGCGATGGTTTGTCATCGCAAGGCGTTAGCGCGTTTTGCGTTTTCAGAAATTTGAGCGCTTTGCTGTCGCAAGATGCTTCTTGGTCGGCACGAAACGCACGGTAGGCAATCGTCATGAGGGGGTTGAACCAGAATAACGCGCTCAGGCAAGTCATCGCGAATGATGCCCATAAGTCATTGCGTTGAACATGAATAAACTCATGGATCAACGCGCATTTTTGTTCCTCGCTTGAATAGCGAGACAGGAAATTTTCCGGGAGCACGATCATTGGGTTCAACAGACCGGTGACGAGGGGGCTCGTCACATTTGGATCATCCGCGTGCGTTGATATGCGAACCTGTACGCGGCTGGATAGATTGAATTTTTTTGCAAGCGCGGTAGCGCGCTGTTGATCTGCGGACCCAAGGGGTGAGGATTTTTGCTTCAGGTCATGGCTGAAGCTGCCTTGCCGCGCGAGCGCAGAAAGCAACCAAAGGGCTGAAACTGAAATCCACAACACCAGGAGCAATGATGGTAAGCCGATTAACAGATGGTGATCGCTTATTGATTGGGTGACATCGGTGTTAAGGCTGCGAAGGGCTTGCGCATTGATTTGATATTCTACCACGGGCGCGATAATTTTTTCGGGTGCGGCGGGCGGTAAAATATTCAATTTTGGTAAGAATAAGCGAATGACGGGTAATGCCCATAAGAGGTAGGCAAAGCTTGGCCCAAAAATACGCGCAACGGGCCGGCGTATTATTAAAATCATGATGATTAATAGGCTGATCGCAAGTCCCGATTCTAGCAGCCAACGTATTGTACTGGCGCTCATAGTTTCGTGTGCGGAATATGCGCCGATCGTTTTTAGGAGTAAGTCTACCGGTTTATCAATCATCGGATTTTAACTCCTCAAGCAGCGCCTCTAGCTCCTCAATGTCAGACGGGCTTAGTCCATCTTTATGATTGGCCAGATGCGCAACCAGCGGCGCGGCACGCCCGCCAAACAGACGATCAACAAGATCGCGGGTCTTTTTGCTCGCATGATTGGCGTGACTAAGGGCGGGCGCATATAAAAAACGGCGTCCGTCTCGTTGATGGGTGAGGGCATTTTTTTCGCATAACCGGCTGATCAAGGTTTTGACCGTGGTCAGCCCCCAACCGGTTGTTGCCGATAGTCGGTCGGCGATTTCAACGGCTGTGAGGGGCGATTGCGCCCATAAGACTTGCATGACGCGATATTCAGCATCGGTTATTTCTGGGTCGGTCATAGGGCCTGCTCTGAATCTTCTCGGAACATTATGATTACATCTGTAATCATTGAATCGATTACTCTTGTAGTCAATAGCTAAGACGAAGAATTCCGCCCATACAATGCGCTTTGCGATGAACTGATCAATTATGGAAGACAAACGGTGTCGCGCGTCACTGCGGGGCGCTCGCCTTATGCATCCGCTCTACGCAGTTGTGAGTTGAGGGGCACGAGCACGCACGGTAACATGGGACGAAAATACTGAGCTGTCAGTGTTCAGTTTGACAGCGTTCGGTCTTCAAAAGGGGCTTTTTAAATGTTCAACACCCACCGTGCGATTAAAACCATCGCTCGCCTTCTCCTCATGACTATTTTTGTCTGTATGGCTTTATTCAGGCCCGCCCTGTCGCAGGAATGGGCGGACGGTCCTTATGAGCGGTTGGTTATTCGCAATGCAATTTTGATTGATGGGTCCGGTGCCCCGCCCCAAGGGCCTATGGATATTGCCATTGAAAATGATCGCATCACCCAGATTCGCAATATTGGCGCTCCCGGAATTCCCCCTAAAGATAATCGACGTCTTGCGCCGGGCACCAAGGAGATTGATGCAAGCGGGAAATATATCTTGCCGGGCTTTATCAATTTACACGGGCATATCCATGATAGTGCGAGCGGTCAGGGCGTACCTTATGATTACGTGCTCAAGCTTTGGCTCGCTCACGGCATCACCTCGGTTCGCGAACTGGGTAATGGTAGCGGTGCAAGCTGGACGTCAGAACTGGCAGCCGATATCGCGCAAGGTCGCAAGCCTGGCCCTAGAGTTTATTCGTTTCCCGTCTTTCGGGGATGGAATACACCTGAAGTCGACACGCCTGCACAAGCAAAAGAGCGTATACGGACATTAAAGCGCCAGGGCGCATTGGGCGTGAAATTTTTTGGCGCACCGGAAGAAATATTATGGGCCGGACTTGAAGAGGCAAAAAAGCAAGGGCTGCGTACAACCATGCACCATGCGCAACTGGATGTGGCGCATGCAAATGTGATGGATACATCCGCTCGCGGGTTAGGCTCAATGGAGCATTGGTACGGCCTGCCCGAAGCCTTGTTTGAAGATCGCCAGCTGCAAGATTATCCCACCGACTATGTATATCACAATGAACAGCACCGATTTGAAGAGGCTGGTAAGCTTTGGGATCAAGCCGCAGCGCCCGGTTCTGATCGCTGGAAACTCGTTATGGATACTTTATTAGAGCGCGAGTTTTCGATAATCCCAACCTTTTCCATCTATATGGCCAGCCGCGATTGGATGCGCTCGCGCCGCGCAGAGTGGCATGACACGTATACAATGCCCTCACTTTGGAAATTTTTTGCCCCTGACCGTGATGCTCATGGGTCATACTGGTTTGATTGGGGAACGGAGCAAGAGGTGGCATGGCGCCGGAACTATCAAAAATGGATGAGCTTTATCAATGAGTATAAAAACCGCGGCGGTAAAGTTGGCGTCGGGGAAGATGCTGGCTATATTTATTCGACCTATGGGTTTGGGTATATTCAAGAGCTGGAAATGTTGCGCGAGGCTGGGTTCCATCCATTAGAGGTGGTTCGGGCTGCGACCTTGGTCGGGGCGCAAATTTTGGGCATCGATTCCGATACAGGCTCCATTCAGGTTGGAAAACGCGCTGATCTATTGATTATGGATGAAAACCCTCTGGCAAACCTGAAGACGCTTTATGCGACGGGGCATATTAAGCTGGATGACGCCGGTAAAATAACCCGCACAAATGGCATTGAGACGATTATCCGTGATGGGATTGTTTATGACGGAAAAGGTCTGCGCGACGATATCCAGGCGCAAGTGGCTGCGGCAAAAGCTGAAGCTGGGATAAAGCCGGGGCCCATGGCAATTGTTGAGGAATAAACAATTGCAGGACCAGCGATTAATATGCCCGGAAAACTGCTAATTGTGCGCTAGCGTTGGCGGAAACTATGATATGTATTTGTGGCGCGCATAAATGACTACACGATAAGCATCTGGGCTGAAGAGCTTGAAAGTTGATGGAGAACGCAATGAGAAATTTTGTACTAGCAATGAGTTCAGGCAGTGTGGCATTGATGTCCGCGATGATGGCAACGGGGGCACAGGCAGATGATCTGCGCGATGCTGTTGAGCAGGATTATCCGTATATTGAAAAACTCTATAAACATTTTCACGCCAATCCTGAACTTTCTTTTCGCGAGAGTGAAAGTGCAAAGCGTATTGCGACAGAATTAGAGGCTCTGGGGTTTGACATAACCTCCAATGTCGGGCGCAAATGGACGCGAAAGAAAGCAAAAGCCGATGCTGGTGAGGTGATGGACGGCGTTGATGGATATGGTTTGATTGCCGTGCTGGAAAATGGCGATGGCCCGACATTGTTGATACGTGCCGATATGGATGCGCTACCGCTGGAAGAAAAAACCGGCGTTTCTTATGCAAGTAAGGTTGTCAGTCAGGATTACTTCGGTCAGGAAGCTCCTGTCATGCATGCTTGCGGGCATGATGTGCATATGACCGTTTTGGTTGGAACCGCGCGCCAATTGGTTGAAATGAAAGATCAATGGTCCGGCACGCTTGTACTGGTTGGGCAGCCTGCCGAGGAATTAGGCTTGGGTGCGTTGGCGATGATTGATGATGGATTGTTTTCGCGCATTCCTCAGCCAGATCATAACATTGCCCTTCACGTCACGGGATTGGCACCGGCCGGAACGATTGCCTATACAAGCGGAAATGCACTCGCAAGTGTTGATACGGTCGATGTGACCATCAAAGGGGTGGGCGGTCATGGTGCCTATCCCCATCTTGCTGTCGATCCAATATTAATTGGTTCACGGATTGTCACCACATTGCAGTCAATCGTTGCCCGCGAGGTTAATCCGCTGGAGGCAGGCGTGATTACTGTGGGGTCTTTTCAGGGCGGGTATAAGCACAATATTATCCCCGACGAAGTCACCTTAAAGCTAACCGTGCGCTCTTATGAAGATTCTGTTCGCGATAAATTGCTCGATGGTATTCGGCGAACAGCAAAAGCACAGGCTATATCTGCGGGTCTGCCGGAAGATTTGCATCCGGTTGTAACAATCGAAGAAGATAATTTGATTTCTACCTATAATGAACCAGGTTTGGCATCGCGGGTTGCCAGTACGCTTGAGGCGCGGTTCGGACAAGCGCGGGTAAGCCAGGTTCCACCAGCCATGGGCGGTGAGGATTTTGCCTATTTTGGTAAGACCGATGATGAAATTCCATCGCTAATTTTCTGGTTAGGCGGCGCTGACCCAGAAGCTTATGCAAAGTCTTTATCGGGAGAGGGGCCGCGTCCTCCGTCGAACCATTCCCCGTTTTTTGCTCCTGTTCCTGAACCGACATTAACAACTGGTGTTGAGGCGATGACGGCTGCTGCATTAGATTTGCTTGATGGATCATCGGCAGAAAACTAATTTATTTTTGGAGACGGATTATGTCGATTTTTTTCAGAATCATATCGCTACTGACCATTTTGGGCGCGCTTGTGATTATTTTTGCAGGCCCAATCTCGCGGCTTGGCGTTTGGCATTGGAGTACCGCCTTTTCGATGATGCAGACGAGCGTGCCGGTTTTATTGGGCGGAGCGGGGCTTAGTCTGCTTGGCGTTGTCATTGGAATCTTTACCAAGCGCCATGGTTTGATTGTGCCAGGGCTTAGCGCAACCATCCTTGTTGGCGGCCTTGTATTTATGCTCAGCGGTATGCGCTCTAGCGGCGGCGAAAATCCTATCCACGATTTGACGACGGATTTTTCAAATCCACCTGCGATTTCAGCAGCGGCCAATGCGGATAGAAAGAACCCGGCATCTTACGTGGGAAGTAACCCGGCCAAAGGGGACGGCGGAGAAACCGTAAGGCAGGTTCAAGAGCGCATTTATCCTGATTTACAGCCATTATTTGTGCGTAAAGACCCGGCAATTGTGTTTGATGCTGCGTTAGCGACCGCGAAGGATTTAGGGTTTGCGATTGTTCACAGTGATAAAGATAATGGCATCATTGAAGCAACGGAGACGTCCTTATGGTTTGGCTTCATTGATGATTTCATCATAAGGGTTCGCCCTGAAGAAACCGGGACACGCATTGATTTTCGGTCAAAGTCCCGTGTTGGCCGGTCTGATCTTGGCGCAAATATCAAACGAATACGGACATATCGCGAAAAGCTACTGGCTCAGCTATAGCGGGTTGCAAGCCGAAACAAATAGCCTCCTGCATTAGGATTGCGCTATATCCTCTTGTGCGCCGGGACTGGGCAAGGCCCGGTCCGGGGAGCGCATGATCCACCATAATCGCCCGCCCAGTAATATTGATGCAGTGACCAAACTAATCACAAGGCCCCACCACACGCCTTCTGCGCCTAATGGACTAGCAAGGCCAAGCCAGGCAGCGAAGGGAAAGCCGATTAGCCAATAGCTAATGCCCGTCATTATCATTGGCATTCGGACATCTTTTAACCCCCGCAAACACTGATTTGCGGCAACTTGTACGCCGTCAAAAATCATAAACGCGGCGGCAATCGGTAAAAACGCGGTGACAAATTCGATGACGATTTGGTTGTCGGGGCTATCGGCTGAAAGGTAGAGGCCTGCAATTGCATTTGGAAAAAACCCAACAATGAGGGCAAAGACGGTCATTACGAGCGTTGAAACGAAGATCGTTGCGCTTGCGGCATATTGAACGCGTGTCAGATCCCGGGCTCCCGCCGCAAGGCCGACGCGTACCGCCCCCGCCATGGAAAGGCCCATGGGAATCATAAAAATAAGCGCCACAAAATTGAGGGCCACCTGAAACGCGGCAACTTCAATGAGACCAATTAGACCCGTGAGTAAGATTGATGCATTGAACAACATGCCCTCAAACATGGTTGTTACACTGATCGGCCAACCAAGGCGCACAATTTCGCGCACGCGCGGCCAATCGATTTTGCGAAAATTGAGAAATAGATCAAATTTCTTTGCGTATTTTTCGCGCATAATATAGCCCGCTAACAGGGAGAACCCAATTATGTGGGATAATGTAGAGGCAAGACCAGCGCCAACCAAATGCAGTTCCGGGAACGGACCAACGCCATATATAAATAGCCAGTTCAACAGGGCATTGATGATGGTCGTCAAAATAATAATCGCAAGTGGCACGCGGGTACGATCGATTGCTGCCAGAAAGTTGCGTAAGATCAAAACACTAAGTGCAAATGGCAGGCCCGGCATCAGCATAGCAACATAAGGTCCGGCAAGGCGCGCCGCTATTTCGGGTTGACCAAAGGCAAGCGCAATATCTGTTGTGCACAGTCCAATAATCAAGGCCACAGGAAAGCTTATAATCACAACCCACAACCCTGCTCTGACGGAGCGGCGCGCTTCGGCAAAATCATCTGATTTTGCTCCAAGCGCTTGGGACACCACCGGCAAGACCGCCATGACGGGACCAATGCCGAACATGTAAAGACCGAAAAATATCACCAGACCAAGAGAAGACGCAGCCAGCGCTTCAGGGCCCAGCCGTCCAATCATAAGCACATCAATGGTGTTTATGGAAAATTGCACAAGCTGCGTTGCCGCCATGGGCCAGCCTAAGCTTATGAGGGACCCAAGCTCTTCTCGCCATAGCTGACGATTAATAAGGATGGGAAATCGTGATTGTTTGTTTGGATAGTCACGCATGTGCGGGGGCTTTCGGATAAAGCCGGCAAGGTTGATAAATTTTAGTGATACCTGCCGGAAGACTTATAATCATCTCGGCAGGAAGAACGGTTGAAATTTTTGTCTGATTATTTCAACAATTGCCGGGACACATGGACGATAGACGACAAGAAAGGAGCGTGCTTTCTTGCGGTTTATCCGTCTGTTTGAAAAATGACTTAATCATTATCAGTGTGTCCCAAAACTTTGATTAATCCGCGTTTAGTCTTCTGTGCTCGAACTGTCAACTCTTTGTTCGATATCTGCTTTGTCGCCAAAAAACAGCAAATGCATGCGGCGTCCGGGTAAGAAGGTGAAAACCCCCGCAATAATCAGAGCGCCCATGAAGACCCCAATCATTGCAGAGGCATGACCGCGCACATTGCCCCGGCGAATATTGATCACGCCCCAAATAGATCCCAAAACAGTCAAGGGAATGAAAAGATGTATAGGCGTAAAGCCTTCAAACAGCCCTGGATTTTCAATGCGCCCTGAACGGATAAAAAAGGCAGCGCCTGAGGTTACAAACATCAGTAATACGAAAATTCGGCCAAGGGCCTTATGGATTGAGGTTCCCTTGCGCATCACGAAAATGGTGATGCCGATAAAAAAGGCAATCGAAACCGTGGCCCAATGGAGCTGTATTTGTAGCGATGATAGCTTTGTGAATACGTCCCAATTCACCGAATTACTCCCCTTTGTGCTGCGTTACGTTTTGATAGTAAACGGATTAAAATCTGTTTGCGTATCAAAAACTTCCACATTTTCGGCCTTTTTTAAACGCGCAACGACCCAGTAGGTGACGGGTGTGAGCATAACTTCCCACAGAACTTTTAGAATATAATTGGTGATCAACACTGTAATCACCTGCGATGTTGTCCAAATGCCTAAAAAGGCTATGGGATAAAAAATCAGACTGTCTATGCCTTGCCCGATGATTGTTGATCCAATCGTGCGGCTCCATAAATGTTTACCAGCGGTCATGATTTTCATGCGTGCCATGACGAATGAGTTGGCTATTTCTCCCGCCCAAAACCCTAACATTGAAGCAATAACGATCCGCCATGTCATGCCGAACACGGTCTCATAGGCGCTTTGATTATTCCATCCCGGGGCCGGCGGCATAGCGACAACGACACTTGCCATGAAAGCCATAAACCCTATGGCGACAAAGCCTGCCCATACCACCCGGCGCGCGCGCGCATATCCATAAACCTCAGTCAGAACATCGCCGAGCACATAAGATAGCGGGAAGAATAAAATGCCTGCCCCAAAAACACCAAGCTGTATGCCAAAGATTTCGAACTCAAAAAACTGCGCAATTTTTGCAGCCCCAATAAGATTGGAACAAATCAGAACAGCAACAAATGCTGCCATCACGAAATCATAATATTTAAAGTGCGGCGCTGTTGGGCTATCTCCGATATGGCTTTTGGTTGGCGATTGATGCGTATTCATTACCAGATCCGTACGCGATCTTCTGGGGAAAGATATAAGCCGTCGCCTTCCTCAACGCCGTAGGCATCATACCATTCATCCATATTGCGGATCATACCATTGACGCGCAAATTCATCGGGCTGTGCGGTGCGGAAAGAAGGCGCTGGCGCAAGCTCTCTTCGGTTCGTTTAAAGCGGCGCCCTTGCGCGCGCCCGAGAAAAAACCGTTGCTCGCCGGTAAGCCCATCAAGAATCGGCGCTTCTTTGCCGTTTAGCGATAATTTATAGGCGTGATAGGCAACGGTCATACCGGCTAAATCACCAATATTTTCGCCGAGGGTTTGGCGTCCATTCACGTTTAATCCCGGCAGCGATTCATATTGATCAAACTGAGCGGCAAGGCGATCGCCGAGCGCATCAAACGCTTCACGGTCCGCATCACTCCACCAACTTTGCAAAATACCGCGGCCATCATATTTGGAACCTTGATCGTCAAAGCCGTGACCAATTTCGTGGCCGATAATGGAGCCAAGGGCACCATAATTGAGGGCGGGATCGGCAAATGGATCGAAGAGCGGCGATTGAATATATCCAGCGGGAATAAAGGCCTCGTTGCGCGTTGGACTGTAAAACGCGTTTACCGTCTGGGGCGCTCGGAACCATTCTCGCCGGTCAACCGGTTTGGCCAATCGTTCGAGATCGCGGTTAAAGCTGGCTCTGCGTAAGCTTTTGATGTTTTTGAAAAGTTTACGAGGATGAATGCGCACATCACTATAATCTGTCCAAACTTCCGGATAGGCAATTTTTGCTGCAACGCTTTCCAGTTTTAAGTGAGCCTGTGCTTTGGTTTCATCTGTCATCCAGCTTAAATTATCGATACGAGACGCAAATGCGGTTCGAATGTTTTCAAACATTTCTGTAACCTGGCGTTTGGACTCCTCGGGGAAAAAGGCAGCGATATAAATTTTCCCGATGGCTTGATCAAAGTATAAATTGACCATGCCAATGGCGCGCTTGTCGCGGGAGCGTTGCGTTTTTTGTCCTGAGAGGGTTTTTCCAAAAAATTCAAATCTTGCATCATCATAAATGGCGGGCATAAATTCCGCATTGGCATTGATATACCGAACCATAAGATAATCGCGCCACACATTTACCGGTGTTTGTTCGAACAATGTAGCAAGGGCGGGAAATGCCTCTTTTTCGCGCACGATAACTGGCGTTGTATCATCGCTGGTATAAATGGATGCATAGTCAGCCCACGGAAAACCGGGGGCAAAGGTAGCAAGCTCACCGATTGTCATCTTATTATAGGTGCGCGATGCATTGCGGCGCTCTGCGCGTGTCCAGTGCAGGGTCGCAATTGCTTTTTCTAACGCAAAGACGGCATTGGCACGCAGTTCAGACTCGGTATCCTCGCCGATCGAAATATCTTGCGAGGTTTTTAGGTGAATGACTTTTGTCAAATATTTTTTATATGCCGCTCTTGTTTCATCAAGGCGTTCGCTCTCGCGTAGATAATAAGATCGATCTGGCATGGATAAGCCAGAGTGACTGGCCCAGAGCGCATTGGCGTCGGGGTTTTTAGAGTCGATGCTCACAAAAATTCCAAATGGTCCATCAAGCCCTAATTCGGGGTCCGCCATAAGCCGGGCAATATCGATATGGGTTTTTGCTGACCGGATTTTACTTTCGTCGACCGAAAATGGTTTGAGGCCGCGCTTTTCAATCTGAGCAGAATCCATAAATGCCTTGTACAGATCGCGAATTTTTTTCCCGTCGCTGCCGCGCCGTTGCCGGGTCTGGTTAAGACGGTCAATAATGGCTTGCATGCGCGCATCATTGCGCTCGCGCATAATGATGGAAAACCCGGTTCCAGAACGGTCAGAGGGAATTTCCGTATTGTCTAACCAGCCGCCATTGGCATGGCGATAAAAGTCATCTTGCGGGCGCGTCTCCGGATCGAACGCATCAAGGGGATATCCCCAGGGCTCGATCACAGGTTTTGTGTCGGCGTTTGAATTAGTGCTCGGTAGCGTCTTCTCTTGCGCATGAGCGAAGCCGCCGGACACCAGCATGCTAATGGCGATTGCGAATATGAAGAGTTTCGATTGGTTCATGAGGCCCATGACATTCCCTTTTTACGCGAAGATTTGTTGACCATCCCCACATTAGCGAGACAAAATCAGACAAGAAAGACCCAATATGACATTGCGGTCATGATTTTGACCTATGGTGGCATTATGTTTGCTTAGAAATGGGGGAGAACAAACGGGTTGGTGGGAAAATTGACGGCATGTACGTGATCTGAGCGCAGTGACGGTATTGGGTTGTTTTAAAATGACCGGCTGGGGGCAATGCCAGCGCGTGCAAAATGGGAATATGGATAGGAATTATGACGAAACATTTTGACCGTAGAGCGATTTTACTATCGGGCCTTTGTGCCGGTGGCGGCTTGGCAATGCCAGCGATTGCGGCATCCAAGCAATATAATGTGACCATGCAAGTTTGGCAGGATGCCAAGCTTTTAACCCACCCCACGGTGACAATTCCTGCCAATGAGCGCTTTGAGTTGATTGTTAGCGATCCCGATACGGTGAAAATTTCGCTATTGTTACGTCCTGGTGAGAAGAGAAAGCAAATTGTTGTCGATGGACAGGTTTTCCTCCCATCTGCAGGCCAGTGGCGCGAAGCCGCAGCGCCAAACCTCAATGCGGAACTCGGTAAACGCTCTAGCCTAGAATATCCAATTGAACAGATGGATCTTCGCGATCAGCTTGGAAACCGGGCTCAAATTCTGCGTCTTCAGCTTTTATTGAAAAAAGCATAAGACAATGTTCAATCCGGTTTGAAGCATCCGCTTTGACCGACTGGAATTGCCACTAAAAAATATGCTACTCAATACGTAACCTCATGGAGCGTATTGATATGGGTATTTTGAACCGAAAATGTTTTCGACCATCGTTTTTTAGTGTGGCGATTGTATTGTTCGTGGGCGCTTGTGTTTCAAGCGACGATCACACAGCACAAACGCAAACGCAAACGCAAAATCAGACAAAACCGGCTAGCGCGGCAAGCACGATACCAGATGCCAACTTTTATCGTTTTGCAACAAAGATAGAAGCTGCTGCGATCATAACGCGTGATGACGAACATTTCGCAGAGATCCAGGCCATCGAAATTGGCATTCGAAACCGTGATGCGCAAAAAACCTCTCTGTCAGATCTAAAGGCATCCTATGCAGACGCTATTCTTCCGTGGACCGAGGAAGAGAAAGCAGCGCTGCGTTCGGCGATTTCTGAATTGGAACCCAAATTACGCTCCTATGCGCGGTTTTTACCCGATTACGTGCTCATGGCTAAAATTCCGCAAGATATTGAGGGGGGCTTATCGCATACGCGTTCAAATTTAATTCTGTTTGGCGAGGATCCCATTAAGCAATATTTTGCGACGCTGAAAACCGAACCCGAGCAAGCGAAATATGAGTTTCAATCGCTATTTTTGCATGAGTTACACCATGTTTTGTCGCGCCATAATGTTGATCGCCATGATGCCTATTTTGGGTTGATTGGGTTCGATCCATGTACCTTTGAAGAGCCCCCAGGCTTGCGATTGACGCGGCTGACCAATCCCGATGCGCCGAGTTATTACCATTATGCACCGCTTGCCGTTGAGGGCGGTGATGGCGTTATCCCTTATCTCCAAATAGCGGGGCCCTACAGCGAGGAGCGAAAAGGCACGCTCGGCAATTATTTTCAATTTGGGTTTTTGCCGGTCACTGTGACGGATGGGGTGTGCACCGTTGAAGAGGGGAATAGTTCGCTTTTATCTCCCGCAGATGTTCCCGGCTTCTTTGATCTGATCGGCAGAAATACCGGATATATTATTCATCCTGAAGAAACGTTGGCGGATAATTTTTCCTATCTGCTGCTTGAGCGTGACGACCTTCCCAATCCGGAAATTCCGGAAAAGATCCAGTCTTTTTGGGTGAGCGCACCTTAAAGCGCCAACAGTTTGATGCGTTTCTAGTGCGATGAGCTGCCTATTCTGCTTGCAACATGGCATTGCTCAGCGTTGGATGACATTCAACGTATCACACTGGAGCGATTTATAATGTCTGTCTTGAATGTCCCGGCACCCGCTTGGAAAACCGATGATCTCGTCTTGTTTGAGGGCGAAGTTTTCAAGTTCTTTGAAAGAGAACTTGCACCCCATTCCGAGAAGTGGCGTGAGCAGGGTGTTGTTGATCGGTGGGCGTGGGAAAAAGCCGGGGAGGCGGGGTTGTTATGTGCCTCCATGCCCGAAGCCTATGGCGGTGCTGGCGGGACGTTTGCCCATGAACAAATTATTATGGAACAACAGCAGCGCGCTGGCGTGGATGGTTTTGGGATATCCCTGCATAACGGCATTGTTGCTCCCTATGTGCAACATTATGGCACCGAAGAGCAAAAGCAGCGTTGGTTGCCGCGTCTGGCTTCCGGCGCCCTCGTCGGCGCGATTGCGATGACGGAACCGGGAACCGGATCGGACTTACAGGCGGTCATGACGAGCGCGACGAAAGACGGATCCGACTATATTATCAACGGCCAGAAAACATTCATTACAAACGGGCAGACAGCAAACCTAGTCATTGTGGTTGCCAAAACGGACCCGAAGGGCGGTGCTGCGGGAACGTCCCTTTTTGTCGTTGAGACTGATGAAGTGGAAGGGTTTCGGCGTGGGCGCAATCTGAAAAAACTTGGCCATAAGGCACAAGATACCTCTGAGCTATTTTTTGATGACGTGCGTGTCCCTGAAGAAAACCGGCTCGGCGCAAATGATGGCATGGGCTTTATTCAGCTGATGGAGCAATTACCGCAAGAGCGCCATATTATTGGCGTTCAGGGGATCGCCGCGATTGAACATGCATTAGAGCTCACCATTGAATATACCAAAGACCGCACCGCATTTGGCCGGCCAATACTGAAGTTTCAAAACACCCAATTTGTTCTGGCGGATCTAAAAGCCAAGGCAACCATGGCCCGTGTGTTTATTGATCACTGCACTGATTTATTGATAAAAGGCGAGCTTGATCCAGCCACCGGATCAATGTCGAAATATCTACTCTCCGAACTTGAAAATGAAGTGATGGATGAGTGCCTGCAATTGTTTGGCGGTTATGGGTATATGGATGAATATCCAATCTCGCGCATGTATGCCAATGCACGGGTGCAGCGCATATATGGCGGCACAAATGAGATTATGAAATTGTTGATAGCGCGCACGCTATAGCGCAACTGTTCATTCGTGATCGAATTTAAATGGCGGCCTGGTGAATGCCTTTCCACTCGCTAGGCAGCCCCTTATCTTCAAGCTCTTTGATGCGCTGTTCGTAAATATCGAAAAGACTAATGCTGGCGGCAGGAAATTTACGCACCTGGTCAAGGCTAACCCGTGCTGCTTTTAAATCACCAGTTCGGTAGGCTTGAATAAGGGCGCGGTGACTGGAGTCCAATTCGCGAAAACTTTTTGATGATTTAATAAACGGGTTTCCAATCAGCGCATGAATATTAATCGGCTTATCAGCAAACCCGGTATCGAGTTTATCCAGCTCAAGGAACGCATATTTATGATGGCTCTCACGATGGATATGGTCATCGACGATAATAGCGGGCCCGTAAAATTCTGATTGTCGCCGCAGGAAAGCAGCGAGATCGACGGCTTTGCCAATGGCGGAATATCTATTATTGCGCCCGTGCCCCATGGGCCCTGCAAAACAGGTGGCTGTGGCTATGCCAATCGCCAAATGGATTTGGATGTTCCGGGTGCGGTTTGAAGCAGCGAGCTCGGAATTTGTCCGGTCCATGCTTTCAATCATCGCAAGGGCTGCAGCGCATGCTTTTTCAATATGATCAGCAGCCTCTAAGGGAACGTTGAAATATGCGAACATACGTCCGCCCTCAGCCTGGTCGACGGTGCCGCCGATTTTTGTAATGGTGCCGCGCAAATTATGGCTTGCCGCGGCCATAATCTCGGCAACATGGCCGGGTGTTTCGGCGAGTTCTTGCAAATCATCATCGGTAATTCGTAACTCACAGGCCAGTACGGTCATTTTGCGATGGACACCGGTGAGAATTTTTCGCGACCGGTCCTCGCGCAATGCCTTCATTGCCGCTTCTGGAAGCATGCCGCGAAACGCACCGCGCACATTGTCATCAAGCAATACGGTGCCTACGGATTTTCCCCCGGCAATGGAAAAGGCACCGACGAACATTGCAAGCGAGGGAAGGAGCGGGTTCACGAGCCACTCATTGGTAAAGAATAAGAGCGCGGAAACAATTGTCACAACAATCGAGCCGACAATCGCAGCGGCCATTGCCTGCCAGAACACCAAACGTTGCGCGAGCATGATTGCAGCCGTGCCAAGCAACATCACGGCGATGGCTTCTAGATAGCCGAACCAGGGCGGGCGCTTTAGCGAAACACCGTTAACCAGCTGATCGGCCAAGATTGCTTGCACTTCGACCGGAGCCAGACGCGCGCGTGCAGTGCGCACGCTGTCACCGGTCATGGAGTCGCGGCCGATTAAAACCACCGTATTGGGAAATGGTTGTAGCGATGCACTCCCATCAATAAGCTTCCAAGCCGATGTTTGCGTGATTGGGTTGCGACGTTGCGGGTATAATCGCAATGTGCCTTCCCCTTCCAAGTCAATATCTTGCGGGCCAATGCCGCTAATGCGTGTGGGCACGCGGCCACGGCTTGAGGTGGCGGTTGTGTGGGTCGCAAGGGTAACCGACGGCGTGCCGGTGGCCAGCCGTGCTGCTTCCGCCGCAAGAGACGGGACCGCTTTTTCATTGTCGGTCCAGTAAAGATAGGAACGCCTGACCAGACCATTTTCATCAGCGGGCAGAGCCAAAATTACTGGTTTTGCCGATTGGGTCAGCGCGCTGGAAAGTTCATATCGGGCGCGGGCGGCAGGTTGGGCGAGAAAATCAGAGCGCCGATCGGATAACAAAATTGACCCATCCCCTTTGGTGATGTCGGCCCGATCAAAGGTTACATCGCTCAAGGTGGCGGATCCATTCTCGGCATAGCCAATCGCGGCGGGGATTTGCGAGAGCGCTTCTCCCAAAACCTCATCAGTGCGCGGCAGGCGCTGCAATTGGGTGGCTAAGGCCTCATCTTGAGCGCCTTTGAGCCAAAACTCACCGATCGTTTCCGGCGACAATAGGTCGGGAACATCCATTGATTCAGCAACCAGCACCGCCTTTGCGCCCGCATCAACGGTCTGCGTCACCAGTTCGGCCAGTACCGTCCGGGGCCATGGCCATGGGCCAATTTTTTCCAGGCTTTCCTCGTCAATAGTGACAATATGGAATGCTGAGTTCGCGGTTGCCGGGGCAGGGTGGAGGCGTTGGTAATAGTCAAACAAGGCCTCGCGCATCGGGGCGTGGGCCGATTGTGACCCCGTTAACGCATTGAGGGCAATCACGACCAGCACCAGTGTAACAACCAGTAGTGGCAGTGACGCAAGCCACCGAAATTGAAAAGAACTCAAACCTTGCACGCCCTGTTATCTCCTTATGCACGCCCTTCAGGTACATAGCCTGGAAAGCAAGAACGCGCTGTTTTTTTTACATTTTTCTGTCTGTGGGCGCCCGATCCATGCCCCAGCCAGCTTACCCTTAAATTGTGGCCCGATCTTACTGATGACCGGTGCAAAATCACAACACCCTCAACTCCCTTTGTGTGCCAGAATGCAGCACTTACATAAATAATTTAGAATGATTTTATCATTTCGGGATACCAATAGGCCAGGTGCCCGGTCGAATGAAGACTTAATCTCGGCTTTTACTAGGTGATTGTCCTTTTGAATGTTGCCCCAATGATGCATCGGGAGGATGCAAAATATGGGCCTTTTGGGAGGCGGTGTATCCCCTGAGATTGAGGGTGCCAGCGGTGTTGAGAGTGCCCATATAGGGTGAGATCGCGCGATTTTGCGGCGATCTAAGAGCGGAGATGCGATGACGGCGAAGGCCGCATATTTCAAGACGGATATTAGCGGAGACATTCTTCGGCTGGATATCTTTGGTGATTGGCGGGCCCAAAACCTTGGGCCGGTCGACGATGCCCTGCGCGAATTTGGCGAGGACTCGGTCGGCAAAGAGCTGATTATCAATGTGGACGGGTTAAGCCGCCTCGACACTGTTGGGGCGATGATGATCCAGCGCACCTATCATAACTGCGAAGCTCGCTCGCAAAAATCCGCTATTGTCGGGGCGAAATCTGATCATGAGACATTATTGCGTCAGGTTGTTGATCATTTGGAGCCATGTCCGGTGTCGCCGCCGCCGCGCAATGCCTTTATTGACATGGTTTACCGTGTCGGGAAAGGCGCCGAAAATATTTACTATGCGGCGCTGGAGCTGCTCAATTTTATCGGTCTAACGCTGGCGACAGCGGTGCGGGTGTTCGTTGATCCGCGTCGATGGCGCACCGCCTCCGTTGTCCATCATATGGAAGAGGCGGGCCTGAATGCGGTGCCTATTGTCGGGCTGATGTCGTTTCTTATTGGTGCGGTGGTTGCGTTTATGGGCGCAAAGATCCTGCAACAATTTAACGCCAGCGTTTTTGTGGTGGAATTGATCGGGTTTGCGGTTTTACGCGAATTTGGCGTTCTCCTCGCCGCTATTTTAGTCGCGGGCCGTTCTGGCAGTGCGTTTACCGCACAGCTTGGCTCGATGAAAATTCGCGAAGAAATTGATGCCCTGCAAGTCATGGGTCTTGATCCGGTTGAAGTGTTGATTGTACCGCGCACCGTTGCGTTGGTTGTCATGCTGCCGGTGCTGACTTTTCTGGCCTCCATGTTGGGACTTTTGGGTGGGGCGCTTGTGGCTTGGACAGTGATGGATATATCGCCGGCCTATTTTCTTGCCCGCACACAGGAGATGATTGCGATTGGCAATTTCTGGGTCGGGATCATTAAAGCGCCCTTCTTTGCCTTTGTGATAGCCGTTATTAGCTGTTTCCAGGGAATGGAAGTTGAGGGGAGTGCAGAATCCTTAGGTCAAAAAACCACATTATCGGTGGTGCAGTCCCTCTTTGTGGTGATTGTTCTCGATGCATTTTTCGCGATGTTTTTCCTTGAGTTGGATTTTTAAGTTATGGAAAAAGCATCTGATCATATTATCGAAACCCGTGGGTTACAGACGAAATTTGGTAATTTTGTCGTGCACCATAATCTCGATTTGACGGTTCGGCGCGGCGAGATTATCGGCGTTGTTGGCGGTTCCGGCACTGGTAAGTCCGTCTTGATGCGAGCAATCATCGGGTTAAAGCGCCCGTCCGAGGGCAGTGTGCGTGTTTTCGGACTTGATCCCTACAGTACTGATAGCAAAGAGCGCGAAGCCCTTGAGCGCCGTTGGGGCGTATTGTTTCAGGGCGGCGCGCTATTTTCTTCGATGACGGTCGCCGAAAACGTCATGGCGCCGCTGCGCGCGCACTTGGATATCCCTGATGGGTTGGCTGAGGATATTGCCGCAATGAAGATCTCAATGGCGGGTTTGCCAGATGAGGCGGGCGACAAATTTCCCTCTGAACTTTCCGGCGGCATGAAGAAACGTGCAGGTCTTGCACGCGCCCTCGCGCTCGATCCGGCCTTGGTGTTTCTTGATGAGCCAACAGCTGGCCTTGATCCTATCGGGGCGGCGCAGTTTGATGATTTGATCGTTAGTCTGCGAGACTCCCTTGGCCTGACAGTATTTATGGTCACCCACGATCTTGATTCACTCCACGCAGCCTGTGACCGGGTGGCTGTCCTCGACCAGAAGCGTGTGATTATTAACGGCCCCCTCGATGAAGTGCGCAATACCGATCACCCGTGGATACAGCGTTACTTTTCTGGTCCGCGTGGGCGTGCCGCTGTCATTGCCACAGACCCTAACCATATTGAAGATTTCAAAAAACGCCGATTGACGGTGTAATTGTAAAGAGTTGAACCATGGAAAATCGTGCCTCTTATATCTTGCTTGGATCCTTTGTACTCGCCGTATTTGCTTGCGCCATGATCGTTATTTTGTGGCTGGGGCAGGGTCAGCGTGAATATGCGGAATATCATATCGTCTTTGAAGAGCAGGTCTCTGGCTTAAATGTTGGCGCGGCGGTGCGATTTAACGGCATTCAGGTTGGTGAGGTGCGCTCACTCGACTTCAATGAGGATCTGCTTGTAGAAGCGGTGGTACGGGTTGAAGAAAATACCCCGATAAAAACAGACACCGTGGCCCGATTGGAAATTGTTGGATTTACTGGATTGGCCGTTATTCAGTTTGAGGGCGGCACCGCCGGGGCTCAAGCGTTAGCAGATACGGTTTCTGGTATTCCAACCATTCGCGCGCAGCAATCGGGAATTGGGGCGCTCTTATCGGGATCTTCTAGCATTATCGCGGCTACCAACGAGGCGCTTTCAAAGGAAAATCTTGATAATATTGGCGGCATCCTTGCGGATATTAAAGTGCTGACAGGCACGCTTGCCGATGGAAAAGATGACATATCGCTGATTATCGCCAATACCGCGCAAATATCACAAGACCTTGCGCGCGCGTCTGATGATCTGGATCGCTTACTGAATAATATTGATGCATTGGCTGTCACAGAAGGGGCGCAAGCGCTGACAAATGTCAAAGAAGTTGCAGAGAGCGCGCGTAGTCTCATCGTAGATTTGCAAGCGGTTGTTGATGAGAACCGGGAAAATATTCAAGGGTTCACCGGCAGTGGCTTGGCCCAGGTTGGACCCGGTATGACTGAAATGAGACGATTGCTGCGCTCTGCCGATGTCTTCTTACGCCAGCTAGAAAGAGACCCACGCGGCTATCTATTGGGCGAACCAGTTCCAGAATATGAAACGAGTAACAAATGACCATAAGATCTGTAAGTGCAATTTTTTTGAGCCTTGGGCTGTTATCAATGACAGCGTGTGTCTCAGTTTTGCCGAAGACCGCACCGCCATCGCCGCGCTATGTCATGTCGGCTGTCACGCCGCCCACCGGCGGTGAGCCTGTAGAGTATAGCCTGGTGGTTGCTGATCCAACATCAAGCCAGCTCTACAATACCACCAAGGTTGCGTTGACGCGGGTCCCTAATCGTTTCGAGTTTTATGCGGGCACTGAGTGGGCCGACCGGGCACCGGTTTTGTTGCGACGGGCGCTTGTTCGCAGTCTTGAAAATTCAGGCCGTATTTTAAATGTTGGCGACTACACAACCCTGTCCGTCAGTGATTTTGTGCTGAAGACTGATATGCGTGCCTTTCACGTAGATTATGTATCCGGCGCGCCGGTAGCGGTGGTTTCGCTCCATGCGCAAATTTTGAATAATCATGGCAAGATCGTAATGGCCAGGAATTTCGATGCGCGCCAGCGCGTAGAAAAAGATTCTGTTGGCGATGTAATGCTGAGTTTCGGCAATGCTATCGATCAGGTGCTATTGGAAGTGTCCCAATGGGGCCTAACCGTGTCCCCTCAACCTGTAGAGGTCGAGAGCGGAGAAGCTGAGAGTTAGTCATTGAGATGGTGGAATGTGAGCGATCAAGTTGAGCTTTGACGCACCGGCTTGCATTCCGCTCATATTTTCACCAAGACAGCGTTTATGGTTATGTCTCCCGTTCACCCTGCCCTTATCATTGCAATTGATGGCCCAGCGGCTGCGGGCAAGGGCACCCTCGCGCGCCATATCGCCAATCGTTATGGTTTGGCGTTTCTCGATACAGGGGGCCTTTACCGCGGCGTTGCTTGGACAATGCTGGAGGCGGGGCAAGATCCGGCAGATCGCGAGCTGGCGGCCAAAGCGGCGCAATCCTTTCGTATTGATAGTATTGAAGGCGCGGATATTCGAACGCGCGCGGTGGGCGCGGCGGCCAGCATTGTTGCGGCCAATCCTGATGTGCGCACGGCCTTGCTAGAGTTTCAACGCCGATTTGCGATTGACCCGCCGCCAATGAGCGATGGCTCGGCCCATCGCGGCGCCGTGCTTGATGGCCGCGATATTGGAACCGTGGTTTGCCCTGATGCACATTTGAAGCTGTTTGTGACGGCAAGTGCGCGTGCACGCGCCCATCGGCGTTGGTTGGAGCTAATTCAGCATAACCCGGCCCTTCAGGAAGACACTGTGCTCAGTGATATTGAGGCGCGTGATGCCCGCGATGCGGGCCGCGATGCAGCGCCCTTAACGTGCGCTGATGATGCGCACTTGATTGACACCACTCATTTGTCTATAGACGCGGCGTTCGCTGCGGTTCGGCCCTTAATCGACCCTTTGCTTGCGGATTGAGTCCTTAAAAATTGCTTCCCTGAAAAGAAGCAAATTTTCCGGGGTCAAAATGTGGGGATTTCCCCCATCAAGCAAAGTGTTTTTGTGTGTGTTGAAAGAGACTGTCTGGCCGCTTTTTATTAACGTTTAACGGGACTTGACTGTCTGCAATGATCATTTTCTTTGCGGAAAGACCACCGGGACCAACCGGATGGCCCTTGAAATCAGCAAAAATGCCCGATGCCATGAAAGCACTTAAACTCCGTGTCTGATACACAATCCTTAACCCCTTCGCGCGATGATTTTGCGTCAATGCTCGAAGCCTCCCTGGTGGATCGCCAGGATTTTGAAGAAACCGTCGTCAGCGGCACTGTGACCGCAATCGAAAAAGATATGGCGGTTATCGACGTAGGTCTTAAAACTGAAGGCCGCGTTCCTCTAAAAGAATTTGCCTTACCGGGACAAGAACCCACCATTAAAGTTGGTGATACTGTCGAAGTCTTTGTTGAACGCGTTGAGAACGCGAACGGCGAAGCTGTCGTCAGCCGGGAAAAAGCCCGCCGCGAAGAAGCGTGGGAGCGTCTTGAAAAACAATTTGAAGCTGAAGAGCGTGTTGATGGTGTCATCTTCAACCGCGTCAAAGGTGGCTTTACTGTTGATCTCGATGGCGCAGTTGCGTTTTTGCCGGGATCTCAGGTTGATATCCGCCCAGTGCGTGATGCTACCCCGCTTATGAATATTCCCCAGCCTTTCCGTATTTTAAAAATGGACAAGCGCCGCGGAAATATTGTTGTCTCCCGCCGGTCGATCCTGGAAGAGGATCGCGCGGAACATCGCCAGGAAGTCGTCAAGGAATTAACCGAGGGTGATGAGCGTGATGGCGTCGTGAAGAACATCACAGATTATGGTGCATTCGTAGAACTTGCACCTGGTGTTGATGGTCTGCTTCACGTTACTGACATGTCATGGTCGCGGGTCAATCACCCGTCCGAAGTGATCAATGTTAATGATACTGTCCGCGTTAAGATTATTAAAATTAACCCGGAAACACACCGTATCTCCCTTGGTATCAAGCAGCTACAGCCTGATCCATGGCAGGGTGTGATTGCGAAATATCCGCTGAGCGCCAAGTTCTCCGGTAAAATCACCAACATCACTGATTATGGTGCATTTGTTGAACTAGAAGATGGCATTGAAGGCCTGGTCCACGTTTCAGAAATGAGCTGGGTCAAGAAGAATGTACATCCTGGCAAGATCGTTTCGACCTCTCAGGAAGTCGAAGTCATGGTTTTGGAAGTTGATGAGTCCAAGCGCCGTATCTCGCTTGGCCTGAAACAGTGCATGGATAATCCATGGGCGAACTTCTCTGACCAGTTCCCTGTTGGATCTGTGATTGAAGGCGAAGTCAAAAACATCACAGAGTTTGGCCTGTTTGTTGGCCTGACCGAAGAGCTTGACGGTATGGTTCATCTGACAGATCTCGATTGGAACAGATCTGGTGAAGAGGCCATCAAGGACTATGAAAAAGGTCAGATGGTTCAAGCTAAAATCCTCGACGTTGATCCAGACAAAGAGCGCATTTCGCTTGGCGTCAAACAAGTTGGATCTGACCCGATGGATGATCTTGGTGAAGTCAAACGCGGTGATGACGTAACGTGTACGGTTACTGCGATTGAGACAGGCGGCATTGAAGTGCAAATTGGCGGCGATACCGGCCTGAAAGCCTTCATCCGTAAGTCTGATCTTTCCAAGGACCGCAACGAGCAACGTCCTGACCGCTTTGCGGTTGGCGACAAAATCGATGCACGCGTTACAGGAATGGATCGCACATCGCGCCGGATTAATCTTTCAATCAAAGCCCGTGAAACGGCTGAGGAGAAAGAAGCCGTCGAACAGTATGGTTCAGCCGATAGTGGCGCATCGCTTGGTGATATTCTGGGCGCAGCGTTGAAAGACGGCGACAAGGAATAAGCGTCAAAATCTAAAATTGCTTTTGATCTTTTAAAAGCGCACCTTTCGGGAAATCGAAGGGTGCGTTTTTTTATGGGGTCTATTTAATGGGTGCTTGGCGGGACGCGTAAAGCCCAATCAACGACAATAACGGTTTGTAAAACTATGCCTGAGCTTCCTGAAGTCGAAACCGTGCGCCGGGCCTTGGCCCCCGTGATGGAAAACAGCAGCTTTGAGGCTGTCACGACCAATCGCCCAGATTTGCGGTTTCCTCTGCCGGACCGGTTTGCAGAGCGCCTTGTGGGCGCGCGTGTTGAGCATATGGACCGGCGGGGGAAATATCTGGCAGGTGCCCTGTCTACGGGGGAGACCTTGATCATGCATCTTGGCATGTCTGGCCGGTTTACCGTCCATAATGAAGAAGGCAGTGACAATGAAGGTGAAGGGGCAAAACAGGCCGGTCAGTTTCACCAAAATGTTGGCGCGCAAGCGGGGCATGGCTTTATCGCGCACACCCACGTCATTTTTCAGCTGAGCGCCGGCCTTGTCAGCTATGCTGATCCGCGCCGTTTTGGCTTTATGGATTTGGTAGATAGTGCTGGGCTAGACGAATGCCGCCATTTTGCTGGGATGGGGCCTGAGCCGTTAGGGAATTCATTTTCCGCCGACCATCTGTTCGAGGCCTTCAAGGGGCGCAAGACGCCGGTAAAGCAAGCCCTGCTGGATCAGCGCCATGTGGCGGGCCTAGGTAATATATATGTTTGCGAGGCGCTGTACCGTGCCGGTATCTCGCCGAAACGTCTTGCCGGGAATGTTGGCCGGGTGCGCCTTGAGCGTTTGGTACCGGAAATCCGCACAGTGCTGCGCGATGCGATCAAGGCTGGCGGCTCGTCTTTACGCGATTTTGCCTCTACAGACGGCGAATTGGGCTATTTTCAACACACATTCCAAGTCTATGACCGCGAGGGGGCGCCCTGCAGCACGTGTAAAACGCCCATAAAGCGCCTGATCCAGGGGGGGCGCTCAACGTTTTTTTGCAGCCACTGCCAGCGCTAAGGCGAGGCGATTAGATGTAGGGTGCAAATAGTGGAAATCAGTCGTTGACGCCAGCTGGCCCTGCGCCTATAACCCGCGCCTTATTTAACGATTTCTGATCACAAGGCCCTTGGTGAATCGATCACCAGCGCCATTCAAAAAAACGAGAACATTCGCGCTATGGCGAACACAAAATCAGCAAAGAAAATGGTCCGCAAAATTGAACGCCGGACTGCCGTGAACAAAATGCGCCGCTCGCGGGTGCGCACATTCTTGCGCCGCGTCGAAGAGGCCATCGATTCTGGAGACCAAAAAGCAGCAGCTGAGGCATTTCAGGCTGCACAACCAGAGGTACAGCGCGCTGCCCAAAAGGGTCTTTATCACCGCAATACAGCGGCTCGAAAATTGTCGCGCCTATCATCGCGAATTCGGGCAATTTCTGCATAATTTTTTCGATTTAAATTGTGCAAGAGCTTTTGAGCACCGCATATTAATACGTATGCGGTGTTTTTTTATGCAATATTTTGCTCGGTTCTAAGGTGATCAGTTGTTGAAAGTCGCTGTTAGCGTTTCGTGCTTTGCAAAAACTATTTAGAAAGCAATTTTTTTTCTGGCGTTCGTAGTTAATAAACCGTTGGAATTACTAGGAACATGTAAAGTCAACAACTAATTCGCGCATTGAGTGCATTATTCACGGGAATATTTGATTGCGTTCAAGGTTTTGCGCTCGTAAAAAGCATGCATAAGATGTGTGGCGGAAACCGGGATCAAAAAATAGATTTACTCTGATTTTCACTGTCATCCTATAATAGTACCAAGTTGTATGAGTAGTCAGTGCAGTATCACGCATGAATTAAGCATGTGTAAGTGAAGATGTGCAAACGCTTGCAATTGGGATCATCTGCTTTATCTGGGCGGTTAACAGGTTGCGGCGTTGGCATGTGAGTGGGTTAGGGTGCTCTAAGGGAATTGGGTAAATATGATCAGCCGCAGGCTTTGTGAAAAGAGACTGCATTGCCACGCATTTTTGGGTGACGCAGTTATGGTTTTGGATTGTTCGTCAATCGAAGTCGATCGATGCAAAACGAGCAAGCTAAAGACGAAGCTGATCATAAATAGTCAATATCCTCTAGAATAATTTTGGTGAAACTTCTGGTGGGCGGCCACTCGTTACGAGTATGCGGCTTTATTGGGATCTGTTTTAAAATTGAAATCTCATGGGTGTGTTGCACATAAAGGCTTGTGCGCAATCAACCATTGGTGTGCTCAGTCAAATGAGACTTTTTTGCAGATCGATTTGTTACCAAAAGTTTTCTGGACACAAAAAGGTAGCGGCGCAATGGTTTAAAATCGCTTTGAAAGACTGTCTGCATGTGGGTGGTTATCTAAATATACAGTATGCTGATTATGTTCAGAATATGGCGGCCAATGATGTCAAGCACGATCTTCAGCAAATTAAAAAAAATAGTTTGAATTTTGTTAAAAATCTTCGTTGCAATTTTCAAGCCGATCGTAAAAACATAACCCCAGAATTTACAGCCGTAAGTTGGTTGGGAGACGATGAAAAAATCTTTGGGCGCTAACTAAGATTTTTCGATGACGACAATAAAATTACTAACGGGCAACGATTAGACAGGATGAATGAAGGGCGATGACAGAAAATTTCGAACAGTTTGAAGAGGCATTGTTGGGACGGTACGGCCAATCGGAGTATGATGCTTACTTATGTGATATGACTGTTGCGCTTGTGACGCGCGAACTTGTAACGTTTGAAACAACGACGCCGGCACGCAGGGATATGATTGGCAAGCGTTACCTGCCATCCATCAAGCAGTTGTGGCAAGAAGTTGTCGGCCCTGTTGAGCGTGTGACGATAAAACTGCGCCCGGAAGTGTCGCGTAATCTTAGCGATCATGCGGCTCGGGCAAAACAAAAAGACCATCCTGGGTCTTTCTTTAAGGATTTCTCTGGCCAGTTTTCTGGCGGCAAGACGCACGGTACCTCGTACACAAGCTCAGTTGCTAAATCTGATTATAAATCCTCAGCCTCGCGCGGCGACGGAATACAAGCTTCCATCGCGCTTAAAGATTTACTATCGCCGGTTGATGCGCGGAATAGTTTTGAAAATTTTGCAGTCGATGCCAGCAATTCGGTTGCGTTTGCTGCCGCCAAAAATGCGGTTAGCAAGGAAAACCCGGCAGAACTGATTTATCTCTATGGCAAATCCGGTGTTGGTAAAACGCATTTGCTTCACGCCATTAGCCTTGAGGGGACACGCATAGACCCATCCAAGCCGACGGCTTATCTTGCGTACAATAATGTGGCGAGTGGGTGTGTGAATGCGATGCTCTCAAACAATGTGACGGTGTTGCACAAAGAATTTTTGAATTGCTCGATTGTTTTGATCGACGATATTCACCTGTTAATTTCCAAAGGAAAAACACAGCAGCAGGTATTGGCAATTATTGATGCTTGCCTTTCGGCAGGTGTGCATGTGGCGGTGGCCGGGGAGCCTGCGCCAGTTCGACTTTTGGAAGCAGGCATAGACGACCGTCTTGCGGACCGGCTTTCCGGGGGCTTGTGTGTGCCGATCCTGCAAGGGGGGCCACACTTACGCTTTGAGGTTTTGAAGAAATATATTGGGCTGTCTAAACCCAAATGCACGATCACCGAAGAGGTTCTGGAATTTATCGTGCGCAACTTTACCCATTCCATGCGCGAGACGATTGGGGCGTTGAAGCAATTATTGCTGGTTTATGGCGACAAAGAAACCAGGGTTGATCTGTCGATTGCGAAATCAAGCTTGAATGCGCGTCTTCAGGATGGCCCGCGGGTTTATACCCTCTCTGAGCTGCTGGATGTCACGGCTGATGTTATGGGCGTCACTGTCGAGGACATGAAGGGGCGTCGGCGTCCGCAAAACCTTGCGCGTGCCCGTCATGCTTATGTCTATTGTGCACGTGAAGATCTCAAAGAGTCTCTTCCCAATATTTCCGCCGCGATTAACCGCGACCATACAACGGCACTGTCCTCGGTCCATCGCGCAGCGGCGCTGCTGGAAAAAGACAAGGTCTTTTGCCGGCAAGTCGAGCAAATTCGTGAGAAGATTTCCCGGTAATGTGGCGCTGCATTCAGCGGCAAATTTAGCGAAAAATACGACATGATTTTGGGGTGCTGGGCACCCCTTTTTCATGTTCGCTCCCGGCGCGATGATCGATGCAAATTTGGTCCGGCTCTCAGTGTAATTTTCTGATAAATTACAGTGACTTATGGGGCTTGCCACCGGGTTAAGTCAGTGCTGGCGTTTGCGGGCGTATTCGGCTACAAATATGGGTACTTTTGATCGATGATTCTTGATCTGATTGCGGGGGCGGCCTTGGTTTTTTAGGTGTCTATCTCGCATGGCAGTTTTGTGATTTTAGCCTGCTCTGCGGGGTAGGGTGCGCAAGACTGGTGCAGGTCTAAATCATCCCGATCTTTCACCGGCGAAGGGGCTTAAATGAAGGCTCCCTAGCGTCTCAGTCTGCCAGGCAGTTTCGCCTGGCCTATGACGGGCGCTATCTGGTGTGGGTTTGGCAGATTGGAAGTGCGTGCTTGCCATATTGTGAGTGCGACCGTCGCGACCGCGAAAATTGCAGGAAAGTCATCGATTTATGAAAGTTACGATTGAACGTGCTCACCTCGTTAAAGCTCTTGGCCATGTTCAGAGTGTTGTCGAACGTCGCAACACGATCCCGATCCTGTCGAACGTTCTGCTTCAGGCTGACAAAGGCCAGTTAACGCTTACGGCAACAGACCTTGATATTGAGGTTTTGGAAGAAGCGCAGGCGGAAGTTGATAGTCCGGGCGCGACCACGGTTTCTGCTGTCACCTTGTTCGAGATTGCCAAAAGGCTGCCCGATGGTGCGCAGGTTGTCCTGGAAGTTTTAAAAGATGAGGGACGGTTGCAGGTAATGGCGGGGCGCTCGCGTTTTGCTTTGGCTGTTTTGCCGGATGCCGATTTTCCAAGCCTTGCCTCTGACAGTTATGATGTGACCTTTTCCATGGCGACAACGGAGTTGCGGGGCCTGCTGGATCGTGCGCGGTTTGCCATGTCGCAAGAAGAAACACGCTATTATCTCAACGGTGTTTACATGCATGCGGTGCCGGATGCGCCCTCGCCATTGCTGCGTATAGCGGCAACCGATGGGCATCGTCTGGCCCGGTTGGAAACCGCGTTACCGAGCGGTGCTGAAAAAATGCCGGGCGTGATTGTCCCGCGTAAGGCAGTGGCTGAGTTGGGCCGTCTGCTCGATGATGCTGGCGAGATGGTCGAGATATCAGTTTCCAAAGCAAAGATCCGTTTCGGTTTGGCGAAAGGGCGATTGACCTCGAAACTTATTGATGGATCGTTCCCCGATTATGAGCGTGTTATCCCCAAAGATAATCCGTTGACCTTGAAAATCGATAATGGCGATTTTGCAAAGGCGGTTGACCGCGTCTCGACGGTCTCTTCGGATCGCACAAAGTCGGTGAAGATGGCGCTGGACGATGATCGTTTGCGTCTGACCGTCAACAATCCAGATGCGGGCAGCGCGCTTGAAGAGCTTTCGGTGGATTTCGATGGCGATCCCACAGAGATTGGCTTTAATGCGCGCTATTTGATGGATATTGCTCAGCAGATTGATAGCGATACCGCTGTTTTCCGTCTGTCTGATCCATCATCCCCAACGGTTATTCTTGATCCGGAAAACCAAAATGCTCTTTACGTGTTAATGCCATTACGCGTTTGAGGCTAAGCCTACCAGAACCCGCGCAAACCAGCGCATTGTAACCAGATAAAGCAAAACCAGAGTGACGAACGCGTTAACAGTACCCAGGAAAGATGCTGCGATGGCCCCGGTGGAAAGCGTGGCGATCCCGGCCCATGACCAGCTTCGTGCGGGGGCGAACGCGGCGTCACCATCAGCCTATCAAGACGCACAAGGTTTGGTTGGAAAGAGTTCTCTTACCCATTTGTCCCTGACAAATTTTCGCTCTTACGGATCTTTGTCTATTGCGTTTGATGGTCGGCCCGTGACGCTGACCGGTGAAAATGGCGCTGGCAAAACCAACATTCTTGAAGCCTTATCACTATTGGGCCCTGGCCGTGGCTTGAGAGGCGCGCGCCTTTTTGAGCTGCCTCGTCTTGAAGGCGATGGCAGTTGGGCGATTGCCGCGCGCATTAATGAAGATGGTGATGAGCGCCGGTTAGGCGTGGGCGCAAGTGCTCAGGCGCAAGATCGCCGTCAATGCAGGATTGATGGCAATCCGGCTTCTGGTCCAACGGCGTTTACGGATATGTTGCGGTTTGTCTGGTTAACACCCAGTCAGGACCGGCTGTTCATGGAAGGGGCAAGTGAGCGCCGCCGGTTTTTTGATCGGATGGTTTCGGCCCATGATCCAGCTTTTTCCAAAACGGCCAATGCCTACGAACAGGCAATGCGCCAGCGCCAAAAACTTTTAGAAGCGGGCAGCCGGGACGCTGCCTGGATCGGCGCGTTAGAACAGCAAATGGCAGAGCATGGCGTGGCGATTGCCGATGCACGCCGGACCATGGCGATAACATTATCAGCCCGAGAAGTAAGCGGCGATAATGATGCGTTCCCGGCCGCTGACATTGCCCTTGAAGGGGTTTTGGAGGCTGCACTGACAAATTTCGCCGTCAGCGATGTTGAGGATGATTTTGCCGAGCGTTTGCGGATGGGCCGTATTCGGGACCGCGAGGCGGGCCGCGCCTTGGTTGGCCCGCATCGCTCGGATTTGATTGTTGGCCATCGCCCTAAAGGGCGCCCGGCAAGGCTTTGCTCAACCGGAGAGCAAAAGGCCCTGTTGATTGGCCTTGTGCTTGCCAATGCCCGCGCGCTGGCTGAACGGCGCACCATGAGCACAACACCGCTTGTGTTGCTGCTCGATGAAATCGCCGCACATCTTGATGAGGGACGACGCGCAAGCCTGTTTGATATTCTCGATGAGTTGAATTTCCCGGTCTATATGACGGGGACGGATCAATCGCTATTTAAGGCCTGGGGAAACCGGGCACAACATTTCACGGTGCAAAATGGGCAAGTCTTGCCCGCTTGCTCCCCCTAAACGACCAGGAACAAACTTATGGCTAATACAGCCGCTACCCAAACCGATACGAACGTGGATGAATATGGCGCGGACTCCATCAAGGTCCTCAAAGGCCTTGATGCGGTACGCAAACGCCCGGGCATGTATATTGGTGACACTGACGATGGGTCAGGTCTTCATCACATGGTCTATGAAGTTGTGGATAATGCCATTGATGAAGCACTTGCCGGACATTGCGATACGATCAGCGTGACGTTGAATGAAGATGGCTCGGTAAGTGTGGTTGATAATGGCCGGGGTATTCCAACCGCGATCCACCCTGAAGAAGGGATCTCTGCGGCTGAGGTGATCATGACGCAGCTGCATGCTGGCGGTAAATTTGATCAAAATTCTTATAAAGTTTCCGGCGGCCTGCACGGTGTTGGTATTTCGGTTGTGAATGCACTGTCTGAGTGGCTTGCCCTGACAATTTGGCGCAATGGCAAAACCCATGAAATGCGATTTACCCTTGGCGAGGCTGATGCACCCTTGGCGCAAGGGGAGGCGACCAGCCAGACCGGAACGATGGTGACGTTTAAGCCATCCGATACGATTTTCACCGGAACTGAGTATAGTTTTGCAACCCTTGAGCACCGCTTGCGTGAGCTGGCGTTTTTGAATTCCGGGGTGACGATAAACCTGATTGATGCGCGCGGGATTGAGCGCAAAGAAGAGCGTTTATTCTATGAAGGCGGCCTGGAGGCTTATGTTCGCTATCTCGATGCAGCAAAAACATCGCTGATCAGTGCGCCGGTTGCCTTTAGCCTTGAGCGCGACGGGATCGGTGTTGAAGCCGCATTGTGGTGGAATGATAGTTACCATGAGAAAGTGCTGTGCTTTACCAATAATATTCCGCAAAAAGATGGCGGGACCCATTTGGCGGGATTTCGCGCAGCGTTAACGCGGATTATTAATGGCTATGCCCAAAATTCTGGTGTTGCCAAAAAGGAAAAAGTGTCTCTCACCGGCGATGATGCGCGCGAGGGCCTGACATGTGTTCTGTCCATCAAAGTTCCTGATCCAAAATTTAGTTCACAAACAAAAGACAAGCTTGTCTCCTCGGAGGTTCGCCCGGTTGTTGAAAGCTCGGTCAATGAAATGCTGGGAATCTGGTTCGAGGAAAATCCGGCAGATGCCAAAAAAGTCGTGCTAAAAATTGCCGAGGCCGCCGCCGCGCGCGAAGCGGCCCGCAAGGCGCGCGAATTAACCCGGCGTAAATCTGCGTTGGATGTTGCCTCCCTACCGGGAAAGCTTGCCGACTGTCAGGAGCGCGACCCATCACGCTCAGAAATTTTTATCGTTGAGGGTGATAGTGCGGGGGGCTCTGCCAAACAGGCCCGCAACCGTGAAAATCAGGCTGTGCTGCCCTTGCGCGGTAAGATCTTGAATGTTGAGCGCGCCAGGTTTGATAAAATGTTATCAAGTCAGGAGATTGGTACACTGATTACCGCGCTTGGTACGGGAATTGGCCGCGACGATTTTAATGCTGATAAATTACGCTACCATAAAATCGTGATCATGACTGATGCGGACGTCGATGGAGCGCATATTCGAACCTTATTGCTGACCTTTTTCTTCCGGCAAATGCCCGAGCTTATCCGGCGCGGACATCTCTACATTGCTCAGCCTCCGCTTTACAAGGTGATGCGCGGTAAATCTGAGCAATATTTGCTCGATGATCCCGAACTGGAAGATTATCTGTACAAAGAAGGTGCCGGAGACGCCAAGCTTACGCTCCATGATGGTGAAACGCTCACCGGCCCCGATCTTGAAGGGTTGATTGATAGAGCCCGACGGGTCCGTGAGGCCATTGCCAGCCTGCCGCCACGGTTTGATCGCAGCATTATTGTGCAAGCAGCGCTTGCGGGTGGTTTGCGCGAATTGGACGGTGATGATGCGCCGGCGATGGCGGAAAAAATTGCCAGCCGCTTAGACGGTATCGCGGAAGAATATGAGCGCGGCTGGAAGGGTGAGATTGATGGCTCAGGCGGATATACGTTTACCCGTGAATTGCGCGGCGTCACCGAGCAACACAATCTGGGCGCCGATATTTTGGCGAGTAATGATGCCCGGCGCGTGCAATCGGCGATGGATGATGTTGCCCCGTTTTTCACAGGCCCCGTGAGTTGGTCCCAAAAAGATACAGGGACAACCATTTACGGGCCTGAAGGTCTTTTGAGCACGGTTCGCCTTGCCGGGGAAAAAGGCATGAAAATTCAGCGTTATAAGGGGCTGGGTGAAATGAACCCCGATCAGCTTTGGGAAACCACCCTTGATGAAAATGCACGGGTCTTGCTACAGGTAAAAATAGGCGAAGCTGACGATGCTGATGATATTTTCTCAAGATTGATGGGGGATGTTGTTGAGCCGCGTCGTCACTTTATTCAGGAAAATGCTCTTGCTGCTGAGCTCGATGTCTAAGTTTGGTTTTTGATGAAACGAACAGGAATATTATTGCTTGTGTTTGCGGTTGCCTTGTCGGCGGCGCTCATTCACTCGTTTTACCGTGTTCAAGAGAGCATTGCGCAAAGCCAGCCCGCGGGAGCCTCTTCGGCGCAAACAGAACTCGTTGCCATTACTTTTGAATCGAAATGGTGCGGGCCGTGCCGCATATTGAAGCCGCGCCTAGCTGAGGTTAAGCCTGATTTTATGCAAGAACCTGTTAGGTTTTTGGAGTTGTCGTTTACTTTTGGCGAGCAGAAGAATTTCCCGCAATTGGCGCGCGACGAGGGGTTTGAAGCGGCTTATCAACGCTTTCGCGGCGGCACGGGCTATACGGTGCTCGTTGACCGTGAAACGGGCGATGTCCTTGATATTTTAACAATGGACTATTCCCCCGATGCCATGCGCGCGGCGATTTCGCGGGCATTGGCCGTTGCGATGGCAACCCCGGTTGACGGGGCTTCGCAAGCAGGTTCAACCGCTCTTAAAGGTTAACGCAACCTACTAAATCCTCCGGGCAAACTCATTAAATTTTAAAAGCGCTGATTTACCCTGATCGCAATGGGCACGTGCGAGGCCGGACGCTTAGTCTGGATCGCCAGCAGTGAGGGAAAGCGCCATGACAGTTGAGGCGACGGCAAAATCGCTATCGCTTGCCGAGTTGTTGGGCGCATTTAGCTATGCGCTTGATCTAACGGAGGGCCAAACCCCCGGCCATTCTATTCGCGCTTGCTGGATTGGTATGCATATTGGCGCTGAGGTGGGGTTGGCTGATCAGGAGCTATGGGAGCTCTACTACACCTTATTGCTAAAAGATCTTGGGTGCAGCTCCAACGCATCGCGAATAAATGAGCTTTATCTCACCGATGATCTGGCATTTAAACGTAACTTCAAAAAACTTGATTCCGGTGTAACCAGTGCGTTGAATTTTGTTTTTGCGCATACCGGACTAAAAGTTGATTTGGCAAAACGGTTTCACGCGCTGTCAAATATTTTTGTGAATTCAAAATCGATCATTCGCGAGCTGACCGAAGTTCGCAATAATCACGGTGCAGACATAGCGCGCCAGCTACGGTTTCCCGCTTCCGTGTCGAAGGGAATTCAATTCCTTGATGAGCACTGGGACGGATCTGGCCATCCTCTTGGCGCGGGCGGTGATGATATTCCCTTATCTTCGCGTATCGCTTTATTGGCACAGATCATTGATATATTTTATACAAATGGCGACCGCGTTTCAGCCCATCAAGAGGCGCTCAATCGGTCCGGCACCTGGTTTGATCCGCGGCTGGTTTCGGCCTTTATGCGGGTTGCAAAAAAGGTCGATTTTTGGCGAGGGCTTTGTTCGAGCGATGTCGATCAAAAAGTGCAAGGGCTGGAACCAGACCTAAATCCGATCTGTGTTGATGAGGAGTATCTTGATACAATAGCGGCGATATTTGGCCGGATTGTTGATCAAAAAAGCCCATATACAAATGGCCATAGCGAGCGAGTTTGTCACTATACAGATTTAATAGCAAAGTATCTGGGAATGGACAGTGCCCAGCGGCGGCGATTGCGCCGCGGCGCGCTGCTTCATGATGTGGGAAAACTTGGGGTTTCAAATCAAATTCTCGATAAGCCCGGCAAACTTGATGAAGATGAATGGCGGTTAATGCGCGAGCATGCATTGCACACCCAAACCATTTTATCGCGCATATCTGTGCTTGATAAAATTGCCGGCGCTGCGGGCGCTCATCATGAGCGCCTCGACGGTAAGGGCTATCCTCACGGCGTTGATGGCACTGAAATTTCGTTGGAAACGCGAATTATCACCGTCGCCGCCTTTTTCGATGCCTTGATAGCCGATCGTCCTCACCGAAAAGCAATGCCGGTTGCCAAAGCCCTCGACATTATCGAGTCCGAGGTGGGCAGCGGCATTGACGCGCGGGTTTTTGTAGCGCTGCAGGCCGTCATTGGACCGCTGGAAACATTCCACGAGCGGTTCGATGTTGGAACCGGTCACGCTGCCCAACGTGACCAGGCATTGCAAGCAAGTTAAAGCCTTGGTCCCCGCTTTGCGGATCATCACTTTCAGTCGGCAACCCGGTAAAACATGAATTTTCTGGTCATCTGATTGCCTTGTCGGCGTGCGTGCGATCTGCTAATAAATACGCAGCCGAGGGGCGCGGGCAGAACCCGCTGAGATTGTATTTTACCGTGGGATTTTCCTCGGTTCATCATGCGAGCACCCTTTGAACCTGACCGGTTAGGACCGGCGAAGGGACCGAGCGCGTTGATGACCAAAGATGAGTTCAACACCTATTGCGGAAATCTTGCCCATACCACCCATGTGGTGCAATGGGGCGGGGCTGATGTATGGAAAATTGGCGGTAAATTGTTTGCCATAGCAGGCTGGTCTGACGGTAACGATGAGGCGCCTGGCGTTACCTTTAAAGTTTCTGATATTGTTTGGGAAATGTATAAGGAAGCCGACGGCGTGCGTCCTGCCCCTTATCTTGCATCGCGCGGGATGAAATGGCTGCAGCGAACCGGGCACGACACCATAAACGATGACGAACTAAAAAGCCTTATTGAGGCATCATACCAACTCGTTGCAAGCGGGCTGACCAAAAAGCTTCAGCGTGAATTGGGGTTTTTGCAATGAAAGCCTTTCGCTATTTTTCAATTGCTCTGGGCTTGATCAATATGATCGGAGAGTTTTACCGCTCTGCGGGCGACGGCAGGCATATTATGTTTGTGCTCGATGATACATTTTTAGGCTTAGCGCTGATTTTTTCTGCGCTCTTTTTTACAAAAGACACGCCGCCTCGGCGCGCATTCTTTGCCGCCTCGTGGGGTGCGGCTGCTGGCGGGGTGTATGGAAGTTTTTTCTCAAAACTCCTCGCTGAGGAGCCGATAAACGCAGGCAATCTTAACCCGACTTTTCTCACTACTTTTCTGGGTATCTTCTTCGCCATTACTATTCTTGGCGTGATACTCGCAATTCGTCTTCCCTATAAGGATTAACTTCATGAATAAGCACACACCGCAATCAGAATTTTCTACGCCTGATGTAACAACAGGCCCCTTACCCGCGAGCCGAAAGGTCTATGTTCAATCAGACCGTTTTGATGATGTTGCGGTACCGGTTCGAATGATCGATTTGCATCCGTCGGCTGAAGAACCGCCTGTGCCGGTTTATGATACAACGGGTCCCTACACCGACCCGGCTGTTGAAATTGATGTTGAAAAAGGTCTGGCGCGAAATCGCACGGCGTGGATAGAAGAGCGCGGCGGCGTTGAAACTTATGCACCGCGCGAAGTCAAACCGGAAGATAATGGCGGGGCGAGCGGTAAGCATCTTGCGCGCCAATTTCCCATACAGCACCAGCCATTGCGCGGGAAAAAAGGGCACGCAATCACACAGCTAGAGCATGCGCGTGCCGGAACGATTACCAAAGAGATGGAATATATTGCCATCCGCGAAAATCTTGGCCGCAAACAACAAATTGAAGATGCGCAGGCGCGCATAGAAGCAGGCGAAAGCTTCGGCGCTGATATTCCTTCTTTTATCACAGCTGAATTTGTTCGCGATGAAGTGGCCAAAGGGCGCGCTGTCATTCCTTCCAATATCAACCATGCCGAGTTGGAGCCACAAATTATTGGCCGAAATTTTTTGGTAAAAATAAATGCCAATATTGGGAACTCCGCTATTACTTCGTCTGTTGAAGAAGAAGTTGATAAAATGGTTTGGGCGACCCGGTGGGGCGCTGACAATGTGATGGACCTGTCCACGGGTCGCAACATTCACAACACCCGCGAATGGATTATTCGCAATAGCCCGGTGCCGATTGGAACCGTGCCAATTTATCAGGCGCTTGAGAAAGTCAACGGCGTTGCTGAAGATCTCACATGGGAGGTGTACCGCGACACATTGATTGAGCAATGCGAGCAGGGCGTTGATTATTTTACCATCCATGCGGGCGTGCGCTTGCCTTATATTCATTTGACCGCAGATCGTGTCACTGGGATTGTCTCGCGCGGCGGATCGATCATGGCGAAATGGTGCCTTGCCCATCACCGGGAAAGCTTTCTGTATACGCATTTTGAAGAAATTTGCGAAATCATGCGCGCCTATGATGTTACCTTCTCTTTGGGTGATGGATTGCGTCCGGGATCTATTGCCGACGCTAATGACCGTGCACAATTCGCTGAGTTGGAAACGCTTGGCGAGTTAACAAAAATTGCATGGGAGCATGGCTGTCAGGTGATGATTGAAGGGCCGGGTCATGTGCCAATGCATAAGATTAAAATAAATATGGACAAGCAGCTGCGCGAATGTGGTGAAGCCCCGTTCTATACGCTTGGCCCATTAACGACAGATATTGCCCCTGGCTATGACCATATTACCAGCGGCATTGGCGCGGCCATGATTGGATGGTTTGGAACGGCGATGCTGTGTTATGTAACGCCTAAGGAGCATTTGGGCCTGCCGAACCGCGATGATGTAAAGGTTGGCGTAATCACCTATAAGCTTGCGGCCCATGCGGCCGATCTTGCTAAAGGGCACCCCGCAGCACAGGTGCGCGATGATGCAGTAAGCCGCGCTCGGTTTGATTTCCGCTGGGAGGACCAGTTTAACCTCGCCTTAGACCCGGAAACTGCTCGTGATTATCACGACCAGACCTTGCCGAAGGAAGCCCATAAAGTCGCTCATTTTTGTTCAATGTGCGGGCCAAAATTCTGTTCAATGAAAATTACGCAGGACGTGCGCGATTATGCGGATGGCCTGAGTGATAATGAGAAAAAAGATCTCGCGAGCCTTTCTGAAAAAGGAATGGCAGAAATGAGCGAGAAATATAAACAGATGGGTTCGGAAATTTATCTGGAAGCCGATGCCGTTAAAAAGGCAAATGAGCAATTGTAAATTTCAAGCTCTATCGCAATTTGGCAAAAGCGTCCTCGCCTCGCTATTAGCATAGTTTGATTCTATGACGCTTTTTGCCTGCTCATGCCCCAATAATTAAAGGCTGCAAATCTGGGGCCGGGAATATATCCCGTTTCCAGATTTTCAATGCCAATGCCTGCCCTTTCAAAGAGCGCGGGAATGTCTTTGCCGGTTTGGCAGCCTCCCGCCAGTTTCCCCCAAATTGGATCAATTCTTTTTTGAAAGCGCTCAACCTTTGCGTCCGGGGCTTTGCCATGTTCGCAAAACCAGATCCGTCCGCCCGGTTTGAGTACACGGTGCATTTCGCTCAATGCCTTAACCGCATCGGGGATCGTGCATAGTGAATATGTCACCAATACATTGTCGACATCGCCCGCTTCGAGGGGAATGTTTTGACCATCAAGGCCGATGCGCTCCACCGGGATTGAAGTGGCGGTGCGGCGTTTTTCACTGCGCTTCCATAAATGGTCATCAGGATCAACGCCGATGATTTTTGTCGTTTGTGCCCTGTTATAAAAGGGTAGGTTGTGGCCAGACCCGATGCCTATTTCCAAAACATTCCCGGTAAGGTTAGGAACGATTTTTTCTCGTTGTTTGCGGAAGGGTTTGCCGCCGCACGCAAGGTCAAGCAGAGGGGGCAGGCAATAGCGATCATAAAATCCCATGGTCTCATTCCTGATGTGCGCGCTATGGTTTATTGTTACGTGGCCGCTTATGGTACCCCGGTTAAATAAATTTCGCTAGCGAGGGCTGTTATGACGGTAAGACGAGTATGGCGCGGTTGGACGAGCGCGAAGAATGCGGATGCGTACCAGCATGTCCTGCTTTCGCAAGTGATCCCGATGATTAAGGCCAAGCAGATGCCGGAATTTCGGTCTATTGAGGTGCTGCGAGAGGACCGAGGCGAAGAGGTCGAGTTTTCGACGATCATGACCTTCGACACGCTTGAGGGTGTAAAAGCCTTTATGGGTGAGGATTATGCACAATGTCATGTGCCTCAAATTGCACGCGATGTCCTCACACGTTGGGATGATGAGGCCCGCCATTATCAGCAGATTGATCTGATCAAACCGTAACATAGCGCTATGTGTGTTAGCGCCTCGCATCTTTTCAGAGCTTATGATAAAGCGTGCCCATGAGCACAGAAAAACAATTTGATATCATTATATGGGGGGCTTCCGGGTTTACTGGTCGCCTCGTTGCCGAATATTTAAACCATCAATATGGCATTGACGGTTCACTGCGTTGGGCCATGGCAGGGCGCAGTGAAGCAAAGCTGCGAGAGGTTGCCAACGAGATTGGCGCCGTTGGCGTGCCCATCGTAACGGGAAATGCGACCGATCCGGCATCATTGGATGCGCTCGTGCGTCAAACCCGCGTCATTTGCACCACGGTTGGGCCCTATCAGAAATATGGGTCAGCGCTGGTTGCGGCTTGTTGTGAGGCGGGTACAGATTATGTTGATTTATCCGGCGAGCCCGCCTGGATGCGCGAGATGATTGATCAATATGGGGAGCGCGCAAAGAGAACGGGCGCGCGGATCGTGCATAGTTGCGGGTTTGACTCAATACCCTTTGATATGGCGGTATTTTATGCGCAACAATATGCGCGTGAGAAATTTGGCGGTCCCTTTAGGGAAATTAAAGGGCGCGTAAAGGCCGTAAAAGGAAAAGCATCTGGAGGCACTGTCGCCAGCATGGTGGCAACGATTGAGGCCGGCGGCGATGATCCCGTGGTCGGACAGGTCATGACAAACCCGTATGGGCTTGCCCCCGATGATCGCGCAACGCGCCCGCGCCAGCCGAACGGAAACACAACGTTCTACGATGAAGATTCAAAAAGCTGGGTCGCGCCATTTATCATGGCGGTTATCAATACAAAAAATGTTCACCGCTCAAATACGCTTATGCAATATCCTTATGGGGAGGATTTCCTGTATAGCGAAATGATGATGGTAAAGAGCAGTATCGCAGCAAAGCTTGGCGCCGCTGGAATGGGATTGTTTGCGGGCGCGTTAAGCGTCCGTCCTTTGCGAAGCCTATTGAAGAAATTCGTCCTGCCAGCGCCTGGTGAAGGCCCGAACGCGCAAGAGCGCGAAGAGGGATTTTATGTGTTGAATTTTTACGGGAAAACGGACGACGGGCAAACCGCATTCATTAAGGTGAGCGGCGATAGAGATCCCGGCTATGGCTCTACATCAAAAATGATTGGTGAAGCGGCGGTCTGTCTTGCCCTCGACATTGAAAAATCTCAGACGGCCGGGGGCTTTTGGACACCGGCCTCGGCTATGGGTGCCCCGTTAATTGCGCGGTTGACTGAAAATGCCGGTCTTACATTTTCCGTAGAGGGTTAACGCGCTACTCTTTGTCAAACCAGGCAATTTCGCCGCGCTCAATACTACCAAGATAAACCTTGCCGTGATGTTCACGCACCCCGGTGACATGACTGAATATTGAAACGTCGCCTTCATAAGTGTGCAAATGTGTGCCGCTGCTATCAAAAGTCGCGACGCGGCAGCAGGGGGCTTCATTAGGTTGTAAGCTATCGGGCAGCGAGGCAAGAAGCTTTCGGATAAACAGCGGTGCATTGTGCAGTCTATCCAGATTTTCATTAGGCCGTGATGGCAGGGCAAGCCAAATCAACCCGTCTGTTCCAATTGAAAGATTGTCAGGTAGTCCCGGTACGGCTGAAAATATTCTTGGCTCGCCTCCGTTTAACGGAACGGCATGGATGCGCGCCTTTGCGGTTTCCGCGACCAGTACGGCGCTTTCGTCGGGCAATACAACGACCCCATTGGCAAAGGTGATGCCGTCCAATATTATCTCACTTTTCCCCTCGGGCGACACGCGTATTAAGCGCCCGCATTTGGTGTCTTCTATGATATCGCGGCGAAATTGCATGAGCGGGTAGCGGGTGGTGCTATCGCTCACAAAGATGGTGCCGTCTGGCAAAATGGCTGCGTTATTGGCAACATTTAGCGGGGTGTCATGCAGCTCAAGGTCTTCGCTCGCGCCGGTCTTGATGTCAATTTTTTGCAGGCCAAGACTGGCATTACAAACCAGCATGCGTCCGTCCGGGAGCCACTCCAACCCAAGAGGCATGCCGCCCGGTTCGGCAATTATGTCAACGTCTTCTGTTTTTGTGTTGATACGGAGAATTTTGCCATCATTGCGCAACCCGGTATAGACCATACCGTCGGCATCAAGCAGCGTGTCTTCGGGGGCAAACCCTGGAACGTCGAGCGCGGTAAGATTTCGCATTGTCTTCTTGATCATCTTACATTCCTTCGTTATGCCAGTGAGGTGTCTTTATCATACACTATTGCGCCGCCGTTCTGCACACGGAAACATGGTTTGTGCATATCGTTAGTGTAAGGTATTTTGGATAGGAATTAAAAGGGATAGACGAATGTCATATGCACTCTTTTCGGTAGGTCTGCTCGGTTTATTGGTTTTTCTGCTTGGGTTCAATGTTTCGCGAGCGCGTCGTTCGGTGTTGCTGACGCAAGATCAAGCTGAAGCTGATCCAAAAAGCCAGTTGCGCAAAGCAATGCGCGCGCAAGGCAATTGCATCGAATATGTGCCTATGCTGGCGCTGTTGATACTTGCCTTGGGCCAATTAAATCCTGTGCCATCAGTGTTTCTGGCATCCTTGATGATCGCGGCCGTTGTTTCGCGATATTTGCATGCGGCGGGTATTATTTTTGGGGGAAGTATTTACTCCCCGACGGCGCTTAAATTTTGCGGCGCATTAGGTACTTATCTAACGGGTATTGCACTTTCCGTGATGACGATTATTGAATCAGCGAGATTGCTGGGCTGACCTGTCGTAAAGTAAGTTCACTTGCGATCGCGATTTAGCAACATCAACATTCAGTGCTGTGCGAATTAGCGCAATGCATGTCTTTGATTGCGATGTGTTTTAACAATATCGCAATCAAGACCGCAAAACCTTAATCGACAAAACCAGTTTCCCAGCTTCCTTCACGCCTTCTGTCAGCGCCGCCATCATAGGTGCCGTCCGGGTTGATGCGGAACCCGTAAAGGCCGCTGGTCAAGCGGCGTTCACGAATTTCATGGCCAAGTGCGCTTAATGCTGTCGTAATTTGCGGGTCAAACCCATCTTGCTCCAAAAATGCACCCCCGCGTGGGATAACCGCATGGGGCAAATCAATCGCATCCTGCATCGTCATATCCCAGTCAATCAGCCCAAGGAGGGTTTTGACAACAAACCCAATGATTGCAGGTCCGCCTGGGGACCCAACGGCTGCCCAGACATTTCCGTCAGGGTCAAAAACAATAACCGGTGACATGGAAGAGCGCGGGCGTTTACCCGGTGCAACGGCATTTGCAACGGGGCGGCCATCGCGCACAGGGCTGAATGAAAAATCAGTAAGCTGATTGTTTAAAATCATGCCGCCTGCCATCTGGTTGCTACCAAATACAGATTCAACAGTGGTCGTCATTGATATGACCCGTCCGTCACCATCGACAATGGTAAAATGGCTGGTTGATGGCGGTTGGGGCGAGTCACCGGGAGCATAGCCATTCCATTTTCCGGCATTGCTTTCCACATCATATGCAGATGGATCGCCTTCTGTAACTTCTGACGCAGCGCTTTGAGGGTTAATCAAGGCAGAGC
Source organism: uncultured Caulobacterales bacterium (assembly GCA_964421675.1). Classification (GTDB taxonomy): domain Bacteria; phylum Pseudomonadota; class Alphaproteobacteria; order Caulobacterales; family Parvularculaceae; genus CALLPQ01. The sequence goes on from CAYQXV010000008.1 coordinate 82,911, forward strand.
GCGCGTCAATATAGTCAGGGTTCAACAGGCCAGCAATTAAGGCTTCTTGCGAAAGCCCGCCCGCAGCAGCGGTTTGATCTTGATCTGCCAGATAGGCTGCGCGGTCTGCATAGGCAAGGCGGCTTGATTCCAGCAATAGATGAAGGCTTTCAACGGTGCCCGCTTGCGCAGCGGTAATATCAAACCGCTCTAGCATCATTAAAATCTGCAATGTCGTCACGCCGCCAGAGCTGGGCGGGGGCATAGAACAAATTTCATAGCGACGATATTCACCGCACACAGGGTCGCGTTTGAGCGCGCGATAATTTGCCATATCCTCTAATGTCATGCCGCCCGGATTTTTTGCGGTGTTCACAGCGCTCACAATCGCTTCGGCAATCTCGCCCGTATAAAACGCATCAGCGCCGTCATTGGCAATTGTCTGCATGGTTTGCGCATAGGCTGGATTTTTCAGCAGATATCCAACAGGTAGAGGATTGCCCTCTTCATCATAAAAATATGCGGCTGCGGCGGGCGACTGGCGCAAAATTTCAAACCGCTCCAGCAATCCGTTTAATCGCGGCGATACTTCAAAGCCATTGTTCGCCAACCGAATGGCCGGTTGCCATGTCTCATGCCATGGCAGGTTACCATATTCATCATGGGCAAGGCCCAACATGCGCACCGCACCCGGTACGCCAATTGACAGCCCGCCAATGACTGCTTCACGAAAGCCCATTGGTGTGCCGTCTTCTTTTAAAAACCGATCAGGGGTGGCGCTGGCCGGAGCCATCTCACGGCCATCGAACGTCTCAAAACGCCCAGTGTTCGGGTCGAAATGTAACATGAAGGCACCGCCGCCAAGGCCCGATGATTGTGGTTCGACCAATCCCAAAACCGCCTGTGTCGCGATGGCGGCATCGACGGCACTGCCGCCCTTTTTTAAAATTTCTGCACCCGCAGCAACCGCATGGGGGTTCGCGGCGGCAATGAAATATTGCTTGGGCTTTTCGGAAGCAGCCTTTGCCGCCTGATTTTGAGCATTTTCGTCTGTAGCGTGCGGCGCGGCGCCTGTATTTGACTTTGTTGACCCCGCCTGACCGCAGGCTGAAACTGCGGCAAAGCAGCAGATCAGGCCTAGTTTTGCGAGCTTTTGGCGTAAACCGTATTGTGTCGAAGTCATAATAAACCCTACATGCTGAAAGTCCGGCGGGAGCGAAATCGGATAGCGCCTCTAACCTTGCGCGATTTTAGAGTTCAGTACATACATTTTACATGTCAAAACAGCCAAAAGACCCACATTCTAGCACAACTCCTCGTGACTTGCCCCGGCCAGGCGCTCTTAATCATATTCTAGACGTTCCGGGCTTGAAGATCGGTCACGCGCATAATGCAGCGATTAAGACCGGTGTGACGGCGATTGTGCCTGATACGGCGTGGACATGCGCGGGCGATGTGCGCGGCGGCGGCCCGGGGACGAGGGAAACCGATTTGCTGCACCCTTCAACGCTGGTGCAAACCGCAGATGCGGTTGTCCTGTCTGGTGGGTCAAGCTGGGGATTGGCGGCTGCTGACGGGGTGTGCGAAGCCCTTGGCGCAGCGGGGCGCGGGTTCTCGCTTGTCGCACGGCCAGGTGTGCCCGTCTCGCCGATTGTTCCTTCTGCAATTCTTTATGATCTCGCTAATGGGGGCGATAAGTCCTGGGGCCGCGAGGCACCTTATAAAACTCTGGGCAGCGATGCTTTTGACGCGCTGGGCGAGGGGGCCGCGATTGCTGATCAACTCGGTGCATGCGGGGCGGGTTATGGCGCGATGGCAGGGCAGGAACGCGGCGGTCTGGGTTCAGCGTCGGTAATAGATGGTGAGCTGATCGTCGGTGCGCTGATGGCTGTAAATAGTTTTGGTTCAGTGCGCATGCCGAACAGCACTTGTTTTTGGGCATGGCCATTTGAATATGAAGGCGAGTTTGGCGGCCTGCGTCCCGCGGGCGACGCGATGCCTGCGATGGGATTACCAGATGATACCAAGCTGGGGCCGGTTCATCCGCGAACCAACACAACCATTGGAATTGTCGCCGTCTCCCATGGCTTGACGCAATCGGAAGCGCAGCGTGTGGCGATCATGGCGCAAGATGGCTTGGCGCGCGCAATTCGCCCGGTTCATGCGCCCACGGACGGAGATGTTATTTTCGTGCTCGCGCCAGCGCCCGCGGCCAATGCAAATCCTTGCGATCCGGTCACCCTAACCCGGATAGGAACTCATGCCGGCGATTGTGTTGCCAGAGCGATTGCACGCGGGGTCTATGAGGCATCGCGCAGCAATGATGACCGCTAATCCCATAATCCCGGAACCGATTGATAAAGCGCATTACGCTGCGCTTTTGGCCTTGAATGAGCGGGTCGTTGAAAAAACAGCGCCGTTAAATGAGGCTAAGTTGCATAGGTTTGTGACCGGTGCCGTTTATGCCCGCCAGGTGGCGCAGGGCGAGGGATTGCTCATCGTGCTGGATGAGACTGCGGACTTTTACGATAGCCCAAATTTCGAGTTTTTTGCCGATCGCCATGGGTCTTTTTACTATGTTGACCGCATCATTGTTGGGCAAGCGCTAACCGGTCAGGGGGTGGGCCGGCGGCTTTATGCCGATTTGACCGAGTGGATAGGCAGAAGCGGCGGCGGCCATCTTTGCTGCGAGGTCAATACGCAGCCCCCCAATCCGGTTTCTCACAAGTTCCACCAGGCCATTGGATTTACCGCCTGCGGGGAGGGCTCATGGACCGGCGATGAGGGAAAAACCAAGCATGTCCACTATTATGAAATGGCTATTGCACCGCTAAAATCATGACTTTCCGTTGCGTAACGACCTGCCCGAAAATCAATGATAAATCCCCCCTTGCATTGGCGAGATGAATGCGCTTTAACCCATTTTCGCGCCCTAATAAGCGCGCACGCACCGGTAGCTCAGCTGGATAGAGTACTTGACTACGAATCAAGGGGTCGGGAGT
>CAYQXV010000009.1:0-30759 GCA_964421675.1 uncultured Caulobacterales bacterium
AGGCGCTTTCGGATTAAGGCTCGCCCTCATCGAAAATGTTTCGACAGCTTCAACCCCTGGCCTTGATAATTTGACTGGATACGCTTGCCATAAACCGTTGTGGGCGGTTCCGCCATTCGCTCATAGACAAGGCGGGCAACGAGTTGCCCATGTTCAAGCACGAAGGGCGCATCGTGGCTGCGCACCTCTAGGACACCGCGCGAGGGGGCATCTACGCCGAAACCGGGATCAAAAAACCCTGCATAATGCACGCGAAACTCACCAAGGCCGGGGCTGATGGGAGTCATTTCTGCGGCTGTGTGAACGGGGATGGTGAGCATTTCACGAGAGGCAAGAATATAAAATTCATCAGGGTCGAGAATAATAAACCCACTGCGCGGTGCATAAATTGGTTCGAAAAAGTCTTCATGATCAAGCGCGCCGGTTTTATCGACGTCAATCAATCCAGAATGGCGGCGCGCGCGAAATCCGACCAATTTGTCGTGCGCCCCTTCAAGGTGAACGCGAACGCCAAGGCCATTTTGGATATCAACATCATGGCCATCGCTAATGGGTGTCGTTTCGTGGAGTTGTTTTAGCTCCCCATCATCAAGGTTGCACTTACCAGATTTTAAGCGCAACTGATTGAGGCTCGACCCGGCCCTTGCAAGAATACTAAAGCTCCGTGGACTGATTTCTGCATATAGGGGACCAGTATATCCTGCACGCACTTCATCAAAAGCCGTTGCCTGATCGGTAACCAGCCGCACAAAAACATCTATTCGCCCGGTAGAGCTTTTTGGATTTGCAGCCCCTTCTAATTGCGGGGGCAGGGCGAGGGTCTCATTTAATTCTACAAGATAAACGCAGCCGCGTTCTAAAATGGCGCCGTTAGAAAGATCCACCGCATGCATTTTTAACCCATCATCAAGTCGCTCGCGCACGGTGCGCCGTGATGAGGGAAGAAAAGAGGCGCGCACCCGCCATGCCCTGGCACTCAAGGTAAGATCGAGACTTGCGGGCTGTATTTGCGCTGGCGCAACACCGTCCCGCGCTTGCGAGGAGACTTTGCCAGCAGCAATTAACGCCAGCAGCCCCTCAGAGGCGATAACGCCGGGCTCATTATTGGTTGCGCGCCGATTGGCCGGCGTTCTCGATTGCAAAGGGGACATCATGGGAGGGATACTCTTTTGGTTAACAAATCCTTATCGTGTCTTGTTCGGTGATTTGCAATATTGAACCGCAATTGTCCGCTAGATTGACACTTTCCTTGGGAGTCTATACCAACCCGCCATTCTTCTCGCAGGGTTTGAACCGGCCGGCTTGTGGCTGCGATTAGAGGGGGGCGCTTGTCTGTAGCTCCTTTGAAAACCGCTAAAAGGCCGGGGCTTGTCCCCACTGAAACGGGATAGCCGGCGGGCTGCGAACGGGAACACCTTACGGGCCGCCGGATTTTCGACAGGATGTCGACCATGACACAAGATCCACCAAATTGGCGCCCGCGCACAAAAGCGGTTCGCTCCGGGCTAAAACGCTCACAGCAAGAAACCAGCGAAGCGTTATTTTTAACCTCAGGCTATGCCTATGACAGCGCAGAGCAGGCTGCGGCGCGCTTTAAGGGCGAAGATGAGGGCTATATTTATTCCCGCTTCTCAAACCCTACCGTTGAAATGTTTGAGCGCCGTCTTGCAGCATTGGAAGGGGCAGATCATGCGCGCGCCACCGCAAGCGGCATGGCCGCCGTTACTGCGGCGATCCTGTCTACTTTGAGCAGCGGCGATCATATGGTCGCCTCGCGCGCGCTATTTGGGTCTTGCCGCTATGTGGCGCAAACCGTGTGCGAGCGCTTCGGTATTGAGACCAGTTTTGTCGATGGCCGGGATTTGGCGGCATGGCAGCAGGCTGCCCGCCCTGAAACGGCAATGTTTTTTCTGGAAACACCGTCTAACCCCGGCCTTGAGATCTGCGATATTGCCGGGATCGCCGAGATCGCCCACGGGGTCGGCGCGCGCCTGTTGGTTGATAATGTTTTTGCGACCCCGGTCTTGCAGCAACCCCTCGCCATGGGGGCCGATATTGTTTGCTATTCCGCAACCAAACATATGGATGGTCAGGGCCGGTGCCTTGGCGGCGTTATTGCGACCAATGATGAGGCGTGGGTAAATGATCAGCTACAGCCCTGGTTGCGCAATACCGGGCCAGCGCTGAGCCCGTTTAATGCGTGGGTGCTCGTGAAATCACTGGAAACCATGGCCCTGCGCGTTGAGGCCATGGCTGACGCGGCTCATTGGCTGGCGGACCGGCTTGCAGAAGATGAGACGATAAAAAAGCGTGCTGTCCGGGTGATTTACCCCGGCAGAAGCGATCATCCGCAAGCAGACCTCGCCGCGCGGCAAATGCGCAAAGGGGGTACCCTGCTCACCCTTGATTTTCCTGATGGACTCGACGATGCGTTTCATTTTCTCAATCAGCTCAAAACGTTTGATATATCAAACAACCTCGGCGATGCAAAGAGTTTGGCGACACACCCCTGGACCACCACCCATCAGCGCCTCACCGAGGAGGAGCGCCTGGAACAGGGGGTAACCCCCGGTCTGGTTCGTCTGTCAGTGGGCCTGGAAGACCCTGAAGACCTTTGGGAAGACCTGCGAAATGCATTGTAAGACGGCCTGATCTGTTGGATAAGAGTACTGGTTAGGGGAGTGATTTTCAGACTGGTTTTTAGCGAGATTTTTGGGCGGGTATTTCCTGCTTGCTTTTTCCGCGCGCCGCGCCAAAGTCTGAGAAATTGAGAGACTAGAAAAGGTCTATCTCCCACAAATGTAGTAGGGCCAAATCGTGTTGATTGGCCCGGTAGTCTGGATCCGTCAGATGTATGAATTAGAAACCAAAGGCATCAGGGTGAGCGTTCAACCCGCATTTCTGGAGGATCAATCCGACCCGGATGCGCGCCATTTTGTCTGGTCCTATACAATCCGCATCGACAATAATTCAACGCATCCGGTTTGCTTAAAAACCCGGCGCTGGCAGATTACCGATGCCAGTGGACGAATTGAGGAAGTTAAGGGGGACGGCGTCGTTGGCGAACAGCCAGTCATTGAGCCCGGCGAGGGGTTTGAATATACCTCCGGTGCGCCCCTATCGACGCCCTCAGGGGTGATGGTCGGGTCGTATCAGATGGAGACGCCAACCGGTGATTTTTTCGATGTGGCTATCCCGGCATTTTCTCTCGACAGTCCCCATGAAACGCGCCGGGTCCACTAAGGCAGCGGGTCCATTGAGGCAAATCGTTTTGCGCCACTGTAATCATTCACGACACCCTTTCGAACAAGAGTATAGGTAGCCGCTATGGCCGATATACGTCCTGTCTTTCTCGTTGTTGGGGTTTTAATCGCAGCCCTTGGCGGTGCCATGTTGGTGCCGCTTCTGGTTGATCTTACCTCGCCGGACCCGCTTCACCGTCAGGACTGGAACGCTTTTGCGATCTCTTCGGCGATTTGCATATTAATGGGCGGCGGACTTGCTGCGGCCAGCTGGGGACGGTTTGAAACAATCTCGGTACGCCAGGGTTTTATGCTCACCGGCCTAAGCTGGGTATTGTTAGCGCTGTTTTCCGCGCTCCCCCTTGCGCTTGGCGGACTCAACCTGAGTGTAACTGATGCGGTTTTTGAAGCGGTGTCGGGTGTTACGACAACCGGCTCGACCATTGTCACCAATCTCGATGATGCACCGCCCGGCGCTTTGTTGTGGCGTTCTATGCTGCAATGGTTTGGCGGCGTCGGGATTGTCATTATGGCGTTCTCGGTTTTACCGGCATTGCGCGTTGGCGGGATGCAGATTTTTAAATCAGAAGCCTGGGACACAAGTGAGAAATTTATTGCCAATGCTGCGCAATATTCGGTGGCGCTAACGGGCATCTATATATTTTTTACAACGCTATGTTTTGTTGTGTTGTGGGCGTTTGGTATGGGCGCTTTTGATGCGGTTAATCACGCAATGACAACAATGGCGACGGGTGGGTTTTCGACACGCAACGCATCGGTCGGTGCATTTCTTGGCGAAGGCCGCGCGCCGTTGGATCTCATCATTACCTTATTCATGATCATTGGCAGTTTGCCGTTTGGACTTTTTCTGATTGGCTTATTTCGTGGCAATTGGCGACGTTTATTCACGGATAGTCAGGTGCGGTTTTTCTTTGGGGCAATTATCATTGCCACCCTCACCATGTTTTTTCAGCTAACCCAGCAAATTGACATAGAAGGCTTTACGGCATTTCGGTATGCGCTGTTTAATGTTGTGTCTATCTTTACGGGAACCGGCTTTGCGACAACCGATTATGGTCAATGGGGACCATTTGCGATTGGGTTTTTCTTTTGCATCATGTTTATTGGTGGGTGTGCGGGGTCAACGAGTTGCGGGATGAAAATTTTCCGCTTTCAAGTTGCTCTGGCTGCGCTGCGTCTTTTTGCGCGCCGCTTATCACACCCTCATGCAATATTTGTCGCTCACTACAATGGGCGAACGCTGACCCCGGATGTTTTTATCTCGGTACTGAGTTTCTTTTTTGTATATTTCGCAACATTCGCAACCCTTGCGGTTTTATTGTCAGGGTTTGGTCTAGATTCTCTGACGGCGATTTCTGCGGCGGGAACGGCGGTTGCGAATGTGGGCCCGGGGCTTGGGGATATGGTTGGCCCTGCAGGTAATTTTTCCTCTCTTCCTGCGGCAGCAAAATGGTTGATGGCCGCAGGGATGATGCTGGGGCGATTGGAATTTTTCACTTTACTGGTGTTATTTTCACCCGCATTTTGGCGCGCTTAACTCCCCCCAAACTTTAAGCAGTAATTTTAACCACAATTGCGCTTTTTCAAGGCCGCAATTCGCGCACTGATCGCTACATCGTGAGGTGATGTGCGAAAGTGTGGCTTGGCTTGGCGCCATGGCCGGATTATATTTCAAATCAGGAGTGTTCTTCCCAACACTAATTCAAGAGTTTGAGTATGTTTAGCCTGCAAGCCTTCAATACCGTATTTTGGCGACGTCTATTTTCCTTTTTCGCGATTTTGACATGGGTGGTAGTTGCCTGTGTGGTCATTTTACGCGTGCAAAATGCATCGGCCGTGTCGTTGTTTGATGAAAATAACCCCGATGATGGGCCGGTCTTTGTGGAAATGTTCCTGTCGCAATCATGTTCGTCATGTGTGCCTGCGGCAGCGCATGTGCGCCAATTGGCAGAACGCGAAGATGTGATCGTATTGGCATGGCACGTTGATTATTGGGATGATCTGTTTGTTGCCAAGCATGGACGCTGGAAAGACCCCTATTCGAGCGCTGACTATACAGACCGCCAACGCAATTACGCACTGAACAAACCAACCGGGCGCATTTATACCCCGCAAGCGATTGTAAACGGCCAGATGGAGACGGTTGGCTCGCGCCCAGCGCGAACAGAAATTGTGCTCGCCGCTGCAAATCGATTGACGTTGCTGGAGGTTACAAAAACAGGCAGTGAGCTAAAAATCTCAACGCAAAGTGCGCGCCCCGGAGATATTGTCTATCTGGCAAGCTTTCAACGCACCACACAAACGTCAATATTGGGCGGTGAAAATGCGGGCCATGATTGGCAAGAAGCCAATGTGGTTACAAATGTTACCGCGACAGTGATTGACGATCCTGCCGGGGAGATAAGTTTAGCATTGCCGGAAAATCATCTCGCCCCTGACCAGCACTGCGCAATATTCATTCAGGCACCTGGCAAAGGCGCGGTGCGCTCTGCGGCCTATTGCCCGCAAAGCTAAACAATTCTGATTGTATTGCTGTTTTATTTTTTAGGTTTTTTGCCGCCGAACAGGCCCAAAAATTTCTTTGGCTTTGCCTTGAGCATTTGTTCGGTCGCTTGTGCGCCTTGGGCAAGATAATTGATTTCGCGGCGCAGTACCCGAAAGTCGGTTTCCTTTAGGGAGGCAATCAGTGCTTGGCGAGGATCGCCGCTTGCGGTGTATTGGCGTTGGCTACGGTCTTCATTGGGATCGCCATAAGCAAACCGGGTTTCATCATCTTTGAATTTAGAGCGTTTTCTGGTCAGCCGTTTTTCTGCTTCACTCAATTTCCACGTGAGCGCAGCAAAAGCCCGTTCGGCAGGAGCTTCGAATTGGTCGGGTAAAAACCGATTATCATCGGTCCGCCATTCTTTGCGATTAGGGACATGGATATTATCAACGCCGTTACCCGTCAGGTTGCGATTGGTTTGACCTTCAAAGTCGGCCCAGATTTTTTTTAAGCGATCAGACATAGCAGCGTCTTTCCTGAATAGAGTTTCCCTTGCATCAAGGGGTTTAAGCGTTGGGCGTTTGTTTCATCATCTCAAGGCCGTTATTGCGGGTAATCACCGCAACATCGACTGGCCCGCCAACGGTTTCAATGGAGTTCATTACTTTTTGCTGGAATGAATTCAAATTGATCAATGCTGCGGCTGTCTCGCCAAGTTCTTTTTTCGGAAGCACACCAACGGCCCGGTAAATGGGTCGTGTATGAACCGCTTGTTGATAGCTTTCGATTGATCCGAAAAATTCGCGAATGGCAAAACCGAGTGTGTTTCGGCTGTAATCATCAAACATTGCTTGACGGTCCGAGTCCGTAATATTCGGTATACGGCGGATTACATCACTAACGAGTCCAACCGAAAGATCGAGGGTTTGTCCATACATAAATCGCATCAGATAGGGATCCATACCGGTTAGGAAGGTGCGGATCATGCGATCTTGAGCAAAGGTTTCAACGACAGGGCCAGCATCGGCGCTCATATCATTGCCGCGGTCTTGCTTGCGCTTTAAAATACCAAGAACAAGGCTCGAGGTTAAATAAGAGCGCATCGCCGGGAATTGCCCGCGTGCGCCAAATCCGGCAACGACAATTCCGGTATAATTTTCAAAAAAGGCATCGCGTGTTGCAGAGTTCACAGCAATTTCGCGCAACCGGTTTTTTGTCTCATCGGATACCGATAGAGCTGAATGTTCAGCTTTCAGAGAGCCTAACAGGCTATCGATTAATTGATCGATTTCCCCTGAATAGCGACGGCGCACTTGCTCATCCATGCCTTTTGGGAAACATGAAAGATCGGAACGCGGAGATCCATCAGGATATTGCTGATAGCTGGTATGCATTTCGCGCACGACAAACTCAAAGATCGCCGAAATATGATCGCGTACCTTATCGCCATTTTCTTTGCGGAAATAATGGATTTGTTCATCAAAATCTTCGGCCACCAATGTCATGACGACGGCGACGGTTTTAAAAAATTCCGTATCTTGATGATCGGCAGGAAATAGATCGGGATTGCCGGAAAGAAATTCCATAAAGTCGTGCCCGTAAGCATCAACAGTATCGAGCGTACGCCCGCCCATTTGTTCGCGGTAAAGAGAGATCACCGTTTCCCAGGGCGTCGACATGATTTCCGCGTTATTATAAATCATAACGCCAACCGGAGCGCCCTCAACAAGAGGAAACAGCTTGTCTTCGGACTGATAGGTTTTCAAAAACCCCGGCCCGGAAATTGTAACCGCGCTATCAGAGGCCATTGCCACCGTTTTACGGTTCATCAATACGACTTCAGATGTCATTCGAGCCCCTCAAGGTTCCATACCCGATGCACTTCATCACGCTGAGCGCATACTTACCTATATGTTAACGATAAAATGACCGCTTGAAAATGCTCTGGGGTCAAACCGGGCCTTTGAACGCTGTTTAAGGGCGCGGCTGCGGTAATTTTGCGACGCTTGGCGGGTTGGCCTAGCTAGGCTGGTTCTACGAGCCGTTTACCTCATCTGCCAGTCCGCCCGCCAGTCCGCCCGCCAGTCCATAGGCCTCGCGCATGACATCAATCTTCGCGAGTTTGGCGTGCAGGGCTGACCAGTCATCCTTTTGCGCAATGGGCGCCCAAATCTGCTCAACCTCGTCAATAAGCATGGTGCAGGGCTCGGGGTTTGCAAAATAGGGATGGTCTGGCTGAGCGTCATCTGAGAGGGAGGAGTCTAGAAAAGGCTGCAATGCATCGGTAAATGTTTCGGTTTCGTAATGAGCTTTGTAAATACTGGCTTTTGCGGGTTTGTGGCGGGCGGGGGCGCCATAAAAATCAAACAAAACCTGCTCAAATGCGGAAAACCCATCAGGGGGTTCGGGCAGGGTCCCAATCGCTTTCAGTAGGGACATGACGGCGGTGCCCGAATGGGCAGACTCTTGGCCGTCACGGGTCAGACCCAGCCGCCTCCAAAAGGCCTCAGCCAAGGCATCATCATAAAGCGGGGCAAAACTCTGCAAGGCCTCAACAAGGGGGTCCAGCGCAGTGCATAGGGTAAGTGCCTCCCCCAAACGGGCGAGGTTCCACCCGGCGGCCTCTCCCTGGCGGCCATAGGCATATAAACCGGTTTGGTCAAAATAGGCGGCGGTAAAATTGGGGTCGGCGCGTGGCACGAACCGCCATGGGCCATAGTCAAAGCTTTCCCCGGTAATATTCATATTGTCTGTGTTGAGGACGCCGTGAACAAAACCCGCCGCCATCCATTGGGCGGTTAGCCGCGCGGTATTTTCAATCACTGTTTTGTAAAATCCGAGAATGCGCGCGTCACCCTCCAGGGATTGAAGGCCCGGCATATAGTGGGCGATACAATAATCAATCAACCGGCTGATCGCCTCACCATCCTTTTCATAGGCAAGTCGTTGGAAGGCACCAAACCGAATGTGGGAATGGGATAGACGGACCATAACGCATGACCGCGCCGGGGAGGGCTCATCCTGGCGATAAAGATCTTCTCCGGTTTCAATCAGCGAAAAGGTCTTTGAGGTATAAACACCTAGCGCTTCGAGCATATGGGTGGCGAGCAATTCCCGAACACCGCCCTTTAGGGTCAGTCTGCCATCGCCGCTGCGCGACCAACGGGTCTGACCGGACCCTTTGGTTCCAAGGTCCATTAGGCGCCCTTCTGAATCTCTGAGCTGGGCATGGATGAAGCCCCGACCATCGCCCAGATCGCTATTATAATGGCGAAACTGATGGCCGTGATATCGCAGGGCGAGAGGTTGGGGCAAATTTCCGTCTAGCGGCTTAAAGGCCCCGAAATAATTGTTCCATTCCGCATCCGAAATATCTTCTAGTCCAACTGTTTTTGCCGCTCTTTGATTGCGATAGCGCAAGGTGGATTGCGGAAAAGAGGCTGGCTCAACTGGGTCAAAATAGGCGCTCGAGCCGGTCTCATCGGCAAGGCTGCTTAGCGCTGGATCAGGCTTATAGGTTGAGGATAAGGACATTGCCCGTCAGCCATGATGGAGAATGGAGGGTATGTCCATAGGTAATACCAAATCAGAATATCAATTCAGTTGGGGGGAGATTCAATAAAATGGCAGCGCGCCCGTTAGGCGTCATGACCATTTCATGGTATTTACTCGTATTACTTGCATAGCTTTCGCGTTTGTGACTGGACCGTGATCGCGCAAAACGCAAAACTCTACCAGACCCACATTATGCTCCCCATGCCCGAAAGGATACAAAAATGCCTAGATCTCTCCGCCCCATGATTTCCTCGAGCCGATTACTTGCTCTTACATTGGGATTGATGATGCTCGCAGCATGCACAACGACGACCCCTTATCAACAAGCGGTTGGACGTGGTGACGGCTATACTGAGCAAAGACTAGAATCTGATAAATATCGCATCAGCGTGCGGGGGAATTCGGTAACCGAACAGGCAACGCTGGAAAATTATGTGATTTTTCGCGCAGCCGAAATAACGCTGGCTAGCGGCAATGATTATTTCATTATGTTAGAGGACAGCACCGAAGTGCGACGTTCGTTTAACTCATATGGCACGACCTTTGGGGGCGGTGGTTTTGGTCGCCGCGGATTTTTCTATGGCGGTGGCTTTGGCCGTGGATTTGGTCGCAGTGGCTTTGGCGGAGGCGGCTTTGGCACAACCTCAACCAGAACCCGCGAGATAACAGAATATACTGTCGGTGCAATCGTCCAGGTGTTTAGCGGCACCAAGCCCGCAGAAAATATTACCGCTTATGATGCGCGCTCGGTCATCGAAAATCTTGGCCCATCGCTTTTGCGTCCCGCGAACTAATATTTAATTTCAGTTCTTGGATAAAAAAACGCCGTCTCACATTGAATTGTGGGACGGCGTTTTGTTTGGGAAAAGCTGTGCTCTAGCCGAGAGATTTCTCACTACCAAAGTTTCGCATCGTTAATAGAATGAAGGCGAACCCAGCGAGCAGGCTGGTCACCATCCCGCCAAAATATTGCGCCGCTGGTGCAGACCCTTCTAATAGCAATTCCCGCAAGACAAATGTCTGATTGAAAATAGGGACAAAACTAATCGCGCCCCCATAACTAATATTTGTAAACAGCGGAACGAAGGTCACCGCAAACGGTACCATCGCTGTCCATGGTAAATAGGTCATTGCCTCTCTATATGTTTTTGCACGCGCGGCGACAAAAATTTGCAGCGCTGTTGCCATGAGTGCGAGAACCGCAAGCGATAGCGCACCGAAGACGAGCGTTTCAAATCCCAGATAAAATGTTGCGCCCGCTTCTGCTAAGGGTGCCTGGGAAATAATCAGCCCACCAAATATAAAAGCGAACGAACAAAAGAATGCCCCGATAGCTGCAAGCGTTAGCCACTTGCCAATGACCAGTGCGGGCCGCGTTACTGGTTGCGCCAATAAAGGTTGCAAAGTTTGGCGTTCTTTTTCACCGGCAATAAGATCGGCCGCAGCCGCAATGGTGCCCGCAAAGGCGGTGGCGATAAACATATATAAAATAAAGCCCGCCAAAAGGTTTGAAGCCCGGCCCGCTGTGGTTAGATCATATTCCTCAACTTCGATCGCTTCAATTCGTGACGGAGAAACGCCGCGAGCCACCAATCTCGATGCTTCGATTTGCCGGTTATAGGCTTGTAGCAAACGCCTGATCTGGCGTTGATTGCCGGTTGCGGTTTCATCTTTTTGGTTGACATAAAGACTGACGGTTGCGGGCAAACTCGCTTCGTAATTGTCACGAAAATCGGGTTCGAATTTGACAATTACGTCGCTTGTTTTTCCGTTTTCCTGTGCACTCGCCAATCCATCATAGCGGGTAAATTCAACGCCGCGTTCTTTGAGGAATTTTGTAATGTTGGGTGCTTGCTCGTCGCCGATCAGGCTGGCCGAAATTATGTCGGTATTTTGTGAACGGCGCGATCCCATATCAATCATGAGATAGATATAAGCGGGGAAAGCGATCGACATTACAACTAACGTGATCAGTGTACGATAGTCTCTTGAAATTTCGCGCCACTCTTTGGAAATAATATTGAAAATTTGAGAAAACATGGTGCCTACCCCCTAGTCGATCAAAGAAATGAATGCGTCTTCAAGGGACGCGGTGCCGGTTTGCTCGATCAAACCATCCGGGCTCGCATCAGCAACGATGCGGCCTTTATTGATAACCACAACCCGGTCGGAAAGTTCGTGCACTTCCGCCATTACATGGCTGGTTAGAAGGATGCAGTGGCCCGCATCGCGGCGTTTGGTTAAAATCGTGCGCAGCAAACGAATATTGACAACGTCCAGTCCGCGTGTGGGTTCATCCAGCATAAGATTTTGCGGATTGTGGATCAGTGAGCGGGCCAGCGCGACCTTCATGCGTTGGCCTTGGCTAAACCCTGCTGTGCGTCGCTCAATGATATCTGACATATTTAAAAGAGTAACGATTTCATCGAGGGCCGATTTAAATGCACGGCCCTTAAGCCCGTGAAAGCCTGCGAAATATTCAACCTCTTCGCGGGCGGTAAGGCGCGGATATAGGCCAAACTGATCTGGGAAAATCCCTAACCGTTTGCGCGCCGCAACAGGGTTTTTCGCAACGTGAATCTCATCGACCACAGCGCTCCCCCCATCAACTTCGATCATGCCAGATATTGCCCGCATGGTTGTGGATTTGCCCGACCCATTGGCGCCCAACAAGGTTGTGATTTCCCCGTCTCGCGCGCTAAAAGAGGCTTTATCAACGGCGCGAACATCGCCGAAATTTTTCTCGAGATCATTTATATCGATCATAATATTATCCCTATAAAGAGCTTTACGCTATCAAGGTGGATAGACAAGTAGAGTGCCAATTCAATTTCTTAAGGTTTTGGTCCGAAGCGGTCGGCGGTAAAGACTGGTTTTGAGATTTCCTCAAGACACGAGCCTTCTAGTTGCGCTGGATCTGCATGGTCCAAAAATTCGCCCACAAGCCGTTCCGCGCACCCATAGACTACGACGCTATGGCCCGCATTTGGTGCGATCAGATGGACGGCATTTTCAAGATGTTCAATTGTGAGATCGCCCATTTGCGGCGGTGTGATCGGGTCCAAGCCGCCCGACATCAATAAAGCGGGTACGCTTGATTTTACCGGCGCATTATAGCCTTCAGGTGCTGTGCCCGCGGGCCATGCCTCGCAGGCATCTTTCCAGAACAGATCATAGCCATTGGGGAAATATTTCGAAGGCGCCGGCTCTCCAGGAAGTTTGCCATTAGGCACCTCTTCCGCACACTGAACAGATAAGTTAAGACCGACGGAAATATCATCGCCTATTTGCTGGGCACCAAAATCTGCGATTGCCAACCAGGGGGCGAAATTCCCTTTTGTCGCCTCGCTAATTGCAAACGGGATAAGCCGAGTCGCCGGAGGGCTATAGAGCGCACCGCGAAAGCCAAACAAGAAAGTGTTATTATCGATTGCGACTTGCACGCCATCGGTTTCTGGAATCGTGACGAGTGCCGGTGTGGTTTCAAGGTTTTCCAGAATCCCATCAAGACGTTGCTGCAAGTTTGGAAATGCCGCTTCGCAATCAATATCATTGGCACAGTCGGTCAGCGTTTGAACGAGTATTTTGCTCGCGAAACTTGCATCCTGTGTGAAGATTGGCACATGGGGCGGGGCAATACTGTCCAGCACCATCGCTCGAACGCGCGCCGGATAAGCACGAACATAAGCAAGCGCTGCGCGGGTGCCATATGATATACCCATAAGCGACAGGGTTTCATGGCCAAGCGTTTCGCGCACATGGTCAAGGTCTTGAATAAAATCATGTGTACGGAAGAATGCAGGGTCTTGGTTGATTTGCTCCAGGCAGGTTTTTGCAACTTCGCCGCCGCCCGCCATCGGGTTGAGGGGTGGCGAACAGGTAAGAGGGCTTGATCGGCCGGTGCCGCGTTGGTCGACTAATATTGTGGTGCGTCCGCGCCGCGCCCTGCGCAATATCCGATCATATAATAGCCCTTGCTCTGTGGCTGCTTGTCCCGGCCCCCCGGCGAGAAAATATAATGGCTCTTTTGTCGGTTGGCCGCCGCTGGGTGGTAGCACTGCAATGCCAAGATCGATCATTGCCCCGCCGGGATTTTCATAATCCAACGGCACCTGAAGGGTCGCGCATTTGGCCAGCTCTTCAACACCTTTAATGTGGCAGGGCTCAAAAAGCTCATCATCCCCATCAGGGTCGGTTTGCGCCATGACAGCACTAAACGGTATTAGCAAAAAACTGATACACGCTGTTTTTATAGCGCGGGCCAGCAGTGCGGGCGATCTTAGCTTATTCAGCTGCGTGTTGTTCAATTTCAAACTCATCTTTAAAAATCTCCTCAATCGCCAAATTAAATAGCCGCGCAATCTTGAATGCGAGCGGAAGCGACGGATCATATTTTCCGTTCTCAATCGCATTGACGCTCTGGCGGGATATTTCCAGCTTCTCCGCGAGGTGAGCCTGGCTCCAGCGTCGTTCAGCCCGTAATACGCGTAATCGGTTTTCCATCAGGATATCCTGAACCGCCAACAGGCAAATTTGCCTGCCTCAATCGCAGCCCCCGGATCATTTGCATAAAGGGCGCGCGGACTTGCTTTGTGGGTTTTGTTGTTCGCCACCAAAATGTTGGCTCCCTTCCCTTTTGGGGGAAGATAGGCTTATTTTTGCATATGTCAAGGATGCTTTCCAAAAAGTATAATTTGGTTGACAAGTTTTTAACCACAACCGGCTTCGCGCCGTTGATCTCGCATCTTTGTGTGATCTGGTGCGTAGGGGGTTGGAGGGTTTCGTAGTATGAGTATTGGCAATCTTTCACGGCAGATTTCCTGCCTGCGCCAATTTACTGGAGTTTCATCCATGACGGTTCGCCTTTCACATCTGCCTTCTCTACTTGGTGCCCGCGGGGTCTTGGCTTTTCTGGGCGCTTTTGCGGTTGCATTATTGTTGGCAATGCAGCCCGCCCATGCCGGCGAAGTTTATAAGAAGAAAAACTGGGATTATGCCGTTGATGGATATGATGTTGTGGCCTTTCACACGCAAAATAGTGCGGTGAAGGGCGTTAGCGCCCACACAACAGAATATCTTGGTGAGAACTGGTCCTTTTCAAGCGCGGAAAATCTTGAGGCCTTTAAGGCTGATCCCGATAAATATCGTCCTGCTTATGGTGGCCATTGTGCGTGGGCGATGGCGCGCGGCAAGAAGGCACCGGGAAATCCCAAATTTTTCGACGTGATCGATGGTGTTTTATATCTGAATGTCAGCAAGGGAATTCAGAAAAAATGGCGCCGCGATATTCCGGGCTTTATTGAGCAGGCGGACGCGCGTTGGCCCGCTATACGCGCAAAACTATAAACCCATATCGTTGTCAGTTTTGAGTGTTCGTGTGCGCCGCCAGCCCCTTTGGGTTGGCGATATTTTCCCGCGCACCTTGTATTTGTCCGAAAAATAGCCATCTTTATACCCATACCCAACGGGATCTTGGGCCCTTGACGATATCGGGTCCGTTAAGATCTCGGGCTCTTTAACAGATCGGGCCATGTGGAATCTTGGGTACCGTTGTGAATGGGACGAGCGCTATGGGGCAAACGCGACACTACATTTATGCAGCTTTACTTCTTTCAGGCATGTTTTTATGGAGCCTGAGCATGGCGGCCGGTGCGCTCGGCTTGCAAAACGACAGCCAAACCAGCAATGCGCGCCCGCAAGCGGTGGTGTTAACCCTTGAAGGGGCTGTAACACCGACAATGGCTGATTACTTATCCCGTGAAATTGAAATTGCATCGCAAGCTGGCAATGAATTGGTCATTATAGAAATCGACACGCCTGGAGGTCTTGTCGACAGTATGCGGAAAATAAATCAGTCGATTTTAAATTCCGACACCCCCGTTGCAACTTATGTTTATCCCTCCGGTGCGCGCTCTGCTAGCGCTGGGCTATATATCATGTATGCCGCGCATATTTCTGCCATGGCACCCGCGACCAATACCGGGGCCGCCACGCCTGTTCAGATTGGCGGCGCGCCATCCCCCAATGATGCGCCACAGGACGCGTCTGATGAAGGCGACGACCAAAGCGATAGTCAGCTAGATAATCAGGATACTGACGAGCAATCCGGCGGTGAAAGTGAGAGCGGGGAAGGTACCGATACGATAATAGACGCAATTGAAAGTGTGCGCCCATCGAGCCAACCTTCAACACCGCCCCTTTCCAATGACGATGCCTTGCGCGAGAAAGCCATTAATGATGCCGCTGCAAGCATTCGTGCCTTAGCCGAATTGCGCGGACGCAATGCTGAATGGGCGGAACGCGCCGTGCGCGAAGCGGTTAGTGTTACCGAACAAGAGGCGTTGGCTCTTGGTGTTATTGATTATGTTGCCGATGATCTTGATGATCTGCTGGAAATGATAAACGGGACAGAGGTTGAAACACCATCTGGACCGAAAACACTAAATACTGACAATATGTTATTGACGCGGGTTCTGCCGACGGCGCTGGAAAAAGTTCTCGGCTTTTTTGCCAATCCAAACGTTGCCGCGATCTTAATGTCGCTGGGCACCACCGGGATTATTATTGAGATGTGGAACCCCGGTTCTGTGCTGCCCGGTGTTGTTGGGATTATCAGTCTGCTTTTGGGGTTATATTCTTTTCAGGTCTTGCCGTTTAATTGGCTTGGTGTGGCGCTCATTATTGTCGGGATCATCTTTATGGGGCTTGAAGCCTATACGCCGACCTTTGGGGTCATCGGATTGATAGGATTGGCGTGTTTTGCAGCTGGACTCTATATTGTCTTTCCCGATGGGATGCGCGTTTCTAACAATATCATTATTGGCTCTGTTGCCATTGCTGGCGGATTTTTAGCCTTGGTTCTGTTTGCGATTGCGGGCTCAAGGGGCGGCGGCCCGATGTTGGGCGGTGAAGCGGTCAAAAAACGAGAAGGCGTTGTTGATGAATGGGATGGTTTGTCTGGGCACGTCATTGTTGAGGGCGAGCGCTGGCGCGCCCGGTCGCAAACGCCGCTTTCTCCCGGCGATCGAATTCGGGTTGTTGATGTTGATGGGCTGGAACTTGTGGTTCGTAAAGCAAAGGCAGAGCGCAAAGCCCGTCAAACAGACGCTCTACCGGGTGAGGCATCTTGATGCCTGAAATCATGTTCCTGACAAAAATATTCTCACTCGCATTCGTTTTTGTTGGTTTTCTTGCGATTATATACGCCGTGCGTACGGGCATTCACTGGATTGCATGCCGACCGAAACATAAAGAATTTGTGTTAGGCGATGACATGCGCGGGCGTTACGGCGTCATTGAAGATATCGGGGCCGATGAAGAGCATATAACAATCCGTGTGGGAACGGAGCGTTGGCGTGCGGAGTTTCGCGGAAAAGAAAAACCAGCCATAGGCAGTACAGTAAAAATCACGGGGCTAAACGGCCTGACATTACAAACAACACGTCACGGCCGGTAAATTTACCGGTCATCAAGAGCTGACGAAAATTAGATTAAGGAGATAATGAATATGGGCGGCATTGAGATAATTATACCATTGGCCATTGCGGCATTTGTCATATTGACCAACCTCATCAAAATTTTGAGACAGTATGAGAAAGGCGTTATCTTCACGCTTGGACTGGTCGGTAAAAGAGCTTCAGGACCAGGGATCGTGTTCCTTATTCCATTTGTTCAGCAAATGCGAAAAGTCGACATGCGGACATTGGTGCATGATGTCCCGACCCAAGATGTCATCTCGCGCGATAACGTTTCGGTAAAAGTGAATGCGGTGATTTATTACCGGGTTGTCGATGCGGTGCGCGCAGTGGTCCAGGTTGAAAATTACATGGCTGCAACCAGCCAACTTGCACAAACCACCTTGCGCTCCGTCCTCGGTAAACATGACCTCGATGAGATGCTGCAAGAGCGCGACAAACTTAATAAAGACATTCAGGAAATTCTTGATAAGCAAACTGAGGCTTGGGGCATTAAGGTTGCCAATGTTGAGATCAAACATGTTGATGTTGATCCTTCAATGATCCGCGCAATCGCAAAGCAGGCGGAAGCCGAACGTGAACGCCGTGCAAAGGTTATTCTTGCAGAAGGTGAGCAACAGGCAGCGGCGAAATTGGCAGAAGCGGCGCATATCTTGGCAACGTCTGAAGGGTCTATGGAGCTTCGCTATCTCGCTTCATTGCAAGAAATTGCCAATGATCGCTCCAATACGATTGTGTTTCCCTTCTCCATGGAAAAACTCGGTAAAAAACTGCTGGATTGATCAACCGGTTGCCTGAATTGTTAGCGCGCATAACCCTTGTCGTGCGCGCTACATCATGGCATGGCTAGTGACTATGGTAAGTCAAGGCGGCAAAACCACATCCGGCGCAAAACGAAAAGCAGAGCTCACAGCAGGGCTTTATATTGTTGCGACTCCAATCGGAAATTTAAAAGACATTACCTACCGCGCGGTTGAGGTTTTAAAATCCGCAGATGCAATCGCTTGCGAAGATACGCGCCATACTGCGAAACTTTGTGAAGCCTACGGAATATCAACGCCGCGCCTTGCCTATCATGATCACAATGGCGCGCATATTCGCCCGCATATTTTAGAACGCCTTGAGAGTGGACAAGCCATCGCATTGGTCAGCGATGGCGGAACGCCGCTTATTTCTGATCCAGGCTATAAGCTTGTCCGCGATGCGCATCTTGCAGACATTCCTGTAAAAACAATTCCGGGGGCAAGTGCCGCGATTGCCGCGCTCAGCATTGCCGGACTTGCAAGCGACCAGTTTTTGTTTGCTGGGTTTGCTCCTTCCAAGAGCGGTCAGCGCACATCCTATTTTGAAAAGCTGAAAGAAATTCAAGCGACCCTGATTTTTTATGAAGCGCCAAGCCGGGTTGCGCAAACTCTGCAAGCTATGGCGAAAAGCTTTGGCGCGCGCGATGTGGTTGTTGCTCGCGAATTGACAAAAACATATGAAACGCAGGTGAAGGGGAATTTATCTGATCTTGATCCCTTGATGGAGGCCATCACCTTTAAGGGCGAGTTTGTCATTCTTATTGCCCCGCCCCAATCGGTTACGGCAAGTCAGGAAGTGATTGATGCAATGCTGCTGACCCATTTGGAAAAGATGAGTGTTAAAGAAGCGGCGAGTGAAACTGCCAAAGCTCTCAATATGCCGCGCCGTGAGGCCTATGGGCGCGCATTGGCCCTGAAGAAAACCGATAGCTAACCCGTATGGAGCGCCGCCCTCAATCCAACCGGCAAAAAGCACAGCGCCTCGGGCACATCGCTGAGTGGGTTTGTGCGAACTATTTGCGCACAAAGGGATATTCAATCATCGCTCGCCGTTTCAAGACCAAGGTGGGTGAGGTTGATATTATTGCGCGGCGCAGGGACGTTCTTGTGTTTGTTGAAGTAAAATTCCGACAAACCACCGATGAGGCCATTCGCGCCGTTACCCCCGCCAGCCAGAAACGGATTGGCCGGGCGGCGCAAGCGTTCATTGCCCGCAATGGCGATGCGCAGTCCTTAGGGGTGCGTTATGATGTTATCGCCATGGGCCGGTGGCGTCTTGTGCATCTTCGAGATGCTTGGCGCGACAAGAATTAGGGTTGGATAGGAGCTTGGGGTTATCCCTAAAATGCTAAACGGCGACCGTTTGGCCGCCGTTTTCCCCCGCCGAGCTAAATGTGTTAGATGCTTTAGGCGATCTGATTCGCTGAACAGGATCTCTAACACTCAAATTTGGAATTCGATTAAAACCCTAAAATCGGCAAAATAGACAATGCCCGTCTAGATAGACGTAATGGTCGGCCTCCCCCTTGGCGCGAATCCCCCCCGAAATGCGTCGCCGCCGACATTACGTAGCCTATAAATCACCCAAAAAAATGAAGGATGATATCCCCTATTCATGGGATATTTGAATTTAATATGATATTTATATTCCAAATACAACGTTTTTTGGGGTGTTCGCTGCGAAATTGGCGCGATGGGTTTGACCGCGACCCATCTAAAATTAACAAGCTATTACGGGACTTACACGTAAAAGCGGTAGAGAGAATTTGTTTACCCCTTGAGTTTGGCTGGAAATGTCAACAACATGAAGATACCGACAGTATGTTTGAGCTAAATCATACTACCAGTATGCAGCCCGACGGATATTGATGTGAGTGAAGGTAAAAAATCAGTCGCCGCCCCGCAGCGGCAAAAGGCCCAACTTACGCGGGAGGCGCTATTGCGGGCGGCCCGCGAGAAGTTCACCGTTGATGGGTATGTGGGCTCCAGTCTGGATGCGATCGTTAAGCATGCGGGTGTCACTAAGGGCGCGCTGTTTCACCATTTTAAGGATAAGGCCGACTTGTTCCTGCAGGTCATGTTGGGCCTTGAGCAAGAAATGAATATGACCGCCAACAAGGCGGCGGTGGAAATTGGCCGGGCAAACATGCCTGATAACCCCTTTGCGGGCTTTATTGCAGGGTGCGGTGTGTATTTTGATTATTCTGCGCGCCAGGATTATCGCCGCATAGTTATGATGGACGGTGCAGCGGTGATTGGTGAATTTGAGTGGCGCCGTATTGATTCCGAATTGGGAATGAAGACCATCAATAGTGGGCTGCAATTTTTATATGATCAAAAGGCCATTCGGACACCGCCAACACCGGCCTTAACGGTGATGATACAAGGCGCGGTCAATGGCGCCGGGTTTGCGATCGCGCGCGGTGATCAAAGCATCCATAAGGAAGATTTGCTGGCGAGAATTGAGACGACCTTGCGCCTCCTATAGTTGGATTATCGGCTCATTCGTTTAGCCGACTTTTTTCTCAATTTTGTTTCCCGGCTTTGTGTCCCGACTTTGTTTATCGACAGGCATGGTGGTTTTTTGATAGGCTTTTAACGATGCTATTCTTGCTCGCCCAGCCGAATTGCGTCATGTAGCCTGCAAATCATTCTTCTGAATATGGAGGGGCCAATGTCCCGCTTTCACCCATTTGTCTTTGTTTTGATCCTGACAGTCTTGATGCTTAGCGTGTCGGGCTGTGCCTCCAGCCGTTCCTTTGGGGCCAATCTTGATGATGCTTCGGCGGATACCTCAATCAAAAGGCTCCTTCTGTTTGATCGCTCCCATGATTATTCAGATATTGATCTGACGGTTTTTGAAGGCCGGGTGATGTTAACCGGCACCATGCGCTCTCCTGACGGACAGGCACGTTTGGTGGAAAATGCGTTTAAAGCGCCAAATGTGGTTCAGGTAATTGATGAGACGATCATTTCCAACAAAACCCGGATCCCTGATGGATTACGCGATACCCGGATTGATCAGGCCTTGCGGGCAAAGCTGGTGACAGATCGCGGTGTAACCAACCGCAACTTCAAGATCGCCGTCTCCAACAGCACAATTTATCTTCTCGGTGTCGCCCGTGATGAGACTGAGCTGTCGCGCGTATTTAATCATGCAAAAGCGACCAGCGGCGTGCGCCGTGTGGTCAGCCACATCCTTTATCAGGATGATCCGGGCCGTCACGCACGCACCCATAATTAGGCGCTGATCTTAACCCGCCCGTTCTTATTTGCGCTGCACGAGGCCAGAATTGCTTGTGATGATGTTGCACTTGCTTATATGAACGCAAGCGCCTTTGGCCTATGCTGATCTTCCTAGTATGGCTTGGGCGCGTATCATATTTTTAGTGCTTGATGAGGTCTCATGGTTTCCCTG
The DNA here is from genome assembly GCA_964421675.1 of uncultured Caulobacterales bacterium. Lineage (GTDB taxonomy): Bacteria > Pseudomonadota > Alphaproteobacteria > Caulobacterales > Parvularculaceae > CALLPQ01. Next base: position 21,000 of record CAYQXV010000009.1, read on the forward strand.
AAAAACCGCATTGTTGTTTTGCAGATGGATCCCCTCGATGAGGTGGATATTGATGGGGATACCAGCTTCGATCTGGCCCTTGAGGCGTATAATCGCGGGGCGACGATCTGGACATACCAGCCTGATGATCTGATATTTCTCAATGGTCGTGTCAGTGCGTTTGCGCGCCGGGTTACCCGGCTAGAGCGAATTAAGGGAAACCACGTCAGTTTTGATGCGCCGGTATTACTCGACCTTCACACGGTTGACGTCATCTTGGTGCGTCAGGACCCCCCCTTCAATATGGCCTATTTAACCGCCGCGCAGCTGCTCGAACGGGTGCAACCCGGCGTGCTGGTTTTAAATGACCCGCAGGGCATTCGCGACGCGCCGGAAAAACTATTCGTTACAGATTTTCAGGATCTAACCCCTCCCACATTGATCACGCTCAATATTCAGGCGGTCCAAGATTTCCGGTCTGACCATGGCGATATCGTCTTGAAACCGCTTTATGGAAATGGCGGCGCCGGGGTGTTTTTGGTGCGCCATGATGACGGCAATTTTAATACGATTGTTGAGCAATTTATTGAGCACTACCAAGAGCCAATGATTGCCCAAAAATTCCTGAAAGATGTCTCCGCAGGCGATAAGCGCATTATCCTGATCGACGGCGAACCGGTGGGGGCGATTAATCGCGTTCCGGCCCCGGGCGAGACCCGCTCAAACATGCATGTTGGCGGCAAGGCGGAGGCTATCGATCTGACCGACCGCGACAAGGAAATATGTAGCCGGATTGGACCGGCCCTCAAATCGCGCGGGCTGGTTTTAACCGGCATCGATGTCATTGGGTCCTGGCTCACCGAAATTAATGTCACTTCTCCAACGGGCGTGCAGGAGGTTCGCCGGTTTGGCGGGGCGGATATCTCCGCCCTCTTTTGGGACTGGGTTGAGCGCCAATAAGAATGACCAAAAGCCCGGCCATACTTATCGCTAAGTGACCATTTTGGGGCGGCACGTGCAAACAGAACAGCCAGCCATATCTTCATTGCCCGGTATGACCGATGCGCGCTGTGCGCCAGTGCATAAGTGCACCGAGAGCAGGCGCTCAAGTACAAAACTGCGCATCGCGCTGTTTTCCGGGAACTACCATAATGTCGTCGATGGTCCCGCAAGGGCGCTGAACCGGTTAGTGGGCTGGCTCATCGATCAAGGCCATAATGTTCGTATATTTGCGCCGACCATCGATCAACCAGCCATACCGCCAACCGGGACTGTGATCTCGGTGCCTTCAATTGCGATACCTGGGCGCGGTGAGTATCGACTGGCATTTGGGATTGATGCGAAACCCAATGGGGTAAGCAATCCGCCCGCAGGCTTTAGGCCCACGGGAACGATACGATCACAGCTTGATGATTTCGCACCCGATATAATTCACCTAACGGCCCCGGATCGCCTTGGATTCTCCGCGCTGGACTATGCTCATGCATCCTCAATCCCGGCCGTCGCATCCTTTCACACACGGTTCGATGAATATTTACGGTATTACCATATTGGCTTTTTACAGCCCGTCATGCGCACTTTGATGCGCAGTTTTTATGGCCGGTGTGAGCATGTTTATGTCCCATCGCGCTCAATGGCGCAGAATTTACGGAACCAAAAAATCGGTCGCGATATTCGCTTCTGGGCGAGGGGGGCCGATCATTCGCAATTTTCGCCAACTCACCGCGATATAGGCTGGAGACGTCAAAACGGCATAAAAGACAAAGATGTTGCGATCCTCTTTGTTGGCCGAATTGTCCGCGAAAAGGGTCTGGATGTGTTTGCCCAGACAATCCGCCGGGCGCACCGGGTAAACCCCGCCATCAAAGCGTTGATCGTTGGACAAGGCCCCGAACGGGCCCGCTTTGCCAATTTGCTACCGGTAAATAGTATTTTCACCGGATATCTTGGCGGCAATGATTTGGCGCGCGCCTATGCGAGTGCTGATATATTTTTGAACCCAAGTTCTACCGAAACCTTTGGAAATGTGACGCTTGAAGCGATGGCATCGGGTTTACCAACAGTTTGCGCGGCAGCATCGGGCACGGTCTGTCTGGTCCAACCAGGCATTACTGGTCTTACGGGCGCGCCGACGGCAAAAAGCCTGGCCCCATTGGTGCAGCATTTGGCCGCCAATGCCAGTGAGCGCAAAAAGATGGGGACTGCCGCCCGTCTGGCCAGCAAATCCTATGATTGGGAGGAAATATTCGCGGGGCTTTTGGCCGATTATCATGCGGCGATATTGTCATATCGCGACCGCGAAAAAGCGCCTATCGCTTACCGACAGTCAAACAATTGTGATCGTAGCGCTGTAGACTAAGCGAGCCGGGAAACGATTGTATAGCTTTTTAAATCGCAGGTGCTTTTCCCCGTGCTCCGAATTCGCTAGACACAATAGGAATGGACGGCCATTGGGCCGGCCGGGCCCCTTTTTGGGCATAACAGAAAACCAGAGTCTCCATGGGCCTAATCGACCGTTACATTTTACGCGCCGTTATGACGCCCTTGATTCTGGCCCTTTGCGTGGCGGGGATGTTGCTGCTGCTTGAGCAGATGTTGCGATTGTTCGACTTTGTCCTTGCCGAACAAGGACCCGTCGAAGTGGTCTGGCGCATGCTCGCGAATTTGATGCCCCATTATCTGGGTCTGGCTCTTCCCTTGGGAGTATTTCTCGGGATCATGCTGGCATTTCGCAGCCTGTCGCTTTCCAGCGAGCTTGATGCCATCAGTTCCAGCGGCATTTCCTTCGCGCGTATGTTGCGCCCGGTCTATGGTCTGGTGGTGATCTTGTTGATCGTCGATTTTCTGCTGGTTGCCTATGTCCAACCCTTTGGACGATATCAATATCAACAAATACGCTATGACGTAACGAGCGGGGCTTTTGGCTTTCGGATTCAGTCCGGTGAATTTATCGAGCTTGATGACGGCGTCACGATCCGGCTTGGTTCCATTAATCGCGAGACCCGTGAGGCGCAGGATGTTTTCCTTGAACGGGTAAGCGAGCTTGGGGAGCGCAATACGATTACTGCAAAGCGCGGTGCGCTTTCGGCCTCGCCCGATCTTAGCGTTTTGAACATGAAGCTTTTTGACGGTCTGAATGTTATTCTGGATGATGACGGTAAAAAAATTAAAGCGGTGGCCTTTGGTGAGTTTGATCTGACATTGGATCTTCCCTCCGCCGATGTTTTTCGAAGTCGCGGTATTGATGACCCTCGCGAGGTTTTGTTTCCCGAACTCATGCAAACCATTGGCAATGCGCGCGCGGAAAATCCATCGCGCTTTGATGCCCACCGCGCTGCCTTTCATTGGCGTTTAATGCAGCCCGCAACATTTCTTTTGCTGCCCATCTTAGCGGTGGCCATGGGTGTTACCGGAAGACGGCGCACCTCTAACATTAAGCCAATTCTTGGTATTGTTTTATTGGTTGCGTTCCATGAAATTATTCAGGAATGGGGGCAGGTGAAAGTGGCTGAAGGCAAATCATCGCCTTATCTTACCATTTGGCTACCCTTTGCCATCTTTGGCTTTATGAGTTTGGCGTTATATGTTGATTCAATTGATCAAGCGCGCAAAGCTCGATTAACCGCAGGTAATCAAAAACCTATTCGCATCGCCGCACCGGCAGGCTCGCCAATCAGTGAGCCCTCTTCGCCGGAGGCGCGCTCATGAAAATGATCGACGGTGTATTCACGGCCTATGTCGGCCGTCTTTTGGTTGTTCGCTTTTTGCTATTGCTGATCATTATTTCAGCGATCTGGCAAATTCTGGATCTGCTAAATCACTCCGACGAGATTATGGCCGTGGACGGCGCGACGGGTCTTTCTTTGTTGCGATATGTTAAACTTAGTATCCCGCAAATCATTAGCCAATTTATTCCGTTTGCGGCGCTTCTTGCGATTGTGTTCACATTGACCAGCCTGTCTATCTCAAGTGAGATTACAACAATGCGGGCGGCGGGCATGTCGGTGAACCGGGTCTTGTTTCCCGTCGGCCTTGTGTGTTTTGCCATTGCCATTGGTCATTTTGTTTTTCAGGAATTGGTTGCGGTCAAATCTATCGATCGTCTCGCCTATTGGCGCGCCAACGAATTTGCAATCGAACTGCCACCATCCGACAAGGTACGTACAAAATTCCGTCTCAATTTTGACGATCAATTTATCAGCTTTGACAGTGCTGTGCGAAATGACACGCAAACCAAACTTCAAAATGTGTTTATCTATGAACGCAATGAGTTTTTGATCAGCAAATCAATCACGGCGACAGAAGCAATCTATGAAAATGGCAACTGGATGCTGCACGGCGTATCTGAAGCTATTTCCGAAACCCAACAAATTATCGAAAAACCGCAAATGGAGTGGCCGATTGCGTTTAATCCTGATTTTCTATTTGCGCTTTCGCTAAACCCTGATCGCACAAGGTTGCCCGAGCTTTGGCAAAAAATTGAACAAATGCGCGCCGATAGTGCGGATACGCGCTCGGAAATGACCTCGTTTTTTAGCCGCTTTTCAAGACCATTGGGCACGCTGATCATGCCCTTGCTGGGGGCGATTGCCGGGTTTGGTATTCACCGGCAGGGGGTCATGCTGGCCCGTGCGGTAAATGGGTCCTTATTGGGGTTCACCTATTTTATTGTCGAGAATATTTCGCTAGCGCTGGGCAAGCTCGGCGTTCTACCCGCAATGATCGGTGCTTTTTTCCCGCTGACCTTGTTCCTCGTCATCGGGTTCACCATTGTATTGGCAATGGAAAGTAAGTAGCGCCAATGAACCGCGCGCACGAAAAGACAAATCATATGGGTGCTGTACCGCAAGAAAAACCAAAAACCATTACCCATGGGTGCCGTCTGAACGGATATGAGTCCGAGGCGATGGCGAATTTGGCGCAAGGCGCCGGGCTTTCCGATGTGGTGATCATTAATTCATGTGCGGTCACGGCGGAGGCTGTTCGCCAGACCAGACAATCCATTCGTAGGGCCCGGCGCGAGGCACCGTCAGCCCGCCTTGTTGTGACCGGATGTGCAGCCCAAATTGATCATGCAAGCTTTGCGCAAATGAGCGAAGTTGATGCGGTCATTGGCAATCATGAAAAGCTGCTTCCCGCAACATGGGACTCGATCAGCAACAATTTGCACGCGCACGAAGATAACGAGGCGAGCGAGGACACAACACTTGTTCGGGTCAATGATATTATGGCTGTGCGCGAGACAGCCCCGCATTTAATTGATGGGTATGGCGACCGGGCGCGCGCATTTTTACAAATTCAAAATGGCTGCGATCATCGGTGTACGTTTTGTATTATCCCTTATGGTCGCGGCAATTCACGGTCAGTCCCGATTGCGACCGTTGTCGAACAGGCAAAACGGCTTGTTGATGCGGGCCACCGCGAATTGGTGTTGACTGGTGTTGATATTACATCCTGGGGCCCCGATCTTGGCCCTGATTTAACGCTTGGAAATTTGGTTGAGAGTTTGCTTGATCAAGTCCCTGACCTTTATCGTTTGCGCCTTTCATCAATTGATGGGGCAGAAATCGATGAGCGATTATTTGACCGGCTAACACAAGATGCGCGTATTGCCCCTTATTTGCATCTCTCGTTACAGTCGGGCGATGATATGATCTTGAAACGGATGAAACGCCGTCATAACCGTGCGCAGGCGATTGAGTTTTGCCAACGTGCACGCGCGCGCCGCCCGGAAATGGCATTCGGCGCAGATATTATTGCGGGCTTTCCAACGGAAACTGATGCCATGTTTGAAAACTCACGGCGTCTTATTGATGAGGCCGGGTTGCAATATGTGCATGTCTTTCCCTATTCCCCGCGCGAGGGAACGCCCGCGGCACGTATGCCCCAGCTAGAGCGTGCTATCATAAAAGAGCGCGCCGCCAGCTTGCGGGAAAAAGGCAAAGCTGCATTGCACAGTTTTCTTGATGGCCTGATGGGAACTCAGCATACCGCCATTTCAGAAAGCGGTGGGCGCGGGCGTCTGGCAAATTTTGCGAGCGTGCATCTTGACCATGCCGACGGGCCAGGCGGTTTGATAGATGTTACCATTACCGGGCGGTCCGGCGAGATGTTGACGGCTTCGGCGCACAAAAATGCACCAAGCTTGTCTATGGTTGAGGGGCACTAAGCGACGATGGCACGTAAATTTCTATCGGGTCTTTTTGGAAAAAAACAAAAGCCTGAGGCCCCTGAAGTCCTCGAACCCGAAGTTCTTGAAAAAGATAGTGAGCCCATCGAGCAAAATCATGATGGCGATGGGCCTGCACAATCAATCGATACAGATGACAGTCTATCCACCAATGCCAGCGAGGCGGCCCGTCTTGATCGAGCCGATATTGATGCACAAGAAGTTGAGCGCGAGCCCTCTAAAGGCGATGAAACTGAAATTGCACTAGAAGAAATCTCGCAGACTGCAAATCCAATAGATGAACCAATAAGTGAGCCAGTAAGCGAACCGGTACCAGCACCGCCAGCTGAACTAGAGGCTGAACCGGAACCGGAACCGGAACAAAAACCAAAACGCGGCTTTTTCTCCCGGCTTACCCAAGGATTATCGCGGACCTCTAATCGGCTGACCGACGGCGTTTCATCAATTTTCACCAAGAAGAAACTTGATGACGACATGCTCGAGGAACTCGAAAACCTGTTGATCACCGCCGACCTCGGTGTGGGGATGGCGAGCCGGTTTACTGCCGACCTTGCGCGGGAAAAATTTGATAAGGAAATTACGGACCAGGAAGTGCGCGCGGAACTGGCTGTGGCGGTTACCAAAACGCTCACCCCGTGCGAGGTGCCCCTTAGCATTCACAGTGAAAACCGGCCGCACATCATTTTAATGGCGGGTGTGAATGGCGCGGGCAAGACGACGACAATCGGTAAGTTGGCGGCAAAGTTTCAGGCCGAAGGACGGTCGGTCATGTTGGCGGCTGGCGATACATTTCGCGCCGCGGCGATTGAACAATTGGCTGTTTGGGGGGAGCGTTCCGGTGTGCCTGTGATTGCCCGCGAGGTCGGGGCGGATGCGGCGGGGCTCGCATTTGATGCTATCGAGGCTGCCCGCGAACAGAATATTGATGTTTTGATGATCGACACGGCGGGACGATTACAAAACCGCACGGAATTGATGGATGAGCTTTCAAAGATTGTGCGGGTAATCCAAAAACTCGACGATACTGCTCCCCATGACAGTCTTTTGGTTTTGGATGCGACCGTTGGGCAAAATGCGATTTCTCAAGTTGAAGCCTTTAAAGATGCGGCGAAAACGTCCGGGCTCATCATGACAAAACTTGATGGTACGGCGCGCGGCGGTGTGCTGGTCGCTCTTGCAGAAAAATTTGAACTCCCGGTTCAATATATCGGGGTCGGGGAAGGGGTGCATGATTTGCAACCCTTTAATGCGCAAGCATTTGCGCGTGCTCTTACCGGGGTTGATGGCGAGTAACCGTATTTAGCGATCCAGTTGGAGAGAAAACTAATGAATGCAAAGAACACGGGGCCAACGAAGCCGGGGCAAAAGCTGACCGGGACACCAAAAATGCTGGTTGAATTTGGCCCGTTGGCGATTTTCATGGCGGCCTATTTTCTCGGTAAACGATTTGCTCCGGCAATTGGAAACATGGTTGGTCAAAACTGGTCGATCGCGCCTGGCTCAGAAATCTATCTGGCGATTGGCCTGTTTATGCCAGCATTTGCAATCGCATTTATCTATAGTGTTTGGCGCGAGCGCCGTATCGCCCCAATGCTCTTAATTAGCGGGGTGATCATCACTGTGATGGGCACAATGACCCTGGTGTTGAAGGATAAGACCTTCTTTTATATGAAGCCTACGATGGTTTATCTTCTATTTGCGTCTTTATTGGCCGGTGGATTGTTTGCCAATCGGATGTTTTTGAAAACCGTGTTTGATGAAGCCTTTGCGATGCCTGATCTGGCGTGGCGCAAATTGACCGTGCGGTTTGTTTTCTTTTTTCTGGCGATGGCGCTCATCAATGAAGGAGCATGGCGGTGGTTGACCCGCGATTGTGTTCTTGATGCCGCAACCCAGTGCAGCGGTGAGGCGGTATGGGTCAATCTCAAGATTTTTGGTTTTACGGCTCTGTCGATAGTTTTTACAGGATTGCAAATTCCCTACATCATGAAGCATGCAACGGACGGTCCCGGAATCGAGAATGAGGATTGAAAATGGGCAGGGCGCTGATCAATCATCCTGATAAGATCCTCTAAATGCCTGGCCCCTCGGTTTCATGCGGATTTGTAAATGGCGGAAAATCCGATTTATCCCGGCTTGCGTCAAAATGACGTAGGGCCCAGTGAACCGTCGGAAATGCAAGATCGTCCCAGGGAATGTCATCCCAATCCACAAGGGCAGCCTCCAGGCTTTCAATACCCGGTGCAATTTTTTCGGTTTTCAATGATGCCCGAAACATGAGTTGAACCTGCGAAATTCTGGAAACACTATATATCGCCAACAAACGGTCAATTTGTAACTGAGCGCATGCTTCTTCCCGCGCTTCGCGAACAGCCCCCATCTCCGGTGTCTCATTAAGCTCAAGATAACCAGCCGGAATTGTCCAAAAACCTTTTCGCGGTTCGATCGCCCGCCGACAGATAAGTATCTTTTCATTCCAACTTGCAACAGAACCCACCACAATTTTTGGATTTTGATAGTCAACGAACCCGCAATGGGTGCATTGTTGGCGGATTTGGTCATCACCTTCCGGAATGCTTTTTTGGAAATTTTGTGTGTTTGGCCATGTTTGTGTCATAATTTTGTAATGTATCAGTTTCTTGCCGCACTCGGACCATCTGTATCGGTACAATGCGCGTAAATGTGATTTTAGTTGATCGTTTTCACGAAAAGCTGCACCGGACACGGAAAATCAAGCTTTTCTTAACCCGAAAAGGTATTTATCGTCCGTACCGGACAGAATTGGTTTTGACAATCGGTTCAACTGGCCCTAATTCACGATGGAGACGGAGATTTTCCCCGACATGATTTGCCGCGAACTTTTCGTATTGGCTGCATGTGCCGGTGATCGGTCCCCGGACATAAGACCTACATTGTGATGTAACAAACTGCCAAACATTGGCAACAATTGGAGACTACAGCCCCATGGCAAACTTTTCCCTGAAAAAATCACCTGGACACCTACTGCGCCGGGCACAACAATATTCCCACGACCTCTATACAGCCCATGTTGGCTCAGGCGGACCAACACCGCGTCAATTTGAAGTTCTGCACACAGTTTCAAAAAATGAAGGTCTCAGCCAGACCGATCTTGTGAATCAAACCGGCATTGACCGCTCTACACTTGCCGACATGATTGCACGGATGATCAAAAAAGGTCTTCTTTCACGCCAGCGTACAAAAGCAGATGCACGGGCAAATTCAGTGAGCATCACCGCTGCTGGCCGCCGGATGCTGACTTCAGCAACGCCAAAGGTTTCAAAAGCTGAAGCTGCAGCGATGAAAGTATTGCCAAAAACACAGCAATCTAATTTCATGAAAGCCTTGGAAGCTTATGCCGATGCGCTTGATGAGATGGAAGCGAAATCAGCGCCGGTAAAACGCAAAGCTACGAAGAGAAAAGCACCAGCCAAACGTAAAGCTGCGAAGAAAAAAGCACCAGCGAAGCGTAAAGCTGCCAAGAAAAAAACAACACGCAAAAAACGTAAGTAATTGTGACACTTGTTTTTTGACGAGTTTCAAGACGGCGCTGGACCTCCAGCGCCGTTTTTT
>CAYQXV010000009.1:30859-46260 GCA_964421675.1 uncultured Caulobacterales bacterium
CTTCCCGTGGGTTGCGATTGCAGGGAGAGGGCGCGCGGTTGATGGGTTCCCAAGGTCAAAACCCGGTCATACATAACCAGCGCCGCGGCCAAGGATACGTTCAGGCAAAAGCGCGTTGGAATTTTAACAAGATGGCTGCATTTTTCTGTGGCTTCTGGCGACAGGCTGCCTTTTTCAGGGCCCAGAATATAGGCTGCATTCAGAGGGTGTTTAAAACTCGGCAGGTCAATCGCAGTTTCGTCCAGCTCCACGCCAACAAGCACGCACCCCTTTGGCATGACGAGATCATCCAGACTATCCCATTCATAGAGCGGCAAATGCTGATCACTTTTAGACGTGTCAGCACGGTTAACCATGGTGGCGCGATGATGGGCATCTATTGTAAATGCAAAGCTGGCCCCAAAAGCATGGCCAGTGCGCAGCAATGCTCCGAGATTCATCGCTTTGGAGATTCGTTCCACGCCAATTCCGAAATAACCGCGCATTAGGTAATACCCTGTTTTATATACTCAATTTTTCTATTTACCGTGTATAGCCGCGTCTTGCTAGACGCCTATGCGCAATCGGGGCATGATAGTTTTATGGTCGATTTGAACACCCCCTCTTCTGCAGGCGATGAAGCGCGATACCCCCATGGCGGACCGGTGGTCAAGTTTCTCGTGGTTGCGGAAGATTGCCCCGAAGCGCGACTGGCCGCATTTTTTGCCGCGCGCCGGGCCCGTTATTCCAATGCCCAAGTCGTATTGCTGCATGTCATTGAGCCGGGCGAATATAGCCATTGGCAAACGGTTGCGGAAACCATGCGCGCGGAGAGTTATGATCACGCCGAAGAAATATTGGCGGAATATGCAAGAGATGTTGAAGATCAATGGGGCTTGCGCCCTGAAATGCATATTCGCGAGGGGCGCGTGATTGATGAAATTCTCCAGCTCATTGAAGAAGATCCCGCCATTGCGATTCTGGTTCTGGGGGCATCGACCAATCCGGAAGGTCCTGGGACCCTTGTTTCTGCATTGTCACAAAGCCCAACCACATTGGGAGGCCGGCCCGTCGCGGTGATGATCGTTCCGGGATCTGTGACGCTGCAAGATATAATCAAGATGGCTGGATAAGGTTCCGTACCTTATCGCCGCTAGAAGATGAAATCATCTTCCGTGAGGTCTGTTGCGAGAGCGGTGACAAATTCGATTGTATCAGTGCCGACCGAAATGATGGCGCTACCGTCCAGAGCTTGCGATAAATGATTATCAACCAAATCTGCAAAGTCCGTGATTTCGGTGACGGCGGACAAGTCGATGAGATCATTTTGTCCACTGCCCGCAGATGCTAAATCGAACGAGCTGATAATATCATTTCCGAAATCATCAGCAAATATAAGAACGTCAGAGTCGCCGCCTAAAATACCTGGTTCGAAAACATTATCACCAGACCCACCAATTAGCGTGTCATTCCCAAGTCCGCCATCTAGCGTATCATTTCCAGCGGTTGAGATTAGGCTGTCATTGCCCAGTCCACCGAAAATTGAGTCATCGCCAAGGCCGCTAGTGACGGTATCAAAGCCAGACCCGGCATCAATCACATCATTGCCCTCGCCCCCATCAATGAGATCCCCAGCAGAGCCCCCATCGATAGTATCATTACCGCTTCCCCCGTCTATGGTATCAGTATTACTGCCGGCATCGATATCATCATCATCATTACCGCCGGAAATGCTGTCGGCGCCGATACCGCCAGAGATTGTGTCTGCCCCATCGCCGCCCGAAATGGTGTCAAAGCCGCCGGACGCATCAATCAAATCATTCCCTGACTGACCATCGAGAATATCGGCACCGCTGGCGCCATTGATTGTGTCGTCGCCATTGCCGCCCGAAATAGTGTCGAGATTAGTTCCCCCATCAAGGAAATCATTATCGTCGCCGCCATCAATCGTATCGGGACCAATACCGCCGAAGATTACATCCGCACCAGTACCGCCAAAGATGGTATCAAAACCCGCGCCGCTGCTGATGGAATCGTTGCCGGTCCCGCCATCGATAAGATCAGCGCCGCTCAGGGCTGTAATTGTATCGTTCCCCGCACCGCCATTAATGGTATCGAGGTTCGTTCCTGTACTGATATTATCATCGCCGTCGCCGCCTTCAATGCTGTCTGCGCCGATTGCCGTGTCGATTGTGTCATTGCCCTCGCCGCCTAAAACGGTGTCAAAGCCGCCGCCGGTTTCGATAAAGTCATTGCCTAATCCTGCATCAACAATATCAGCCCCGGAGCGCCCAAGAATAGTATCGTCGCCGCTGCCAGCAAGGATGGTGTCATTATTGGTGCCGCCATCCAGGGAGTCATTGCCGTCTCCCCCTGATAATTCATCCGGACCCGAACCGCCTAAAAGGGTGTCCTGACCATCACCGCCATTAAGAGTGTCAGTGCCGCCGCCGCCATCGAGGAGATCGTTGCCCGCATCGCCTGATAAATTATCGCGCCCGGTATTGCCGATCAGCGAGTCATTGCCGATTCCGCCAAACACCACATCATCGCCGCCAAGCGCGTCAATGAGATCATCGCCATCGGTGCCGTTAAGCGTATCATTGCCCGATGTTGGGCCAGCTGGAGGAGGTGGTGGCGGCGGGGTAGTAGAATTCTGGAGCGCTGCCAGCGCTGCATCAACCTGAATTAATCCCGCACCTGAGGCCAGGTCAAAACCGGGCGTGCCAATATCAATCGCGGTATCATTAAAGGCCTGAATGATTTGTTCTCTGGTGGCTGTCGGAACCGCTTCTAGCAACAGCGCTGCTGCTGCTGCCGCAGCTGGCGCGGATGCTGAGGTACCAAAGAAATTTGGAAAGCTATCACTATCAAAGCCAACATCGGTTCCAAAGAAGGTCGTATTCCCGCCGTCAGCCGCCGTGAACAGCGGGCCGCCGCGATCTTCCGGTGTTGCCAGCCGATTGCCTTGCGTATCCAGCAAGATAGGAATGCCGCCTACGGATGAAAACCCATTTAGAAATGCACCGCCTGCCCCAAACTCAGGGGTGTTGAAAAACGCAGCGGCACCGACCGCAATCGCGCCTGCAGCATTTGAGTGGCCAAACACTGTCGGTGAATTTGTATCAAATTCCAGAATTGTCGCGTCACCAGACAGGTCAATATATTGCAACAGCGCATCGCGTGTGCCATCAAACCGTGTAATGACGATTTCATATTGCTGTGTTGATCCAGTTTCATTTGTAAATTCAAAAATCTCAACGGGTTCATTGGCGTTGCTGGTGGAAGATTGCGCAACAATATTATTGGTTCCCGCTTCAAATAGAAAAATATCGTAGTCACTGTCAGGTCCGGCGAGCCCGTTGGTTGCCGACCGTGATGATTCATCATATTGGAAAGTTAGCTGGATGACACCTTCATCAGGAAGCGAAATGAGTTGGCGCGTATCAACGTCGGCACCTGCATCAAAGTCGTGGGCGATACCGCCCAATGTGCCCGGTTCAGAAATTCCCGAATTGTTGAAAATTGATTGATATGAGTCGGTCCCGGAATTGCCCGCAGAGGAGAAGAAGAGCACGCCTTGTGCTGTAACAGTGTCGACGGCCTGAGCGATGATCCCATCCTGAAAGAATGTTTCGGCAAAGAACACCACATCGTCAATGATAATGTCAGCACCAGCATTGGCGAGATCGATAATGCCTTGCGCAAAATCGGCTATACCAAGAACCGCTGTGTGAAACAAAAGATCAGCACCCGGTGCAATATCGTGGATGAGCTGGGCAATAGCGCGTCCTTCATCGCCCATCGGGCCGTCAAAACCACTTGGTACATCAGATAAAATTGTCACATTCGCGGGTAAATCACCTGAAGCAACATCAGCAGCTTGTCCGCCAAGCGCATTAAAGCTGTCCGAGAGGATGCCGATCGACAGGCCGGATCCGTCAACGCCAAATTGCGCGCGGGCTTCGTCAGAGCGGATTGAGGCATCGGCCTGTGTTGTAACCGAGCCAACATTAAGTTGGACCAACGATTCGCGTACAGATGAAAGCGATTCGACACCTTCTAAGCTGCTAAGAGCGCTTACCGGCAGCAGACCCGAGACGACATTTAAGAACGATGTTCCCTCAATCAGGCCCAGACCTCTAAGATCTTCTAACAGGGCCTCGGCGTCGCCATTTTCTGCAAACGCATCAATAACAATAAATGAGGTCGGGGCAGCGGTTGCTGATGTCGCCGCTAAATCATACAGAGTTGCCGATAGTTTTGAATCTTTGGGGCTCGTGAGCGAATTGGCTTGTCGGGTAGAACCGATAGTCGCTAAAGACGGTGAGGCCGTTGCAGTTCCTGTCGATAAAGATGACAAATCTATATCCAAAGTCGTGCTCGTCGAAACAACGCTAAACAAGTCTGACGGTAGCAAACCCATGACGCCCACTTTCCGGCCGATGGTGGCCTCTATGTGAATGACCCCTTCTCAAAGGGTCGATCTAGCTGCCCCAACAGCTTTAACGAGAATGATTACTGACCATACCCCAAAACGCAAGCGATCTACTCATGAAATCGCAATTTCACCTTATTGTTACTGATAGTGTGCCTATCAGTGTCCACTTCGTCGTACCTATTCGGTGCTGCGCGAAATTGACTGATGGAGAAATGTTTGCGTTGGTCACTGATCTAGATATGATGCCTGAAAATAATAATAGTAATTATCAAAATGGGGTATTGTTCTATGGCCTATCTACTCACTGCTCGATCCGTTTTCAAATTTGCTTTGGTGCCAATTGCGGTTTTTTTATCCGCCGCTAGCGCGCTTGCCTTTCAGGGTGATGAGGAAAAAGAAGCAGAAAAGACGATTGAGGAAAAAGTTGAAGATTTCGACGTTTTCGACGGCATGTTCCGGCTTTATCGGGATCCGGAAAATGGCGATGTCTATATGGAGATCGCTGAATCTCAACTTGGTCAAGAATTTATCGCATTTACTTATACTGAAAATGGTGTTGTCGATGCGGGCCAGTTTCGCGGTCAATATGGTACCCAGCAAATTTTAGAGCCTCGGCAATATTTCAACAAAATCGAATTTGTTGAAAAAAGTACCAGCTTTTATTTTGACCCAGACAGCCCGCTTGCCCGCGCGCAGGATGCAAATATTTCTCCATCCCTTGTCGCCAGCATTGCCGTCGAAGCAACGAGTGAAGCGAGCGGCGACAATGAAAAGCGGTTTTTGATCAATGTTAGCGACCTTTATCTTTCTGAGGCGCTCCAACAACTCAAACCATCTCCAAATCCTGATCGCCCGCCGACCGCTTTTTCGGCCGGAGATATTGATAGCGCCCGCACCCGCTATCGCGAGGTTCGCAACTACCCCAAAAACACAGACGTGATTGTCGATTATGTTTTCGCCAATCCCTACCCATCAAACAATGGCCGTGATGCCGTTACTGATGCGCGCGCGACAACCGTAACCGTTCAACATTCATTTATCGCTATGCCTGAGCCTGGATTTCAGCCACGCATTAGCGATTACCGCATCGGATATTTTGAAGATCGCGTAACCGATCTGACATCGCTTGAGGTTGCGAATTATCGCGACCTTATCAATCGCTGGCGGTTGGTGAAAAAAGATCCTGACGCGGCCATGTCTGATCCCGTCCAGCCGATTGTATGGTGGATTGAAAATACTACCCCGCTCGAATATCGCGACACCATTCGCGATGCGGTGCTTGCCTGGAACCAGTCGTTTGAAAAGGCCGGTTTTTCAAATGCCGTTCAGGTCAACGTGCAACCTGATGACGCTGACTGGGACGCTGGCGATATTCGCTATAATGTCCTGCGGTGGACTTCATCGCCTAACCCCCCATTTGGTGGCTATGGCCCGAGTTTTTCAAACCCGCGCACGGGCGAGTTACTCGGCGCAGACATCATGCTGGAATATTCCTTTATCGCCAATCGCGCCAATTTTGGCGATGTGTTCAGTGTCGCCGGGCAAGGTCTATCGATGGGCGAGTCGGGGTATGAAGGCGCGGTTGATGGATTGCCAGGCGCTAAATCCGGACATGCCTGTCACGCCAGCCAAATGCTGCAAGCAGGCAGCATTTTTGCGCGAACCGCTCTTCAGGCCCAAGGCGCGAGCGACGAAGAGGTTGATGCGCTGGTCAAGCAGTCCATTTATTATCTGATGTTGCATGAGGTCGGTCACACGCTTGGACTTAATCACAATATGAAAGCCAGTGTTCAGTTCGGCCCCGATGAGGTTCATGACGCGGCCATTACCAAAGGTGCACCGGCGGGTTCTGTGATGGATTATCCGGCCATTAATGTTGCGCCGATCGACCGTGAACAGGGCGATTTTTATGTGCAAAAACCGGGGCCTTATGATGATTGGGCGATTGAATTTGGATATCGCCCGCAACTTGACCCGATTGCACGCAAGGCGCTTCTGGCGCGGTCCGCAGAAAATGGATTGGCGTTTGGCAATGATGCTGACGATATGCGCGCACCGGGTCGCGGGATCGACCCACGCGTGAATATTGGCGACATGTCTTCAGACCCGGTCGCCTATGCGATTGATCGGATCAAACTTGTGGACGCAACAATTCCGCGATTGGCCGAACGCTATGATGATCGCGATAGCTGGCAAGATCTGATCAATGCTTATCTCATTGCCAGTGGTCAAAAGGCTGGCATGGCATCGGTTATTTCGCGTCAGATTGGCGGTGTATATGTGGAGCGTGTTGCCCCCGGCCAGGAAGGTGCACCCGCGCCTTACCAGCCCGTGCCGCGTGAAAAACAGATCGCTGCCATGGATGCGCTGGCTAAGCATTTCTTTGCCGCTGATGCATTTGACATGCCCGAAGATCTTTTAGTGCGCTTGCAACCCCAACGCCGGGGCTTTGATTTTGGCGGCGAGACAGAAGACCCCAAACTCCATGAGCGTGTGCTCGCAACCCAGATGCGCGCGCTTGTGCATCTTCTAAACCCGGTTGTCATGGAGCGTATGGTCAACAGCTCTCTGTATGGCGGTGCCTATTCACCGGCTGAAATGGTGCTTGATCTCAATGATGCGATTATTGGAAATGATCTGAAGGGATCGCCAAATTCATTCCGCCGCAATCTTCAGATTGCCTATGTGGAACGATTAGCGGCCATCGTTGATGACCCTTCCTACTCACCCATTGCCCGCAGTGCTGTATTGGCGGGGATCACCAATATTGACAGCCGTTTCGGTCTTTTCGAATTTAATCTTGGGCCCGACACTAAGGCGCACCGGTTGCAAATTCGCCGGATTCTCGGCGGTATTACTGGCTAAGCCTTCCCCGTTTCCCGTCTGCACGGGAGACGGATCACTTTGTGACTTGACGAGCGAGGACCGGGTGGGTATCACCCGGCCTCCATGAAAACCGGACGCATGAAGCCGGGATAAAAAAGGAACCTGTGTCCGCAAATGGGCACCAGATAAGGAATTCGGACATGTATGCAGTCGTAAAGACGGGCGGCAAGCAATATCGCGTTGCCAAAGATGATATTTTCAGAGTTGAAAAACTAGCCGGTGAAGACGGTGAGAACCTTGTTCTTGACGAGGTCTTGATGGTTGGTGACGGCGACAACGTAACTGTTGGCGCGCCTCTGGTTGACGGGGCCAGCGTCTCAGTCGAAATTCTTGAGCAAATGCGCGACAAGAAAATCACCATCTTCAAAAAGCGCCGCCGCCAGAATTATCGCCGGAAAAAAGGCCATCGCCAATATCTGACCGTTTTGAAGGTCACCGATATTTTAACGGGCGGTGCCAAGCCCAAAGCTGCCAAAAAAGCGGTCAAAAAAGCTGAGCCAGCAAAAGAGGCGCCCAAAGCGGCACCAAAACCAGCTCCCGCTCCTGCACCAGCTGCGGCCTCTGAGGAGTCTGCGCCCCAACAATATGATACGCGCCCCGATAAGGTCGACGATCTCAAGCTGATTAATGGGGTTGGTCCAAAACTTGAGGAAACCCTCAATGATCTTGGTATTTACACCTTTGCGCAGGTTGCTGCCTGGACACCGGAAAATGTCGCCTTTGTCGACAATCGGTTGAAATTTAAAGGCCGTATTGTGCGCGATGACTGGATTGGGAAAGCCAAGGAATTGATGAATAAATAGGCGCCCGGCCGGCCGTTTTACGCGAGCGGGCCAGCTTCTATCGATTGAAAACGAAACATTAACATTGACAGATCAGGGTTGTACGCGCTTTGTACGGCAAAACCCTCTAGGCACCCCCGATAGATGATGGTGGGTAAGCCCGAGTATAGGAGATTACATCATGGCACATAAAAAGGCAGGCGGCTCGTCCCGCAACGGTCGCGACTCAGCTGGCCGTCGTCTGGGACTGAAAAAATCTGGCGATCAGGCTGTCATCCCTGGCAACATTATTGTGCGCCAACGGGGCACCAAATATCACCCCGGTGAAAATGTTGGCATGGGCAAGGATCACACGATCTTTGCGAAAGTTGCCGGCAAAGTGCGCTTCCAGACAAAGGCGAAAAACCGGACCTATATTTCGGTGGTGCCAACGCAGATTGCTGCTGAATAATCGCGTTACAAACGCGGCTAAGACTATTGTTTAAAACGGGTGCCGCTGGGTGCCCGTTTTGCGTTTCAGCCATGATTGCGCGCAGATAGCACCAATGGCGCACCTTTGTGGTTCCTATGCGGCGCAAAAATCTTTACCGTGCGGTGGGTGGAACACGATCAACAAAACCGTCCCTCGCTAACCGAGGATTATGCGACACAGCCCGTGCCGCTCCATGCCACCTATAATGGCTGGCGCATTGGTTTTGTTCTCGGCGGTATTGGCGTCGCGCTGCCGGGCCTACTAAGCGGCGCGGAGATTGGCAGAGCGCTTGGTTATGTTGGCAGCATGCAGGCTTTCTTTGTTGCCAGCGTGCTGGTCTCAGTGCTGGCAATCATGACCGGTCTTGTTGGCATGCAATCGCGCCTGTCGACATACATGATCTTGAAATTTTCATTTGGTCCAGTCGGTGCCAAACTTGTAAATGCCAGTTTTGCATTCGCGCAATTTGGATGGTTCGGCGTCAATGCCTGGTATTTCGGTGAAGCTGCTGCGGCCACCGGATCGCAAGTATTGGGTATCGATCTTCCGATTTCATTTTATATTGTACTCGGCAGCATACTGATGACACTCGCAACCATTTTCGGGTTTAAGGCGCTCGATAAAATCGCCATCTTTGTTTTTCCTGTGATGATTACAACCCTTGCGCTGATGGTTGCCCGCACTTTTGAGTTGGCCCCCCTTTCAGATTTGATTGCCGCGCGGGCAGAAGGGGGGATGAGTTTTTCCCAAGCAGTGACAGCCCTTGCTGGGGGTATCATTGTCGGTGTTTTATTGGTGCCCGACCTTACCCGATATGCGCGAACACGCCTTGATGTTGGAATTGCAATTTTTATCGCCTTGGTGGTTATCGAGCCACTTGTTCGATTGGCAGCATCAGGTGCTGCGATCTCGTTGCAAAACAATGAGCCTTTGGCAATATTATTGGCATTGCGGTTTGGTGCTTATGCATTTGTATTTTTGATTTTTACTGCCGTCACAACCAATGCCATCAATCTTTATGGGTCCGGCCTAGCGATGGCCTCTATATTTGCGCGCACAAAGGAATGGAAATTTATTATTGTCGCCGGGATTGTCGGCATGTTTATCGCGCTCTCCGGGGTGCAAAACCATTTCATTGATTTCTTGATTTGGCAGAGTATTTTATTTTCCTCAGTACTCGGTGTTTATGTGGTTGATTTTTATCTGGTGCGTAAGGGAAAATATTCACTCGATCAGCTTGATGATATGTCTGCCTGGTCGTGGCGCGCATTTCTTGCGTGGGGATTGGGGGCAGCTATTGCGGCGGTAACATCGAAAACCACATTGGTGTTGACGGGCATGCCAAATCTTGACGGTGTGCTCGTTGCTGGGATCTGTTATGCGCTGCTTATGGGCTCGTTCGGCAGGGCACGTGGAGGCAATCATGCGGATCGGCATTGATGTTGGTGGCACCCATACTGACGCTGTCTTGTTTGACGGTAAAACCCTGCTTGCCTCACACAAATCCTTGACCAGCGATGATATTGCCAGCGGCGTTATCGCTGCAGTTCGCGAGATTTTACAACAATCGGCTATCAGCGCATCTGCGATCACCATGGTGGTTTTGGGAACCACGCAATTCACCAATGCGGTTGTGCAACGTCGCGGCCTTGAGCGCGTTGGGGCTTTGCGTATTGGTGCACAATCATCAGCCGCGCTGGCTATTGGGGCTAAATGGCCAGTAGATATTGCCCAAAGCGTTATTGAAGCGCGCTATATGGTTGATGGCGGCCATGATTTTGACGGGCAACAAATCAAACCGCTCGATGAACGGGGCGTTGAAGAGGCCGCCCACATGTTTGCCCAAAAACAGTGTCAGGCCATTGCGGTTACGGGCGTGTTCTCAACGTCAAACGGGCAGGCTGAAAAGCGTGCTGCAGAAATCATTCGTCACCATAATCCAAAAACCTTTTTGGCCTTGTCCAGCGATCTTGGCGATATCGGTTTGTATCAACGCGAAAATGCAACATTGCTCAATGCGAGCCTAATGCCGCTTGCCGATCATACGATTGGGTCTTTTGAGCGCGCTTTTATTGATCTTGAATTGGCGTGCCCATTTTTTATAAGCCAAAATGACGGCACCCTTATGAGTGCAGATCGCGCACGACACTATCCGGTTTTCACCTTCTCATCGGGGCCCACCAATTCCATGCGCGGGGCAACCTGGTTGGCGGGCGAGGCAAATGCCATGGTTGTTGATGTTGGCGGAACGACATCGGACATTGGCATGCTGATTGACGGCTATCCAAGACCATCGGGCGCTGCGGTCAAAATTGGCGGTGTTCTGACAAATTTCCGCATGCCTGATGTGATGGCGCTCGGTTTGGGCGGCGGCTCGCTGATCGAGCAAGATGGATCTGTAATCGGGCCGCGTTCTGTTGGTAAGGACTTGCCGAAAGACGCGCGCATTTTTGGCGGTGGTGTTTTAACGGCGAGCGATATTGCGGTGGCTGCTGGTTTGGTAAATTTTGGGGAGCGCGCACGGGTTGCGGACATCCCTCCTGAAACGATTAAAACCGCGCAAAAAACAATCCACCGCATGTTGTCTCGTACAGTTGATCAGATGAAGACCAGTCCCGCGCCATTGCCGCTTATTGTGGTGGGCGGCGGCGGGTTTTTGGTGCCCGATAATGTTGAAGGTGTTTCGCATGTGATCAGGCCCGAAAATGGCGGGGTTGCCAATGCGATCGGTGCGGCTTTTGCGCAAGTCAGCGGCGTTGCAGAAAAGATGGTCCATTTTCGAACCCATGACCGCGATGATGCATTAGCGGCGGTGCGCAAGGAAGCGATGGAAATGGCCGTCCGCCAAGGCGCTGTGCGGGCCAGTGTCTCGATTGTCGATATTAAAGAAGAGATGTTGACCTATACAGATGAACCCGGTGCGATTATTCGTGCGCGCGCTGTTGGGGATATTGATCTGACATCGTTCGCGCATATTGGTGCACAACATTGAGCAAGAGGGCTCCGTCTTATGAGCATAAAAATTAATGCTGATGATATTGCACCCATTGCATTAGGGGGCGCGTTTCTGGCGACGGGCGGGGGCGGTGATACTTTATTGGGCGAAATTCTTGCAGAAGATGCTGTCTCAAAAGCGCAAAGCGTTGAATTGATCGCCCTTGAGGATGTGCCCGATGATGGCGTTGTGGTGGCCATTGGCGGTGTTGGTTCGCCAACGATTATGCAGGAAAAACCTTCAAACGGACAAGAAGCCGGTTGGGCGCTCGATGCGCTGGAAACTTTTTTAGGGAAGAAAATCACTGCGCTGATTGCTTTTGAGGCGGGCGGCATGAATGCATTGGTCCCATTTTGCGCGGCGGCAGAACGCGGACTCCCGGTGGTTGATGCGGACGGTATGGGCCGCGCATTTCCCGAACTGCAAATGGAAAGTTTTTCGATTTACGGGGTATCGGCGACCCCTCTCGCTTTATCAGCGGAGCTCGGCGATAGCATGATTTTGGATAAGGTCTCCTCGCCCGTGCTGGCAGAAACGTTGGTGCGTCATTTTGCCGTTAAAGCAGGCGGCGGGCAATGTATCAGTGCCGAGCACGTTATGGACGGGGCAACGGCGCGCAAGGTTTGTATTCCCGCGACGATTTCGCTGTGCCGCGATATTGGTGTGATGCTGGGCGAGCATGCAAACGATCTTGATGCGTTTATGCGTGCCCTGTCGGTGCGTCTTGCGCCAACCCATTATGGCGACGTTAGCCCCATTGCAGAGGCCAAGGTGGTCGATATTACTCGCGAAATTCGCGATGGCTATGATTATGGCACCGCCAAACTTGCAACCCTTGATGGAGAAAACCGGATATTGACGGTTTTAATTAAGAACGAATATCTGGTCGTACTGGACGGGGATCGGCCAATAGCAACAACCCCCGATTTGATTTGCATGCTGGATAAAGAAACCGGCAGGCCTCTTACCGCCGAAACATTGCGTTATGGGCAGCGTTTGTTACTGCTTGCAATTGGAGCGCCGGAACTGATGCGTACACCGACGGCTCTAAAGGTTGTTTCACCGCGCAATTTTGGTTTTGATATGGAATATTTGCCAATTGAAACGGCGCTCGCATCAGGCTTACTGCCCGGTATCCCCAATGGTTGAGGGCACGCTTATTCGGTCAAAACGTTTATCCCTGTCGCCTCTTGCACTTGATGATGTTGATGATTTTTTTGCGATCACCAATGATGAGGGGGTCGTGCTGAATACAGCCACATTACCGTGGCCCTATCTGAAATCTGATACGCGCGAGCGTATTACAAAAGCTCTGAAAACTGACGCGGTGCAGCAATGTTTTTTGGGAATCCGATTGGGCAATGAACTTTGTGGCGCGATCAGCTATATGCAGATGCCGCAAACTCCTGATCGATATGAAATTGGCTATCACATTGCCCGTCATTATTGGGGGCAGGGATTTGCGAGTGAAGCGGTGCAAGCCTTTTTAGACTATATGCATCGTACCCTTGGTACAGACATCACAATAGGTGCAGGCCATTGGGCGGACAATCCGGCCTCTGGGAAGGTTTTGCGAAAGTGCGGTTTTGTAAAAATCGGGGAGAGCGAGGTTTTCAGCAAAGCGCGAAATGCGATGACGCCATCCATTGATTATGAATGGCGTCACCCGCAACCGTAAGTATGGCCCTATTTCTGGCCGATATGTTTTTCGATAAAGGCTGTGGATTCTTGCAACATGCGCTGGCGGGTCGCAGCACCCGATAGCCAGTGATCTTCCCCATCAAGATCAATCATCGTTACATCCTTACCGGCTTTCTCAAGATTTTGCCGCATTATTCGGCTTTGGGCATAAGGAACAACAGTGTCGTCTTTGCCGTGGACCAGCATAATTGGCGCACGTACATTTTGAACCAAGCGCGCCGGAGAAACCGACGCCATTTGGTCCGCATCAGTAAAGCGACTGCCAATTCTGCGTTGCCAAAATCCGACATTACCGCCTGAGCTTGCTTCCGATCCAATCATGATATTGAGGTCAGAAACCCCGTTCACACTAACGGTGCATTTATAAAGCTCCGGCGTTAGCGTCGCGCCTGCAAGGGCGGCATATCCACCATAGCTGGCCCCGACAATGCAAATACGGTCTGCATTGACAATGCCATCGGCAATGAGTTTGCGAACGCCGTCAGAGATATCGTCTTGCATTTTGCGCCCCCATTGCCCCCAACCGGCTCGGCGGAAACGGTTTCCATATCCGGAAGAGCCGCGAAAGTTTGGCTGATAGACCGCAAAGCCGCGTGAGGCATAAGCGGCGGCCCACCAGTCAAATTCCAAATTGTCGCGAGATTCTGGCCCGCCATGAGGCAGGACAATAAGCGGTAAATTTTCTGGTGTGCTCGTTCCCGGAGGGAGGGTGAGATATCCGGGAATTAAAAACCCATCCGCATTTTGATAATCAAATTTCCGGCGCTCCCCGCTATTACTCTCATTGAGCCGCGGATAGGTCTCGCCTAAAAGAGACAGCGCCCGACTTTCGCGTTCATAAAGATAATATACAGGCGGGCGATCAGTATAGGTTGCTTTTATAATACTGATATCATGGCTATCGGACTGAGAGATCACACTAACGCGTGCGCCCTTCAAGGCAGCGCTGAGTCTATTTTCCAGCGCTTCACGGTCCTTATCCAGATAAACAGTCTGAGGTGTATCTCCGACATAACTGAACGATAAAATCGCACCATTATTGATGGTCAGTGTGCTTAAATCGTAAGAGTCATGGGTGAAAATCGGATCCGAGAGTTGCGCTGTTGTCAGATCAAAATAATAAGCGCCGACGGTATTTTTTCCAGTTCTACTCGTTGCGATAGCACGCTGGTCACCAGCAAAACCTTCGATAAAAATATTTTCGGTGTCATCGGTGTCAAACCGTGTGACTTCGACATAATTTTTCTTCTCGGCAAGTTTATGGATCGACTTGACGTTTGTTCGATCGCTAAAGTCAATTCGCAAAACCGGTGTTCCTGACTGATCTGCAATCCAGTCGCTTGTATCTTCATTGCCATCGACAACAGATTTTCCGAGCCCCGTCTTTAAGCTAACCCGGTACACATTCAGCGTCGCCGAGGTCGAGCTATCGGAACGCGATGTTCCGATGCGTGACTGTGCCTGACTTCTTTGTTTGGAAAAATTTGGATCATGCTTAGCCATTAGAATATGATTGGGCTCATCGGGCAGCATATGCAGTATCTCCCCAGCGCCTAAGAAAAAGGCGACATCGCCGCGCGCGAGGAGGTAGGTGACGTCATTTTTCGATTTTGAAACAGAGGCATAGCGAAAAAATTCATAGGTTTTTTTACCCGCTACCGTGTCTAATGTCTGGGTTTGGGAAACCAGCAACAAAATTCGGTCATTATTCGCCCATCGCAATGTTCGCGCTTTTACACCGCCAACTTTAATGCCTCTGCTTTGCTCGCCGGTTTTGAGATCAAAAAACCGAACAACTGTTTCATCCTTGATATTTTCCAGTAGTGCGATGGTTTCGCCATCGGGCGAGACGGCTGCGTCGTCAATCTCTGGCAACGCGCCAAACGCCCATACGGGGACTTGCGCGGTGGCAGGGTTGTGAAGACCCCAATAACTACATAGAATAGCTAAGACGAAAATAATTCTGAACATTGAAAATCCCCTTCTGACTTAGTAAAAAGCTAGCATAAAAAAAATACTAAAATAAACCCACTAAACCAACAATTGCACTGATATGAACAGGCTGTGGGCCCCGCAACGCCTTGAGAAAATGGGGTTGGGGGGCGTCGGCGGATGGCTGGGGTTTTGGACAGGGCAAGCGGTTAA
>CAYQXV010000009.1:46360-52302 GCA_964421675.1 uncultured Caulobacterales bacterium
CAAGCGGTTAAGTTGTGACAGTGCGGCGCACCATATTGCGTCGCGAGTGCACCCATGCTATCGCCACGCAAAGTTCGAAGGTGTAGGGCGTATTTTGTGCGCTTTTACGCATTTCATTCCATGGATTCACCAGCTTTTGTCCCTGCTTTGGCGCTGGGACTATAGAGCGAGCGCAGTTGAGGTTCAGTCACACCCGTGTCGGAAACATCTTCAGATACTGCCGCTATAGCGGCAAGCCGAGAGAGCGGCGGCGTGGCGGAGCGCTATGCCGATGCTTTTTTTGAGCTATTGGTTGAAAATAATGCCCTGGAAGTGGGCGAAAAAGATCTCGCCGGGCTTGGGTCTGCGATTGAGCAGAGCGACGATCTTCGCGATTTTCTAGCCAGCCCTGTTTATACACAGGAAGATCAGATCAAAGCGATCACCGCGCTGGCCGATAAATCAAATGTTGCCCCCCAGACCCGGAATTTTCTGATTTTGATTGCGCATAACCGCCGGTTATTTGCGCTAAAATCGATTATTGCGGCCTTTAAGGGGCGTCTTGCAGCCCATCGCGGCGAGGTTAGCGCTGAGGCGGTAACGGCCACAGAATTGAATGCAGATCAGAGCCGTCGGCTGAGATCTGAAATTGAAACGATTGTCGGTAAGGCAGTCAATCTTGAGACCCGTGTCGATCCATCATTATTGGGCGGCATGATCGTAAAGGTTGGCTCGCGCATGATCGACAGTTCCCTGAAAACTAAACTTTCCCGTTTACAGACTATGATGAAAGAGGCCTAACGCCATGGAGCTTAACGCCGCGGAAATTTCTTCCATTCTCAAACAGCAAATTGCCGACTTTGGTAAGGACGCTGAAGTTTCAGAAATTGGCCAGGTACTGTCCGTTGGAGATGGTATCGCGCGCATTTACGGCCTCGACAATGTTCAGGCTGGTGAAATGGTCGAGTTCTCAAATGGTGTTAAGGGGATGGCCCTTAACCTTGAGGCCGATAATGTTGGTGTCGTGATCTTCGGCGAAGACCGCGACATTAAAGAAGGCGATACGGTTAAGCGTACCAATTCAATCGTGGACGTGCCCGTGGGTAAAGGCCTGCTTGGCCGCGTGGTCGATCCGCTCGGTAATCCAATTGACGGTAAGGGCCCGATTGAAGCCACCGAACGCCGGCTTGTTGATGTGAAGGCGCCAGGCATTTTGCCGCGCCAATCTGTTCATGAACCTGTGCAGACGGGCATCAAGGCGATCGATTCAATGATCCCGGTTGGCCGAGGCCAGCGTGAGCTTGTGATTGGTGACCGTCAGACCGGTAAGACAGCGATCTGCATTGATGCGATGCTGAACCAAAAAGAAGCCAATGCAGGCGATGATGAGTCGAAGAAACTCTACTGCATCTATGTTGCTGTTGGTCAAAAACGTTCAACGGTCGCACAGATTGTAAAAACGCTCGAAGATAATGGCGCGCTTGAATATTCTATCGTTGTTGCCGCGACCGCTTCTGAGCCCGCGCCGCTTCAGTTCCTGGCACCATTTGCTGGTTGTGCCATGGGTGAGTATTTCCGCGATAATGCAATGCACTCTTTGATCATCTATGATGATCTTTCCAAACAGGCGGTGGCTTATCGTCAAATGTCTCTCTTGCTGCGTCGCCCACCAGGGCGTGAAGCCTATCCGGGTGACGTGTTCTATTTGCACTCCCGCTTGCTTGAGCGTGCGGCGAAACTGAATAAGGACAATGGATCGGGTTCAATGACGGCGTTGCCGATTATTGAAACACAGGCGAACGATGTTTCCGCTTATATCCCAACCAATGTGATCTCGATTACCGATGGTCAGATCTTCCTGGAAACAGATCTGTTTTATCAGGGCATTCGTCCTGCGGTGAATGTGGGTCTGTCGGTGAGCCGGGTTGGTTCTTCTGCGCAGATCAAGGCAATGAAACAGGTTGCCGGTAAGATTAAAGGGGAACTTGCTCAGTATCGTGAGCTTGCTGCCTTTGCTAAATTTGGATCCGATCTTGATGCGGCAACCCAGTCGATCCTCAACCGCGGTGACCGTCTAACGGAATTGATGAAGCAAAATCAATATTCACCGCTGCAGGTTGAAGAGCAGGTTGCGGTCATTTTTGCGGGTACACAAGGCTATCTTGATGCGATCCCCACAGACCGGGTTAGCGCGTTTGAAGAAGAGTTCCTTCGTAAACTCCATGCAGACCATGATGACCTTCTCACAAGCATTCGCGAGACAGCAAAGCTTGATGATGAAACTCAATCCAAGCTTAAAGATGTTCTGGATGCTTTTGCGAAAAACTTCGCTTAACGCTTTTTGAATTCCGATAATAAACCAATGCGATGGCCAGTCCTGAAATAAGGTCTGGCCATTTTTTATGGGCTGATCAAAAATGGTCTTGTACGCGACGAGCAGCATTCATTATTCGATGAACCGGCTTGCCACACCGCCATGGCTGCGCGCAGACTATAAACAAAAATTCATTGATACGGTTTAGGGCAGCAAAGCCCTGATAGGGGCTTTTCTCGGCAATGCGCTGTGCGTTTAAATTCATCACAATGGTGGTTCTGGCAATTTTTCTGTCTGGCCCCGGACTTAGCGCATCTGCTGAAACCGAAGCGTTTGAACAGGCCTATCTAGACTCTGTTGAGGAGGATGCGCAGTTGCGCGCGGCAGATTGCAGCAAGCTGAATGAATGGGTGTGCCTGTGCGTCAATCGCACATTGCCAGTTCGGGTCAAAAATCCCAGCGACGATGAGCTTGAAGAGGGGCTTGCGGTTTACCGTAAATTTCTATCACGCGGTAATAGCTCAGAGCTTTCCCTCGAAAAGGCAGTTCTATCTGTGGTCAGATCAATTCAAACGGATATTGCAGCAAGCTGTAAAAAACCCGTCTTCTCAAAAGACGATAGTTAAACCGCATTCCAGCGTTTTAAAGCATCATTAATGGTCCCGCCGTTAGGCCGGCCAAGCTTTGCTGTGCGCATTAGGGTAATGGCCTCGGTACGGTTTTTGGTTTCACACTCTAGAGCCCGGTCGCGCAACAGCGGCGCCAGTGTTTCCAACGCGTCTGAAAACTGCGGCTTTGATAAAATGGTGTCGAGCTGATTTCGAATGTCGCCATCGTCTTCAATTTCGGCTGGAATGGAAGCGCGCGCTAACACTGCGGTAATGGGCTCCAACTTGTGAAATATTGTTGCCAAACCCTTTCCCCAATTTTCAATAGATAATTCTGGGTCGACATTTTCGGCGACCTTCCCCGCTTTTGCGGAAGGGGTGGTGTGCTTGGCTTTGCGGATTACTGAGGCAACCTCTTTATCGGCATGGGTACATTTTGAGAGTTGATCGACAAGAGCATCAGTTTCGGCGGCAATGGCATGGGCGAGTTTATCATACTCATTTGCGTTGAGCGTGAAGGCTGGGCCGGGAAGTTTCCATAAAATCTTGGTATCATGAACGCTTCGTTGCGCCCCGTTTGGTAAAACATGTCCGATCCTAAGGGCACCGTTCATTCTCGCGAGCAGCCTTGCGGTTGGCGCGGACAGGCTTTCATTGCGGCGCTTAATGGCAGGGGAGGCAAGTTTTGAAAGGCTGCTGATCTCAAGAAAATGTCCGACCGGGCCAGATGGATGGCGGCAAGCCTGTTCAAAGCTATGGACCCGCACATCGGGAAAGACCGACCGGACCCGTTCTATTCGACTAGAAAAATCCGGCACGGAAAGGGTCAAGGGTAGTCCCGCTTTTAGTCGCTCTTGCGTCAGCGAGGCGATGAGGCTGGCGGGCGAGCGGACGTAAAGATGGGGCTCGATTGTAAACCTCGCCCCTTCTAAAACGCTGCGAAGCTTTGTCAGCTCCTTTTGAGTGAGCCCGGCAATCTCCTCTCCGGAAATCAGTAAATCGTGTGAGCCCTCTAATTGTGCGGCAATGAGTTTAGAATAATGTGTATGCAGATCATGTGCAGTAAATCCGCGTTGCGGTCCCCAACTAAGCGTCTCATAGGTTGAAGAAAATGCATATTGCATCGCCGTTGAATGATTGACCTGCCGCAGCCCTTTCGGGGTTTGCACGCGCAAAATATGCATGCCCGCTTGAGAGAATTCATCCTCAGCGCCTTGCAAGGTTGATTGAAGGGAGCTGGATGCCGTTTTGTGCAGGCCCATATGCAATATAAGACGCCGTGAATTGCTGACGGTCATCACAAACTCCAAAAGGTTACCGCACCGGTCTCTAACTCAATACCAGTCTCTATCTCAATTTCCGGCGTTAACCATCTATGTTTACCGCGATGCAACCAATATGCAATTATAGTCTACCCCTTGCACGTCACGGGAGCCGCTGCATGGGATTTGGGAAACAAAATACTGCCGCACTTGCCGGACGGCTTGAGCGTGTGTCTGGATCAACGTCGGCGTCAACGGTTGCGACCAAGCGTAAAACCGTAGAGCCTGATTTTTCTAAGGTTAAGCGATATAATCCTTTAAGCGAGACGGAAGAAGAACGTGTTTTGCGCATGCGTGCAAAGACCGTGAATTTCACTTGTACGATTTTTGCCCGCCTCGTGATTATCGCCAGTGCGAGCTATTTTGCTTATGACGCCTATATTACGAGCAATGGCCTGAATTGGCGCCCGATACTTGGCGTCTTTTTATTGTTTGCGGAGTTGGGGCGCGTTTTGACGAAAATGATGACGCCGGGGACCAAATAGGCTGGTTTTTGCCTGTAGAGAGCCAAGGCGGTGGGACGTGAATAGGGCGCGGCAAATTCGACCGGTTTGGCTTTGCGGACCTTTACAAGGCCAGCCAAAAAGAGCATGAAACGCGATAAATATTCGCTATTTGCTTCAGGTTGTCATGCCGTCACTCAAAGACCTTAAAAACCGGATTGCTTCGGTTAAATCGACACAGAAAATTACCAAGGCCATGCAAATGGTTGCGTCCGCCAGGCTGCGTAAGGCGGAAGAAGCCGCCCGGGCATCCCGGCCCTATACAGAGCGCATGGAGGCGGTTCTCGCCAATCTGGCCAATTCGGCTCAAGATAACCCCAATGCCCCAAAATTATTGGCAGGCACAGGGGAGAACAAAACCCACCTATTGATTGTGGCAACGGCTGACAAAGGTCTTTGTGGCGGTTTTAACTCCTCAATCGTTCGCCTTGCTCGTGAGAACATTGTGCGCCTTCAATCTGAGGGCAAAACCGTGAAAATCGTCACGGTTGGCCGCAAGGGATATGAGCAGCTGCGCCGCCTTTATGGTGATTTGATTGTTGAGCGGTATGACTTTCTCGACGTCAAAACCATCGGCTTCGGTGAGGCGAGTGATATTGCCAGCAAAGTTCTTTCCATGTTTGACGATGACGCCTTTGATGTGGCGACGCTGTTTTATGGCAAGTTCAAATCCGTCATTGCGCAGATTCCAACCGCGCAGCAGATTATTCCTGCGACCGCGCCAGAGGGAATTGAATCGCCAGACCTCAAGGGCGCGATTTATGACTATGAGCCCGACGAGCCCGCAATTCTTTCTGCCTTGCTGCCGCGTTACGTGGCAGTGCAGATTTTTCGCGCACTGCTCGAAAATGTTGCCTCTGAGATGGGGGCCAAAATGTCGGCGATGGATAATGCGACCCGCAATGCCGGCGATTTGATCGATAAATTGTCGATGCAATATAACCGTGCCCGTCAGGCGCAGATCACCAAAGAGCTGATTGAGATTATTTCAGGGGCAGAGGCGCTTTAACCCGAACGGGTTTGCCCTGCCTATTTGGTTCCGGCTATGGGCCAATCTGTCTCGTTGTAACTGTCTTGTGGGTTGGCATTCATATGGGTTCGGGCTTGTTATGTGAAACCGGCCCGATATGATGAAACCTCATATGATGAAGAACGCCATGCCACAATCCCCGTCACAGTCCCCGTCACAGGCGACATCACAGACCACACCGCCCCC
>CAYQXV010000009.1:52402-82626 GCA_964421675.1 uncultured Caulobacterales bacterium
CACAATCCCCGTCACAGTCCCCGTCACAGGCGACATCACAGACCACACCGCCCCCTGAATTGCCCGGCGTTCCGCTCGTTGAGAGCCCCTTTTTTGAGGCGGCAATCGAACAGCATGATTTTTCAAACTTTGAGCGCCAGATCGCTTGCGATCTGCATGACAAAGGCTACGCAATTTTTGACTTCCCGGATCCGAGCTTTGACCAGCGTGCTGAAGCCTTGATCAACGCCCTCACCAAGAAATTTGACATTGAGGGTTGGAAAAAAACCGGCTGGAAGACCAAAGAAGGATTGCGGTTTCAAGATGGTTGGGATCGTCACGAAAATATCCGCTCCATTGCCGCCAATCCTGAAGTCCTACGCTTATTAAGCCGCATTTATGGCCGCGAGGCCTTTGCGTTTCAGACCCTCAATTTCCCCGTTGGTACCCAACAAAACCCCCATTCAGATGCGGTACATTTCTCCACCATGCCCGAGCGGTTCATGGTCGGTGTCTGGGTCGCTATGGAAGATATTGGGCCCGATCAGGGGCCTTTGGTCTATTATCCGGGCTCTCATAAATGGCCGGTTTTATATAATCAGATGATTGATCCGGCCTATCGCCCGGACCCTGAGGCAAGCGAAACCGAGCGCTATCGCCATTATATCAATTTCTGGCGCGCTATGGTTGAAACCCATGGAATTGAGCCTGAATATTTCCACGCCAAAAAAGGCCAGGCGCTGATCTGGTCCTCCAATATCCTCCATGGCGGCAGCCCCCATAAGGATCCAGAGAAAACCCGCTGGTCGCAGGTCACCCATTATTACTTTAAGGGCTGCGTCTATTACGTGCCGCGCATGTCAGACCCCGCTGTGGGCCGCCTGCATCTCAAAACCCCGCTCGATATTGCGACGGGCAAGCGGGTGGAAAACATCTTCATCGATACGCCGCTGAAAGATATTCAGGCGATCTCTCGCCACGCGAGCAAGTTGTAAACCGGCGAGCAAGGCCTAAACCGCTTAAAAAGTGCCGGGCAAGATGGCCTTAGGGTGCGGTGCGTCATTTTTTACCATTCCCGCTGAGAAAAGCAGGCCACAATGGCTGGCATACCGTGATCAAGAGTGCTATGCCCCGGCAAACATTTCGGTCTGATCGCAAATTCACTGAATTTTTGATAGGGCCTCCTCCTACCGGGCATTGGCGTGATCTCGCATGCCCTTCTCTTTTCTAAGGAAGACAAGACGATATGAGCAAACAAGGTCGTGTCAGCCAGGTGATTGGCGCTGTTGTGGATGTGACGTTTGACGGCGAATTGCCGGGCATTCTGAACGCATTGGAAACCGAAAATAACGGAAACCGTCTTGTTCTTGAGGTGGCCCAACATCTCGGACAAAATGCGGTTCGCACAATTGCGATGGACTCCACAGAGGGTCTGGTTCGCGGTGCGCCAGTAACTGATACCGGGACAGCCATCTCTGTGCCTGTGGGCGAGGGTACACTTGGCCGGATCATGAATGTGATCGGTGAGCCGGTTGATGATGCGGGCCCCATTCCTCATGAAACCACACGCGGTATTCACCAGGACGCTCCTCCGTTTGTGGAGCAGTCCACTGAGGCGGAAATTCTGGAAACCGGAATCAAGGTTGTTGACCTGCTTTGTCCTTACGCGAAGGGCGGTAAAATCGGCCTGTTTGGCGGCGCCGGTGTTGGTAAAACGGTTTTGATCATGGAATTGATCAACAATATCGCCAAAGCGCATGGTGGGTACTCTGTATTTGCCGGTGTTGGAGAGCGTACCCGTGAAGGTAATGACCTGTACTGGGAAATGATCGAATCCAATGTGAATGTTGATCCAGCTGCCAATGGCGGCAAAACAGAAGGCTCAAAAGCGGCCCTCGTTTATGGACAAATGAATGAGCCTCCCGGCGCGCGTGCCCGTGTTGCTCTTACTGGTCTGACCGTTGCGGAAGATTTCCGTGACAAAGGTCAGGATGTGTTGTTCTTCGTGGATAATATTTTCCGCTTTACTCAGGCCGGTTCTGAAGTGTCAGCGCTGCTTGGCCGTATTCCTTCTGCGGTGGGCTATCAGCCAACACTCGCAACGGATATGGGACAATTGCAAGAGCGTATTACGACAACAACAAAAGGGTCGATTACATCGGTTCAGGCGATTTATGTGCCGGCGGATGATTTGACAGACCCAGCGCCTGCGACATCATTCTCTCACTTGGATGCGACAACAGTGTTGAACCGGGCGATTTCAGAAAAAGGGATTTATCCAGCGGTTGACCCGCTTGATTCAACATCGCGGATTTTGGACCCACGGATTATTGGCGACGAGCATTATGACGTTGCGCGTAAGGTTCAAAACATCCTCCAGCAATATAAATCATTGCAGGACATTATCGCGATTTTGGGTATGGATGAGCTTTCTGAAGAAGATAAGCTGATCGTTGCGCGTGCGCGTAAAGTGGAACGCTTCCTGTCTCAGCCATTCTTCGTGGCGGAAATCTTCACAGGCTCGCCCGGTAAACTTGTCTCTCTTGCCGATACAATCAAAGGCTTTAAAGGCCTGGTTGATGGTGATTATGATCACCTGCCAGAAGCGGCCTTCTATATGGTTGGCAATATGGATGAGGCGATGGAAAAAGCAGCGAAACTGGCAGCTGAGGCGGCGTAAGACAGAATGGCAGACAAACTCCATTTCTCTCTCGTCTCTCCGGAGCGTGCTCTTGTCTCTAAGGATGTCGATAGCGTCGATATTCCGGGGGCGGAGGGCTGGATTGGCATCTTGCCAAACCATGCACCGTTTATGACAGTGTTGGCGCCCGGCGTGGTGGTGCTCAAAAATGGTTCTGAAGAAGAACGCATTTTTGTACGCGGCGGCTTTGCCGAAGTCACCCCGGACGGCCTTACAGTTCTTGCTGAAGAGGCTATTCCGGTCGCAGAATTAAGTAGCGGCGATATCACTGAGCGTTTGAAAAATGCGAAAGTTGATCTCGAAAATGCTGGCGACAATGTTGAAAAACGCATGACCGCTCAGCAATCAATTGATCGCCTGCAAGAATTGCAAACAACGCTTTAGGATTATCTCTTAAGGCAGACATAAAAAACGCCCGCTTGCCGGGCGTTTTTCTTTGCGTTGAGTTTTGTTGAAGTAACGCGTTTTGTCTATCGACGCAAAACGCTCGATGCACTTCCCGCAATTTCTGCTTGTTGCTGATCACGCTGTGTCACCGCAGCCTCTCTGACAAGCTCAAGATGGGTGCTGTAATATTCACCTGGCCCCGCCGCGAATACATAATCATGGTCGGAGACCAGCAATTTTGCACCAGCAAGAGATTTGTAAGGCGCGCGTGAATCTAGCGATCCGGGCGGCGTGCCAACCAGAACATTGCTAACCCCTAATGCGCCGGTCACGTCGCGGTGGCTGGAAATACCAAATTGATCTTCAAACCAATCATTATAGGCATCTGCATCGGCATGGTTTTCCGCAAGAACCGTAGCGCCGCCGCCCGTCTCGTTGACATTTTGTGAAAATCCCCAATGGGGTTGAGGTTTGCGCACCGGATCTACACCGCAATCGCTTCGCTCTTTTCCATAGAGAGCATGGACTTTGGCTGCGCGCGGCGCATTCGTCAGACCAACGCCGTCACCGGCGATAATTGCGATGGTTTCAATACGCGCATGATTGTTTTTCTGAATATTCCAGACCACTTTTTTTTCTGATGACAAGACCAGATAAACCGGCGTATCGGAACGAGTAACGATAACATTGACGAGGCTCATTTGGTCTTCGTTACTAAAGTCCAGCGCTGCGGGGTCATCAGCATTATCGCTGGTTTGTAATTTATTGGCGCGTTGATCAATATCAAGTTGATCGACTGTATAGATTGGCAAGAGCTGCGTGCCGCCGCCAACATGGACATGATGGACGGCCTGCCCATTTTCTGGTTTTGGAAATTTGCAATAGGCATCCGGTAAGCCGCCAATTTCTACAGGTACATCGGTAACGAGCGCGCGTTGATAGCCAGAAAGTGCGCGCTGGGCCCAATGAAATTGATCTTTATCCTCAGAAGAGCGATGACGAACAGCAGCGTCATAATGGTGCACATATCCGCGAAGATGCAAAGAACGATCTTTGGTAGGGTTACCGCCGGGCAAGCGTTCCTTTTTTTCTGCGCATCCCGAGATGCACAAGAATGATAGAAAAAGGCTGGTAATTAATAAACGACGAGCGAGCATGTAAATGGTCTCCGATACCCCAGAGCGATCAATGAGGCGCCACACTACGTCTTTTGATACAAAGGACAGTTAACGAATTAGATGCGTTGGTTAACAAAAACTTGCCGCTAACGGTTTGAAAAATGCGTGATCAGATACTCATATATCTGCCCGCGGGTTTCCTCATCAAGCTGTGCCATGCCCTGACTTTCGCTCATCCAGGTCAGCGTATAGGCCCAGCGGTCGGGGGTCATGCGTTGTTGCATGACGATTTCAAGCGAATGACAGCTACTGCACAATCCGGCAACGAGCTCTACCCCGTCGGTTCTGGGCAATCCCCAATAATCATCATTGGGGTCAAACTGTGAGGGAGTGCGCTGTGAATAATTGGGGCGCATATAAGGGGTGCGCGGATCAAAGGCGGGCGCATAATCTATCGATTGATTGGAGGTGGCTCCAGATTGCAAACCTGGGCGCGGCTCTAGTGAAGGTACCGCGACAGTTTGCACCGCTGTTGGATTTGCATGCTGTTCAGAAAGTGCCGCCCCGGAACGCCGCTGTGAATTTTCCCAATAGCCAAAAGCGATAAACATACTGGCGGCTAAAAAGAACGCCATGGCGATTTTCGGCGGTACTGACGGTTGGTGATCAGACGACATAAAGCGCTATACGGTGCTGCATATTATTGAGATAGCCACGCGGGTTCCAGCCCGGTGGTCGCGGCGGTTGCATGACACCTGACGCCGTGCTTGCGCGCGC
This sequence comes from uncultured Caulobacterales bacterium, assembly GCA_964421675.1. Classification (GTDB taxonomy): domain Bacteria; phylum Pseudomonadota; class Alphaproteobacteria; order Caulobacterales; family Parvularculaceae; genus CALLPQ01. The sequence goes on from CAYQXV010000009.1 coordinate 57,365, forward strand.
CCACACCTCATAATATCCAGTCTCTTGCGGATTAATCGATGCGCGCCAGCGTTGCCATGCATATTTATTTCTGGGCGCTGATAAGTCTGCCCGCCGCCAGCTTGCGCCAAAATCGTAGGAAATGTCGACACGGGATATGGCCTCTTCGCCAGCCCAGGCACTGCCGCGAATTTCTATTGACTGACCAGCGGAGACCCGGTGGTTGGTGTTTGGCGCGGTGATTAGCGATTTGACCGGCATCGCCTCAATAATTTTCATATCGGATTCCGGCACCTGTTCACCCGGTGCCACCGGGTTTTTAGGCACACGGTAGGAATAGCCGGTCATTTTAGGGCCGTCATGCACTTGGTCGCGCAGCGTGATCTTAGTGAGCCATTTTTGCGAACATGACCCCGGCCAGCCCGGAACAACCAGACGCAATGGATGTCCATTGTCCGCTGGCATGTCCTGTCCATTGATTGCAAATGCGATAAGCGTGTGTGGGTCCAGTGCTTTTTCAATCGGTACGCCGCGCGATATAACAACTTTTTCACGGTCGCCGGACAAATGCTGATCGCCCCCATAATGTGCCGTGTAAATTGCCTGGGCGCGAACACCGGCGCGGTTAAGCACATCGCGCAATCTGACACCGCTCCACAAGGGGCATCCAACAGCGCCAAAGCTCCATTGATTGCCCGAAACACCGGGCGCAAAAAAGGCGCGCCCATTGCCTCCGCATTCCAGTTGCAGCTGCAATTGCACCGTTTCAAATTCAGACTTCAACGCCTCTAAGGTGAGCGAAAGGGGTGTGTCCACCAGACCGTTAATCGTCAGTGTCCAATCTTTCACATCAATGTCGGTGAGGGCAGGAGGAATGCCATTATTGCGAACAAACAACCGATGGGCCGGGGTAATATCATCATCGAGCAAATGCGCCGGTGTTTCCATATTTAACGGGCGCTCGCCAAGCACACGCAAGCCCGGCTTATTCAATTGGCCGGTTTGGGCGAGCGCGGCGGGAATAAACCCATCAGGGATAAAGCGCGCAAACGGAACCGGCATGCCGAGGCTAGCTGCCAGACTAACGCCAAAGCCTGCCCCTAAAACACCGCGCCGGTTAAGTTTGGTATCATGAGGTACGGGGCGTTTGGTCATGCTGATTATCAGGGCCGTGGGTTCGATTAAGCGGTCAAATATTTTAAAACATTCTCTACGGTCAGCTGACTGACCCGAATATTTGATTCCTTTGTGACACCGGCAATATGCGGCGTCAAAATGAAATTTGAAAGGCCCTGAAATTTATTTCCATCATTGGCTGATAGGGGTTCGTTTTCAAATACATCAAGAGCCGCGCCGCCCAAATGGCCCGACCGCAACCCTTCACACAAGGCGTTTTCATCGACAATGCCCCCGCGTGCTGCATTGATCACGATTGTCCCCGGTTTCATTGCTTTTATAGCCGCTGCATTAATCAGATGCTTTGTTTGATCCGTTAACGGCGTATGTAAGGAAACTATATCGGCACGCGCATAAAGCGTTTCCAGAGAAACATTGCCAGTTTGCGTCCAATGTGGGTCATCTGAAGGCAGGAACGGATCATAGGCGATCACCTCCATCCCCAGCGCGCGGGCGCGCCGGGCTGTCTCGCGCGCAATGTTTCCATAGCCAACAAGCCCTAATGTCTTACCGCATATTTCCTGGCCAATAAGCTGACTGCGCGGCCAATGTCCCGCGGCGACATTGTCGCTGGACGAATAAGCACCGCGCAGCAATGACAAAGCCGCCGTGATGACATATTCCGCAACGCTTAAATCATTGGCACCGGTAGCCGGGCATACTGTTATGCCGCGGGCCTTGCAGGCATCAAGGTCAATATTATCGAGACCAACACCCAAGCGCCCGACCACGATAAGGTTTGGTGCCTTTTCAAGCAGGCTTGCATTCACTTGTGTCCGGTTGCGCACAATAAGTGCGCGCGCAGACCCAAGCTGTGCATATAATGCCGCTGTGTCATCAACGAGAGTTGAGTCATAGACAAAATCACGGTTCGCAAAGCCTTCGTGAACAGATTGTTCATCCATAAATTCGCTGATTACAATATCTGTCATAAAGTGCCCGTCATCGGTCAGGAAGCAAGTTTATTGAGCGCATCATAAAGATCTTGGGTGAGAATAATACCATCTTTGTGGGAACTATCACGATGTTTTAATCGGCTAATACCCGGCTGGCGTGCCCCTTCTGCGTTATTAATGGCACCGAGTAAGGTTAGCATACGCTCGTCAAAAGTACCGCCTGAAATTCGCGCGGGATCAATCGCGATCAGTGCGTGGCCAATATCGGGTGGTTCGCCCTCGGCGGTAAAAAATGAATCGGCCTCAAAGCCAAAGTGACTCCCGGTCAATGCGGCGGCCAATATTTCAATCATGATGGCAAGCGCCGCGCCCTTGGCATTGCCCATCGGCAATAAAGATCCGGCCAGCGCTGCACTGGGGTCAGTTGTGTCATTGCCAGCTGAATCCATGGCCCAGCCCGGCGGAATGGAGGTGCCCTCATTTTGCGCCCGTACGATTTTAGCGCGCGCGCCAATCGAAAGCGCCATATCAATGACCAGCGGCGGCCCGCTGGGCACGGGCGCGGCAAAAGCGATGGGATTGGTTCCCAGTGCCGCCTCGGTGCTGCCCCAAAAGGCTATGGCCTTTGGTGAATTTGCAAATACCAACCCAATCAATCCGCGCTCGGCCAAGCGTTCGGCATGATATCCCGCCTGCCCAAAATGATGGCCATGGGCAATGCTTGCCATGGCAATCCCAAATTTAGGCGCGCGCTCGGCCAGGGCTTCAATCGCAATATTTAACGCGGGGTAAGAAAGGCCATATCCTGCATCAATGGTAATTGTAGAGCCGCTAATCTCATTGGTAATTGGCTGGGCCGATCCGTTTGCTTTGCCGCTTTGTAATTGCGCACAATAAGAGGTGAGCCTTGCGAGCCCGTGACCAACTTGGCCATCGGCCTGCGCTGCGACTAAAGCGTCGGCCGTTGCGATTGCCATTGGCTCTATCGCACCGGCATTGCGCAGGCAGCATTGGGCTAAACCCCTTGCCTCGTCCAAGCTTAGACGCACATTCATTTGCGATTGACCCTTAGTCATGGTTCAGTTTAAATCCGCCATAGATAAGCGCATATTGCATCGGGTTTTAAAAATGTCCGTTTGCTGATTAAGCGCTTCGGTACAATTTGGTCATGACAAATTCCCGGTGACCAAGCGCTTCTGCGGCGGTCGTCCGGCCATTTGCGGTTCGAACAACCATATCGATTAATGCATCACCAGATTGATCCATGGTCAGCTCACGGCGCAATAAGCCAGAAACATCAAGGTCAATATGTTCACCCATGGTGCGCACCGTGCGCGGGTTTGCGGTCAATTTGATCACGGGAATGATGGGGTGACCAATAATATTGCCTTGACCGGTTGGAAATGTGTGTACCGAAAACCCAGCCGCCGCCATCAGGGTTACACATTCAGCCGCAGCTGATGATGAATCCATAAAATACATGCCGGGACCTTTGTCAGGCGCTTCGGCGGGACCAAGGGCATCAATATATTTTGTTTCGCGGCCAATCTTCTCGAGATTGCCCATGGCTTTTTCTTCAATTGTGGTGAGGCCGCCTTCAATATTACCTTTTGTAGGCTGGCTATCAGACAGATCTGAGGTTTTAAAAGGCTCAATGACTTCGTCTTGATAGGCTTGAAAAATTTTCAAAAATTTCTCACCGGCTTCTGCGGTTGCGCCGCGGGCTTTGCATAAATGCTCCGCGCCGGTTAGCTCGGACGTTTCGCCAAAGACGCCGTAAATGCCTTTCGGTATGAGTTTGTCGTACATGTTGCCGACTGTTGGGTTTGCACCGCACCCGGACGTTGTGTCGGACTCGCCGCATTTTGTTGACACCCATAGATCAGAAATCGGGCAAGGTTCGCGCTGTAATTCGGAGGCCCAATGCAGATAGTCTTTGGCTTGGCGCGACGCGCTCGCAATGGTGGCAATATCGCCATTTTGTTCAATAGAAAATCCGGTCACAGGTTTTCCCGTTGCGGCAATGCCTTGCACAACTTTGTTGGTCCAGCCCGGTTCAATACCGATAACGACACAAGCGGCCACATTCGGGTTAGCGCCCGTCCCGATAATGGTTTCGAAAAACAGATCGAGATCTTCACCAAATTGCAGCCGGCCATAGGCATGCGGGAGAGCAAGCGTGCCTTTAATATTATTGGCAACCGCTTCGGCGGCCGCGTTGGAAATGTCATCAACCGGCAAAATCACAACATGGTTGCGCACGCCGACACGGCCATTTTCTCTGCGATATCCCAAAAAGCCATCAGGATTTGTCATGCGCTTTCTCCTTACCAGCGTTTTGTTTTTAGATTGTGGACATGAACATGGGTGCCCTTTGCCGCGGGCTTGACCATGTGGCCAATATCCTCACCATATTTTATGATGGTTTCGTCGACACCAAGATCGGTGAGCGCAATTTTGTGCCCGATCGGCACATCTTGTTCTGCGCGCAGGCGAAAGTCGCTATCGTCTTCGGTGACAACGCACAACATTTCCGTCCCGGCGGTCAGACCCTCAATGACGACAACGCCGACATTGTCCTCTCGGCTGTGCACAAGCAGATGGGGTATGGTCATGGCTCTGATCTTTCCTGCGTTTTGCAATTGTCTTCAGTGCATCAGCGACCCTGTTGAATTGAGGGCGCGGGTACTGTAAGTTTCTGCTTCACTCATTACTCTTATATATGATAGAATACAACTAACAATGGATGCGAGTTTGACGGAATTTTGCAACTCGTTGATAAAACCTTATGCAGCTCATGGCCAAAAACCCCGATCGACCAGGATTTCGACCCCTTTACCAGCAAGTGCGTGATTTATTGCTTGTGCGGATTTCTACGGGGGCATGGCGTCCCGCAGAGGCATTGCCAAGTGAACAGGCATTGGCCGCCGAGCTTGGCGTTAGCCAGGGCACAGTGCGTAAAGCCATCGATTCCCTCGTTGCGGACAGTCTCATCGAAAGACGGCAGGGCAAGGGGACCTATGTTGCCCAGCATACGAAAGAAAGCGCGCAATTTCGCTTTTTTAAGCTGACCGATGATGACGGGCGGCGGATCTTGCCAGGCTGTCTTAGCTCCATGATAACGCGCGAAAATGCAGGTCCTGAGGAGATGGCTGCGCTGAACCTCGATGCTGATGAACAGATCTTTACTATCACGCGCATTCGAAATGCGGGCGGCCATACCGAAAATAGCTCGATTTTTCTTGAGACCATCTCCTTGCCTGCTGCCTTGTTTCCCGACCTTGAGACGCATCAACCGCTGCCAAACACGCTCTATACATTCTATCAATCGGTTTACGGGATTTCGATTGTCGGTGCTAATGAGAAAATAAAGGCTGTTTCGGCAACAAAACAAAATGCAAGCGCGCTTAATGTTGCCGAAAGCTCGCCCTTATTGTCGGTGGTGCGCATCGCCCATGATGTTGCTGAACGCGCGGTTGAGATGCGTCGATCATTATACCCGACCCCCGACAGCTATTATGCAGTAGAGTTGGGGTAGTGCCGCGACCGGTGAGGACCGGCTATCATAAAGCCCTCCTGCGACCTTCGCAGGTTTTCACACAAAAGGGTCTTGCTTACCCTTACATCTTCTATAAGACATAAGATAAGGTGTATCGACCTATCCAACGCCAGTGGTGACCGGACATGATGCAAAAGCGACAACAAATTTTTATCAATAATGCGTGGCACGACGCCGATAATGGCGAGCAAATGCAGGTGCATAATCCGGCGACCGGTGCGTTGATTGGCCATGTGCCCAATGGCGGGCCGAGTGAGGCTAACCGTGCCATTGATGCCGCGCATCAAGCTTTTGGCCCATGGCGCGGAATAACCGCTGACGAACGGGGTCGATATTTGTCGCTGTTTTTTGAAGCGTTAATGGACCGAAAAAAAGAATTGGGCGCAATACTGACCGAAGAGATGGGCAAACCGCTCGCGGAAGGCGAAGGGGAAATTGTGTACGGGGCCAAATTTTTTCGATGGTTCGCCGAAGAAGCCAAGCGCGTCTACGGAGATATCATCCCCTCACCATGGCCCGGCAAGCAGATTATGGTGACGAAACAGCCCGTTGGTGTGGTTGGTGCAATTACCCCGTGGAATTTTCCAAGTTCAATGATTGCAAGAAAGCTCGCCGCCAGCCTTGCCGCTGGTTGTCCCTTGGTTTTAAAGCCCGCCCCGGCAACGCCCTTTTCCGCCCTGGCATTTGGTGATCTGGCCCTTGATATTGGATTGCCCAAAGGGGTCATTAATATTGTGACCGGCAATGCCGAGCCAATTGGCGATGCGTTTTGCACCCACGAAAAAGTTCGCAAAATAACATTTACCGGCTCAACAAAGGTAGGCAAATTGTTAGCGGCCAAGGCTGGGGCAAATATGAAACGCATCTCCATGGAGCTTGGTGGAAATGCGCCCTTCCTGGTTTTTGATGATGCTGATCTTGATGGCGCTGTCGCCGGGGCGATGGCCTCAAAATTCCGCAATAGCGGGCAAACTTGCGTTTGTGCAAATAGGTTTTTTGTGCAATCGGGCATTTATGATGCGTTCGCCGAAAAATTTGCTGTTGAAATCAGTAAGCTGACGGTTGGCGACGGTACGAAAGCGGGCGTCAATCAAGGGCCCTTGATCAATGAACAGGCCGCTGAGAAAGTCCGCTCCCATGTCAGCGATGCAATCGCGCAAGGTGCCAAGGTGGTGCAGGGAGAGATGGATCCTGAAAAAGCCGGAATGTTTTTCGAGCCTACATTAATTTTGGATGTAACATCCAAGATGAAATTGTTCCGTGAGGAAACATTTGGCCCGGTTGCCGGCCTTATCCGGTTTGACGATGAAGCCGATGCCATTGCAATGGCTAATGATACCGAATACGGCCTTGCAGCCTATGCCTATACACGCGATCTGGGCCGTGCCTTTCGATTATCGCAAAATCTTGATTATGGCATGGTTGGAATCAATGAGGGCATTGTCTCAACCGAGGTTGCGCCGTTTGGCGGCGTGAAAGAATCCGGCCTTGGCAATGAGGGGTCCAAATATGGAATCGAAGATTACATCAGCGTTAAATATACGCTGATCGGCGGCCTGGAAGAGGCAAAAAGTTGATGGCCAGCATCTTATGCGTTGGCCATGCCGTTGAGGATCACATATTCCGTGTCCCGGCAATGCCGACGGACCCGATTAAATATCAAGCGCAAAATTTTGAAATTGTTGGCGGGGGACCAGCGGCAAATGCTGCTGTTGCGATCGCCCGTTTGGGCGGCGATGCCTCGTTAATTGCCCGTCTTGGAGATGACGGCGTTGGTCGGTCTATCATTGATGATCTGGTTGGCGAAGGCGTTGATTGCACAAATATTATCAAGATATCGGGGCGAACATCTTCTGTTTCCGCGGTTATGGTTGACGGTGAAGGCCAGCGCATGATCATCAACTATCTCGATCCGAAAATGCCCGACATTGCCGCACCATTTCCTGCGATTGATCCTCTTTCTTTTGACGCTGTACTGGCCGATGTGCGTTGGCCTGATGGTGCTTTGATGGCGTTTGAGCGCGCCAAGGCGCACGCCATCCCGACTATTCTGGATGCAGACTATCCTGTCCCAAAAGATGGAAAAATTATTGCTGCAGCAGACTATGTTGCCTTTTCGGCTGAGGGCCTGCGCGGCTTTAGCGGGCATGACGATCTGGAACAAGGCCTGCATGCGGTCGCTGCACAATATGATGGGTGGTTTTGTGTTACCGATGGGCCTGCTCCCGTCTTGATATTGTCTGGCGGCGAAATAGCGCAAGTGCCAGCCCCGTCCGTTGATGTCGTTGATACGTTAGGCGCGGGTGATATCTGGCACGGGGCCTTTGCTCTTGGATTGGCGGAAGGGATGCAAGCTGCCGCATCCGTCAAATTTGCAAACTGCACGGCTGTATTAAAAGTGACACGTCCCGGCGGCAGGCGCGGTGCGCCGCGGCGCGGCGAGGTTGATGAATTTCTTGAAAACTGGGGACGGTCGCATGCGACCGGGGAGCGGGTATAATGACATTAAGTGCGGGTAAATTATGGGGTATGCGGCGTATGGCGGATCGCAATGGCCGGTTTAAGATGACCGCCGTTGATCAGCGCCCGCCTATCAAAAACCCAATAAAAGAAAAGCGCGGCACAGAGCAAGCGCCATGGGTCGATGTCGCCGAATTCAAGGCAATGCTTGTTGAAGAGCTGCAAGAGCATGCAAGCGCGATGTTGATTGATCCTCATTTTGCCTATCCGCGCGCGATTTCGCGATATGGGCCAGAGAACGGTTTAATCCTGACGCTGGAAGATTCGGTATTTGAAGAAACGCCTGAGGGTCGGCTATCGTCGGAGATTGATAATTGGTCCGTTGAGAAAATTAAACGCGTTGGCGGTGATGCGGTTAAAGTGCTGACTTGGTACCGGCCTGATGCGAGCCCCGCTATTTGTCAGGCGCAAAAAGATTTTACCGCGCGCATTGGCTATGCATGTGCAAAATATGACATTCCTTACGTGTTTGAACTGCTGGTTTATCCACTCGCCAGCGACGCTGAGCGCGCGGGTGACTATGTGGAGATGAAAACCAAAAAGCCGGAGTTGGTACTGCAAAGTGTTGAAGCCTTTGCCGACCCTAAATATGGGATCGACATGTTTAAGCTAGAAAGCCCGTTAGCGGCTAGTGATGTTCCCGGCACAGATGGCCCGGATGCGAGCGAAGCGCAACGCTGGTTTGACGAACTTGGTAATGCGGCAGGGCGTCCGTGGGTTATGCTGTCGGCGGGTGCAGATATGCAAGCCTTTCGGCGCATATTAACCCATGCTTATGCTGCTGGCGCTTCGGGCTATTTGGCAGGCCGCGCAATTTGGCAAAAAGCATTCGTGCATTTTCCAAATTGGAATGCAATCCGTTCCGATCTGCAAGGCGAAGCGGTGGACTATATGAAAAACATCAATCAGCTAACAGATGAAAAAGCACTACCATGGCTGGAGCATGAAGTTTACGCTGGAAATACGGATGTCCAGCCCAATGATGAAAGCTTCAGAAAGCAATATCCGGGGTTTGGGAGTTAAGATATGTCACTAACATACGGCGTTGCTGCCTTGGGGCGACCAACTTTTGATGTGCCCTTTGCGGAAGAAAAATTAGCCGAAGTCTTTGATGCGCTCGAAAATGCGGGGATTGAAGCGGTCGGCCCGCGCCATTTATTATATGATGCCGATGCCGCGCATGAGGCATTGGCTGAAATTGATAAAGCGGGTTCTATCGATGCCCTGCTGATTGTTCAAATTACCTTTACCGATGCCACCATGACGGTTGAAATTGCAAAAGGGGCAAGCGTTCCCGTTGCGATTTGGGCGGTGCCTGAGCCGCGCATTGGCGGGCGGTTGCGGTTAAATGCATTTTGCGGACTTAACCTCGCTGCTCACGCATTGGGAAAAGCCGGGCTTTCGCACGGCGCGCTTTATGCCGATCCCGCCAGCCCATCAATCGGGGATGATTTGCGGGCATTATCCTTGCAAACAAGAATGCAGCCCACGCAAGCGCGCAAGGTAGCAACGGGAAAAACCGCGCAAGCCAACAGTATTGCTGCAACAAACGCATTGGCCTCGTTAAAAGGTGCGACCATTAGTGTGGTTGGCGAACATCCCGCTGGTTTTGATACGTGTAGTTTCAATGAAACGGAACTGGCCAATCTTTCCGATGTTTCGGTGCAACAATTCTCGTTAGAAGATCTATTTGGCCGGGCAAAATCGGCCAAGCTGGAGCGCGTCAGCGATATTCGCGCGCAAGTTGATAGCCTCAAAGGCATTGATGACGTTGATCAGGAACAGCTTGATCGGTCGCTGCGCGTATTTTGCGCCCTTGAAGATATACAGGCAGAAACCGGGGCAAAGGGAATGGCCGTGCGCTGCTGGCCGGAAACCTTTACCGAATATGGATGCGCCGCATGCGGCCCCATGGCGATGATGAACCAAAATAAGGTTCCCAGTGCATGCGAGGCGGATGTATACGGATCATTTTCGTCACTATTGCTACAAGAGCTATCGGGGGAAGCGGCCTGGATGGCAGACCTTGTAGATCTGGATTTTGAAAATGACACAGGCGTTTTTTGGCATTGCGGCCTTGCCCCGCTGTCTATGTGCGATCCTGAGGCCACCCCCGAAGCGACTATTCATACCAACCGGAAAATGCCGCTCTTGCACCAGTTTCCGCTAAAGCCCGGCGAAATAACGGTGGCCCGCCTTTCCCAGGCACGCAATGAAACAAAACTTGTCATTGGTGCTGCGCAGTTCCACCGTGCGCCTATGGCATTTACCGGTACATCCGGGGTGATGCGTTTTGCAAAACCTGCACGCACTATTTTCGATACGATTGTGCGTGAAGGGTTGGAACATCATTTTGCGATTGCCTATGGTGATCACCGTTCGGCATTGCGCGAGATTGCTTCTCAGTTAGAATTACCTGTTCTCGAATTGACCTGATAGCGATAAACCAATGAGTATTCCCTTACCGGCTACAACTGAGTTTTCATGGTCGCGGCTTCCCGTTCCCAGTATAACCGGCGAACCGGTGGTAACAGCTAATGATGAAATCACATTGCCAACATCCCTCGGCGATATGGTTTTATCATTTTATTCCTATGGGATCCGTATTCGGTTCGGGGGAAACCGGAAAATTGACTATGGATTGGTGCGTGATGTTGGGCCGCGCAATAAAGTAGCGATAGAGCGCGGCGAGTCGACATTAAGTTTTTCCAGTACAACCCACCGGCTTGTCATTAGTAAAGCGTCGCTTGCAATAACTCTGTCTGCCGGTGAGCGTGACATAATTCATTCCGCAACCGATGGTCATTTTGTGCGTGAATATCGCCTGCCAGCGTTCACTCGCAGTGATTATGGCTGGTATGGAAATTTTGATTTGTCATCTGATGAAAGTATTTATGGGCTTGGAGAAAAATGGGGGCGTTTGGATAAGCGCGGTCAATTAATTTCATCCTATAACCATGATGCGTTAGGGGTGAACACCGAAATTTCCTATAAAAATGCGCCCTTCGCCTGGAGCCCGGAAGGGTGGGGTGTGTTTGTGAATACTCCCGCATTGGTCACCCATGGGGTCGGCTTTTCTCCCTGGTCGCAACGCTCATATGGTATTTTTGTTGAAGATGAAGTTCTAGATCTGTTTTTGCTAACGGGCAGTAACGGCGCTGAATTATTGGAGCACTATACTCAGTTGACGGGGCGTTCTCCCATACCGCCCGATTGGTCCTTAGGCGTCATAATATCAAAAGCCTATTATAAAGATGCTGATGAGTTATTGCGGGTGGCAAAGGAAATTCGGCACCGCAAAATGCCGTGTGATACGATTACCCTTGATGGGCGCGCCTGGCTCGATACCAAGACACGGTTTTCATTTGAGTGGGATGCCAAACGCTATCCCGACCCAAAGGCTGTGCTTGATGAATTGAAATCTTTGAACTTTAGAATTTGCATTTGGGAATATCCGCTCATTTCGGTTGAAAACCCGCTGCACGCTGAGCTTGCGCAAAAAGGGTGGTTGTTGACGGATCGCACCACCGGGAAACCCTTTCGTTTCCAGTGGGACGCGGCCCCGTTTGGGGAGGTGTTAACGCCGCTCCCGGATTCTGGAGTTTTCGATTTTACCCATCCCGATGCTTATGAGTGGTGGCGAGACCAGCATAAAGCCTTATTTGACGTTGGCGTTGATATGATCAAGGCCGATTTTGGCGAACAGGTTACCGACGACATGATCGCGCATAATGGCGAGCATGGAAAACAACTCCATAATGTTTATGCCTATCTTTATAACAAATGTGTTTATGAGGCCGCCGAAAAGTTTAGCGAGAGCGGGCCCTTTCTGTTTAGCCGTGCATCGTGGACGGGATGTCAACGATTTCCCTCGCAGTGGGGCGGTGATCCGCAGGCGGATTGGGAAGGGTTGGCTGCCAGCCTGCGCGGCGGGTTGTCATGGGGCATGACCGGCGCGCCGTTTTATGCCACCGATATTGGCGGCTTTTATGGCGATAAGCGCGACCCCAAACTTTATATTCGCTGGTTACAGGCCGCTGTCTTTTCAGCCCATATGCGCCTTCACGGCATTGGTGACAGAGTGCCATGGTCTTATGGGCCTAAAGCGGAAGCGGCAGCAACAAAGGCGCTAAATTTGCGCTACCGTTTATTGCCCTATTTAAAATCGGTTGTGCGCCAAGCCCATGAAACAGGTCTGCCGGTGCAGCGGGCCATGGCATTATCATGTCCCGATGAAGCCGAGGCCTGGCGCTTTGAAGAGCAGTTTTTCTTTGGTGAAAAAATGTTGGTTGCGCCGTGCCTTCGCGATGATGATGAGGTGCGGGTCTATTTACCCCAAGGCGATTGGGTTCAGTTTCCTAATGGCAAAGCCTTTAAAGGCGGGGCCATTCACCGGTTAACCGTGCCCCTCGATGAGGTCGCGGTTTTCGTACGCAGCGGTGACGAAATTCCGCTTGGTCCAGCGGTTGAATATTCAGCCCAGAACGAAAATCTTGAGACGATTGACCGTTTCTGGAAAGCGGGCCGCGACACCGCACTAACCTAAAGTGCGATTGCCGCGATTTTCATTGCTGTTGACGGCGCATCATTGCCGTTCCCCATGCGGCGATGTTTAAAACAACCAAGCTGGCAATTCCTATATAAAATCCATTGCTAAACTGTCCATCGACAATACCAAGGGGCGAGAAGAGCAGATATAGCGCAACCACCGTTGAGATGAGCGTGACGGCAAGGGGGCGCACATAGCCCCACGGCGTGAGGTCAACAATATCGCGCTTTGTGAATACCCAAGGGTGTTCACGCGGTCTGAGTTGGCCGGCAATCAGCATAATGACGATTTCGATAGAGAACAAAATTGCATAAAGATGCAAAAAGTGCAGATCGATAGCAATCGGCGGGATGCCCGGAATATAGCCATTGGGCAGGGCAAAACGGATTAAGCCATAGGCGACAACATGGAAGATGATTGCAATCTTTGCACCGATTGCCGGAACCCGCCGTGTGAATAGCCCGATAATAACGATGGCAACGATTGGAATATTGTAAAACCCGGTAAAGATCCGAATGATCTGCCATAGGCCTTCTGGCGCGAAGTATAAAAGAGGGGCGACCACGAATGAGAACAGAGCAATGACCACAGATGCAATTTTGGCAACCCTAACCACCTCTTTGTCACTGACCGAACCACCGCGCGCGGGGGTATAAATATCAAGGCAGAACAATGTCGCCGCGCTATTCAGCAGGGAGTTGAATGAGCTAAAAACCGCCCCCAAAAGAACTGCGAGGAAAAACCCTGTCAGATAAAAAGGTAATACATCGCGTATCAATTGTGGATAGGCTTGATCAATCGATCCAAGCCCGGGTCCATAAAGGTGGTATGCGATAACGCCGGGGATCATCATCAAAAATGGGACGAGGACTTTAAAAAACCCAGACAGAAGAACGCCTTTTTGACCCTCCGCCAAGGAGGCCGCGCCAAGGGTTCGTTGGATGACATATTGGTTTGTGCACCAATAAAAAAGATTAGCAAATACCATTCCGGTAAACAGGGTTGCAAAAGGCGTTGGGTCCGATGCGCTCCCAATCGCATTGAGTTTTTCGGTATTTTGTGTGGTTAGCGTTGCAAGCCCTTGCATAAAACTACCATCGCCCAAGGCAATCAGGCCAAGGGTAGGAACCAAAATGCCAATAAATAACAGGCCAATCCCGTTCAGTGTATCCGATACGGCAACGGCTTTCAGGCCGCCAAAAATGGCATACATGGCTCCGACCGCCCCAATCACAACCACGGTTACGCACAGAGCGAAGAAATAGCTAAGGCCGGTAAGGGCGGGAACATCAAATAATTGCATCACCGCGACAGAGCCCGAATAGAGCACCGAGGGAATGGTGACAAAGCCGTAGCCCAGCATAAATAAAATGACAGAGTAGCGTTGAACGTCTTCATCAAAGCGCGAGCGCAAAAATTCTGGTAATGTTGTAAACGCCCCGGCCAGATAGCGCGGTAGAAATATCAAGGCCATGACAACGGTGCTTACCGCTGCGGTAACTTCCCATGCCATCGAAGACAGGTTGAAGCCATAGGCCGACCCGTTCAGGCCGATGAGCTGCTCAGCAGACAGATTGGTCAACAATAAAGAGCCCGCGATAAACAAACCGGATAGACCGCGACCTGCGAGAAAATAGCCGTCTTTGGTATCAACCTCATTACGGGCCTTTAGCCAGGAGACAAATGCAACCAGCGCCATAAACGCAATGCAGCTGGTTAAGGTAAAGAGCAAATGCGATCCATCCATCAGATGTCGTCCTTGGTAGAGGTTTTAAAGCGCTGACTGCGGGTCATGTCCCGGTCACCCTATATTGGTTTTCGAGTGATGGGCAGAAAAAAACCGGCGACCAGGAGGTGCCTGATCGCCGGTTTTTTGAACGGCTGATGATCAAATGCTAGGCGGATCATCAGTCTTGAGTTTGCGATCCGGGCTGACTGGATTTAAAAATCAGCGCGGAAGTTTACACCAACATAGCGATCGGCTTCACGCGGAATTTGGAAGCGGAACGTATCGCCGGAGTTTGTTGTTACGAAACTATCATCGAGAAGGTTTTTAACGATGAAGGTAACGCGGTATTTTTCTTCCCACTCAACTCCAACGCTTAAGTCCCAAAGGTCGTAACTTGGGAGTAAGCTTTGTGCAGGAATCGGGAATGGGTTGATCGCTGGGTCTGGGTTGCCCCCTGGCAGCAGAGATTCTTGCTCATCAACATGGGCAAATGTTGTGTTCAAGAATAGGTCCGCCTGGTCAGTGACCGGATAGGTAAAGTTCGCACCAAATGTGTAATTAAAATCGGGAGAGAACAGTAAGTCTTCGCCAGCGAAGATGCCGCTTGGGAAATCAGGCACACCGGTTGTTGGATTAATCGGTGAGTTAAAGGATTCAATTTCAGCATCGTTTAACGCGATACCGCCCGTGAACGACATATATTCATTGGGCGACCAAACCGCATCAACCTCAATACCGCGAGTGCGTACTTCACCGGCATTTGTAAGGCGGGTGATGGTAACGCCGGTTGAGTTATCAAACGCATTGGCTTGGAACCCTGAAATATCTGTCGTGTAGGCAGCGATATTCAAGAGGAACGTTGGCAACTGTAACTTATACCCAATTTCGAAGTGATCGGACTCTTCCGGATCGATTGGCAATGTGTCTGTCGTACCCTGATTAAAGAACACGTTAAATGCCGGTCCTTTATAGCCTTGGGCATAGGTGAAGTAGGCATTGCCGAGATTGGCATCATTGCCGAACAATCTTCCAAGATCGGCATTCACACCGGCCTTAATCGAAAAGTCATTATTCGTAACTCGGCCCGTATTCGCAGGCACATCAACAAGGATTGGGTCTCCGTTAATATCGAATTCACCGGTTGGAACATTGTCATTTGGAATGGCAAAACCACCAGATGCAAAGCTGAACTGACCATTTGGAAGATCAGGACGAACGCCAACACCCTGGCGGCCAAACGGATCATTGTTCACTCGGCTATGGATGAAGGAAACCTCATCACGCGTCCAACGGAAGCCGAATACTACATTCAAGCCATCGAGCAGATCATAGTCCGCCTGACCGAAGACAGCATAGTTTTCAAAATCAACCGCTGAAAAGCTGGTCGCAGAAACAATGTCATTGGCGTTACACGTCAAGCCAGGATTTGCATCAAGAATGGATTGAACCTGCCCGCCATTATTTTGGCAACTGGCATCGCGTGTGAAGTCTGATTCAATATCGAGAGCAAATAGATAGGCGCCGAGTTGATAGTTGAGGCGCTGACCTGCCGGCGATTGAATGCGAAATTCCTGACTGAACTGGCTATTGTCGCGTGTGCCAACGTCATGCAGCAAGAACGGAACATCAAATACAGGCGTTACATCCGAACCGCCGGTGGAGGTAAAGTCACCTTCGCGAAACTCGGTGTTAATCCACTCGCGAAACGACGTGATGGAGGTGAGTGTATGACCGCCAAACGCTTCTTTTTCGAGATTTACAGAAAACGAGTCAAAATTATTGATGGTTCTGGTTGGAAAATCCTGATCAATGACGCGGGTGTCGAGTTGAATGTCCGCAACCGGGCGCTGCCCATTGCCAGGATCAACAATACCATTGCCGCCAGGGGCTGCTTGAGAGTCGGCAAAGCGACCATTATTGGCAGCAAGCGCGGGAATGTCCGCACAGCAATCATCGTCGCTTTCAGTGTGCTCATAGGTGAACAGCGCATTGAAGGTTTCACTTGGCTCCCAAAGCACCTGCGCACGTCCGCCCCACCGGTCATATCCGTTGACTTCGCGATTGTTGAACAGGTTGGTAATGAAGCCGTCAAATTCACTGCGTGTTAGCGTCAAGCTTGCAGCAACCTCATCAGAGAGAGGTCCAGAGATGCGGCCTTTGACCTGATATTCCTGATCTTGAAAATAGGAAGCCGAAACATAGCCTTCGACCTCGTCCTGGTTGGGTCTTTTAGTGATTATATTGACCACACCGGCAGAGGCATTCTTACCGAACAATGTGCCTTGTGGGCCACGCAGTACCTCGATCCTTTCGATATCGTAAAGATCGCCAAAGGCCTGTCCCGAACGCCCGAGAACCACGCCGTCCACCACGGTCGCGACACTGGGTTCAGCCGCATCAGAAAATGAGATCGTGCCAATACCGCGAATTGTGATCGCAGAGTTGGCATTGGTTGTACCTTTACGGAAGCTGACCGAGGGCAGCAAGGTTGTGAGGCTTTCCAGATTGTTGCTGGCAAAAGCCTGTTCAATCTGATCGCTTCCCAGAACGGAAACCGCAATCGGCACTTCCTGCAGGGTTTCTTCGGTTTTCTGCGAAGTGACGATGATTTCGTCAAGCTGCGCGAGTGCACCGTGGCCGGGGATGGCCAAAATAGCAGCAAAGCCTGCACCCATTAGTTTTTTTCGTAAATTCATGGATTTTCATCCTCCCATTTCAAGCCTTCTGGCTTTGTTGTCAGAATACCAAAACCTAAGTGTTGGTATTTAGGTGTTTGTGCGTGTATATCTCCCCCTGGAGCGAGCTTTGCCAATGGAAATCCATAAAGCCGGCTGGGCTTGCATTATGTTTTGTGGGTAAATGCCACAGATGCGGTAAGAACATGAAATGTGTCTCGCAATGAAACATAAATTCATATATATCATCTATCTTATATAACACTGGATCTGGGGCACTCGTCAATCTTCTTCTGGCCCCTTGCGGTAGACAGAGCTGCTCGCCAGAAATGGCTAGAAAAAGAAATATTCCTTTAATATCAGTTGGTTAACATTGGTTTGCATATTTTGAGACGTGTCGTAAAAGGCACGAACGATACAAGAAGCACTAAAAAAATGCCGATAACCCCGCAAAAACCCGCATGAATCAGTCAATCGAACAGCTTTCCGGCGGCGTGAAACGTTTCATTCCCGGGCTTATGCTGGCTGTGCTCATTGCATTGGCGGTCAAATTTATATCCTCGCAATATGGCGGCCCGGCAATGCTTTATGCGTTGCTATTTGGGATGGCCTTCAACTTCCTGGCGAGCGACGAGAAGATTGCCGATGGCATTGGCTTCACATCCAAGGGGTTGCTGAAAACCGGTGTTGCGCTTTTGGGTGCGCGTATCACGATTAGCGATATTGCCTCGCTTGGCTCCTTCACGTTTTTGATGGTGCTTGCGGGCGTTGGTGTCACGATTGGCGGGGGATGGTTTATTGCGCGCCGTTTCGGTTTAAGTCATTCGCATGCGATTTTGTCGGCCGGCGCGGTTGCCATTTGCGGTGCGTCTGCAGCCTTAGCGATCTCAACGGTTTTGCCCGAGGATAAAGATAAAGAACGCAATACCATCTTGACGGTGGTTGGCGTTACCAGCCTGAGCACGCTGGCCATGATTATCTATCCCTCTTGTGTCCAGTTTTTTGCAATGAGCGATCAGGCGGCGGGTATTTTTCTGGGGGCGACCATTCATGATGTGGCGCAGGTGGTTGGTGCGGGATATATGGTTTCTGACCCTGCAGGTGAGACCGCAACGATCGTCAAGCTGGTGCGCGTTGCTTGTCTTGTGCCGGTGGTGTTAATGCTTGGGGCATTTTCACCGCGCGCCGAACAGACCGATGCTCAACAGGGAACACGATTTAGAGCACTCCCCTTACCGGGATTTTTAATTGTCTTTATACTTATCGTTATGGCGAATAGTTTCGGGTTTATTCCGCAAACTATCCTCTTAATTATGAGCGGTTTATCATCATGGTTGATACTTGCCGCGGTTGCTGCGCTCGGCGTGAAAACATCCCTGCAGGATCTGGTCAAAGTTGGCCCTGCGCCTCTTGGCGTCATGGTTTTACAAACATTGCTATTGGCAGGATTTGTCACCTCTTGGCTTGTATTGCGATAAGCGACCGCGAAGGTTGGCGCACTTCTTGATTGACCTTGTCGTAGCAACACGACATGAATAATAAACATGGCCGTGTATTCTCGGGGCCTTTTAGATATTGGAAGATTGAGAACTATCATGGAGCAACAGGCCCTGCATTCGGTCGCGCAAATCATTCAAATTTCCGTTGCGCCTGCTTTTTTGCTGGTAGCGGTGGGAACATTTATGTCCGTTGCAACCATGCGGCTCGGGCGTGTTGTGGATCGGGCCCGTGTTCTTGAGGCCACCGTTCGCAAGCATGATATTGACGAGGCGGAAAAACGTCATCTGGATGAATTGCTCGTGCTGGATAAAAGAATGTCGAACATCAATCTGTCGATTATGTTTGTGACGTTTGCAGCGCTGACAATCTGCTTATTGGTCGCTTTACTGTTTCTCAGTGACCTGATCGGTTATAACGCATCCCTGGCCGTCGCGCTGCTCTTCATCACCACCATGGGGTTGATGGTGATTGGGCTGTTGTTTTTTCTCAATGAGATTTTGGTCGCGCGGTCTTCACTGCATGTGGACAGCAATTATCTCAAAGGCAAATAGGCCGGGATTACTCGCTCACGAATGCGACACTGGTTTTGCTTCGGCCAGTCCAAACAGGTGCAGCGCAAAAGCATAGTCGTGCGCTTTTTCTTCAAGCTGCTCAAACCGATCGGCTGACCCGCCATGGCCGGCGCCCATATTCATTTTTAGAAAAAACGGGCCGCCCTGACATTCAGCGCGCAGCCTTGCGATCCACTTTGCTGGCTCCCAATAGGTAACCCGGTAGTCGGTTAGGCCGCCGGTGGCCAGAATTGGCGGATAGTGCCCGGACAAATCTAGATTGTCATAGGGTGAATAGCTGGCAATATCTGCAAACGCATTTTTATCCGTAATCGGATTTCCCCATTCATCCCACTCAGGCGGCGTTAATGGCAGGCTTGCATCACTGATCGTATTGACCACATCAATAAAAGGAACCGCGCCAATGGCCCCGCCAAACAAGGACGGTGCTTGGTTTAAGGCTGCACCGACCAAAAGACCGCCCGCAGAACCGCCATAAATCACGGTTTCATTTTTTCGGCCATAGCCGCGCGCCGGTAAGTCTTTCGCCACATCGACAAAATCGTTGAACGTGTTTTGCTTTTTAGAAAGTTTGCCATCCAGATACCATTGGCGGCCTTTGGCGGCACCGCCGCGTATATGGGCAACGGCATAGATAGCGCCGCGATCAACAATAGACAGGCTGTTGGTGTTGAACCCGGCGGGAATGGTAATCCCGTAAGAGCCATAGCCATAGAGGAGTAACGGCGCAGTGCCATCAACCGGGGTTGATTTTAGTCGCACCAGCGTCACGGGAATTTGTGCGCCATCGCGCGCCGTAACCTGGAGGCGTTCAACACTGTAAAGTGCTGGGTTATGGCCAGAGGGAATTTCCTGTGTTTTTAACAGGGTGCGCGTTTGGCTGGCCATATCAAATGAAAAGGTTTGCCGCGGCGTGGACGGTGATGAATAGGTGAACAAAAATTCGGCTGTATCAAATTCGTACCCGCCAACAAGGCCAAGGGAATAAGCCTGTTCATCGAATTTAATCTCATTCTCTTCTTTGCGTGCATGGTCAGCAATTATGATTGCAGGCAAGGCGTCGCGGCGCTCAAGGCGCACCATGTAATTTTTATACGGAATAAAACTGACGACATGAACGCCCTCACGCGCCGGTAGCCAGTCTTTCCAGTTCGCTCTCTGTGTTGCACCAATTTTTGCGTGCATAATTTTGAAATCAACAGCGCCGTTTGCATTGGTGTGGATGTAAAAGCCATCACCATGGTGATCAATGTCGTAAATTTCATCGCTGTGGCGCGGGGCAAAACAATCCGGCATGGCACCGCGTTCACTGTCGCTCGGCAGCGTCCAGCACTCACTACTAACGGAGTTGGAGGCGGTAATGATAATGAATTGACCGCTCTGGGATTTGTCCACGGACAGGAAAAACCCATCATCTTTTTCTTCATAGACCAGTTGATCGGATTCAGGGGGTTCGCCGAGAAAATGGCGTTTCACCCATTTGGGCCGTTGGTGGTCATCGCGCTCAATATAGAAAAACGATTGGCTATCGCTTGCCCATACCGCCTCTCCATCGGTTTTGCTAATGACATCGGGGAGGGGTTCGCCGGTTTCTGCGCGCCGCACGGCTATATCGAAAAATTCTGACCCAAGGCGATCCACCCCGTAAGCGATCCATTCATGGCTGGGGCTGTGATCGACACTGGCAATGTCGAAAAAGGTCTGTCCCTCGCCTTCCTTGTCACCATCAAGCAGAATTGTTTCCGCGCCGCCCTTGCGCGCGGTTCTAAAAAAGACTGGGTAGCTGCCGCCCTGGCGATAGCGGGTGCCATAGGCGAAATCGCCATCGGGCATGGGAATATCGGTATCATCCTCGCGAATACGCCCGCGCATTTCCTGAACCAGGGTTTTGCGTAACGGCTCTAACGCGCTGGTCGCATCCTCATAAAACCCGTTCTCACCTTCAAGATGGGCCCGAATTTCAGGGGATAGGTGTGAGGGGTCTTGCAGCACTGTCTGCCAGTTAGCATCGCGCATCCACTCATAAGGGTCGGCCAGCCGCGTACCGTGATGAATATTTTGCGCCTCTGAGCGCCGTGGGTTTGGTGCTTTGTCGGAAAGCGATTTGGAGAATGCGGCTTTTGCCATATGGGTAAGATCCTGATTTCGGTGGGCCAAACTTTTGTGAAATGCACCCTACCGTGTCGTCAATCACATCGCTATGGTCAAGCGTTTGGCGCGACGCAATGGACGGTTTTTTTACCGGTTCAACACGCTATAAGGACGCTATGATAGCTGAACTTTCCCTTTTCTGTCTCAGTCTCGCCCTGATCATCTCGCTGGTTCAGGCGGCGCTGCCACTTGTCGGTGCCCATGTCCAAAATGGACGGCTGATGGCGCTGGCCCGGCCTTGCGCCTGTGCGGTGTTCGTTCTCGTCGCTTTGTCCTTTGCGGGCTTGATGCAGGCATTCATCGTCTCAGATTTCAGTGTAAAGACGGTTTATAGCAATTCGCACACTGCAAAACCAATACTCTATAAAATCGCAGGCGTTTGGGGAAATCATGAAGGCTCAATGTTGCTATGGATTTTGATGCTGACCTTTCTCGGCGCGATGGTGGCCTTGTTTGATAGCCGGTTGACGCAAACCTTTCGCGCCCGCGTTTTAGGTGTTCAAGGGGTTATCGGTAGTGCATTTCTTTCATTTTCCTTGCTGACCTCAAATCCCTTTTCCCGGTTAAATCCCGTTCCCCTCGATGGGCGCGATCTAAACCCGTTACTCCAGGACCCCGGATTGGCCTATCATCCGCCCTTTTTATATTTTGGCTATGTCGGTTTTTCGATTGCCTTTGCCTTTGCGGTTGCCGCCTTGCTTGAGGGCCGTGTCGATACACGTTGGGCAAGGTGGGTGCGCCCGTGGACGCTTTTGGCATGGTCAAGCCTGACGCTCGGTATCGCCATGGGGGCGTGGTGGGCCTATTACGAATTGGGGTGGGGCGGGTTTTGGTTTTGGGACCCGGTTGAAAATGCATCGCTTATGCCGTGGTTAGCGGGAACCGCATTGGTGCATTCTGCGATTGTTGTCGAGAAAAGAGATAGCTTAAAAGTCTGGACCGTGATGATGGCGATCATTGCGTTTAGCACCTCCCTGATGGGCACCTTTCTCGTTCGCTCAGGTTTGCTAACCAGCGTACATGCATTTGCGAACGATCCTTTACGCGGCCAATTTTTATTGTTGATTTTTTCCGTGTTAACCGGCGCGGCCTTGCTTATATTTGCGTTGCGGGCAGGGCGTATACAGTCCGGCGGGCATTTTGCGATGCTATCTCGCGAATCCGCCTTGATCGTCAATAATGTAATTTTATCGATCATCCTCGCGGTGGTGATGCTGGGAACCTTTTGGCCCGCCTTTTCCGATATGATTTTCAATCGCACTGTTTCCGTGGGCCCGCCCTATTTCAATCTGGTTGCCATTCCTCTGACATTCATCCTGGTTATCTTCATGGCCGCGGGCATCTTTGCGCCGTGGAAACGTGCCAGCGGGGAGGCCATCGTTAAGCGCTTAGGATTAATGGCGTTGATAACCATTGCCTTTGTTTTACTCGTGCAGTGGCTGCGCATTGGCGGCCCTGTGCTTGGTGTTGTTGGCGCGTTTATGGGGGCGTGGGTGATTATCAGTATAGTGATGGATATCGCGCTGCGCATTGGTGTGCCAAAATTGCCGCTAAAGCAATCGATTAACCGGTTGGTCCATCTGCCATCAACATTTTGGGGCGGCGCGTTGGCTCATTTGGGCGTCGGTATTGTTTTGCTCGGCATGACCGGCACCGCAGTTTGGGTCAGCGAAAATAGCGCTGTTATGAAGCCGGGGGATCGCCTGGAGATAGCAGGGTATGAATTGCAATTTGATGGAATGGCGCGCCGAAATGTTGCGAATTATCAAACTGAAACCGGAACCTTTACATTGTTTCGCGGCGATAAAATGATTGCCGTTATTGAGCCGGAACGCCGCTTTTATCCGGTTGCGGGGATGACAACAACTGAAGCGGAATTTGTGCCGCGATTCGCGTCTGATATTTATGTTGCGCTGGGCGAGCCGCGAGACGATGGCGGGCAGGTTGTTCTTGCCTGGCATCACCCACTGGTTTTCTTTATGTGGGGCGGTGCATTGATTATGACGTTAGGCGGCATCATTGCCGTGCGCCAACGCAATCGCCCGCAACGCGTTCCCACACAAACGGGTGACGAGTTAGCGAAGGTGGGTGTATGAGACGCGCCCTTTATCTGATCATAGCCTTATGGGCCGGATTATTGCCGCTGTTGCCAAGTTACGCCGTCGATCCTGATATTCGCCTTGACGATCCAGCGCTAGAGCGCCGCGCCCTTGAAATAACGCGGCAATTGCGTTGTCCCACATGCGTTAGCCAATCTGTTGATGGCTCCAATGTTGGAATATCAAAAGATCTGCAACGCCTTGTGCGGGAGCGGATTGTTGCCGGTGACAGCGATGAACAAATATTCGACTATATTGCCAGCCGTTATGGTGATTTCGTCTTGCTAAAGCCCCGCTTTGGCGGGTCGAATACCCTATTATGGGGCTTTCCCATCTTTTTAGTCAGCATAGCGATTGTTTTTTGGTTTGTTGTTTTAAGACGGCGCTCGCGCACCAAGACGGAGCAATCGCGCTTATCAGCAAAAGAACAAGCGCGTCTCAACGAGCTTCTTGGCCAATCTCATCGTGAAAATAGTGGTGGCCCTAAAAACGCCAATCAGTAGGATGCGTTTCGCGATGACAGCATCGCTTCTCTTAATCTTTTGGCAAAGGCCAGGCGCTCTTCTGGCGATAGAAAAGCCCCCACGATTAAGTGCTTGCCCTTATGGCGAATGACGATTTGGCCTTCATGCTCCATGGGGTCGGGAAAAACTAAATCTGTGAAGATTGCCGGTAACTGCCAACGCATCTCATGGCCGGATGGCAGCACGCGGGAAATATGAATGTTTCCTGCGCGAATCCATAAGCGTTCATGCAAGCGCCCCTGACGATAGCTGATCTTGAACGCGCAATAGACCAGCAAAATATCCAACCCGCCAAATGCAAGAACCGGCCAGGCACCCTGCAGGGTAAAGGCGATGCCAAAGGTGATGTTGACGCCAATAACGATCGCCATCAAAACCATAAAGCCGGTATTGGGTAAGCTACGGTTGGGGTAAAGCAAGGCATCCAGAAGGAGCGGCTCGCCATTTTCCGAAGGAGGCAGGGGTGCAATGCCATCGGCGAACACTTTCGCGCGCCCTTTCGCCATCGGCGCAAGCGTTTCGGTGGTTGGTGCGCGGCGGGCAAATGAACGGTTGGTAAAGGGGTGCATATCTCAAAATTATACCGATCTGCGCGATTGAAAAGGGTACAGTTTGACGCGCTGCGCGCAAGACGGCACATACTCACTGTGAAATGGTAGGGACCGGCAATGGCTAGAAAAATGACCCGCGAGGCGGCACGTCAATTTTACAAAATACTTTCCGAAGGCCGCCCTTCGCCGCAGACCGAACTGAACTATTCCAGCCCGTACACATTGCTGGTGGCGGTGGTTTTATCTGCCCAGGCGACAGATATTGGCGTCAATAAAGCAACGCAGAAATTGTTTCCGGTCGCCGATACGCCGGAAAAAATGGTTGCTTTAGGGGTTGAAGCGGTGGGCGAATATGTGCGCACCATCGGCCTGTGGCGAAACAAGGCTAAGAACGTGATTGCTCTGTCACAGCGATTGATCGATGAATTTGACAGCCAGGTTCCTGAAAGTCGCGATGTTTTGGAAACCCTCCCCGGTGTTGGCCGCAAAACTGCAAATGTTGTGTGCAATGTTGTTTTTGGTCAGCCGACAATTGCGGTTGATACGCACCTTTTTCGCATTGGCAATCGAACGCGCATTGCACCGGGGAAAACCCCGCTTGAAGTTGAACGCGGATTGGAGCGTATAACGCCCGATGAATATCTAAAAGACGCACACCATTGGTTGATTCTCCATGGGCGCTATATTTGCAAAGCCCGTACACCAGAATGTTGGCGGTGCACGGTGCGCGAAGTTTGTCTCTACAAAGATAAAACACCATCGGTTGATGATGCGCCGAAAGT
>CAYQXV010000010.1:0-76887 GCA_964421675.1 uncultured Caulobacterales bacterium
CACCTATTATGCGGATATCGCAGCCCAATCATTGGCGTAAGAGGGTTCCCCAAAACGGATGTTAATCGTCAAGCCGCGCAACTAAAGTATCAAGCACCGAAACATCGAAACGCCTTGAGATGCTCTCTGACGATTTGTTTTTGAGCCGCTCTAGCAACTCATTTTTATCGGGGAAATCGAATTCGACCCTTCCGGGTAGCACTTCGCTAAGCACCTCATACCAACTTATTAAAAATGGTTGCAGCGCGAGGTGCATGTCAAACCGACTACGTGTTCGAGTGAGATCACCCTCTTTTTGCGCGCGTGCCAAGTCGGGGGCAAGGTGCTTCACAAAATAGAGATCGCCAAAACCGATCCTTCGCTGCTCAATCGCCTCACGTGCCAGTGGCATAGCGGCTTTGAAGACGTCCATGTTCTTGAAACCAGCCTTGGCCATACACCAATCGAAATGCGACTTGAATGGCTCGGTATCGCAGATAGCAAAGCCGTGCTTAGCCTCGACCTCAAGCGCTGCCTGAAAGCGCCGGATATTGTGCTCGATCCAATACTGAGCCAGTTCTTCAGCGGGTGCATGCGCGACTGGCGGCGTGCCCGTTTCAGGAAACTCAGGCACATGGTGAGCAGCACCAAATGTCAGAGAATAGGTCGTTTTACCAACTGCGCTGATACC
Source organism: uncultured Caulobacterales bacterium (assembly GCA_964421675.1). GTDB lineage: Bacteria > Pseudomonadota > Alphaproteobacteria > Caulobacterales > Parvularculaceae > CALLPQ01. The sequence goes on from CAYQXV010000010.1 coordinate 671, forward strand.
TTCTATGACGACGATCATGGGTTTTCCAACTCAATGCTTCTCTCGAAAAAGGTCTTTGCTGATCAAATGGCGCTGATAGCCTCAAAACAATTACTCCGCAATGAATATTCCTCACGCCGATCGATTTGAGTGTCTGCTTTTCTCGCCCCTGGCTGTCGTTCAATTGTGGGCACATAATGCCCGCTTCTGGCGAATTATGACTATATAATCCGCGACCGCTTTTTGGCGATTCAAGACGCTTAATCAGAGCATTTTCTGTCAGGTTTTTTCACTACACGGCAACGCTGGACGGCCTAAAAAATGCGAACCTGCGAGCTCCCCAAGCCAGCGTAAAAGGCATGTTTTATTACCAGTAACTGCATGCAATGATTGCCTATCCCATGATGGCCCCCTACTCTGGCAATGAATAAATTCACGGAGCATGAGTGCATGTCGATAACCACAGACCTTAAATCCAAACTGCGTATTCCTGTGATCGGAGCACCGCTCTTTATTGTCTCCAACCCCGCATTGGTAAGCGCGCAATGTTGCGCCGGTATTGTCGGATCGTTTCCCGCCTTAAATGCGCGCCCGCAAGAAAAGCTTGATGAGTGGATCACCCAGATCAAGGAAAATATCGCCCGCCATAATGATGCCAATCCCGATCAACCCGCCGCGCCCTTTGCGGTAAACCAAATCGTTCACCGCTCCAATGACCGGCTGATGCAGGATATGGAATCCTGCGTGAAACATGAGGTGCCCATCGTGATTTGCTCGTTGGGGGCGCGCGAAGAAGTGTATGAAGCAGTGCATTCATATGGCGGCATCGTGCTGCACGATATCATCAATAATTTCTTCGCCAAAAAAGCCGTTGCAAAAGGGGCTGATGGATTAATCGCGGTGGCTGCCGGTGCAGGCGGCCATGCGGGCGTCATCTCACCATTTGCGCTGGTGCAGGAAATTCGCGAATGGTTTGATGGCCCCATCGCCCTTTCCGGCTCTATTGCCACCGGAGATTCAGTCTTGGCATGCGAGGCCATGGGGGCTGATTTTGGCTATATTGGCTCTGCCTTTGTGGCCACCAAAGAGGCAAATGCCGATGACGGGTACAAAAATGCCATTGTAGAATGTTCGGCAGATGACATTGTCTACACCAACCTGTTTACCGGCGTGCATGGGAATTATCTCAGACCGTCCATCATCGATGCTGGGCTCGATCCTGATAATCTTCCGGTGAGTGATCCTTCCAACATGAATTTTGGCTCTGGCGGCAATACAGATGCAAAGGCATGGAAAGATATTTGGGGCTGCGGACAGGGAATCGGTGCAATAAATGAGGTACCGCCTGCGGCTGATTTCATTGCAAATCTCGCCCAGGAATATGAAACCGCCAGAAAGCGCCTTTTCGGCTAAGGGCCCAAGACAGATAAAGCCTTGAGATTGTTGATATTACTAATAATCGGCCTCGTCCATATCCTCTATCATTGACCCCAAGAGGTGTGCACTCTACCTAAGGTTCTTACAGAATTTACCCCTTTCGAATGGACAAGATATTCAAGCGCTATGACCAATAAAAGTAGCTACAACCGAGACGAATTGCTGCAATGCGGCTATCACGGGCTTAATGGGCCAGGCACGGCGCAACTGCCCGTCCCTCCCATGCTGATGTTTGACCGTATCCTGGAAATTTCCAGCGATGGCGGCACCAATGGCAAAGGCCATATTATTGCAGAACTCGATATTCACCCCGATATCTGGTTTTTTGATTGCCATTTCCCCGGCGATCCTGTGATGCCGGGCTGTTTGGGGTTGGATGCTCTCTGGCAATTGATTGGATTTTTCCTGACCTGGTCAGATATACCCGGTCATGGACGGGCCTTGGGCGCAAAAGAGATCAAATTTGCGGGCATGGTAACGCCGAAAACCAAGACTGTGCGCTATGAAATACAGATGAAAAGAACAATGCGAAGACCTCTCGTCCTTGGCATTGGCGATGGAACAATGATCGCGGATGATAAGCCTATCTATGAGGCCAAAGATTTAAGGGTCGGCCTTTTCTCCCGCGAGCAATTGGAAGCTGGAATTTAGCGACTTGGGTCAGTATCAGGGCAATACTCATATAGCGCACAAAATGCGCTAGAACTTTAGGAGTTCGAACGTTTATGCGACGTGTCGTAATTACTGGGATGGGCATCGTCTCATCCATCGGAAACAATAAAGCGGAAGTTCTAACCTCGCTCAAAGAGGGTCGCTCGGGAATCGTAAACTCACAGGTTTATGAAGAACTAGGTTTTCGCTGCCAGGTGCATGCCCCGCCAACCCTTGACGTTGAAGAGGCTCTTGATCGCAAAACCCGCCGCTTTATGGGCGAAGGCGCTGCGTGGAACTATATTGCCGCCCTTGAGGCCATCGAGGATGCAGGCTTGTCGCTGGATGATATTTCCAATCCGCAAACCGGCATCATTATGGGATCCGGCGGGCCCTGCACAAGGGCGATTATTGCGGCAGCCGATAAAACGCGCGAGCAAAAAAGCACCCGAAAAATTGGCCCCACACAAGTGCCCCGCGCCATGTCCTCCACCAATTCCGCAACACTTGCGGTGCCGCTTAAAATTCTTGGTGTAAATTATTCAATTTCATCAGCATGCGCCACATCTATCCACTGTATCGGCGCGGCCGTAGAACAAATCCAATGGGGCAAACAGGAAATGATCATCGCTGGCGGCGGTGAGGAAATTGACTGGACCTTGTCCAATATGTTCGACGCCATGGGCGCGATGTCGACCAAATATAATGATACCCCCGCAACCGCATCGCGCGCCTATGATGTGAACCGCGATGGGTTCGTTATCTCCGGCGGCGCGGGCGTTGTCATTTTAGAGTCGTACGAAGCTGCGCAAAAACGCGGCGCTAGAATCTATGGCGAAGTCACCGGCTATGCTGCAAACTCTGATGGCTATGACATGGTCGCCCCGTCAGGCGAAGGCGCAGTACGGTGTATGCAAGAAGCCCTGAAAACCCATGGCGGCTCGGTCGACTATATTAACACCCACGGGACCTCAACACCGGTTGGCGATCAACGCGAAACCGCTGCGATCAGGGAAGTATTTGGCGACAACATCCCGTCCTTTTCGTCAACGAAATCCCTGACCGGTCACTCATTAGGGGCAACCGGCGCGCAAGAGACAATTTATTCGATGCTGATGATGGAAAATGAATTCCTGACGGCCTCGGCCCATATCGAGGAAATTGATCCGGAATTTGCCGACTTACCAATTGTGCGCGAACGGGTCGATAACGCGAAAGTCGACAGCTTCCTCACCAATAGCTTTGGTTTTGGCGGCACCAATGGCTGCCTTGTCGTCGGCCGAGTGTAAGATGATCGCACCGCTTACCCCTGAAAACGCTATCGTTGCGGTGCTCATCGCAACCGGCGGGTTATGGTGGTTTCGGATGCTTGTACCCGCCGTGCGCAAAATGCAAACGCTGCCGCGCATTGGGATTTACGCGGGCATCTGGCTGGCCTATGCCATATTGGTATTGATGGTTATTCAACGAACTGGCGGCTAATTGCGGCCCCTTACTCTGGAGATCGACTCGATGAGCGAACAGGACTTTCCCGTACAGGGCAATCTTATGGCCGGTAAACGCGGATTGATTATGGGCGTTGCCAATAAAAATTCGATCGCTTGGTATATTGCACAACAATTGCACGCCATGGGCGCGGAAGTCGGGTTTACATTTGCCGGGGAAGCTCTGGAGCGACGAGTGCGCCCCTTGGCCGAGAGCCTTGATGCCAAAGTGATTTTGCCCTGTGATGTGACCGATGATGCATCAATGGAAGCGGCATTTGCGGCGGTAGAAAAAGAATGGGGTACCATCGATTTTCTCGTTCATGCGATTGCCTTTACCGATAAGTCCGCCCTTGAGGGATCATTCGTTGAAAATACAACGCGGCAAATCTTTAAAGACACGATGGATGTTTCGGCATTTTCCTTTGTCGACTCTGCCAATCGCGCGGCAAAATTAATGCCCAATGGCGGCTCCATGATTACCCTGACCTATCTTGGCAGTGAGCGAACCATCCCGAATTATAATGTTATGGGCGTTGCAAAAGCCGCCCTTGAAGCATCAACACGCTATATTGCCCGCGATTTAGGCCCGGCAAATATTCGCGTGAATGCGATATCGGCAGGCCCGGTTAAAACACTGGCCGCCGCTGGTATTTCGTCCGGGCGTCATATGTTTTCTTTCAACCGAAAAGCCTCTCCGTTGCGCGACGATACTGATCCGCGCGGCGTTGCTGGCGCTGCGCTCTACTTGCTATCCGACCTGGGCGCGTCATGTACGGGCGAAACCCACCATGTTGATGGCGGCTTTCATATTGTTGGCATGCCCGATGAAAGCGCGCTTGCCGATTAATGCGAGCCGTCAACGCTTCGCATGAGCTTAAAAGCTTTTATTTTTTAAATTTGAGATAAAGAACGCTCAACAAAGAAACCGCATCACCAAAGGTGATGCGGTTTCTTTTTGATTTCTTTAGTGGAAAATGCGCGGCGCAATTGCCCGCATTTTTCACCTATTCAGATTGAGAATCCGGTGTTTGATCATCCGGGGCCTGATCGCCTTGCGGTTCATCACTTACCCCAAACGCCGCTTCAATATCAGAGATATCGCTAACCGGCGCCTCTGGCTCGGCTGGCTCAACTGGTTTGAACGCATCTTCAGGGTTCATCGATACATCCGGCGTTGGAAGAGCGGCATGCTCGGCAGCGCGCTCATCGCGTTCTGCAAGAAGAGCAGCATCAAGACGTTCCGCCTCAAGCTGGTGAGCGGACATAACCCCGCCGGTACCGGCTGGGATCAAGCGACCCACAATCACGTTCTCTTTGAGACCTTCAAGATTGTCCGCTTTACCGTTTACAGCCGCATCCGTCAGAACCCGTGTTGTTTCCTGGAAGGACGCCGCCGAGATAAATGAACGCGTCTGCAGCGATGCTTTCGTAATCCCAAGTAGTACCGGCATACCTTTCGCCGGAGTTTTGCCGAGATTTTCAAGCTGAAGGTTGGTTTCTTCAAACTCAACCTTATCGACCTGTTCTTCTTTCATGAAGTGACTATCCGCAGGATCGGTCACTTCATATTTTTGCAGCATTTGACGCACGATAACTTCGATATGCTTATCGTTAATCGGCACACCCTGCAGGCGGTAAACTTCCTGAATTTCATTGATCAGATAATCAGCCAGCGCCTCAATACCCAAAATTGCAAGAATATCGTGAGGGGCCGGATTCCCGTCCATGAGATATTCGCCCTTAGCGATGAAATCACCTTCCTGAACAGCAATGTGCTTGCCTTTAGGCACAAGGTAATCAACCGTTTCAAGGGCATCATCGGCGGGTACAATTGAAATTCGGCGTTTGTTTTTATAGTCCCGGCCAAACTCAACGCGCCCGTCAATCTCTGCAATAATCGCATGATCTTTTGGACGGCGCGCTTCGAATAGTTCAGCAACCCGCGGCAGACCACCGGTAATGTCTTTGGTTTTTGCCCCTTCGGTCGGGATACGAGCAAGCGCATCACCTACGCGAATGGCTTCACCATCTTCCACCGATAAAACAGCATCAACAGGAAGTTGATAGCGCGCTTCATTGCCCGTTGAGGCAATCTTGAGCGGCTCGCCATCCTCGTCAACAATGACAATCGCAGGTTTCAGATCAGCCGCGCGCGGGTTTGAACGCCAGTCGGTGACAACCCGGCTGGAAATACCCGTCGCCTCGTCAGCGACAACCTGAACCGACAAACCTTCAGCAAGGTCTTCAAATTTCACCTTACCGGCAAGTTCTGTCAGAATTGGAATTGTATAGGGGTCCCAGTCGGCCAAACGCTGTCCGCGCTCAACTTTACTGCCATCATCAACCCGCAATTTGGTACCGTAAGTGACTTTAAATGATGCTTGTTCTTTTTCATCAGCATCAAGAATTTTGATAAGGGTATTACGCCCCATAACAATCAAATCACCGTCGGAGTCTTTAACCACATTACGCGATTCAAGCTTGATCGATCCATTATGGCTCGCCTCAATGAATGAGGTGTCGCCAACCTGCGCCGTTCCGCCAACGTGGAATGTCCGCATGGTAAGCTGGGTTCCAGGCTCACCAATGGATTGCGCTGCAATAACGCCGACAGCCTCGCCAACATTAACGTGCGTACCGCGCGCAAGATCGCGCCCATAACACGCGCCGCAAATGCCGACTTTTGTTTCACAAGTAAGCGGTGAACGCACACGTACGCTTTGAATGCCAGAGGCCTCAATGCGCTCTGACTGAGCCTCATCAACCTCATCGCCGGGACGCCCGACAATTTCACCAGTTTGGGTATCGTGAAGTTCATCGAGCAATGTGCGCCCAAGAATGCGCTGCGACAATGACACAATGATATCACCAGATTTAACAACCGGTTCCAGCGTAATGCCTTCGGTCGTGCCGCAATCAAGGTCGCGAATGATGCAATCTTGCGCAACATCCACAAGACGGCGGGTAAGATAACCGGAGTTCGCAGTTTTCAGCGCCGTATCAGCAAGACCCTTACGCGCGCCGTGGGTCGAGTTAAAGTACTCAAGAACGGTAAGGCCTTCTTTAAAGTTCGAGATAATCGGTGTTTCGATAATCTCGCCAGATGGCTTTGCCATCAGGCCGCGCATCGCGCCAAGCTGACGCATTTGCGTGGGGGAACCACGCGCGCCAGAGTGCGACATCATATAGACGGAATTGATTTCCATCTCCCGGCCCAGCTCTTTATCGATCTGAACCGTAGAAATTTCTTTCATCATCTCATCGGCAACTTTGTCCGTACATTTCGCCCATGCATCAACAGCTTTGTTGTATTTCTCGCCGCGCGTAATCAAGCCTTCAGCATATTGCTGTTCATAATCGCGAACCAGAAGCCGTGTTTCTTCAACAAGTTCTTGTTTGGCTTCAGGAATGATCATGTCATCCTTACCAAACGAGATACCCGCTTTACACGCCTCTTTAAATCCGAGCCCCATAATATGGTCGGCAAAGATCACTGTCTTTTTCTGTCCGCAATGGCGGTAGACCACATCAATCAGTGACTGAATGGATTTTTTCGTGAGCAGCTGGTTGATAACCTCAAACGGCACATTGCCATCTTTCGGCAGAACCTGCGCCACTTTCATACGGCCCGGTGTTGATTCCACAATCTGGCGGATTGGATTGCCGTCAAGATCAACAGATTCCCAAAGCGCCTTAATTTTCGCGTGCATCGACACAACGCCAGCATCAAGAGCATGTTCAATCTCTTCGATAGAACCGAAGGTCATCCCCTCGCCTGGCTCATTGTCTTTTTCAATCGTGATATAATAAAGACCAAGCACAATATCCTGCGAGGGCACAATAATCGGCTTACCGTTCGCTGGTGACAAAATATTATTGGTCGACATCATCAAGACACGCGCCTCGAGTTGCGCCTCAAGTGACAATGGGACGTGTACAGCCATTTGGTCGCCGTCAAAGTCGGCGTTAAAGGCGGTACAAACCAGCGGGTGAAGCTGGATCGCTTTACCCTCAATCAGCTTAGGCTCAAAAGCCTGAATGCCAAGACGGTGCAATGTCGGTGCGCGGTTCAGCATCACCGGATGCTCGCGGATCACCTCATCGAGAATGTCCCAGACTTCCGGGCGCTCCTTCTCAACAAGTTTTTTGGCCTGTTTAACCGTCGCCGATAGGCCTTTGGCATCAAGACGCGAATAGATAAACGGCTTGAACAACTCAAGCGCCATTTTCTTCGGCAAGCCACATTCATGCAGTTTCAGATCTGGACCAACAACGATCACTGAACGCCCGGAATAATCAACGCGCTTTCCAAGAAGGTTCTGACGGAAACGACCTTGCTTACCTTTCAACATGTCTGAAAGAGATTTCAGCGGACGTTTATTTGTCCCTGTAATCACCCGTCCGCGGCGGCCATTATCAAACAGCGCATCAACAGCTTCTTGCAGCATGCGTTTTTCATTTCGGACAATGATATCAGGCGCACGCAATTCGATCAGGCGTTTTAGGCGGTTGTTGCGGTTAATCACCCGGCGATAAAGATCATTTAGGTCAGACGTCGCAAACCGGCCACCATCAAGAGGCACAAGCGGGCGCAATTCTGGCGGGATCACCGGAATAACCGTCATGATCATCCATTCAGGACGATTGCCCGATTGGATAAAGGCATCAATTAGTTTTTTACGCTTGGCAAGTTTCTTAGGCTTCAACTCTGTTGTGGCTTCGGCAATCTCAACAGCCAATTGCGCAGAGATCGCTTCCAAATCCATATTCATCAGGATTTCGCGAATGGCTTCCGCACCAATGCCGGCGGTGAAGCTATCTTCGCCATATTCTTCTTGCGCCTGCAGATATTCTTCCTCGGTCAGCATTTGATGCTGATCCATGGCGGTCAATCCGGGCTCAATGACGATATATTTTTCAAAATATAAAACCCGCTCAACGTCTTTCAACGTCATGTCGAGCATCAAAGAAATACGCGATGGCAATGATTTCAGGAACCAGATATGAGCAACCGGCGCAGCAAGCTCAATGTGGCCCATGCGATCACGGCGCACTTTGGTCAGCGTTACCTCGACACCACATTTTTCACATGTGATGCCTTTATATTTCATGCGCTTATATTTACCGCACAAACATTCATAATCTTTAACTGGGCCAAAAATACGTGCACAGAATAATCCGTCACGTTCCGGCTTAAAGGTACGGTAATTAATCGTCTCCGGCTTTTTTATTTCGCCAAAGGACCAAGAAAGAATTTTCTCGGGACTGGCTAGCGAAATACGGATCTGGTTGAACGTTGACTGCACAGCAGCCGGATTGAAGACGTTCATCATTTCCTGGGACATAGTACCCTCACTTTAGTTGCAGGATTTCCTGCGTAAATTTTGCATTCGTGGTGAAATCAAAGCCGGGATTAGCCGGTTTGCAACTCCACATTCAGACCCAATGAGCGCATCTCTTTGACGAGCACGTTGAAGCTTTCGGGAATACCCGCTTCAAAAGTGTCATCTCCGCGCACAATGGCTTCATAAACTTTGGTCCGGCCCGCAACGTCATCAGACTTCACGGTCAACATTTCCTGCAATGTGTACGCCGCGCCATACGCTTCAAGCGCCCAAACTTCCATCTCACCAAAGCGCTGACCGCCAAACTGAGCTTTACCGCCCAGTGGCTGCTGCGTGACAAGTGAGTATGGTCCGATTGAACGGGCATGGATTTTGTCATCAACAAGGTGGTGCAGTTTGAGCAGATATTTATAACCAACCGTTACCGGGCGAGAGAATTTCTCGCCGGTTCGACCATCATAAAGATCAACCTGACCAGTTTCGCGAAGACCGGCTTTTTCAAGCATCTTCACAATATCGGGCTCACGGGCACCATCGAACACAGGCGTTCCAATCGGCACACCTTTGAACAGATTGCCAGCAAGCTCTCGCAATTCCTCATTGGAACGCGGTAGAACCTGATCTTCGCCGTAAATATCTTTGAGCTTTTCGATCAGCTCCTCACGGCCCTCACCGGTATTGTCCCAGGCTTCCACAATCTCTTTGACCTGACCGCCAAGACCACGGCAGGCCCATCCAAGGTGAGTTTCCAGAATCTGACCAACATTCATTCGCGAAGGCACCCCAAGTGGGTTCAACACGATATCAACGGCGGTACCATCTTCAAGGAACGGCATGTCTTCCATCGGCGCAATTTTAGAAATCACCCCTTTATTGCCGTGACGCCCGGCCATCTTGTCGCCCGGCTGTAGCTTACGCTTAACCGCAACAAAGACTTTGACCATTTTCATCACGCCTGGTGGCAATTCATCACCGCGTTTAAGTTTTTCAACCTTGTCTTCAAACCGCGCTTCGAGACGGGAGCGGCTGGCATCATATTGATTGCGCAGGGCTTCAATCTCGCTCATCGCGGCTTCATCGTTCAGACCAATTTTCCACCACTGACCGCGGGTCAGATTGTCGAGGATCATGTCTGTAACGCGACCGGATTCAAACTCTTTAGGCCCTGAGACCGCATCTTTACCGAGCAGAATATCTTTCAAGCGGCCGAAAATGTTCCGCTCAAGGATGGCAAGCTCGTCATCGCGGTCAATTGCCAAGCGTTCAATTTCTTCGCGCTCAATCGCAATCGCGCGTTCATCTTTGTCGATACCGTGACGGTTAAACACACGCACTTCCACAACCGTTCCGGCAACACCCGGCGGTAGTTTCAAGGAAGTGTCACGAACGTCAGACGCCTTCTCACCGAAAATCGCGCGCAGCAATTTTTCTTCCGGTGTCATTGGCGACTCGCCTTTTGGCGTGATCTTACCAACGAGAATATCGCCCGGATGCACTTCCGCACCGATAGCAACGATACCAGCCTCATCGAGGTTGCGCAGCGCTTCTTCAGATACGTTTGGAATGTCGCGGGTAATTTCTTCTGGCCCCAGCTTGGTATCGCGAGCCATCACCTCAAACTCTTCAAGGTGCACCGATGTAAACACATCGTCGCGCACGATCCGCTCAGAGATCAGAATTGAGTCCTCAAAGTTGTAACCGTTCCACGGCATAAACGCCACGAGAACGTTTTTACCCAGCGCCAACTCGCCAAGGTCCGTAGACGGACCGTCAGCAATAATATCGCCCTCACGAACAATATCCCCAATTTTCACCAAGGGGCGCTGATTGATACAAGTGTTCTGGTTTGAACGCTGGAACTTGCGCAAATTGAAGATATCCACACCAGGCTTGGTGGGATCTTTTTCTTCTGTCGCGCGAACAACAATCCGCTGGGCGTCAACTTGCTCGATAACACCGGGGCGGCGAGCCGCAACCGCAGCACCAGAGTCTCTGGCAACAACTGATTCCATGCCCGTACCAACATAGGGCGCTTCGGCCTGTAGCAATGGCACGGCCTGGCGTTGCATGTTTGATCCCATCAAGGCGCGGTTCGCGTCATCATTTTCAAGGAACGGGATCAATGCCGCAGCAACAGAAACAAGCTGTTTTGGCGAAACATCAATATAGCCCACATCCTCTTTGGGAACGAGTGTTGCGTCGCCGCCAACACGGCAGTTCACAAACTCATTTTGCAAGACATTGTTTTCATCAACCTCGGCATTGGCCTGAGCAATCGCAAAGCGCTGCTCTTCCATCGCAGAAAGATACACAACCTCGTCGGTTACTTTGCAGTCAATCACGCGGCGATATGGGCTTTCAATGAAGCCATATTTATTGACCTGCGCGTGGGTCGCCAATGAATTGATCAGACCAATATTCGGCCCCTCGGGCGTTTCAATCGGACAGATACGCCCATAGTGGGTTGGGTGAACATCGCGAACCTCAAAGCCAGCACGCTCGCGCGTCAAGCCGCCAGGCCCAAGCGCTGAAAGGCGGCGTTTATGGGTAATCTCAGACAATGGGTTCGTCTGGTCCATAAACTGCGACAATTGCGAAGATCCGAAAAACTCGCGAACCGCAGCGGCAACTGGTTTCGCATTAATCAGATCATGAGGCATCAAGGTTTCAAGTTCAGCCGATGACATGCGCTCTTTAATGGCGCGCTCCATACGCAACAGGCCGATACGATATTGATTTTCCATCAGCTCGCCCACAGAGCGAACCCGGCGATTGCCTAGATTATCAATATCATCAATTTCGCCGCGACCGTCTCGCAGATCAACAAGCGTGCTGAGAACAGAAAGAATGTCTTCCTTACGCAAGGTGCGCAATTCATCGTCGACATCTTTAAAGTCCAACCGGATATTCATTTTAACCCGGCCAACCGCTGACAAATCGTAACGCTCAGGATCGAAGAATAGGCTATAGAAAAGCCCTTCAGCTGTTTCCAAGGTTGGCGGCTCACCTGGGCGCATGACCCGGTAAATATCGATCAACGCCATATCGCGGTTTGAGTTCTTATCGGCCGCCAGCGTATTGCGCATATATGCGCCAATGGTCACGTGATCGACATCAATCGTATCGAACTCGTCAATGCCAATATCTTCGAGCAGCAGCAATGTATCTTCGGTAATCTCATTGCCCGCCTCAGCGTAAATTTCACCGGTGTCAAAATTCACAAGGTCCGAGGCGAAATAGCGACCGATCATATCTTCTGACGTAAAGAGAAGATCGTTGAGGCCTTCTTCCTGCAACTTTTTGGCGCCGCGCGCAGAAAGCTTTTTCCCAGCTTCCGCAACCACATCGCCCGTCGCCGCATTAATCAGGTCGCGATTGAGCTTAACGCCCTTATAGCGATCGGAATTAAACGGAACCGCAAACCCGCCTTCAATACGCTTGTGCGGAACACGGGTGTAGAATTCATCAAGAATTTCTTCCTGGTCCATACCGAGCGCATAAAGCAGCGTAGTCGCTGGCAATTTACGGCGACGGTCAATGCGCACATTGACGATATCTTTGGGGTCAAATTCGAAATCGAGCCATGAGCCGCGATAAGGAATAATCCGCGCGCCAAACAGCAATTTGCCGGATGAATGGCTTTTGCCTTTATCGTGATCAAAGAACACGCCCGGGCTACGGTGCATCTGAGAAACAATAACCCGCTCGGTGCCATTGACGATGAAGGTACCGTTCTCGGTCATGAGGGGCATATCGCCCATATAGACTTCTTGCTCTTTAATATCCTTGACGGATTTTGCGCCGGTATCTTCATCCACCTCAAATACGATGAGGCGCAGAGTCACTTTAAGCGGCGCGGAATAGGTCATATCGCGCTGCTGACACTCCTCAGTGTCATATTTTGGCGGTTCAAATTCGTAGGAAACATATTCCAGAACGGCCGTCTCGGTGAAATCAGTAATTGGGAAGACTGATTTAAAGACCGCCTCAATGCCCTCCTGCTTACGATCAGCATGGGGGATCAAACGCTGCAGGAACTGCTCATAGCTGTCCTTTTGCACCTGAATCAGATTTGGCATTGCGGCAGCATCGCCAATCCGACCAAAGCTCTTCCGGATCCGTTTTTTCTCTACAAAGGATTGCGCCATATTTATTCATCCTCACTTGTCCAAACAGGCTCCGAAATCATCGGATGCCGCAGACGAGATATTGCGAAGTTTGCTTTCACCAGACGGCATTTCCCGGCCCTTCTCATCCCTTGATGATCAGGCCTAATGCCACTTGATTTTAGCGTTCCCAGATAATCGACGGGTGAGCGGACCACGTCGAAGGAAGCCAGAACGCCAAAAAACCCGCTGGTTGCGAATGCAACCGCCGGGTGAAAGAACCTCGGTTGTTTAAGTCTCTAATATTTGATGCACGTTGCCGCTTTACCCATTGACTCCAGTGACCGCCTTGAAGCCAGAAACGCTGATATAAGCCGCTACTGTTTGCGCCGCAAGCCCTTTTCTAAAGAAAAGCTTGACAGGCACAATAGCGCCGGACGCGAAACGCCCAACGTCGAAAAATTCGTGCCGGGCGTGTCGGTAGCCAAGCCTGGTGGGAAGCCCACCAGACCCAGTTGATTCGTGCTACTTGACCTCGACTTTGGCGCCAGCCTCTTCGAGCTTTTTAGCGATTTCTTCGGCTTCGCCTTTAGAAATGCCCTCTTTAACTGGCTTACCGCCAGCTTCAACAAGCTCTTTTGCTTCTTTCAGGCCAAGACCTGTGATGCCGCGAACCTCTTTGATCACGTTGATTTTCTTGTCGCCAGCAGCAACGAGGATCACGTCAAATTCGGTTTTCTCTTCAGCAGCTTCGCCGCCGCCACCAGCACCAGGAGCTGCTGCAACAGCAACAGCGCCAGCTGCAGGCTCAATGCCATATTCTTCTTTGAGAAGGTCTTTTAGCTCTTTAGCTTCCAGCAGTGTCAGACCGACAATGTCTTCAGCAAGTTTTTTGAGATCAGCCATGGTAAATTTCCTGTCTTCGAGTTGATGTGTTGATTTTCTACTGTGAACTGGGGCGCTGCCTTATGCGGCTTCACGCTCCTCAATGGTTTTAAGAATTCCGGCAATATCTGAAGCAGGCGCTCCGATAGCACCAGCAATACTGGAAGCCGGTGAACCCAGGCACAGCACGATAGAGGCAATAAGCTCCTCACGTGATGGCATGGAGGCCAAGGCTTTAACCCCTGAAGCATCAAGGATCTCTGGCCCCATGGCCCCGCCCTTGATTTCAAGATTTTCATTGGCCTTGGCAAATTTCTCTACGATTTTCGCCGGCGCAACCGGGTCATCTGCATATACGATCGCAGTTGGCCCCTGAAACAACGGACCCACATCCTTTGCTTCACGTCCTTCAATGGCAATTTTTGCAAGGCGGTTTTTCACCACCTTCATATTCGCGCCCGCTTTACGCAATTCAGCGCGCAAGCCCGACATTTCATCGACGGTCAGGCCCTTATTGCCCACCACGACCACAACAGCATTGTCATCGAAGACATTGCCGATCCAGTCGACCATCTCTGCTTTTTGTTCTCTGTTCATTCGCGAGTTTCCTCTACTGCAAACCACGCCCTAGGCTTTGCACTGCGCTCTTTGCGTGAGACTTAGAGGGAAACCAAAAAGGCTCCCCGTTTCATCCAACGAAAGAGCCTGTCCATTGATTGTCATGACGATCGCTAACGCAAATATGCCAAAGCATATAAATGCCGCGATCGCTGATCATGACCTATCTGGGCGGGCAACTTTAAGACCGATTGCTCGGTCACCAGCCGTCTCGGACAGGTGCTTGTTTCAAGCGATTGGAGGGGTATAGCGGGCGGCGCTCAGAATGCAAGGAGTAAATGGGAGAAAGTGACGGCAAACCCCTCTTTTGCCCATCTTCCTTAACCCCCGCAGCACCGAGACCGAAAAACCTGCCCGTTTACGCGCTAGATCCGCTCTCGGCGTCGCTCGTGGACCCATTACCAGCGGCGTCAGCCCCTGACTTTTGCCCCTTGCTCTTTTTATCGCGCTTATCGGCAGCCTTTTGTTCGGCAAGTTTGGGCCCATAGGCCAGCACCACATCGCCAATTTCTGGTTTCACCGGGGCTTCTCGCGAGGCAATCAACAGCCCTTCGCGGCGTTTTATCAAGATGATTTCAGCCTCACCGTCCATCTCCGCAAGATATTTATCGGGCGGATATTCTTCAGACAGAGTGGTGCGTTGAAAGTTCCAACCCAAATAATGGCGGCGCAGCAAATCATCAATGCCGGTGGATGAGTGTAAGAAAGTGCGCCCTCGAAGAGTATAGGACAGGGCTTGACGGTTCTCTTCGCCTTTAGCGCGTGCATTGACCTGAAAGATCTGGGCCCGGCCCATTTCCGGCGCAAGGTCGGTGCACACCAATGCATTGTGGGCTTCATTACTACTGACCGCCAATAAATACCCAAACCGGTTCAGATCAATATGGTGCTCTGTCACCTCCGACAGGATCTCTCCGTAATAAGTCGGAACATTCGCATTGCGCGCGGGGCGCAGGCGGCGAAAGCTGGAATCGGCAACCGTGACCGGAATTTCCAACTCCATCAACTTTGACGCAAGCTCCACGGACCAAGGACTGGCCCCCACAATCAAAACGCCGGGGCGCTCCTTTGATGCAAGCCCGAGGAACTTGGCCAAAGGCGCGATTGAAAAGCCATGCAAAATAACCGTTGCAAACACCATCCCAAAGGCGAGCGGTATCAATTTCTCACCGTCCGGATAGCCTGATGCCACTAACGAGGCCCCAAAGAAACTGGAGACGGCGACCGCAACGATCCCGCGCGGCGCAATCCACCCGGCAAGGATCCGCTCAGCCATGGGCAAACCGGACCCAATCGTTGACACAATCACCGTGATCGGGCGCACAACGAAAAGCATGACGAAGATAAATGCCATCATCCGCAAATCGATGGCCGCCAACACATCCCATGTCAGGTTCGCGGTGAGCATCACAAACACGCCGGAAACCAGTAAGATGGTGATGCTTTCTTTAAAGTGGCGCAGATCATTAATCGATGCGATCCGCGCATTGGCGATCGTCATCCCCATCACAGTGACCGATAATAGTCCCGCCTCATGCTGGAGCTGATTGGCGAACTCAAAACAAACCAGAACGACCGCGAGCAATACAGGGGGTTTCAGATATTCCGGCACAAAACCATTGCGGAACAAGAAGGCAATAAAGCGCCCGAGCGCAAAGCCAAGAAGCGTTGATAGGATCGATGCGAGGATTAAGGTTCCAGCAATCTGGGTGCTGGTCCCATGGCTCGCATCAAAGGTTAAAACCTCATAGACCAGCACAGCCAGCAACGCGCCGATGGGATCATTGACGATCCCTTCCCACTTCAAAAGGGTAGCCGGGCGCGTATTGAGCTTTGACTGTCTTAGCAAAGGGATAATCACCGTCGGGCCGGTGACGATCATAATCCCGGCGAACAAGACGGCGATGGGAAGCGAAAACCCGGCAACATAATAGGCCGCCATCGATCCCAGCGCCCAGGCGATCGGCACGCCCGGAATCACCATACGCCGCACGCCCCTGCCCAGCCCGCGAATTTCCGCAAAGTTGAGGGTCAGCCCGCCTTCAAACAAAATGACGGCTACCGCAATGCCAATAATAGGCCTGTAAAAATCACCGAGCATGGCCTCAATGGGGGCAACTCCGTCAGGGGTCCCCGCTGGCAATAAGGCACTGAACAAGCCCAGCACAGGACCCGCAACAATGCCCGCAATTGCCATTAATACGATAGCCGGCAGATTTAATCGCCACGCCAGCCATTGTGCGCCAATGCCCAGGACGCCGATCATGGTGACGGCTAGCACAATATTTTCCATGACACTCTTTCTTGATAACCGGCAATAGCGGGGGACTCGTCCATGTCCATACGACAAGCCGCGATCTGGTTCAATTGACCAGATCGCGGCTCACTGCATGTTTTACTTAGCAAACACTCAAAGTGTTACTGCTTTACGCTCAGCGTCAGAAGTCTCTAGCGCAGCCGACTTGCGATACCCGTTAGGGTTTGTGCCAGCGCCGCTTGGCGACCGCCGCCTGCTTTCAACCCTTTAGCCAGTGTTGTTAGCGATTTGGAAAACGCTTTGTCGGTTTGACCCGCGTCCAGCAGGCTTTGCGCTTTATCGAGGGACGAAGAAACATCGCCGATGGCCGCTTCTGACATATCACCGCTGCGTTTCATCTGATCAAGATAAGCACGCGCAATCACCGGATCCGCAGGCCAAGTGACCGGAAATTGCTGCTGAGGATTAAACACATCCCCTTGATCGGCTAATTTTGCCGCTGCAATTTCGTTCTCAGTCAAATGCTCGCTTGGCGTTAAGGCCAGCACATCAATGCCGCGTGCGATTTCAGTGCCGTAGATTTTTCCATTGTACCAATATGTCGACCAGTAACCGCCAAGGACAAGTTTGTCCTCATGAATCGGCCCGCGGTCGAAATAAGCGATTTCAACTGGATTTGCTGAATCGGTAAAATCAATGATGGAAACACCGCCCTGATACCAGGCTTGCACAAAAATATCGCGGCCCGGCACGGGAATAACGTTCCCATTATGAGCAACGCAATTTTCTGACTCTGCTTGCGGTGCTTTCAGCTTGTAATAACTCTTATGCTCAAGCTTTCCATTATTAATGTCGTAAATCGCATCTGCGCCCCAATCTTGAGGGTCTTGCGCACGACAACGCGGACGAGAGCCCCCGCCCCATTCATCAGTAAACAGAACTTTTGTTCCATCATTGTTGAACGTCGCGGAGTGCCAATACGCAAATCCGGGATCGGTCACCGCATCAATACGCTTTGGTTTACGCGGATTGGAGATATCAAAGATAATGCCGTTACCAGAACACGCGCCCGCTGCAAGTTTTGCTGACGGGAAAACGGTAATGTCATGACACTGATCAGTTCTGCGCGTATCCTGCGTATCCTCACCATGATCGCCGCCCTGCCACAGACCAGCAATCTGGCCAGTTTTATTATCTGCAAAAACCGCAGGGCTATCGATGATGCGCGATTTTGAAGGATCGTTGACGGGAATTTCAATCACATCAATACGGAACAAGGCCGAGCGATCATCGCCCGGTACAGCGCCATAACAACCGGCGAGTTCAGCATCGTCGCGTACAGAAGATGTGCCGGAATTATAAACAATGATTTTTCCGTCCCGGCCCGGTCCCGATACAACCGAATGGGTATGAGAGCCACGGCAGGTTTGCACTTGCCCAACCTGACGCGGGCGGCGCAAATCACTAATATCAAAAATCCTAAGACCGCGGAAACGCTCATCAGATACATCTTCGCTAATGCCCTGCAAGCCGCAGTCAACACGCCCGCGCGTTTGCTCAACGGACATGATCAATAGATCACCGACAATGGAGACATCCCCCTGCCCGCCAGGACACACAACGGAACTGAAATGAGTAGGCACACCCTCATCATCGAGCTGATAAACGTTAAATCCATGATAGCTACCAGCAACAAGCTTATCGCCGGAAAACGCCATGTCGGTATTTGCAAAACTAAATAACGGTGAGCGCTCACCCCATTCTGTTTCTTGATTATCCTGGTCTTCACCGCGATCCGCCTCACCGTCAGCGTCTCCGCTTTCAATAATTGGTGGCAGACCAACCGGGTTTTGCGGATCGAAAAATCCTGCTGGCTTAGGCAGCGCAGTAACCAATTCAAGATTTGAAATCGCCTCACCTGCATCGGTAAACCCGGGAGCAAGTCCTGCGCGAGGGTCCACAGACAGACCGCCAAGCAATGCACTCATCTGTTTAATTTCAGCAGACTGATCATTTTTAATGTCACTGACAAAATCAAACAATACCGGATCATAAGCAGACCCAGGTTGACGCAATAATGTATCGACCATTGTGATTGCGCCTTCATGGTGGCGGATCATAAGTGTCAAAAACAGCTCATCAAACTCTGTTGCAGACGCCGCCGCCAAATCAGACATTTGCTGCGGCGAGGCCATGCCCATCATTTCCATCGACATATGCGTCTCATGTGCGCCATGCCCGCCATTACCGCCATGGCCCTCGCCATGAGATTTTCCGGGCTCTGGCGCCTTTTCATCACGCGAGCGCAACCAATCTTGCATAAACTCTATTTCATCAGCCTGCGATGCATTAATCCGCCCGGCAATCGCAATAAGCTCTTGGGAGTTTGTGCGATCACCAACGAGTTGTGCCATTTGCACAGCCTGAAAATGGTGCGGGATCATATCTTGCATGAAGCGGACATCGGCAGGAGAATAGCTATTATTGGCGATATTCACCGCATCTTCCGCACTCAAGTCCCGGCTCGTCTCACCGGGAGCACCTGGCTGCACGATAGGAATATCCTGAGCGAATGCCGTTGCCGAAAATACGGACAATGCAATGGTGCTGATCCCCAGCCCCATAAGACGGCGTTTATTATGTGATGGTCTTCGCATAGTTTTTAGCCCTTCAAGAAACGAGATTAATGATTCAAATCCATGTTTGGGATGATGGTACCGGAATTTTCGCTGCGGCAATAGAGGTTTTGCCATGGCTGGGTAAAAGCATACAGCACACCCGCAGCTCACCTCAATATTACAAATAAATACAACGACTTAAATTGTCTCACAAGCCATTTTGAGCTCATTTTGGTTGGGCAGCCCCGCACGCCTAGTTGACGCAGACACAAACGCCATCGCCAATTTGCCCACTTGCAAAGTGTCCTCGGTCGCGCCCTCAACTCATCGCAGGCCTAAATACGAGATTGGGCCCAGCACGGAACCCAGAACCGGGCACAAGACTGGGCACAAGACTGGGCACAAGACTGGGCACAAGACTGGGCACAGGTCGAAACTCCAAACGCAACCCGAGATGTTCGGTAAGAGTGACATTTGAAAACTCCGCCCCGTCCAACTGTTAGCTTTCCCAAATCTTATGTTAGCCGAGCCCAAAAAATAATCCGTCCTTTGAATATTTTGTTTACTCAATCTAGATTGCCGATATACAGCTAGCTAAAATTTAAATTCTCTGATTAAAAATTTAGATAAACGGATAACACCGGCACGCCGCCGCATTTGTATTCTTACAAATATAAGGATTTGGTTTAATGGGCTCCGCCCCAAAATTCATTTTCCAAGATGGGTGTTTCCTCTATCGCGGGGAGGTCAACAGCAATGAGCTTCATTCAAACGCGGCTTATCAAGTTGCCATAAGCGCCGACCCAAACAGCAAAATTTCTGTGTCAGACAAAAATGGTGATGATTTTGTCGGGCAAATCATTCTGATTAAATCGCTCGCCAAACATAAGATTAAATGTGATAGCGGTATTACAGTGATCTTCCTGTCTCCGGACTCAAATTGGGTGTTGAATGTCTTAAAACACATTGATCAGGGGCAAATCGCAACTTTAAACGATGATATATTACCATTCAAAAAAGACTGCGAGCTAAGTGAGATCGGAAAGATCGTTAGAGAAATAGATCTTTCGCCGGAATTTAAAATAGACCCACGGCTTTCTGCGGCAATTGACGATTTGGATTCCGATCTCGTCAATGCCTCAATATTGGAAACAGCCAAACGCTGTAATTTATCCCGATCCAGATTACGGGCCTTAGCAAGAGAGCAATTAGGCGTTTCGCTTGCAACATTACTGATTTGGCGAAAAATCGTGACGGCAAATAAAGCCTTATCCACTGGGGTCAGCTTGTCAGAAGCCGCATTTATAGGTGGATTTTCCGATCAAGCGCACTTTTCACGCACCATGAAACGGATGTTTGGAATTACACCGACCGGTGCGTTGAAAGTTTATACCTAATTAAAAATATAGGCCTTGGGCAACCGATTTATTCAAGCCCCATCCCGCGGAATAACCTACGCTTTTTCCTAGAACTGCAAAAAGCAGCGTTATTTTAGGGAATTGAGAATTCGGTTCGGAACATTCTGAACCCAATCCATAAGGGCATCCCTAATACCAACTTAGGAAGGGGATATCGTGACCTATAAATCATCACTAATTTTAAGCGCTTCACTCATCGCAACCAGCTTCATCATGCTGCCGCAAGCCGCACAAGCCCAACAGAGCCAGGCAGATGACGAACTCAGAGTTGACGAGATGGTCGTTACGGCCCGGAAACGCGAGGAATCATTGCAAGATGTTCCTCTGGCCGTTACCGCGCTGGACGCACGAGCAATCGACGAACTTCATGTTAACGTCATCACAGATTTCGATAAAGTCGTTCCCAATATTGACTTAGCGGATAATCCATTTGCGGGACAAGCGCTAGGCGCCACAATCCGGGGTGTTGGCTTTTCTGATCTGGAAAAATCTTTCGAACCCGCCGTTGGCTTTTCAATTGATGGCGTGTTCCTTGCCAATAATACGGGCGCTGCCATTGACGGATTTGATTTTGAGCAGGTTGAAGTTCTAAGGGGACCGCAAGGAACTTTGTTTGGACGAAACACTGTTGGCGGTGTTATCAACGTAACCCGAACCCGCCCCACCGGCGAGGCCGGATTGCGATTGGGAACACGTATCGGCAACCATAGAAACCGAGAATATTTCGTCGTTGCTAACGCCCCGCAAATACACAACATCCTGTCGACCAAAGTCTATGCATTCTCAAAGCAACGCGATACCTTCGCGACCAATATCGTGACCGGTGAAAAAGACAAGCAAACAGATTCTATCGCCTACGGCGCTGCATTCTTATTTGAACCCGATAACGAAAAGGTAGAAGCCCTTCTCTCATTTGACTTCTTCAATGATGATTCAAATGGCCCGCCAACCTATAGCCAGTTCCAAGTGGTCCAAATGGTCAAGGCGACCTGTTTTGCGATATCGCCTCGGGCATTATTGCCGGCGGCGCGGCTGTGCCAAATGGAGCGGGTTGTGCATCCGGGTCAATCGACTTGGCACGAGACAGTGATTTTGAACTTTTCGCACGCGGCACACCGTTCGTAACGGTCATTGATGGGTGGTCCCTCACCTCAAATATTTCCTTTCAAATTTCAGATAATCTGACATTGACCTCAATTACCGGATACCGCGAAACCGATGAGCAATTGCTAGAGGAAAATGTTGGCGGCCCTGCTGTTCAATCGGTCGAAATTCCCGGTGTCGGATTTTTGCTCGGCGTACCGCAACTTGAACTACTCGTGCAAAACCGTGTTCAGACGGCCAATCAGTTTAGTCAGGAATTCAGGCTGAATGGTACGTATGGAGATAAGCTCGAATATGTTGCCGGCATTTATTATCTAGACGCGGAATACACCTTGAATGGGGGGGGATTTGCGAACGGAGACTTCGGGAATACGCAGGCTCTGGGCAATGTCGCCGCTATTACTCAAACAGCTCAGCAATCCCTTGCCGTGGCCGCTTTCTTTGACGCGACTTATGCGATTACTGACCGACTTTCCTTCTCAGGGGGCTTTCGATATTCTTATGAGGAGAAGGATTTTCAAAATAACTTCATTCTCACCGCGGCCCCTGGCGTTACGGGACAAACTGTTGATCTATCAGAAGATTGGGATAACCCGACATGGCGCGCCATTTTAAAATATGACGTGAACAATGATGTCAATGTTTATGGCGCCTATTCACGTGGCTTTAGAAGCGGCGGGTTTAACGGCCGCGCAGCTTCACCGGCCTCTTCAGGACCCTTTGATGAGGAAACGGTAGATAGCTTTGAACTTGGTGTGCGGGCGGAGTTTTTTGGCAATAGATTGCGTATAAACCCAACCGCTTTTTATGGAATTTACGACGACAAACAAGAAGAGAACTTGCTTGCTGTGCCAGGATCTAATGGCCAGACAATTGAGACGTTCGTTGAAAATGCATCTCAAGTGGATATTAAAGGCATTGAGCTTGAAGCTCAGGCGATTTTGACATCAGAATTATCGATCAGAGGGTCCTTTGGCTATGTGGACGCTGAATTTGATGAATTTCTCGTTTCAGATCTTTCCGATCCAACCGGGCAGTCGCTGATTGACGTTGCCGATACACGTAATTTGCGGTCAGGACCGGACACCACCATTTCTGCAGGGGCAAATTATACCCGTCCTATCCTGTCGGGACAGTTGCTATTATCCTTCGATGCGCTTTACTATTATCAAGACGAGGTAACAACATCGGCGCAAAGTGATCCACTCGGATTAGGCCGTGATGTCGTTGCATCAAATAACGGATTCGACTTTTCCGTCACGGTTGAAACGCAGCGCGCATCAGGACCAAACCTTAGGGTCTCCGGATTCATCAATGATGCCTTTGACAATCGAAATGGGCGTTTGGCGAACTCTATTGTGATCCCAAATACCTTTACGTTTGGCACCGGTGCCGTGACTCGCGTATATGGCGTTGAAGCGACGATCGATTTTTAGGAGAGCGGCTGAATGGGCGATGAATCAAATGCGTCTCAACCTTTCTGGATGAAGGGTAATTTCAGTCCGGTTGCTGAAGAAATCACAACACATGCTTTAACTGTTACTGGCGAAATTCCGCGCGAGCTTAACGGTCGCTATTTTCGAAATGGCGCTAACCCCCGGGTATCAGTCAGTTCCGACTGGTTCCTTGGGGAAGGCATGATCCATGGTGTGGAGATCGAAAACGGTAAAGCGAATTGGTATCGCAATCGCTATGTCAAAACCCCTTTACTAAAAGAAGATGTCATGACCCGCGAAGCCATGCGGATACCGGGCAACTCACTCGCCAACACACATGTTATCGGCCATGCGGGAAAATATTTGGCCCTGCAAGAAATGCATGCGCCTTACGAACTCACAAAAGATTTGGAGACGGTCGGCACCTATGATTTCGACGGCAAGCTCGAGCGAAACATGACGGCCCATCCGAAAATCTGTCCTAAAACAGGAGAAATGCTGTTTTTCGGATATGGCGTGATGCCGCCATTTTTGACCTATCACCGCGTCTCCAAGACAGGCGAGTTGGTGCAGTCTGAGATTATCGATGTAAAAGCGGCGACCATGGTGCACGATTTTACGATCACCGAAAATTACGCCATTTTCCTCGATCTCCCCATGCTGTGGGATATGAAGAAGTTCCTCGAGCCAGGTATCCCTGTCAATTATGATGAAGCCTATGGCGCGCGCATTGGTGTTATGCCGCGCAATGGCACGAGTGATGATGTGAAATGGTTCGAAATTGAACCTTGCTATATCTATCACACGATGAACGCTTACGAAGTCGACGACGAGATTGTCTTCACCGCGCCTCGTTTATTTGGTTATACCTCGGTTGGCATGGCAAACCCGCCAATACCAAAACTTCATCAGTGGGTTATCAACACCAAAACCGGGACCGTTTCAGAGACCCAACTCGATGATCTTGGTGTAGACTTTCCGCAAGTTCCCCCATCCCATGTTGGCCAACCGGTCCGCTATGGTTATGCGGCTGAATTTGACTCGACGGGCAGCCCGGTAATCCTTGGCTATCATCAATATGATCTGAAGTCCGGTGAGCGCAAATCTCATCGCCTCCAGAATGGCAGAACCGGAAGCGAAGCGAGCTTTATCGTCAAGGAAAATGCCAAATCTGAAGATGACGGATATCTGATGAGCTATGTCTATGATCCGGACGACAATAAAAGCGAACTGGTCGTTTGGGACGCGCAGAACATCGAAGACGAGCCCTTATGCCGTATTCACCTACCCGCCAGAGTCCCTGCCGGGTTCCATGGATCATGGATTGCTGATTAAACTGGCGAATGGCCAATCGCATAATTAGGCGATATGGCCATCCACATGGGTTCAGAGGTGAGCGCGCCATTGCTGACTAGCGGTTTTTGAAGCTTGGCTTTCGCTTTTCTGTAAACGCAGCCATGCCTTCTTTTTGGTCCTCAAACGCAAACGTTGAATGGAACACGCGTCTTTCAAAACGCACGCCTTCCGTCAATGTTGTCTCATAGGCCCGGTTAATCGATTCCTTGCACAACATCACCGCAGGACGCGAAAGGGCCGCGATCTGTTTTGCAACCTTCACCGCTTCATCGCGTAACTCTGCTGCGGGCACGATCCGAGAGACAAGACCAGACCGCTCAGCTTCCTCAGCATTGATCATGCGCCCGGTAAGGCACATTTCCATCGCTTTAGATTTACCAACAAATCGGGTCAAACGCTGCGTACCGCCAGCACCGGGAATGGTGCCGATTGTAATTTCAGGCTGGCCAAATTTCGCAGTATCTGCGGCAAGAATAAAATCGCACATCATGGCCAATTCACACCCGCCGCCGAGCGCATAGCCAGCAACCGCCGCAATCACAGGTTTGCGGCAGCGCGTTGCCTCTTCCCAGTTTGCGGTGATGAAATTCTCATTAAATGCAGACACATAATCATGGTCTTGCATTTCCTTGATATCAGCACCCGCCGCAAAGGCTTTTTCTGATCCGGTAATGATGATGCAGCCAATTTTTTCATCTGCTTCAAAAGCAAGGAGCGCTTCTGTCACTTCATTCATCAGCTGCAAATTAAACGCGTTTAATGCGTCTGGTCGATGCAGTGTGAGGATGCCGACATTGCCATCGACTTCCGTTAAAATACATTCATAGGCCATAAATCATGTTCTCCTGGTGCGCGCGTTTATCGCGCACTAATTGCTGGAACGTCGCGCTGATTTGAACCGGTATAATTTGATAGCGGTCTGATCAGCTTATTGTCGGCAAGTTGCTCCATAATATGAGCAGACCAGCCGGTAATGCGGCTCATTACAAAGATTGGTGTGAACATTGGAATGTCAAACCCCATCAGATAGTAAGCCGGTCCTGCGGGGAAATCGAGATTTGGATAAATGCCTTTTTCCGCAACCATTGTATCGTCAAGAATGCGTGACATTTCCCAATATTTGCGCGCTTCATCGGTATCAATCACGCCGACCATATCCTTAAAGGCTTCTGTCATGGTTGGTACACGGCTGTCGCCAGAGCGATAAACCCGGTGACCAAAGCCCATAATTTTCTTCTTTTGTGCAATGGCATCAAGCATCCATTGTTTTGCATTTTCCGGCTCACCCACTTCTTGCAGAAGATGCATAACCGCTTCATTGGCACCGCCATGCAACGGCCCTTTCAGCGAGCCAATTGCGCCAGTAACCGCTGAATAAATATCTGACAGCGATGAGGCAATCACGCGACCCGTAAAGGTAGACGCGTTAAAGGAATGCTCCGCATATAAGATCATTGAAATATCAAAACATCTGATAACTTCGGCCGCTGGCACTTCGCCAAAGCACATATTGAAAAAGTTCTCAGAAAACCCAAGCGAGGTGTCCGGTGCTATCGGGGCTTTCCCCAAGCGGTGGCGATAATCAGCAGCAATAATTTCCGGAATTTTCGCCATCATGCGAACGGACTTGGCATAGAGCTGGTCTGGTTCACTGTCCCAGGCTTCATTATCTTCCTGTCCTAAAAAGCTCACCGCCGTGCGTAGCGTATCCATAGGATGGGCATTTTTATTGAACAGGCTAATGACTTTTTTAACATCGCCAGAAAGTCCGCGCTCAGACTTTTCCAAGGCGATAAAAGCATCGAGCTGCGATTGATTGGGAAGCTCGCCATTCCAGATAAGATAGGCAACTTCTTCAAAACGGCACTCACTTGCCAAATCCTGCACCTTATATCCACGATAGGTCAGTGAGTTAATTTCAGGCATCACCTTAGAAACAGCCGTATCGTCTGTAACAACGCCGGCCAGGCCATATTTGATTTCTTCGCTCATCTTACTTTTTCCTTTCCCAACTGTAGGAATGCTCAATCTTGGTTATATAAATGGTATAATCTTTATACCAATCGTCTCGCCCTTTATCACGTGCAATTTTGTGCTCGGCATTATCGCGCCAATTCTTTATCGCTTCTTCACTTTCCCAGTAAGAAACGCCAATCCCAAATCCATCCTCACTGCGAGCGGCCTCAAAATGCACATAGCCGGGCATTGTTTTGGCAAGCCGCATCATCTCTACTGCCGTGCTCGCATAACCCGCCTCATCATAATCATTGCGCGTCGCGCAAAAAATGACTGCATATTTTGCGGTCTTGTCTGAGATAGTTATTGTCCTTTGCTATTGGAATATCAGACCTTGCTGATCTCCCTTAATCCATCGGTGTATCGGTGACCTGAAAGTTATAAATACTCTCGTCGAATTTATTATACTCATTATAACGCAGCGTTTCATAGAGATCACGGCGGTGCTGCATCATATCAATAATGCCATTTTGATCGCCATCTTTTAAGATCCGGTCTAACCCAACATCGCACGCCCCCATAGCAAGGCGCAATGTGGTTACCGGATAGATCACAACGTTAAAGCCGAGATTTTCTAACTCTTTGACATTTAGCAATCGCGATTTCCCGAACTCCGTCATATTGGCAAGAATAGGAACATCAATCGCCTTACGAACCGCCTCAAATTCTGCTTCTGATTTCATCGCTTCAGGGAAAATCATATCAGCGCCCGCATCGACATAGGCTTTCATGCGATCAATGGATTGCTCCAACCCTTCAATGGCGCGGGCATCAGAGCGTGCAATCAACACAAAATTTGGATCGCGCTTGGCTTCTGCTGCTGCTTTCACCCGCTGCACCATCACATCCATCGGAACAATTTCTTTCCCATCAAGATGGCCGCATCTTTTGGGCATGACCTGATCTTCGATATGGCAACCCGCGAGCCCCATCTCTTCCATTGTGCGTATGGTGCGCGCGGCCGCCATCGGCTCACCAAATCCGGTATCGATATCAACAAATGAGGGAAGATCAGTGACACGGGCAATCTGATGGGCGCGGTCAGAAAATTCATTCATCGTTGCAAGGCCAATATCTGGCAAACAAAGATCAGCTGCCATCACAGCGCCAGAAATATAAACGCCGTCAAATCCCTGCTTTTGCTCAATCATCTGGGCACAGAGCGGATTGAACGCACCGGGAAATTTTAACAGCTTGCCAGAATCAAGTCCGGCGCGAAAATCTTTGCGTTTTTGATCCGGTAATTTTTGACTAAATAGCATTGAGCAAACTCCTAAAAAACAACTCTAAATTTCTATCGAAATTCTTTAATTTGTGCGCCAATTCGTTTTCCCATTTCCTCGCCCAAGGCGGCCAATCCGCTCATTGGGCGTATCATGACTTCAAATTCACGCACTTTTCCATCTTCATCAAAGCGGATCAAATCAACACCTTTGAGATGCTTGCCGTTCACAACGGCGCTAAACTCCAGCGTAACATTCAATCCATCGTCACTTACAAACTCACGGTGATAAACAAAATCTTCAAAGACATTTAACACCGTGGAGAGCGCCATTCCTAACGCCACTCCGCCTTTATAAGGAGAATGGGCCATTGGAGAACGAAACACAGCATCGGGATGAATAATCTCTTGTAGCAGAGCCACATCTTTTGATTTCACCATCCGGTGCCAAGTTTTCAATGCACTGTCAATTTCCGGTTTCATGCTGAATTCATCTTAAAATGGTAACTAACAGTTATTGTAGAATTTATTCACACGCCCGTTTTTTTAAGCGTGCGGCATGATTATCCCATGCAGAAGAAATTCAATTTATTACCAAATGGATCGTGAACATATCCACAATGAACCTGTCCATCGAGACGCGGGCCCGCGTCACCATCATTGGTCGCGCCTAGTTCGATTGCTTTTGCGTGCATGGCTTTAACGTGATCGCCATCGGCACAAGCAATGGCGGTCATATTGCCATTACCTGGATTTGGTGCTTCGCCATTCCAAGGTTTGCAGATCCCAAACATAGCGCCTTTTCCATTGCTAAAGGCGACAAAACCGCCATCGGGACGCTCTAAAGAAATTTTTGCACCAAGTTCGCCTAAGAGCGCGCCATAAAATTCACGGCCGGCATCCATGTCTGAAACAGGAATTGTTGAATATGCAAGCATCTTACTTATCCTTATAAAGATTAAAACAACGTCATTCAGTTTTGCGTGCTTTACTATCGACTATCTCTAGCAAAGTGCACGCGAGTCCCTGCCCCTAGCCGGGCCAGATGGGGTAATGCCATTCCGGCCCAGTATTTCTTCTTGTTCAATGCCAGTCATCATTGAATTCCAGCATGATTTTCAAAACCGGTTTAGAAAATTCCCTTCGCTAAATTTTCTTCCAAATACCCTTTCGGTGCGACCGGGTTTAACTCACGAACCTCACTCGCATTCAGGCTTGGTAAGCGCTGCACCAATTCTAAGAACCGCTCAGATTCTTTTGGCTCCAAAATATCATCAGTTAGTGTTTTGAACTTTTTGATATATTCAGGGCGACCAAAGGGACGTGCGCCAAACGGGTGTGCGTTTGCAATGCCCAGCTCATCTTCAATGACGCGGCCATCTTCCATAGTGATCACAACCCGCGCGCCAAAGGCTTTTTCGTTCGGATCATGACTATGATAGCGGCGTGTCCATTCTGGATCTTCAATCGTCGAAATTTTATGCCATAGCCGAACCGTGTCAGCGCGCTGTGCGCGTTCTGGCGCATAAGAGCGAACATGATGCCACTCACCATCCTGAAGCGCGACGGCGAAAATATACATAATGGAGTGGTCGAGGGTTTCCCGGCTCGCGGTTGGGTCCATCTTCTGGGGATCATTTGCCCCGGTACCAATCACATAGTGAGTGTGATGGGAGGTGTGCAGAACGATTGATTTCACCTTATCAAAGTCGCCAACCTCTTTACCCATACGGAAGGCAAGATCAATCAGCGCCTGACTTTGATATTCCGCCGAATGTTCTTTGGTATAGGTATCAAGAATAGCACGCTTGGACTCGCCAGCGCCCGGTAATGGAACAATGTAAGACGGCTCATAAGGCGATTTACCTTGATCGCGCGCGGTACGGCCATTGAAGATGAAGGAAATAACCGAATCCTCTCCTTCGTATATCGGGCTCGGTGCCCCTTCCCCGCGCATGCAGCGATCAACCGCCTCAATCGCCGTCTTGCCCGCATAAGCTGGCGCAAAAGCTTTCCATGTTGAGATTTCACCCTTGCGAGATTGGCGGGTCGTGACGGTGCAATGCAATCCTTGTTGGATCGACTGAAAAATCACTTCCTTATCGAGATCAAGCAACGTCCCAATCGCGGCAGACGCACTTGGGCCAATATGGGCGATATGATCGATCTTGTGCTCATGCAGGCAAATACCTTTCACGAGATTGACCTGAATTTCATACCCCGTCGCAATACCGCGTAACAGCGCATTGCCGTCTTTTCCGGCTTGTTGGGCAACGGCCAGAACCGGCGGAATATTATCCCCCGGATGGGAATAATCTGCGGCCAAAAAAGTATCGTGGAAATCAAGCTCGCGCACCGCCGTACCATTTGCCCATGCAGCCCACTCCGCACACACGCTTGTGCCAGCTGGCAAGCCAAACAAAGACGCACCGCCATCACGCGGATGGGCATAAGCCATGGCACGGGCCGACTTAATCGGGCCGCGGTTTAATGAGGCGATCGCAACCGAAGCATTATCAATAATGCGATTAATGACCATGTCGGTCACATCATCATCAATACCGACGGGATCACTGGCAATTTCTGCCATTTTCCAAGCGAGCTGTTCTTCGCGTGGTAGTAAATCTTTTGAAGGATGGGCTCTAACCTTATGGTCAATCATGAAAAATACTCTCCAGGAAATTTGCGCCTGAAGGCCAGCCCTAAGCTGATCAAAGACGCTTGAAAAACTTGCCCCTCTAGTGCACCCACTGCGACACTCTGTCAAAGCACAAATGTCACAGGTAAGGGGCGTCAAATCGCCTCTTGAAAACTTTTTCTTGACTTTTTTAGCCGTCTAAAAACCCAATCACGCGCAGTTAAGGCGTTACATGGAGGCAAGGCGGTTTTTCTGAAGTTTTTCAAAGTCTTCGCCCGCATGATGCGAGGAGCGTGTTAACGGGCTCGCCGACACCATCAAAAATCCCTTCGACCAAGCCAAGGTCTCATAGGTCTTAAATTCGTCGGGCGTGACGAACCGGTCAATCGCGGCATGTTTACGGGTCGGCTGCAAATATTGGCCAATCGTAATGAAGTCGATCCCCGCAGAGCGCATATCGTCCATCACCTGCATAACCTCTTCTCTCGTTTCACCAAGCCCGACCATAAGACCGGACTTTGTAAACATGGAGGGGTCGCGCTCTTTCACCCGTTCCAAAAGGCGCAGCGAATGAAAATAGCGCGCACCCGGACGAATTGGCAGATAGAGCCGGGGAACAGTTTCCAGATTGTGATTAAAGACATCCGGGCGCGCATCAATAACCACATTTGCAGCATCGCCCTTGCGCAGGAAATCTGGTGTCAGAATTTCAATTGTTGTGCCTGGCACGCGGGTCCGAATGGCCGTTACAACATCAGCGAAATGTTGCGCGCCGCCATCAACCAGATCATCACGGTCAACCGAGGTTATGACCACATGGTTCAACCCCATTTGCGCAACCGCTTCAGCAACCTTTGTCGGTTCCTCGCCATCGAGGGCTGCGGGCTTGCCTGTCTTAACATTGCAGAATGAACAAGCGCGCGTGCAGGTATCGCCCATAATCATCATGGTTGCGTGCTTTTTATCCCAGCACTCGCCAATGTTCGGGCAGGCAGCTTCCTCACAAACGGTTGTGAGACCCTTATCGTGAACGATTTTGCGCGTCGCCTGAAACCCCTTGGAATTCGGCGCCCTTACCCGAATCCAGTCCGGCTTGCGCTGGATGGGGCTATCGGGCCGTTTTTGCTTTTCCGGATGGCGCTTTGCCGCTGGGGTCGCTGTATCGATAAGTGTTACCATAGGTGTCAGATAACACTTGTTCAGGCGAATTTGAAGGTGCGGCGCAGCAAATGATGGGCCGGCCTGAAAACCCCCAATTCACCCCAAATTTGAGGGATTGGCGCGGTTTTTGGGCTGGTGGGCGCAGGGGAACGATCGGGGGGGATAATACCCCTCTTCAAAATCTCCCCACAAACGCCTTCTGATAGCAAAATCCCTTAAATTGCAGGGGGAAGGAGACGTTGCGCGCGCCATTGCTCGACAATCTGGCTGATATAGTTGGCATCTTCCACATCGATCGACCAACCATCAGTGAAGCTGGCGGTCAGACTGCGCGGGATATCCTCGCGGCGCAGCGCATCAAACCGGATACGGGTGGGGAGCGGAACCCCCTCGCCGATGGCAATCGCCTCACCGGTCCCGAGCGAGGGTAAGGACGACAATAGGCTGGTCGATGCATCGGGCACAACCGCGCGAAGCTTTTCCTGGTCAGCCTGATTGGCAAGGCGCATGGCAAAAATCGTATTACATTGCGACAAGATTGCCGGATCAAGTTCCGTAGGCCGCTGGGAGACAACCCAAAGCGATACCCCGGTTTTGCGCCCTTCCTTGGCAAGCCGGGCCAATGCGCGCCGTGTCGGTGCAAACCCTTCTGAACGATCCGCAGGGGCAAACCGGTGTGCATCTTCGCACACCAAAGCGATTGGCGATGCGCCGTGACTCCACAGGCCAAACTCAAAAGCCAGTCTGGAGATCACCGAAACCACCACTTGCGAGACTTCCGCCGGCAAGCCGCCCAATTCGATAATGGAAATAGGCTGGCCATTCACCGGGATACGAAACAATGCAGAGAGTGTTTCAATCATCGTATCTTGTACAGACAGACTGCCAAACATGAATGCATATCGAGCATCCTGACTGATGGTATGAAGGCGATTTCTTAGCTTTTTATAAGGGCCAATATTTTGCGGATTGTTCAACCCGCCTATCGCTTTATCCAATAAGGCAAGCAATTCTGAAACACGGTATGGCGTCGGGGTATCAACGGTTACACTCGATGATTCAAAAATACGGCGGTCTGCACTCATCCGCGCAGATTTACCTGTGCTTGCAACACCCATTTTTTTAACCATGGGGATTAGTTCACCGAGAATCTCAATTTCAGCATCCGCACCGCGTCGGTCCGGATATAAGACCTCGATCAACTCATCGAATGTCAAAAGCCAATAAGGAAGCGTGAAGGTTGCCGGATCAAAAACCACAGCCTTATTGCCAAAACACTGAGAATACTCATTATGGGGATCAAGTATAACGATATGAGCATTTTTATATTTATCAGTTATCGCTTGCAACATCAGCGCTATGGCACAAGATTTTCCAGCACCTGTCGTGCCAAGAATTGCAGCATGGCGCGAAAACACATCATTGACATTGATGGTCGCCGGGATTGCATTGTCCTGCTTTACAACACCAATTCGCACACTCGATGACCCGCTCACCGCAAAAAGGGCACTCAGTTCATTGCGCGCCGCAACCGAAACAATGTCGCCAAGCGTTGGATAGCTAGAAACGCCCTTGCGAAATTTTGCTGGCGATGATGCGGTAGGCTTTGTGAACTCACCGATCAGCTCCAATTCCATGATACGCACATCAGCGATCGCACTATCTACAGAAGGCGCAGGAACGCTCATCGCGGCGATCAAACCAAGCACCATGGCTGATCCCGTATCGATACTCATAATGGCACCGAGCTGTAAGCGATGCTGGGTACCCCTATCAGCGGTATGATCATACAATAAAATCAATGCGTGGGAGCCAGTAATGGAAACGACCTCGCCAATTGCTTTTTCACTATGGTCGGCGCGATTGCGAGGTTCTTTGCGAAGCGGGGTCACCGCAGCTGTATTGCTCATTTCAAATTCCTTTTCCCCAGATTATTCCGTATGCGTTACGCAGATTTTGCTATTGTCTCAGATTTTTGATTATAGTCCTGATTTGGCTCTGTTGATGATGACTCATTGACCGTGCCCATATTTTCCACACTCATAGGAAAAGAAAGCGTCGATAAAGCCCCCTTACCAGGTAAGCTTTTTATTGAAAATTCGCCGCCCTGCATCTCAACAAAAGTTTTGGCGATTGCAATGCCAACACCGGGCCCTGTGAAAGATTGTTCCAGTCCAAGCGGCGTATCACCAAAGGCATTTAATGCTTTATCGAGATCGTCGCGTGTAAACCCTGTGCCGTCATCGCGAATCTGGATTTCGGCCCACCCTTCGCGGCGATGGGCAACGCGAACAAATATCCGGCTGTTTTCTTTATCGCTCTGCTGACAGGATTTAATGGAAGTTTTAAGCAAGTGATCGAGCGCTTGGCCTAACCGGATTGTATCCCCCCAAACCAGTTCTGATTCAGATAAAGGCGGATTTTTCTGATCCGCCGTCAAGATCGCAACGGAGCTTGCTTTTGCCTGAACTTCCGCACGTTTAATCGCATCGCCGACAGTTTGATGAACATCAACCTGCTCATATTCCGGCTCAACGGAGCCATTATCAAAGGCGGCCACTTCCAAAATAGTATTAATATGGCCCAAAAGTAAGTCAGCAGACTGAAGAATATATTCT
Organism: uncultured Caulobacterales bacterium; assembly: GCA_964421675.1. Classification (GTDB taxonomy): domain Bacteria; phylum Pseudomonadota; class Alphaproteobacteria; order Caulobacterales; family Parvularculaceae; genus CALLPQ01. The sequence goes on from CAYQXV010000010.1 coordinate 35,023, forward strand.
ACATAATTACTTTTTTGCTCATCGGTTAAGTTTATCACGCCCTCTTCGTCATTTAACATGGACGCAAACCCGATGATCGCATTGAGCGGTGTTCGCAATTCGTGGTTCATATTTTCGAGAAAAGATGATCGCACACGAATTGCCGCTTCCGCAGCAGCCCGCGCTCTGCGAATATCACGCTCAGCACGCGCGCGCACCAAAGCCTCCGACATATTGCCGATATAGTGCTCCAGCGCAGAGCCTGATGATGTGTTCGAACTATTATGTGTATGAAACAGTCGCATAATCCTACCTTATTGGCAGGAAACTTAACCCTAAAAGGGCTAATGCCGCGTTAAATGCTCATCCTATTTAAATCTGGAGCCTAACAAAGCTGTAATCTGTCTCAGAATAGGACAATGAGGACTAGCTTGGCGTCGATAATTTTAGAAATTGATAAGCTTGGTTAATATCCAGTTCCAATGCGCGGCGTCTGATTTGCGCTTCTTCATCCTCGCCCCATTGCTCGATTTGGTGATCCTCATCGACCCACGTCGCACCCATAAATTGGTCAAGGTCGATTTCTCCCTCTACCAATGCCAGTGCTAAAATGGTCGAGGCAGAAATTTCCGCAAGGCGTCTTAAAATGAGTAATCTCGAGGGATCAAATTGCGTTACCAGCTTGGTAAAAAGCGCAATCGTTTCTGGTGGCTGGGTGATCGCTAAAATCGCCTGTGTCGTGAGAAATGACAGGTCAAAATTATCCTCAATGGTCTTTAGTACCGGGTCCCAATGCTCAGCTTGTCTTTTTACGAGCCGGTCAGGACTATCAACGCGGTAGCAAAGCAGATCGCCCGCAATAATGCGCAAAAGCTCATCGCGCCAACGCGCCAAATCTTCATCCTGCGCATCAAGCACCGTCATCTGGTAACGCGTCATCGGCATAAGCGCCATGTTAATGGTCGTCTCTTGCCCGTCCCATTCTTCAACGATTGCCCGCGCCAGAGCCGGTGTCGATAAGCGCAAAGCATGCCCATTGCGGGTTTTGGCCGCACGCTCATCCAGCACAAGAACCGTCTCGCCATTGATCTGTTTCGCGTCAACGGATTTGTAGAAGCGTTTTATCCCTTTTGGGATTTCATCACTCATAAAGCAGGGCTCCCGCGCACTATTCCAGGCCCTCGGGCCAAATGGTCGATTGCTCTGCATCGAACCCGAAGAACTTTAGGGACTGGCGAAAATGGCCCTCCACGGGCGCGGTGAACGATACAGGCTTTTGGGTCAATGGATGTCGAAACGACATTTGCCGACACACCAAATGCATCTTTGCGGACAAGCCATCAATTTTTGCTTTCTCGCCGCCATATTTCCCGTCGCCGACAATTGGCAAACCAAGCGCCGCGCAATGCACCCGCAATTGATGGGTGCGCCCGGTACGCGGGCGAAGCGCCAGAAAGCCAATTTCTTCGGCAGCCATATCAAGCGTTTGAAAATCTGTAATTGCTTGTTTTGCATCCTCACCGGTTGCCGGAACCACCCGTTCAATCCCCTCATTATCAGCAATGTTGACCATGCGTTTGGCAATTGGCAGGCGGATTGTCCCCTCTTTTGGTTGAGGGACACCGGCCGTCAGCGCCCAATAGGTTTTTTCTATTTGGTGTTTTTGAAAAAACTCACCCAGCCGTGTCGCGACTTTTCTCGACTTTGCTAGCACTAATACACCGCTCGTATCGCGGTCTAACCGGTGCACCAGTCGCGGGCGAGCGTCCCCATGGGCGTCACCGTTTGACCAAGAATTTAACATGCCGTCAATATGGCGCCGCGTTTTCGTGCCGCCCTGCACCGCAAGCCCATAGGGTTTGTTGAGAACGAGCAATGCCTCATCCTCGAAAATAACGAGTTTTTGTAAGAACTGGCGATCTTCCGCGCGGGATGAATTTGAGGCGGGCGGCCTACTCTCTCTTGGTTCATCTTCAATAGGTAAAGGCGGTACACGAACCATTTGCCCCGGCGTTAAACGTGCATTGGCCTTAACCCGACCGCCATCAAGGCGCACTTGCCCCTTGCGTAAAAATTTCTCCAACATGCCATGGCGAATTTGCGGGAAATATTGACGAAACCAACGGTCAAGTCGCATGCCCTCATCTTGTTCACTGACAGGAATATTTTGAACACCGCTCATGCACCAAACCGCCCTATGATCAGTCCCGCAAATAGTGCCAAAACCGAGAAAAATACCGAACCAAACGTATAGACCGCCGCCATGCCCATTTCCCCGCGCTCGAGCATACCAACAACATCAAGGGAAAAGGTCGAGAAGGTCGTGAACCCGCCCAACACACCAACGGTCAAAAATGTCTTGAGCAAGAGATGTTCAGGGAAACGCACCAATAGGATTGCCACGACGACACCCATCATCAATGATCCAACAATATTGGTCATCATCGTTGCAACCGGAAATCCGCTGCGCGTGCCCAATGTTACCATCTGGCCGACGCTATAGCGCAATACACTTCCGAGTGCGCCGCCGCCCGCGACAGCAAGAATAATGGATAAAGATGACAGGCTGGACATAGGGCCCTCTTACCGAGAATTGTCGATATTTAGTGGTCGCGCCTATTCTTCACGGCGCTCTCGCAGCCCGCGCCACCAGGCAAGACGTTTTGCAATCTCGCGTTCATGCCCGGTTTCTCGGGGAATGTAAAACTGTTCGCGGTCCAGCTCTGGGGGAAAGTAATTCAGGCCGGAAAATCCATCCTCATGGTCATGGTCATATTCATATCCCGCGCCATATCCTTGGTCTTTCATCATTTGCGTTGGGGCATTCATCGCATGGGCCGGCGGCATCAAAGACCCGCTCTTGCGCGCACTGGCCTTCGCCTTTTTAAAGGCTGCATAGGACCGGTTAGATTTTGGCGCACTTGCCAGATAGGCAACCAATTGCCCAATGGCAATTTCGCCTTCTGGTTGGCCCAAAAACTCATAGGCATCACGGGCTGCAATCGCGAGGGGCAAGGCTTGCGGGTCCGCATTGCCAATATCTTCCGAGGCCGTCACGATAAGGCGCCTTAAAATAAAACGTGGATCCTCCCCGCCGGTCACCATGCGCGCCGCCCAATAAAGCGCCGCATCCACATCAGATCCGCGAATAGATTTTTGCAGGGCGCTCGCTAAATTATAGTGGCTCTCTTGCCCCTTATCGTAAAGCGGCGCGCGCTTTTGCACCAATGTCGCTAAGGCCTCACGGTCCAGATCGATGTCTGTGTTTTTCGTATAGTTGTAAAGTGTCTCAACAAGTGAAAGAAGAAAGCGACCATCGCCATCGGCCATTGAAATCAATAAATCGCGGGCTTCATCATTGACGGGCAGAGGACGATCGTAGTGATTTTCAGCCCGCTGCAACAATGCCTCTAACGCCTGCCCATCCAGCCGTTTTAAGACGATAACATGGACCCGAGATAAAAGGGCTGGATTTAATTCGAACGACGGGTTTTCCGTCGTCGCGCCAATCAAGGTCACCAAGCCGCTTTCCAGATGCGGTAAAAATCCATCTTGTTGGGCGCGGTTAAACCGATGAATTTCATCAACAAACAATACTGTCTGCACGCCGGTTGAACGACGCGCCTTTGCTGCATCGAATATCTTGCGTAAATCTGCGACCCCGGAAAATACCGCAGAGAGTTGTTCAAAATGAAAAGGGGCACCGGTTGCTTCAACAATCAAGCGCGCCATTGTGGTTTTGCCAACACCGGGCGGGCCCCACAAAACCATCGATGAAAGATGGTTGCTCTCAACCATTTGCTGAACAGAGCCAGAGCCCTTGAGGAGATGGTCTTGCCCAACAATGGCGGTTAGCGATTTGGGGCGCAACTGATCTGCAAGCGGTCGCCCCAAATCTTGCTCCAAATCCGCTGACTTAAATAAGTCACTCATTATCAATCGGCGTTGACAACGCGAATTTTAAAAACCGCTTATTCATCGGCCACCTACGCGCCAATTGACGATGCGCCGTCCCGTATCAATTTCAAAGTCCCATCCTTTTGAATTTTGAGAAAGCTCAAATTCCAAGGTTTGTGTCGAATTGATGGGAATGCCATTGACCGAAACAATCCGGAAATTACGGCGCAGACCACGGCGCGCGGCAAATGATCGCCTTGAAAGATCGGTCACCACAACACCGGTCAAAAATGGGTCGAGATTTATATCCTCATTAAAGCGCGGAGAAAGATTTGCAACGCTTACCCCTGTCAGCGGATGTTGGCCTTCAAGGGTACGCTCATCAGGGGCCGGGCTATCGGGCGGTAAATCAAGCGTTACGCTGGCTTTGCGAGTTTTCCCCTGGCGCAAATATTCAATATTTGAAACATCACCCTTACCATTAACCCCGATACGGTAGCGCAAGGTTTGTGCGTCATAGACCGGTTGACCGTCAATCGACACAATCACATCCCCCGCTTTTAAGCCCGCCTTTGCTGCCGGGCCGCCTTTCCAGATCTCCTCAACGATGGCACCAGCCGGGCGATCAAGATCCATCGCCCGCGATATTTCTGCGGTGACCGTCCCCGTTGAGGCCCCTAGCCATGGCCGCGCCAGTTCCCCGCCATTAATCGCAGAGGCAAGCACCTGCTGGACGAGACGGCTCGGAATTGCAAAACCAATTCCATTCGACCCCCCTGAACGCGAATAGATCGCCGTATTGATGCCAACCAATCCGCCATCCGCATCAACAAGCGCACCGCCGGAATTTCCGGGATTGATCGCTGCATCCGTCTGTATAAAGAATTGATAGTCACTTATCGAAACCGCAGTTCTCGCCAGCGCGGAAATAATACCGCTTGTGACGGTTTGCCCAACCCCGAATGGGTTTCCGATCGCAAGCACCACATCTCCAACCTCTGCAGCATCAGAATTAGAAAATTCCAAAAACGGAAAAGGCTCGTCGCTGCTAATCCGCAATACGGCCAAATCTGTTTGTGGGTCGGTGAATATCAAATCGGCTTCGAATTCGCGCCGGTCGTTCAGAACGACTTTAATCTCAGTCATATTTTCGATGACGTGATTATTAGTAATCACAACACCGTCCGGACTAACGATAACCCCGGAACCAAGTGAACTTTGTTCGCGCGGACCGCGGCGCGAGAAAAACTGTTCAAATAACGGATCAACCCGCGGCGCTTGAACTTGTCTACGGGTAAAAACATTCACCACGGCAGGAGCAACATCAGAGACAATGGGAGCAAAGGAAAGCCGGATCTGCTCCAAACTTTCCGGCACCATTCGCACCTTATCGTCTATGGGCGCGGCATGCATTGGGGGCAATGGATCGTCATCCAGCTGGTCTTGCGAACTCTCTACAGACTGCTCGACTAGCGATGTGAGATCGTCATCCTCAATCCCAGTTTCAGTAGCAACCGCATTTTCGCTCGCAGCCTCATTTCCAGTGCCAGTGTGGCTCTCGCCAGCGCAGGCTGCGGTTAGGCTTCCCAGCCCAATGAAAACTAGAACAAGCTGAGAAAAAATAGATAATTTCATAAAGTGCCTCTGCGATTGCGCATTATCTGCGAGCCAATCTTAGCAAGCATAAGGCGTTTACGGAAGGGCCGGGATTTTGAATTTACAATACTATAACGGCCCGATCTGAGCATCAGAACGGGCCGTTAATTGAGATTAGGACTTACTATTCACCTAGAACAGAAAATCATCACTGCTCAGATCATTTATTGAAACATTAATAAGGGTGATGGTGTTCGCACCATCAGTGATAACAGCATCGCCATCAGCATTTGACGATAGATGCGACCCGGTTAAATCAGCAAAACTGGTAATTGACGTCACGCCTGAAAGATCAATGCGCTCACCAGCTTGACCGAAATTAAAGTCCTGAACAATATCCGCGCCAAAATTATTAGCGAACTCAAATGTGTCCGCACCATTACCACCACGAAGGATATCGTTTCCAAATCCTCCATCGATCGTATCATTGCCGCTTCCACCAACTAGGTCATCAAACCCTGAATTGCCGTCTATGGAATCATTTCCAAGGCTGCCATTAATGGTATCGCCGCCACTTCCACCGAAAATTGTGTCAAAGCCCGCACCACCATTAATACTGTCACTACCGGACCCACCATCAATTTCATCGCCGCCGCTACCACCATCAATCGTGTCGTTACCCGCGCCCCCTGAAACCGTATCAAGGTTTGTGTCCGCGAAAATTAAATCATTACCCTCACCGCCCTCGATAAAGTCACGGCCATTTCCGCCCAGTATCTGGTCGGCACCATTGTCGCCGAAGAGCCGATCATCGCCGCGTTCACCAATGAGCGTATCATTATCCGCACCGCCGGTTATCGTATCGTTGAGAGAACCACCCGTAAGGCTGTCATTACCCGATCCGCCATCAATACTGTCATTGCCGACGCCGCCATTGGCCGTGTCATCGCCAGCCCCGCCAATCACCGTATCAAGGCCGCCACTGGCACTGATGAAATCATTGCCGTCGCCGCCAACAAGTAAATCAGATCCACTTTGCGCAATGATTATATCATCGCCGCCGCCGCCAAAAACCGTATCAAGGTTTGAGCCGACACGAAGCGTATCGTTTCCGGTACCGCCGACCACAGAGTCGGCCCCATTGCGCGAACGAACTAAATCATTCCCAGCACCGCCAATAATTGTATCATCACCGCCGCGGCTATCGATAACATCATCGCCATCTTCACCGTTCAGGCCGTTATTACCTTCGCCGCCATCAATCGTGTCATTACCAGCGTTCCCGGCAATAAAGTCTTCTTCTCTCGTACCGAAAATTTCATCAGCACTTGCCGACCCCAGATCTGTGATCCCTTGTTGGAAGGTTGCAGGTCCACGACCAGATTCTACAGATCCAAAAATTGTACTTGCATTATCATTATAATCAAAGACGGCATCGGCTAAAGCATTAGTGTCGCCCAAAAATGCCACGGTGCCGAATGCATTTGCAAAGCTCTGCACACCGACAGCCTGGAAATCATTAGCCAGCGTGCCACCTTCTTCGCGGAAGATTTCAAATGCTTCTGTTTGCAGAAGAGCAAGCTCAGGGCTACGCAAAAACTCACGTAGGAAATCACGCAAGTCTGGATCATTTGTTACTGGCGTAATATGAGGACCGCCTTCATATTGTATCAAATCAAAGTCATAGGCCGTACGATTTGGGTTCCCAAAAAAGTCGTTCCCATTAATGATCGACAAATGAGCTTGAATGAACCCTCTAAATTCCTCAAGATTGAAGTTTCTCAACCCCTCTAATTGGGGATCTGCCCCCGGGAAGAGTGTTCCATCGCGATAATAGTCGATGAGTGTAGTGTTAAAAAGTTCAGCTTCTGAGTTGGTTTCACCATTGGCGAACGCTTCGCGCGACAGAGCAATAAGATTAACAAGCGATTCACCGATCAGACTATTTGATGTAACGTTGGCACCAAAATAACCCGTAATACCAACGGAATCGATAAGATCATCAAGCCGCACATCTGGAGCATTAAGTTCGAGAAAATATTCTGCCCCGGTGATTGCTTCTAAAAGCACAAAATTATTGACCGTCTGGGAAGCTAAGACGCCATTAACACGCTCCGCACTAGCGCCGAATACTTCATCAAAAATAGAAAGAATCTCGGTGGACCTATATCCATACCAAGCATTTGTCGGGAAATCTCCGAATTGATCGCCGAAATTATCACCCGCTGCTCTTCGCTCCTCAAAGAAATCTAACCCTTGTTGGCGCGCGAAATGAAACTGGTCAAAGCCAGCGTTCCAAACCTCGTTTGAATATTCAATATAAACATTAAGATCAGGATCAAGATTATCACGCACAAATTCAGCAAACTGACGAACGAAGTCATCTGTCGCATTGTGTGGTATGTTAAACCACGCATCTGCGCCAACCTGATTTGCTAGCGCAACCATAACTTCTAACGGTGCACCCGATGGCGTTGCCGATGGCACTGGTGCATCTTCAGTCAGAAAAATCACCAATTCTCCAGTATCAGGATCACGCAATGGATTACCCGTGACTGGGTCCAAAAATACCGGTTGACCAAAACCACGCGGAAGGGTCGAAAGTTCCTCACCGTCAATCAGGTCAGGAAAATTCCCCGCAATAGATGTCTCACGCGCCTGAACGGCGGGAATACCATAAAATGCAAAGTCAGGTGATGCGAGATCTTCAAAGTCGCGAATATTCGAATTGTTTGTACCCAACCAATCCATAAACCGCAAAACACGGTAATCTTCGATCACTTCGATAAAATCAGGATTGAAAATAGCCCCTGCTTCATACAGCGGCACATGCTCTTCGCGCACGAGTGCAAAGTCACGAAGGTGATTGCCCTCTTCAATGTCAGTGATCTCAATACCTACAGGCAAGCCATCTTGAATGTCGATAACAATCTGGCCCGGCACACTATCATCAACGATTTCACCGCCAAATAAGCGAAACTCCCCTTCTCCTTCATAGAAGAATACATAGCGCCCGCCTATACCAGCTTCGGCAGGGATGTCGTTGAAAAGCGAAAGCAGTGACGACGCGCCTTCAGGTAAGGTGCTGATATAGCCGTTTTCGTCAAGAAAGCCATTTTGAAAAAGCTGAGAAAAATCGAGCCTATTCGTTCCGCCATTTCCGTCAGGCACATCAATACTCCAGGCGCCATCAGAATTTTGAAAAGCCCCAATTTGATTGAAGACATTGATAAATGGAATGTTAGAAGAGAAGAAGTTAATGTCCGATAATCCAACAGCTAAAGATGGATCAACTACACCAACAGAACGTGTTACTTCTTGCATAATACTTGTACCCTATACGCTTTTTAAACCTGACAGACTTCGCCCTTAAAGTGTATCATGTGTCACGATTCACCAAAACTAAACATCAGTACTTTCGAATAATTATACTGAAAAAATCCAACTTCAATGAAAAATGTTGCCCTTTGATCACCCGTGGTTGTGGGCTGGACTTGGTAATCATCATGATAAAGTGACGGCAAAAAGGCGATCACTCGTTTGTGATAAAAAAACCTAGGGCGGGCCCATATAGAGATCCCCTCACGGGTACCCATAATTGTCCTTGCGAATCAGCAAGCGCTTATCGCGGGCTCCACACACACCAACCCGCATGCTCTAAATGTAGACTTGCCAATCATATTTTTTGAAATTTTCTCGTTTCTGATTAATCGCTCTAATTTGCAATTTGCTGAGATGAGACAAAAAAGAACCGGCTCGCTTTCGCAAACGAGCCGGTCGCCGGATGATAAATCATACCGGCTTGGGGGGGAGCCAATTGGTTCAAGCTCCGAAAGGAACAAGAACGGCAAGCTCTAAGGAGTTTGGATACGCAATCAAAAAATGCGTTGATACAAATTCTAGGTACAAAACCAGATAAAACATTGATAAATCAATGAATTATAGAAAACTTCTCACTTTAAAAGTGAGAACACACCTATGCCTAGAATATTTAATGATAAAACGCTCTCCCCATGCTTTATTACAAACAATTTAACCTTAAATATCCCCAAAACTCAAGGGAAAGGTTCCGTCTCTCGCATTATTTCATCGCAACGACCCCTAGAATCAGTTAGCCCGCCGGATATTGCTGTACCAGCGGGCTAAAAACTGTTCAAAATGGTCGCTGTTTACCAGTGAAATCCAGCGTTATTCGTCATCGCCGCCATCATGGGCGGACATAACAGGCCCAGAATCAAGGCCTTTTGCCGATTCATCACGGTCAACAAACTCAATAACGGCCATTGGCGCATTATCGCCGTGGCGATATCCAGCCTTCATAACGCGAATATAACCGCCATCGCGCCCTGCATAGCGAGGGCCAAGCGTTTCAAACAACTTCTTGGCCATATCCCGATCGCGAATACGCGAAATGGCAAGGCGTCGAAGATGCAGCGCTTTGCTCTGATCTTTGTCAGCACGCTTAGCAAGCGTAACGAGCTTTTCAACAATCGGCCGCAACTCTTTTGCCTTTGGCAAAGTTGTGGTTATTTGCTCATGCTTGATTAGCGACACGGCCATATTGGCAAACATCGATTTGCGATGTTCGTGTGTGCGGTTCAGTTTACGGTGTGCAATGCCGTGGCGCATGGCCGGGCTCCTTTAAGCGTTTAGTTCGTTCACGAATAAAATTTATTCGTCATATTTTTTAGCAAGCTCTTCAATATTGTCCGGTGGCCAATCTGGAACTTCCATTCCTAAGTGAAGACCAAGACCGGCAAGAATTTCCTTAATCTCGTTCAGAGATTTACGTCCGAAATTCGGGGTACGGAGCATCTCACCTTCAGTTTTCTGAATGAGATCGCCAATATAGACAATATTATCATTCTTCAAACAGTTTGCAGAGCGAACAGATAGTTCAAGTTCATCAACCTTACGCAGCAAAGAAGGATTGAATGGCAGTTCTTCGCGAACGCCCTCTCCAATATCTTTCTTCGGCTCTTCAAAGTTCACGAAGATCTGCAATTGATCTTGCATGATCCGCGCAGAATAAGCCGCAGCGTCTTCCGGGGAAATCGACCCATCAGTCTCAATATCCAGGATCAAGCGATCATAATCGAGAATTTGGCCCTCACGGGTATTTTCAACGCGGTACGCAACGCGCGTCACCGGGCTATAAAGACTATCAACCGGGATCAGGCCAATCGGCGCATCATCAGGGCGATTGCGATCCGCGGGCACATATCCCTTACCCACATTGACAACCAGTTCCATGCGCAAAGAGGCACCTTCATCAAGGTGGCAGATAACATGGTTTTTATTGAGAATTTCGACAGACGATGTTTCTTCAATATCGCTGGCGGTCACAACACCTGGCGTATCTTTGCGAAGGATGAGCCGGCGCGGCCCTTCAGCATGCATACGCAAGGCAAGCTGCTTAATATTCAAGACAATGTCGGTGACATCTTCACGAACCCCAGGAATTGAGGAAAATTCGTGCACAACACCATCGATCTGAATGGATGTAACGGCCGCACCTTGCAGCGAAGACATCAAAATTCGGCGCATGGAGTTACCCAGCGTCAATCCAAACCCACGTTCTAAGGGCTGCGCAACAAGGCTTGCACGGCGCTGAGGGTCAGCACCATGAGTTACTTCCAGCTTGTTGGGTTTGATCAGTTCTTGCCAGTTTTTTTCAAGCACGTGTCTCAAGCTCCGTTGTTATTCGGGTCGCGCCTCGGCTCAACATTTAGAGAGCCTGATTTGCGAAACGCGAAGACACATGAAGGGGTACGCCATGGTGATCTTCGCAGGGGAAATACTCAGTCCGGCGAACCAATAAAGTTCGCCAAAATTTTAAACGCGCCGCCGTTTGCGCGGACGACATCCATTGTGCGGAATAGGCGTAACATCGCGGATCATTTGCACCGTCAGGCCAGCTGCCTGTAGCGCGCGAAGCGCACTTTCACGCCCGGAGCCAGGGCCCCGTACATCAACATTTACAGATTTCAGACCATGTTCCATTGCTTTTTTCGCGGCATCTTCTGCTGCGAGCTGAGCTGCATAAGGGGTCGATTTACGAGATCCCTTAAACCCCATGCCGCCAGCAGATTGCCAGGCAATTGCGTTGCCCTGCTCATCGGTGATGGTGATCATGGTGTTGTTGAACGAGGCATTGACGTGAACCACACCTGAAGAGATGTTTTTACGTTCGCGCCGTTTAACGCGTCCTGCCGGTTGTTTTGCCATTCCAGGGATTCCTTATTTCTTCTTACCGGCGATCGCTCTTGCAGGACCTTTACGCGTGCGCGCATTGGTGTGCGTGCGCTGACCGCGGACCGGCAAACCGCGACGATGGCGCAGTCCTCGGTAACAGCCTTGATCCATTAGGCGTTTAATGTTCACCGCGACCTCGCGGCGCAAATCACCTTCCACGATGTAATCGCGGTCAATGGCTTCGCGAATCCGCAAAACTTCCGCATCGGAAAGATCACTCACACGCCGCTCGACGGGAATGCTTGTTGTTTCGCAAATTTCCTTGGCTTTGGTTGGACCAATACCATGGATATAAGTGAGCGCGATGGGCACTCGCTTGTTGCTGGGAATGTTGACACCTGCGATCCGGGCCACTGTTGTTCCTCTTTTCTTCTCGTCTTGGTCGTATTCACCGCCTTTTGGCGGAAAAAACACAAAAAACCTGCCTCAAACTAGCTCCGCGTTGCCGTCCTGAATAGGAATCAGAAATGCAATGCCAAACCACGAATTCTGGCAGGATGGCGGGTTCTACGCCCATACCACACCTGCCGTCAACTGCATTTCCCCGCGTTTGCGCAAGAGAAATGAACTATTTTTGCCCCCGTCCAATCAGCCGATCCATAATCGACACCGGAGCCTCATCCTCCCCCTCATCGGGGGCAACTTTTACGCCCTCAAGGACCGCATCGATGGCCCCTGCAACCTCGTCAATACTGCCCATACCATCAACCCGAAACAGCTTGCCTTGCTGCTCATAGAAAGGGATCAACGGCGCTGTTTGCTCGCGATACACCTTCTGACGGTGGCGGAATGTCTCTTCATTATCGTCTTTGCGGGTCTCGCCGCCACTCGCCTTGGTCTCGGCAATTCGGGCATTGAGGCGATTAACCAGCTCATCCTCATCGACCACCAATTCAACGACCGCATCAAGACTGCGCCCTTCGCGGGCCAGGATACGGTCCATCATTTCAGCCTGAACGACGGTGCGCACGGCCCCATCAAGAATGAAACCCGGCTTGCAATCGTCTTTGCGAATGCGCGCACTCAGTACGGCTTCAATCACGTCATCAGAAACCAGATCGCCGCGATCCATGATTGCCTTAACCTTACGGCCAAGATCGGTTCCAGCGGCAATTTCTGCGCGAAAAATATCACCCGTCGCTAATTGCGGAATGGAGAATTTCTCTACAAGGCGTTTGGCTTGCGTACCCTTCCCGGCACCGGGAGGTCCTAGCAATATTAAAATCATCTTCTACGCCCCCCCTTAAGCTTGGACTTCTTGATCAGGCTTTCATATTGCTGGGCAACCAAATGGCCCTGAATTTGACCCACCGTATCCAGCGTAACCGACACAACAATCAACAAGGATGTCCCGCCAATATAGACCGGAATACTAGAATATTGCAGCCGTAGCAATTCTGGCAGAAGGCACACAAAGGCCAAATAGGCAGCCCCAATCACCGTTAGGCGCGTTACCACATAATCAAGATAATCGGCCGTCCGCGGGCCCGGTCTGTAGCCCTGAATGAAACCGCCCTGTTTTTTAAGATTGTCTGAGACATCTTCAGTATTGAAGACCACAGAGGTGTAAACAAAGGCAAACATGACAATGCCAAGGCCATAAATGGTAATATATCCAAGGGTGCCAGGGCTAAACATGATCGCGATCGACTGAAGCCATTCTGGCGAACCTTCGCCGCCTGCAGAGGCAACCGTCACCGGCAAGAGCAGGATTGAGCTGGCAAAAATTGGCGGGATAACACCGGAAATATTGAGCTTCAGCGGAAGGTGAGATTTCTCGCCTTGGGTCATTCTGTTGCCAACCTGGCGGCGAGGATATTGCACAAGCAAGCGGCGCTGTGAGCGCTCAATGAAGACAACAAACGCAATCAATGCGAGCATCAAAATCAACACTGCAAAGACAATTCCGGGCGGCAAACCACCTGCCCGGCCCTGATCCAACAGGCCAACCGCAGCACGCGGCAATTCCGCGACAATGCCCGCAAAGATAATCAGAGATACGCCATTGCCAATCCCGCGCGAGGTAATCTGCTCGCCCAACCACAATAAGAACATAACCCCGCCAACGAGCGTTACCGTCGTCGTTAACAAGAACAGCTGATGGTTGATCACCACGACATTATTCGTTTGACCGATCAGATTGGTTGCAATGAAGAAACCTTGCACCGTGGCGAGCACAACCGTGAGGTAGCGCGTATATTGGTTGATTTGCCGGCGCCCTTGCTCGCCTTCCTTCTTAACCGCTTCCAGCGAAGGAATAACCGCCGTCATCAACTGCATGATGATCGAAGCGGAGATATAGGGCATGATATTCAAGGCAAAAATCGCCATTCGCTCGACCGCACCGCCAGCGAAGATGTTGAGCGTGCCGAGCAGGCCCCCACTTTGGCTTTTGAAATTTTCAGCAAAGGCCGCTGAATCAATGCCCGGTAGCGGGATGAAGGTTCCAAAGCGATAAACAATCAGCGCCCCCAGTGCGAACAGGAGACGTTTTTTCAGCTCATCTGCCTTAAGAAAGGAATCGAGCGTGATGTTCGACGCAAACTGTTCTGCGGCTGACGTCATAATGGTATGCCCTACTCAATTTCTGGCCGCTCAATCTACTCTTATTGGCAGTATTGACGAGGCCGAAGCTCGGTCCCATTGAGACCCTGTGTGGGGTCTATGTGGGAACATGCGCAAGCGTTTCAAGCGCATGCTAGATTTTGCTTATTTCGAAGCTTTCTTGCGGATTTTTGCAACGAGATCCTGATCAACTTTCGACCGAGGTGGTTTTCCGTCAATCATTTCCTGAGCCTGAACGACCCATTCTTCTTTGGCGGCCTGGTCGGTAACGCCTAGTTTTTCAAACAATTCAGCGCGGTCACCTTCAGACAGGGCCACAAGCTGGGTCAGTTTTTCCAAACCAGCAGCTTCCAGAGCTTTTTCTGTTTTTGGTCCGATGCCATCGATCAGCACAATCCGGTCGATTTCATCGAAAAAGCCATCAGTGCCGCCGCCAGCGCTTGCAGCAGGGGCACCCTCAATGAGGATCAGTTTTCCGCCTGCTTTTTCAATCGCTGCTTTGGCAGACGCAGAAGCGTGAACCGCCTCAATCGAAATTTTTGTTTTCAATTCGCCCGTACCAAGAATACGGATACCATCATGAGCCCGGCGAATGACGCCCGCTTCAATCAAGGTTGCCGCTGTGATGGTGTCTTTTGCGCTCAATTTTTTGGCATCAATAAAGGCCTGTAAGCGACCAATATTTACTTCAACATATTTTGCACGATTAGGTTTGTTAAATCCGCGTTTTGGCAAGCGCATATAAAGCGGCATTTGACCGCCTTCAAAAGCGCGAATGCCGGAAACACCGGAGCGCGATTTTTGACCTTTAACGCCGCGTCCGCCAGTTTTGCCCTTACCAGAGCCAATACCGCGTCCAACGCGTACGCGCTTCTTGCGCGATCCCGGATTATCGGAGAGTTCGTGTAATTTCATAATATCCTCGACTTTCGACGGCAGTGCCGCCTCGCCTGTTAAATTGCCCCAGATCGATATGCGGTTGGGGCGTTTGATACACTCGATTGAGTATTGAGTAGATCTACTCTTCTACAATCTCAACCATATGCGAAATCTTGGCAATCATGCCGCGAACAGAAGGGGTATCTTCAAGCTCGCGTACACGGCCAACTTTGTTCAATCCCAGACCAACAAGCGTTGCTCTTTGGTCTTTCGGGCGCCGTATCGGACTACCGGTCTGGCGCACTTTAAGTGTTTTTTTCGCGGCCATAATTGTTAAGCTCCTTCACTCACAGCAACCGCCTCTTGAGGCTCAGAAGAATTCACTTCTGATTGGCGACGCACGAGAATTTCAGAAACCTTCTTGCCGCGCTTTGCAGCAATCGAACGAGGGCTTGTTTGATCCTTGAGCGCATCAATTGTTGCGCGAACCATATTATACGGATTTGCGGTGCCCAGTGATTTTGCAACCACATCCTGCACCCCGAGCGTTTCAAAAATCGCACGCATCGGACCACCAGCAATGATACCGGTTCCAGGAGGTGCAGCACGAAGCACAACTTTACCAGCACCGTGACGACCATAAGCGTCATGGTGAAGTGTGCGCCCTTCACGAAGAGGGACACGGATTAAATTGCGTTTGGCTTCCTGGCTTGCTTTGCGAATAGCTTCTGGCACTTCGCGGGCTTTACCCTTGCCAAAACCAACGCGCCCCTTTTGATCGCCAACAACCACAAGTGCTGCAAAACCGAAGTTTTTACCGCCCTTAACAACCTTGGCAACACGATTGATCGCTACGAGCTTGTCAACAAACTCATCGCGGTCTTCGCGGTCATCACCGCGTTTGCGGCCCCGGCCTCTATTATCTTCACGCGCCATAATTGAATACTCCTTTTTGCCCGGCCCTAAAAGTTCAGCCCGGCTTCACGCGCCGCATCTGCAACCGCTTTCACACGGCCATGATAAATATATCCGCCCCGATCAAAGACGACATCTTTAATTCCCGCTTTGATCGCACGTTCGGCAACCAGCTTACCAATGGCACTGGCAGCATCCACATTTGAGCCCTTGCCGAGCTTTTTGCGGATATCTGCTTCAAGTGTCGAGGCCGACGCAATTGTGCGCCCTTCCCGATCATCGATAACTTGAACGGAGATGTTCTTTGAAGAACGGAAAACAGACAGACGCGGACGTCCATTGTTTACTTTCGCCAGCTTAGAACGAACTCTGCCGCCCCGACGCTGTAATTTTGACTTTGCTGTATCAGCCATAATTCAGACTTTCCTGAACACCGGATATCCAAACCCAAAAGGTCCGGATCAACGGCATTACTTCTTTTTGCCTTCCTTGCGGAAGATATATTCACCTTCGTAGCGTACGCCCTTGCCTTTATACGGCTCTGGCGGACGGAAACTGCGAATTTTTGCAGCGACCTGACCTACACGTTGCTTGTCGATACCCGTGACAATAACTTCGGTAGGTTTTGGAACTTCGATCTTAATGTCGGATGGAACCGGGAAGATAACATCGTGTGAGAAACCAAGAGCCAATGAAAGATCTGAGCCTTTCATCTGCGCACGATATCCAACGCCTTCCATCTCCAATTTTTTAACAAAATTGTTAGAGACACCTTCGATCAAATTCGCAATCTGTGTACGGCTCATTCCCCACATGGAGCGAGCCGGCTTAGACAAATCAACAGGGGTAACCGTGACGCCATCTTCACCCAAAGATACAGTACACAAATCGTTGACAACGAATTCGCGCTCACCCTTAGGGCCTTTGGCCTTAACTGTTTGGCCCTGAATATCAACCGTCACGCCATTTGTGACTGGTACCGGTCTTTTTCCAATACGGGACATCTTAAAAATCCTTCAAACCAACCAGGCTTAATAAACCTGACAGAGTATTTCGCCGCCAACATTTGCATCACGTGCCGCTGAATCGGACATGACACCTTTAGGCGTAGAAATAATTGAAATACCAAGGCCATTGCGCACAGGCGTCAACTCACCAACTGATGAATATACCCGGCGACCAGGCTTAGACACACGCTTAATCGACTGAATAACCGGCGCGCCCTCAGCATATTTCAACTCAACTTCGAGAACAGGCTTTTCACCTTCAACCTCAACACGAGCATAACCGCGAATATATCCCTCAGTCTGCAACACATCGAGCACCCACGCACGCAGCTTTGACGCTGGAACGGACATTGATGAATGACGGCGCATCTGCGCATTTCGGATACGGGTTATCAAATCGCCCACTGGATCTGTTATCATGAGCGTTCTCCTTACCAGCTGGACTTAACAAGACCCGGAACTTTTCCGTCCGAGCCAAGTTGCCGCAGAGCGATACGTGACATTTTGAGCTTGCGGTAATAACCGCGTGGCCTACCTGTCACGAGGCAGCGATTACGAATACGCGTACGCGATGAATTGCGCGGCAGCTCAGCAAGTTTCAGTGTTGCCTGAAACTTCTCATCTGCCGGCGTATTCTCATCCTTGATAATCGCTTTAAGCGCTTCGCGCTTTGCATCATATTTATCAGCCAAACGCCGCCGCTTGCGATCACGTTCAACCATTGCCTTCTTTGCCATTCAAACCTCCGTTAAGACCGGTTTCTGCAATCGATATTGATTACAGACCTCGCCTCATGCTGGCCTATTTCCGAAACGGGAAGTTGAATTCCTTCAACAATGCCCGTGCTTCATCATCTGTTGGTGCTGTGGTACAAACCACAATATCCATGCCCCGAATTTTATCGACTTTGTCGTAATCGATTTCAGGGAAAACAAGTTGTTCTTTCAAACCCATCGCGTAATTGCCGCGGCCGTCGAAACTTTTGCCGCTAAGCCCGCGAAAGTCACGAACCCGTGGAAGCGCAATTGTTACTAACCGGTCCAGGAATTCATACATACGATCGCCGCGCAACGTTACCTTTGCGCCAATCGCCATGCCTTCACGAAGCTTGAAACCAGCAATGGATTTCTTGGCTTTTGTGACAACAGGCTTTTGACCGGTAATCGCTGTGAGATCATTATACGCTGCTTCAACCGCTTTACGGTCATTAACAGCATCTCCAACGCCCATATTCACCACAACTTTGGTAATCTTGGGCAACATCATTGGATTAGAATATTTGAACTGTTCGTTCATATTCTTCCGAATGACGTCAAAATATTGCGTCTTTAAACGCGGAATATAGCTTGCTGTATCAGCCATCGATCACCTCACCGGATTTCTTGGCAAATCGTACTTTCTTGCCATCATCCTGCTTTTTAAATCCAACACGGGTTGCTTTGCCGCCATCTGGATCTTTCAGAGCCACATTTGAAATGTGGAGTTTTGCTTCACGGGTGATAATGCCACCCTGGGATTGCGGGGTTTGCTTGGTATGGCGACGGATCAGGTTTACACCTTGTACCACCACACGATCATCGCTCGGATGCACTGAGAGAACATCGCCCTCTTTGCCGCGATCTTTACCAGCGATCACTATGACCCGGTCACCCTTTTTGATTTTTGCAGCCATTGCTGAAAACCTCTTATAAACCTGTGTATACTTACAGAACTTCCGGTGCGAGTGAGACGATTTTCATATGGTTTGCTGCGCGCAATTCACGCGTAACAGGACCAAAAATCCGTGTACCGATAGGCTCTTTATTATTGTTAATGATAACGGCCGCATTATTGTCAAAACGAATGACTGATCCATCACGGCGGATAATGTCTTTCGCAGTGCGAACAACAACAGCCTTCATGACCGTACCTTTTTTAACGCGCCCGCGCGGTGCTGCTTCCTTAACGGAAACAACGATAATATCGCCAACAGACGCATATTTACGTTTCGCACCACCAAGCACTTTGATGCACTGTACGCGCTTGGCGCCAGAATTATCGGCAACATCAAGAACTGTCTGCATCTGAATCATTATTCGTCATCCTTCTCGCAAAATTCAGGATCAATTCCTGCTCCGCGACCATTCTGTTCGAACGTCAAACCCTAACCAATTAGGCCGACATCATTTTACTATCTTCAATCCGCTACTCTTTGGATCCAGCGCCAATCACTTCCCAGCGCTTCAGCTTAGACTTTGGTGCACATTCTTGAATCCGCACCAAATCACCCGCTTTAAAAGCATTTGCTTCATCGTGGGCGTGAAAACGCTTGGTACGACGCACAGTCTTTTTCAGGAGTGGATGGGTAAAAATCCGCTCCACACGTACGACAACAGTTTTGTCGCCTTTGTCGCTGACCACAGCGCCTTGCATAATTCGTTTCGGCATCGCCAGAACGCTCCTTAATTCGCCGCGGATTTTTGCCCAAGGATCGTTTTGACCCGAGCAATATCGCGTTTAATTTTTGACACCTGATCGGTTTTCTCAAGCTGGCCAGACGCCGCCTGAAACCTCAGGTTAAATTGTTCTTTCTTCAACTGTAAAAGCTTGTCTTTAAGCTCATCTACAGTCAGATCACGCACTTCACTCGCATTCATGACCACGCGCTCCTATTCGCCAGGACGGCGCACAATGCGCGTCTTGATCGGTAGTTTTGCAGCACCAAGCGACAAAGCATTACGTGCAACATCCTCAGGGACACCATCAATTTCGAACATGATGCGACCAGGCTTAACCCGAGCCGCCCAATATTCCGGTGAACCTTTACCTTTACCCATCCGAACTTCGGTTGGTTTTTTGGAGACAGGAACATCAGGAAAAATTCTGATCCACACCCGGCCCGCACGTTTCATGGCGCGCGTAATCGCCCGGCGTGTCGCCTCAATCTGGCGCGAGGTAATACGCTCAGGTTCCAAGGCTTTGAGGCCATAAGAACCGAAGTTCAAATCCGTACCACCCTTAGCCACACCTTTAATGCGACCTTTGTGCTGTTTGCGGTATTTCGGCCGTTTGGGTTGCAACATGTCTAACTTCTCCGTCCCGGCATTCCGGGCTCCAATTCCACTACTAATTTGTGTGCATCATAGTCGATGCACAAAGCCATTAACTTACGAGCGATTATCACCCCGAGGACGACGATCGCCGCCGCCGCTAACACCGCCGGTTTGCGCTTCAATCAAACGACGCTCTTGCGCCATTGGATCATGCTCCATGATCTCGCCTTTAAAGATCCAGACCTTTACGCCGATCGCACCATAAGTGGTACGCGCAGTCGCAACGCCGTAATCAATATCTGCACGAAGCGTATGCAACGGCACACGGCCCTCGCGATACCATTCCATGCGCGCAATCTCTGCACCGCCAAGACGGCCCGAAACATTACACCGAATGCCAAGACCGCCCATGCGTTGGGCTGTTTGCATCGCGCGTTTCATAGCGCGGCGAAAAGCAACCCGGCGCTCAAGCTGTTGAGCAATATTCTCTGCAACCAGCGTGGCATCAACTTCAGGTTTGCGAATTTCAACAATGTTCAAAAACGTCTCAGAAGACGATAGTTTCACAAGTTCCAACCGCAGCTTCTCAATGTCGGCGCCTTTTTTGCCGATCACCACACCCGGACGCGCAGTATAAATCGTCACTCGGCATTTTTTGTGCGGACGTTCAATAACAATCCGAGAAATGCCAGCAGCGGACAATTTCTTTTGCAGATATTTACGGATCGCAAGATCTTCGTGCAAAAGATCGCCATAGCTACCTTTGTCCGCATACCAACGTGAATCCCACGTACGGTTGACGCCAAGGCGCAGACCAATCGGGTTTACCTTCTGACCCATCAGGCGGCCTCCTCAGCTTCTTTAACAATAATTGTAATCTCTGAAAACGGTTTCAGAATTTTACCAACCCGTCCGCGTGCGCGTGGACGCCAGCGTTTCATCACCAGGTTTTTGCCTACAAATGCCTGATCAACCACCAGTGAATCAATATCCAATCCATGGTTGTTTTCAGCGTTCGCAATCGCACTTTCCAGGCATTCCTTAACGGAAATAGCAACGCGCTTGCGCGAGAAGGTGAGATCAGCGAGCGCCTTTTCAACCTTCTGACCGCGTATCATTTGCGCGACCAGATTGATCTTTTGAGGTGACGTTTTAATCATGCGCACTTTCGCCATCGCTTGATTATCCGCAATACGGCGTGGATTTTTTGACTTACCCATAACTACTTTCTCCGCGCTTTCTTATCTGCGCCGTGGCCGTAATAGGTTCGCGTTGGTGAAAACTCACCAAGCTTATGGCCAACCATATCTTCAGTGATATGGACTGGGATGAATTTTTGTCCGTTATAAACGTTGAACGTAAGCCCAACGAATTGCGGCAATATAGTCGAACGTCGCGACCATGTTTTTACACCGCCTTTGTGCCCACCACCTGATGCATCCTCAACTTTCTTGAGGAGGTAGCGATCTACAAATGGGCCTTTCCAGACTGAACGAGTCATACTTTATCTCCGCCGCTCTTATTTCTTCTTGCGCGCATGGCGCGAGCGAATGATGAATTTATCGGTTTGTTTATTCTTACGTGTACGCGCGCCTTTAGTAGGTTTACCCCACGGCGTAACAGGATGACGCCCACCCGATGTACGCCCTTCACCACCACCATGAGGGTGATCAACAGGGTTCATAACAACACCGCGAACAGAAGGACGCTTACCTTTGTGACGGTTGCGACCGGCTTTGCCGAGATTTTGGTTCATATGGTCTGCATTAGAGACCGCACCAACCGTTGCCATGCATTCGCCGGAAATGACGCGCACTTCACCGGACTGCAACCTGATTTGCGCCATTGCACCGTCGCGGCCAACAAGCTGTGCATACGCACCGGCCGCCCTTGCAAGCTGAGCACCTTTGCCAGGCTTCATTTCCAAATTATGGATAATCGTCCCAACAGGAATGTTCTTCAGATACATCGCATTGCCAGGCTTCACATCAGCCTTGGCGCTCGCAATGATTTTATCGCCAGCTTTCAGACGCTGCGGCGCGATAATATAGGAAAGCTCACCATCAATATATTTCACCAAAGCAATAAATGCTGTGCGGTTTGGATCATATTCCAGACGCTCAACCTTGGCTTCAATATCGAACTTGCGACGCTTGAAATCGACTTTACGGTAAGTGCGTTTCGCACCGCCGCCGCGACGACGCATAGTGATGCGGCCTTTATTGTTCCGGCCCCCTTTTGAAGACAGACCTTCGGTCAGGGTCTTCTCAGGTTTGCCAGCCCAAAGCTCTGATCGATCAACCAATACCAATTGGCGACGCGAGGGAGAGGTCGGATTGAATTTTCTTAACGCCATTGTTCGTTTTCCGTATGTGCCGTTTTAGGCTTTTATATAGACAATGCTGCCTAATCAGGTCGTCGCCGTTACCGGCGCCAGCCCATGTTTAAAGTCCAGTCGAAATGTCGATGGAATGTCCATCCTCTAATGTAACGATCGCTTTTTTGATCGTTGAACGCGTATATTTAAATCCGCGAAATGCTTTGTTCTTACCTTTTTGGCGCAAAGTGTTCACAGATTTCACTTTAACCTTGAACAACGCCTCAACCGCCTCGCTAATTTCCGGCTTCGATGCATCAATTGGTACACGGAAAACCACCTGATTGTTCTCGCCCATAATGGTCGATTTTTCAGTGATCACCGGCGAGATCAGCGTATTGTAATATTTTTCTGCAGTGCTCATCACCAATTATCCTATTTCAGCCGCGCTTGAAGACTTGCAATTGCTGCTTTCGTCAACACCAATTTTTCACGACGGAGAATGTCGTAAACATTTGCGCCCATCACCGGCAGCACATCAACATCAGGAATATTGCGTGTTGCAAGGCCAAAGCTTTCATTGACTTCTGCATCAACCAAAAGCGCATTTTTGACGCCAAGTTTTTCAAAGGCAGCAATAACAGTCTTTGTCTTTGGGTCTTCCATGACCGCATCATCAATGACCAGCAATTCACCAGCAGTCTGCTTTGCAGAGAGCGCGTGACATAGCGCCAAGCGACGAACGCGTTTTGGTAAACCAATCGCGTGGCTGCGCGGGCGAGGACCATGGGCCTTACCGCCGCCAACAAAAATCGGCGCCTTGCGATCACCATGACGAGCACCGCCGCCACCTTTTTGCTTACCGAACTTTTTGCCTGTACGGTTCACTTCATTACGCTCTTTAGCGTGATGGGTTCCCTGTTGGCGTTTCGCGAGTTGATAAACAACACAGCGATGCAAAATATCTTTACGCGGCTCCAATCCAAAAATCTCATCATCGAGATCTATAGATCCAGCTTTTTTGGCGTCATCAAAGGAGAGGATATCTGCCTTCATGATGCTTCTCCATCAGTTTTGGACGCCTGCTTCTTGCGAATTTTGGCAACCAGATCCTGGTCAACTTTCGAACGCGGCTCGCCGCCATCAATCATTTCTTGCGCCTGAACAACCCACTCTTCTTTCGCAGCCTGATCAGTAACACCTAATTTCTCAAACAATGCAGCGCGCTCATCATCAGACAAGGCAACCAACTGAGTGAGTTTTTCAATACCCTCAGCCTTCAGCGCTTCTTCAGTCTTTGGACCAATGCCATCAACCAACACGATCAAGTCAATCGCATCATCAAAACCCGCAGACGGCGCACCGCCATCAGATTTTGCAGGTGCAGATTTCTTTTCAAGAATTGCCGCCGGCAAAGGAACATCTTTGGGCACCGGACGCTTAACCGCATCACGGACCATCACCCAACCGCCTTTGGAACCGGGAACGGCACCTTTGATAAGAATTAGGCCGCGATCTGCATCAGTGCGCACAATCTCCAAATTTTGTGTCGTGCGGCGACGATTACCCATTTGGCCAGCCATCTTCTTACCTTTGAAGACTTTACCAGGATCCTGGCACTGACCGGTTGAACCGTGTGAACGGTGAGAAATCGAAACACCGTGCGTCGCGCGAAGACCGCCAAAATTATGACGCTTCATCGCACCAGCAAAACCCTTACCAATGGTAACGCCGCTGACGTCAACTTTCTGACCAATCAGAAAATGTTCCGCGGAAAGCTCTGCACCAACCTCAACAAGATTATCAGATGAAACCCGAAACTCGGCAAGACGCAGCTTTGGCTCAACATTCGCCGCAGCAAACTGACCGCGCATCGCTTTGTTGGTCCGAGAAACCTTACGTACACCCGCGCCCAATTGAACCGCAGAATATCCGTTCTTTTCTTCTGTGCGCTGACCAGTAACCTGACAGCCCTCAAGCTGTAAAACGGTAACAGGGATATGCACCCCGTCTTCCGAATAGATCCTTGTCATGCCCATTTTCTTGGCGATCAAACCCGTCCGCATCACCTGTTCTCCTAATTCCTGTACTCGTAACGGCCGTTAAGCGCCGAGACGAATTTCGACATCAACACCAGCTGAGAGGTCGAGTTTCATAAGCGCATCAACCGTTTGAGGGGTTGGATCGACAATGTCGAGAACCCGCTTGTGGGTGCGCATTTCAAATTGCTCACGGCTCTTTTTATTCACATGAGGAGAACGGTTAACCGTGTACCGTTCAATGCGTGTTGGCAGCGGAATAGGACCGCGAATCTGCGCCCCTGTTCGTTTGGCCGTGTTCACGATCTCTTTCGCCGAAGCGTCGAGCACGCGATGATCAAATGCCTTCAGCCGTATGCGGATATTTTGTTGCATAATAAAAACGCTTCGTTCGTTATTCGTAAGGTCTAACTATCGCCCGAATGGCGGGGGTACTCAAAAGCAAGCGGGCCACCCGAAGGAGGCCCGCTTAATATTTTTCGACTATTCTACAATCTTCGCAACGATACCAGCACCAACTGTGCGGCCACCTTCACGGATCGCAAAACGGAGTTTTTCTTCCATGGCGATTGGCACAATCAGTTCAACGTTAACTTCAACATTGTCACCAGGCATCACCATTTCCGTACCGTCTTTCAATGTAACAACACCTGTCACATCGGTTGTACGGAAGTAGAACTGTGGACGATAGTTTGTGAAAAATGGCGTATGACGGCCACCTTCTTCTTTTGTCAGAATATAGGCTTCTGCAACAAACTTCGTGTGCGGTGTAACTGAACCAGGCTTACAAAGGACCTGTCCACGCTCAACAGCCTCACGGTCGATACCGCGAAGAAGAACACCAACATTGTCACCAGCTTCACCGCGATCAAGCAGCTTGCGGAACATTTCAACACCAGTACATGTTGTTTTCTGTGTGTCTTTGATGCCGATAATTTCAAGCTCGTCACCAACATTAACAACACCGCGTTCAACACGGCCCGTTACCACTGTACCGCGACCAGAGATTGAGAACACATCCTCAATCGGTAGCAGGAATGGCTGATCAACTGGACGCTCAGGTGTTGGAATATATTCGTCAACCTGCGCCATCAGTTCTTTAATAGCGTTCTCACCAATTTCTGGTGTTTTGCCTTCCATCGCAGCCAATGCTGAGCCTTTGATGATAGGAATATCATCGCCAGGGAAATCATATGAAGACAACAGCTCACGAATTTCCATTTCAACAAGTTCGATAAGCTCTTCGTCATCGACTTGGTCAACTTTGTTCATGAAAACAACGATCGCAGGAACACCAACCTGACGAGCAAGCAGAATGTGCTCGCGCGTTTGTGGCATCGGACCATCGGCTGCGTTCACAACCAGGATCGCACCGTCCATTTGCGCCGCACCGGTGATCATGTTTTTCACATAGTCAGCGTGTCCAGGGCAATCAACGTGCGCATAGTGACGATTGTCAGTTTCATATTCCACGTGCGCCGTAGAAATAGTGATTCCGCGCGCTTTTTCTTCTGGCGCACCATCAATTTCATCATAGGCTTTGAAGTCACCAAAATATTTGGTGATCGCTGCCGTCAGCGTTGTTTTCCCATGGTCAACGTGACCGATTGTGCCGATATTGGCATGGGGTTTAGTACGTTCAAACTTTTCTTTAGCCATCTTGCATTCTCCAACTTCTGACGACTGATATTAAATCAATGACTTACAAACACACGCTGCGGTTTTACCCAACAAGACGCGCTTTCACTTCTTCTTCGACTGCCTTAGGCACGAGAGCATAGTGATCGAACTGCATGGTGTAGTTCGCACGCCCCTGGGTAGCCGAACGCAGATTATTCACATACCCAAACATATTGGCGAGCGGCACCATCGCATGAACGACATTAGCGTTGCCGCGCATTTCCTGATCCTGAATTTGACCACGACGGGAATTCAGATCACCAATAACTGTTCCGGTATAGTCTTCAGGTGTTACAACCTCGACCTTCATGACCGGTTCCAACAGAGCAAGACCAAGCTCGCTCTTATTCTCACGAAGCGCGCCGCGAGCGGCAATCTCAAACGCAAGAACCGAAGAATCCACATCGTGAAACGCGCCATCATAGAGTTCAATTCTGAAATCAAGAATTGGGAACCCAACCAGAAGACCGGCTTCACGGATTGAATTGATGCCTTTTTCAACACCGGGAATATATTCCCGAGGAATTGAACCACCAACAATCTGACTTTCAAACTGATAACCTTCGCCAGGCTCAGTCGGGATAACGCGGAATTTCACGCGCGCAAACTGACCAGAACCACCGGACTGTTTCTTGTGCGTGTAATCAATGTCAGTTTCTTTCGTAATTTTTTCACGATAAGCAACTTGCGGTGCACCAATATTGGCTTCCACATTGAATTCACGCTTCATGCGATCAACAAGAATATCGAGGTGAAGCTCACCCATACCTTTAATGATCGTCTGACCAGACTCTTCATCAGAAGAAACACGGAATGAAGGATCTTCAGCAGCAAGACGCTGAAGCGCAACACCCATTTTCTCTTGGTCCGCTTTTGTTTTTGGCTCAACAGCAAGCTCGATAACTGGATCAGGGAATTCCATCCGCTCAAGAATAACCGGCTTACCGGCATCACACAGCGTATCACCCGTTGTTGTATCTTTAAGACCAGCAATCGCAACAATATCGCCCGCGCGCGCTTCTTTAATGTCCTCACGGTCGTCCGAGTGCATCATATACATCCGGCCAACGCGCTCTTTTTTACCCTTAACCGTATTAAGAACAGAACTACCCTGCTCCATTACGCCTGAGTATAAACGGCAGAACGTTAGTGAACCAACGAATGGGTCGTTCATGATTTTAAACGCAAGCATGGAGAGCGGCTCATCATCAGCTGACTTGCGAACCATTTCTTCTTCCGTATCAGGATGAATACCCTTGATAGCAGGAACCTCAACCGGGCTTGGCAGAAAATCAACAACCGCATCCAGCATTGGCTGAACACCTTTGTTCTTAAAGGCTGAACCACAAAGAACCGGGTGGAATTCCACCTCGCACGTTCCCTTGCGGATCAGTCTTTTAATCGTATCAACATCAGGCTCATCGCCCTCAAGATAAGCTTCCATTACAGCTTCATCGAGCTCAACGACCGTTTCGATCATTTTCTCACGATATTCAGCAGCTTTGTCAGCGAGATCAGCAGGAATATCTTCCTCATGGAAAGACGCGCCGAGATCTTCTGCGTCCCAGATAATCGCCTTCATTTTAAGAAGATCAATCACCCCAGCAAAATCTGATTCAGCGCCAACAGGCAGCTGCAGAATAACTGTTTTACACGCTAAGCGATCGTGGATGGTGTCGACTGAATTGTAAAAATCCGCGCCCAGCTTATCCATCTTATTGATGAAAAACATCCGCGGGACATTATACTTGTCGCCCTGACGCCAAACTGTTTCCGTTTGCGGCTCCACACCAGCATTGGCATCAAGCAGCGCAACCGCGCCATCGAGAACACGCAATGACCGTTCGACCTCAATGGTGAAATCAACGTGTCCTGGTGTGTCAATAATATTGAGACGTTTATCGTTCCAAAAACAGGTGGTCGCAGCAGACGTGATCGTAATGCCGCGCTCTTGCTCTTGCTCCATCCAATCCATGGTAGCCGCACCATCATGGACCTCACCGATTTTGTGGCTTTTACCTGTATAGTAAAGGACACGTTCGGTTGTTGTGGTCTTGCCAGCATCAATGTGCGCCATGATGCCGAAATTCCGATAATCCTCGATTTTGTGCGTGCGAGACATCACAAAGTTTCCTTAAAACTCAAAGTTATTGTTGCTACCAGCGATAATGCGAAAATGCGCGATTGGCTTCCGCCATCTTGTGCGTATCTTCACGCTTCTTGACTGAAGCTCCGCGATTTTGCGCAGCATCCATAATTTCATTCGACAAACGATCAACCATGGTTGTTTCGTTGCGCTTGCGTGCTGCGCCAATAATCCACCGCATGGCGAGCGCTAATTTACGATCAGGGCGAACCTCAACAGGAACCTGATAGGTCGCACCACCAACGCGGCGCGAACGCACCTCAATCGCAGGCGTTACATTGTCGAGGGCCTCGCGGAATAATTCCAGCGGCGGGCGCTTCAACTTGTCTTCGATACGATCAAATGCGCCGTATACAATTTTTTCTGCCGCGGATTTTTTTCCGTCAAGCATGATGTAATTCATGAACTTGGAAACCGTTAGGTCTCCAAACTTCGGGTCCGGATGGACAACGCGTTTTTCTGCGCGGTGACGACGTGACATAGTCTAAATCCTTACTTCGGCCGCTTGGCGCCATATTTGGAACGACGCTGCTTACGATCCTTGACCCCTTGGGTATCAAGAACGCCGCGCAACACATGGTAACGAACACCCGGAAGGTCTTTCACCCGGCCCCCGCGGATAAGCACAACAGAGTGCTCCTGCAGGTTGTGTCCCTCACCAGGGATATAGCCGATAACCTCAAAGCCATTCGTCAATCGGATCTTGGCAACTTTCCGCAGAGCCGAGTTCGGCTTCTTTGGAGTCGTTGTATATACCCGTGTGCAAACACCACGCTTTTGCGGGTTACCCTCAAGGGCTGGCACCTTGTTGATTTTCCGCTTTGGCTTGCGCGGCTTGCGAATCAGTTGCTGAATCGTAGGCATTCACTCGTCCTGCCCGAACTGCGGGCTTTCCATTGGGCATAAAAGCCCGGTTATCATTCGCCCTTAACGGGCATTCACAAGTAAGAAACTCTCGCCTCTCAGCGGCGTTTGCTTACAAAAAAGCGCCTATCGGTTACACGGCGGCCTAATTGACAACCACCACAAACCAAAGACGCAAACGAGCGATGTTCCGGACTCCCGGAACGTCGCTCAGCGAAACGGTACTCAAATCATGTCGGGCTAGGCATGGTCGCGTTTCAACAAATGCTGACAGCCGACCTCCAGCGCTGGCGGAACCTAGTTGAGCCCCTATTGGGGGTCAAGGCCTGCAAGAACGATTTTTTAAAGTTTCTTGAGGATTTTTCAAAACTTTAATCGGAATTGCTGGCCGCCCCCAAACAAATGCGCCTCTGGCCTGTTCTGGCCGTCAATTTTGGGGGTTTTCAAGCCGGTCCCCGACTCAAAAATGGTGATAGTTAGAGGGCGGGTTAATGCGTACAGAACAAGACCGCCAAGATTGCGCTATTCGGTTTTTTCAACCTGCGCATATTCCAGCTCAACCGGCGTTGCCCGGCCAAAGATGGATACAGAGACTTTCAAGCGGGCATTTTCCTCGTCAACGCCCTCAACAATACCAGAGAATGAGGCAAATGGGCCGTCGACAACTTTAACCTCTTCGCCAATTTCGAAGGAGATGGTCGGCCGTGGGTTCTCAATACCCTCCTGAACAACGCCGCGAATACGGTCAACTTCCGCTTGGGTCACGGGCATTGGCTTGGTCTGGCTGCCCAGAAAGCCGGTAACCTTCGGGGTTCCCTTCACCAAGTGGAAGGTGTCGTCATTCATGATCATGCGCACAAGCACATATCCGGGGAAAAACCGGCGCTCTGTATTGACCTTACGGCCCCGGCGAATTTCCGTGACCTCCTCAGTCGGCACAAAAACTTCCTCGATAAATTCTTCAAGCCCCTTATCCGCGGCGCCCTGACGAATAGCCTCAGCCACCTTTTTCTCAAAGTTGGAATAGGCATGAACGATGTACCATTGATGAGCCATGAAGGATTCCTGATAGTTGGCTTTATTGTGTTAGCGGCGCTTATGCACACTGAATGGGGAGAATATTACAGATACCAAATCGCAAGCCTTGATCGACGATAAAGAAAAACAGCACCATGATCGCGACCATGATCAACACCATAATGGTTGAAATCATTGTCTCGTTGCGACCTGTCCAGGTCACCTTCTCACCCTCATTTCGAACTTGTTGGAAAAATTCGAGCGGGTTGGTCTTGGTTTTCTTTTTATCTTCACGAGGGCGTCCCTCGATAATCGGCGCCTGATCTTCAGTCATATCGCCAGAGGCCGCGCTCGCATTTGCGTTGCCAGCGGCTGCATTTTTCTTGGATGCGCGTGCCTTGCGAGGCCGGGATTTATTGCGTGCCATAGTGGTCACTTCCAGTCGGGGATGGCTAGAGTCGCCTAACGGCAGCCATCGTTCAGTTACGGGACCCCGGACATCCCAAGTGGGATGGTAAAACACTTAACTTTCCGGAGATGAGCGTTAGGTAACGCTTTTTGGTTCAAGGTCAAGCATCTCATTGACAAATGCCGGAACAATTGTTGCCGCAGGGCCATAAATGCCGCGATCAAAAATGCTCGCATTGGCAGAGGGCTCAAGATTTAGCTCGCATGTTTCTATGCCCATTTGCTTGGCAATCGAAACCAGCCCCGCGGCGGGATAAACCGCCCCCGATGTACCGATCGAGACAAATAAGCTCGCCTCAGACATCGCCTCATCAATCTCTTCCATAAAGCGCGGCATCTCGCCAAACCAGACAATATCAGGCCGTAAACAACCCCGCTGCCCGCAAGACGGACAGCTGACCTCAATTGAAAGGTCATCACTCCACTGATGCACATCCGCGCAGGCGACACACCGAACTTTTTGAAGCGCGCCATGCATTTGAAGAATGGCGTTCGAGCCAGCACGGCGGTGCAAATCATCAACATTTTGCGTCACCAAGGTTAACGAGCCTCCGCGCGCACTCACTTCATGTTCAAGGTCCGCCAACGCATAATGAGCCGCATTCGGGCTGACCTTTTGCGCCTCTCGCCGGCGATAATTATAAAAATTGTGAACAAGCTCAGGGTCGGCGGCGAAGGCTTGCGGCGTTGCCACCTCGGAAATATCATATTTCGCCCAGATCCCTTCCGGGTCCCGGAAGGTCGAAAGCCCCGACTCCGCTGAAATGCCAGCACCGGTAAGGACGACAATATTGTCTACATCACTCATGGCATTGTCTATTCCGCTCTTGGTGGTGTGCCAAGCACCGCCTAGCAGTGACGCCTATTTGGCATCTAATTTCACGAAGGTTGCCGCATAAAATTCTTCGCCGTCAAATAAGTCTTGGGCAGGCTCCATGCCTTCAAGCTTGCGGAAACTACGAGCGGTTATCGGGCCTTCCATCATATAGCCTTTTTCGCCCATGCGGCCGCGATGATATTCAAGCGCTGCTGCTGTAAATTCTTTCGCGAGAATGGTGATACGGTCAGATTCGGTGTCAGCCATGGGAATGTGATCCTCTGAAAATGTAAAACAGGTTTGGGTTCTGCCATTGCTATGGCAGTATTGTAGTGGTTTTGTAAATCACGCGATGCAGTCGCTACTTCATTGAGGTTCTATACATGCGCACACGCTATATTCTGACGATTGACGGCGGCGGCGTGCGCGGTCTCGTGGCCGCGGTGCTGCTCGATGCGTTAGACGGTGAATTGCAAGCCGCTGGTCATGATGGTGCCATAAGCGATTGTTTTGACGTTATTGCGGGCACATCAACCGGGGCAATTATCGCCGCAGCGCTTGCCCTGCCCCAGATTGATAATGGCGAAAAACAGCTATTGCGCGGCCCTAGCGGACTGAGGGATCTGTATCGGCGTCAATCTCGGGTGATTTTCCCGCCGCGCGCGCTGCCCTTTTTGCCAATATTGGGCCGCTTGCGCCAACTTTTCGGCCCGCTTTATTCTGCCGCTCCCTTAAAAGGCCTATTGGATGCCGCCTTCGGCAATGCCAGCTTTATCAATCCGCGCCGAAACCTCCTCATCACCGCCTATTCTTTAGATCCAAGAGATGCCCTTTTTATGCGCGGCGGCCCTCATACCCCGCCGGGCGATGCGCTTTGTACCGGCGCTGTGAAAATAAGCGACGCTGTTTTAGCCTCCACCTCGGCCCCGACATTCTTTCCCCCGCATAAATTTTCTAATCCGCGAACCGGGGAAACCTTTTCTGCAATTGATGGCGCCGTGTTCATTAATGATCCCACCATTGCTGGCTTTGCAGAAGGGCTAAGATTGTTCCCAGACGATGATATTAGAGTGATCTCAATCGGCACAGGCCGGATCGTGCAATCCATCCCGTTTGAGACCGCTAGGCGATGGGGATATCTTGGCTGGGTAAATCCGGGCGGGCGTTTTAGAACCCCGCTATTGTCTGCGATTTCCGATGGTCAGGCGCGCGCGGTCAACGAACATATGAAAAAGCTCATTGGCGAGCGATATCAGCGTTTTGATTATGACCTCGCCAAAGGCTATGGGACGCCAACAATTGACGATTCCCGCCCATCCAATATCGCCGCCCTGGAGCGCGGTGCGTTAAAAATGGCAGAAGAAATGCGCCCAAGGCTAAGGGCCGTTGCCAAAGAGCTGGTAGCGACCCGAAAACGCCAGACAAACGAGCAATCGCGCGCGCTATAGCGCCCTTTTTACGGCTGGATTCGCATTAACTATGGGGTTTTTCGAATGTCCCGAAAATCCCGGACATGACCAATTTGCGAACTTCTGTATTGATGATCGTACCACGGTTGTCGGCGCCGATGTTGCCCTGACAGTTGCGCTACACAAATGACCGTGCTGCAGCCGATAGACCCTTCTCGGCTGATAGAGGGGGAGAGACCCTGGGGGGGGATTACTCCTCTTTCAAAGCCGCGATACTTTGCCCTTAAGTATCGCGGCTTTATTTATGGGGAACCCAAAACTTCATCGCATAATTTCAATTGATAAAGTGTCCGATCAAGATCGTTTAGCGCTTCAATTCACTAACCAACCGCATCCCATCATAAGCGGGGAGAACACCCGGCGGCACTTTTGCGCGCACCGCTTCATAATCCATTGTCACATGAAGGTTGGTTAAAACGCCCTGACGGGGCTGCATTTTCGCAATCCACTCAAGGGTCAAATCAAGATGAGCATGGGAGCCATGGGCTTTTTCCTGAAGCGCATCCACAATCCAGATATCCAAATCACGCAGCTGGTCAAAGCTTGCCGCTGGCAAGTCCGCGACATCGCTTGAATAGGCAATATCACCGCACCTAAATCCGAGGGAATTTACCGAGCCATGAAATTGCACAAAGGGTGTGATCTCAAGCGGGCCCGCAGGTCCGTCTATAATTGCGGGGCGTCCATCCATGGGGATGATATGGCGATCAAGGATAGCCGGGTACGGACTATCTTTTCTTTGTTCAAAACAATATCGAAATCGCTCCGGCAACTCACCGGCGGTGTCATCGTCAATCCACACCGATATGCGCTTGCGGTTTGCAATCGCCATCACCCGCAAATCATCAATACCGTGGCTTTGATCCGCATGGGCATGGGTAAACAGCACGCCATCAAGATGGGTACAGCCCGCCTGCAGCAATTGCTCTCTCATATCCGGCGAGGTGTCGATCAAAGCGGTCGTTACATGATGCGGGTCGAAGCCATGGACTGGGTGGGCACGTTCAAACAGTAACGAACATCGTGTGCGCCGGTTTTTGGGATTTTCAGGGTCGCAATTGCCCCAATCTCCAAACCCATCCGCGCCGCCAGGTCTGGGCACGCCGCCAGACGACCCACAGCCTAAAATTGTGGCTCTAATTTTCGCTGCCTCACCCACAGGCCATATCCTTGTTTACAGCCTCATCATCGCGGATCGCGCGGGAGAATAATCGAAAGAAATTGTCGGTGGTCAATTCAGCAAACTGATCACTTTCAAGCTCCAGCATTGGTGCCAGATAATCCGCAATATGGGCAAGATATGCTGGTTCATTGCGCCGCCCGCGCA
The DNA here is from genome assembly GCA_964421675.1 of uncultured Caulobacterales bacterium. Lineage (GTDB taxonomy): Bacteria > Pseudomonadota > Alphaproteobacteria > Caulobacterales > Parvularculaceae > CALLPQ01. Next base: position 69,292 of record CAYQXV010000010.1, read on the forward strand.
TGGGCACCGGAGCCAAATAGGGGCAATCAGTCTCTATTATCAGCCGGTCTGGCGGTGTTATGCCGACAATGTCGCGCACGCTTGCCGCATTCTTAAAGGTAACTATTCCTGAAAAAGAAATATACCCTTGCATTTCAAGCGCGGCGCGCGCCAGTTTTTCCCCGCTTGTGTAACAATGAAGCAAAGGGACAAAGGTTTTTTTCGCAAAGGCTTTTTCCAACATGGATTGCATCAGATCATCTGCATCGCGAGTGTGGATGATCAGCGGTAAGCCGGTCTCCTGCGCAGCTTCGATATGGGCGCTAAAGACTTTTTCCTGTGCACTGCGGTCAGAATATTCATAATAAAAATCAAGCCCGCATTCCCCTACCCCGATCACATCAGGCGATTGACACCGCTCAATAAGGTCGCGCGCCGTCAATGAGGGGGCATCTTTTGCATAGTGAGGGTGAACCCCAACCGAACGCCACATCCCTGCATATCGTTCAGCAATTTTGGCAATGGCATCGGTAGAACCAAGTTGATCGGAGATTGTCAGCATATAGCGCACGCCCGCATCGCGCGCGCGCGAGACAATTTCATCTATCTCGCCAATTTCATATTTATCAGAGTGAAGATTGACATGGCTGTCTACAAGAACGGATGACATTGAAAACTCTTTATACAGAAATACATCATTGTGAATTTAAAGCGCGCGATAAATCATATCCCATCGCTTCAATCATTGCCGGGCGATCCAAATTTAGCGCCTCGCCTCGCCGAACAAGCTGCGATAACTGCTCCCACCCGGCAAGATATTGTAGCGGCGCTATGCGATCATCAGCAAGGGCATATTCTTTTGCGCGGATCGCAAGATTGGAAAGGACCGTCGAACAGAAAATTCTCCAGCGATTTTCATCAACGCGTGCGCCATAGCGTGCCGAGATAATCCCAACATCAGGTCCGTCTTTGGCAAGCTCGATAAAACGTCTTGCATCCTCCAACGCGCCGAGCCCATCGCCAAGAACAAGTTCCAGCGCATATCCGGGAGCACCGCGCGCAGCCTTTGCCGCCTGGCTCGCCTCATCCAGCGTGCACCCACTCTCGCGTTGAACAAATGTCGATATCTCATCGCGGTCAACGGGTTTTAACTGCAAGGAGCGACAGCGCGAGCGCAAGGTCGCAAGCAAGCGCCCGGGCGCATGGGCAAGCAGTAACAAAAGCGTATTTTCCGGGGGCTCCTCCAACACTTTCAACAGCGCATTGGCGGCATTGGTATTCATCTCATCGGCGGCATCAACAATGGCCACGCGCGCGCCAGTTCCAGAGGCCGTATGTGTCAGAAATTGTGTGAGCCCCCTGATTTGATCAACGGAGATATCGGCCTTAAACCGGCTTTTCTTTTCATCAAATGCGCGCTGCACAATATGTAAGTCAGGATGCCCAAAACTTGCAACTTGTCTGAATGTCGCCGTGCCAGGATCAACATCAAGGCTGCCATTGTTGATATTAGCATTATCAGTCGGTTGCGCCCCGGATAACAAAACACGGGCAAGCCTTGCCGCAAGGGTTGCTTTCCCCACGCCGCGGGGCCCCGCAAAAATCCAACCATGGTGCATGTCACCATTTTTTATTTGCCGGCACAATTGGCGTTCAATTTCACCATGCCCGATGAGGTTTTGGCGTTCATAGGGAGATATTGTTAGTGAGAGCGTATCATCCATGGGCGCCCCGGCGATCGTCAAATTCCCCTAAAATACGGGTACTGATGACTTCAATCTCATCGCTCGCATCAATAACCACACACCGCTCTGGATTGCCTTTTGCGATGGCAAGAAAAGCAGCCCCGACACGGTCTTGGAAATCCTGACCCTTTTCTTCAAATCTGGTTTCGTCGCCATCGCGCGCGCCGGTGCGCGCAAGACCCAGATCGTCAGGCAAAGTGAGCACGAATGTCACATCAGGGCGGACATCACCAATCGCCAGCTCTTGAGCCGTTGTCACGTGGGCCTCCCCAAGCCCGCCAGCGAGCCCTTGATAGGCCATGGTGGAATCGAAAAAGCGGTCGCACAGCACAATCGCCCCCTTCTTCAGGGCAGGCTCAATGGTTTTTTCCCAATGGTCGCGGCGCGCCGCCATCACCAATAATAGCTCTGTCATCGCAGACCATCGCGCGCTATCGCCCTTCACAAGCAAGGCCCTGATTTCCTCTGCCCCCGTTGAGCCGCCCGGCTCACGGGTGACGACAACATCCTCGCCGCGGTTTTTGAGTGTCTGGGCAAGGCGCTCTATCTGGGTTGATTTTCCAACGCCGTCGCCGCCTTCAAAGGTTACAAAAAAGCCCCGCTCTTTGCTCACCGGCCTGCTCCCTGCCCCGCGCTGCGCTGATCTTGCGCTTCCGGTTTCAGCAACAATTTACGAGCCGCCAGACCAATCTTACCGAGCCAGCCCATTTCTTCGACGCTATTGGCGGCAAATAATGGGTAATCTCTGGGCTCGCGACCCGGCACCTCTACGCGCAAATATCCGATTTGCTGGTCGGGCAAAACCGGCGCAGAAATAGGGCCTTCATAAACAGCGGTTGCTTTGACTTTGTTCACCAGACTTTTATGGATGATGAAATCAATCACTTCCCCGGTCACTAACGGGACCTGTTTGGCTTTGCCTTTAAAAATTTCTGCGTTGGCAATTTCATCCCCCGGCCTAAAGAAAATATGGTGGCTGAAATCATCAAATGAAATTCGCATTAACCGGCGGGCCTCGCGCAATCGCTCATTTGCGCTATCGGTACCGCCAATCACAATGATGCGGCGCTGATTGCCAATTTTTGCCGACCCGACAACGCCATATCCGGCTTCTTCAGTATGCCCCGTTTTTAATCCATCCGCCCCATCAAAAGCCCTCAACAAGGGATTGCGATTTTCCTGAGTAATTTTCGACCAGGTAAATTCGCGCTCATTAAATATCGCATAATATTCAGGAAACTCGCGAATAATTTTCTCCGCAAGCCTGGCAAGATCCATCATGCTCATGCGCTGTAACGGGTCAGGCCATCCGGTGGCGTTAGCAAATGTGGAATTTACCAACCCCCATTCGCGCGCCTTTTGGTTCATAAGCTCCGCAAACGCGCTCTCAGAACCTGAAATATTTTCCGCAAGCACAATAGCGGCATCATTACCAGACTGGATAATCAGCCCTCGGAGCAAGTTTTCAACCGTAATTTCCGTGTCTACCAATACCCACATTTTTGAGCCTTGCCATTGCCAGGCTTTTTTAGAGACGCGGAACGGGCTATCGAGGGCGATCTCACCCTTTTGGAGTTTTTCAAACACGATCGCCGCCGTCATCAGTTTACTCATGGAGGCGGGCGCGGTTGGCTCGTTTGCGCGTTTAGAAAATAAAACCTCGCCGGTCTCAAAATCGGTGATCACCGCAAAGTCTGCTTTTGTTTCAATCGGCACAGCGTTCGACTGGGCCAAACCATGGGGAAGCCACACGCTTAAAAATAAGACCGCCAGAGACATTACTGCGAGACGCGCCCGCACCCGGCCGCCCACTGCACCAATTAGCGGAAGAATAGCGCGCTCACTTGAACCCTTAAGGGCCAATTTATTATCGCCTTGAAACAACAGGTTACGTAACAATTTTTACTAAACTCCAAGATTGTCGCCTCGCCTTCTACCATGAGGTGACGGCGCGTATCCATGCATCACGGTAGCCAGCATTTTGCAAGGCATTTAACGTTTGTTGTGCATCCGCGGCCCGGTTATAGGGCCCCATATAAACCCGATAAAGCGAACCGCCCGACGGCAGGTTCACAGACTGTGTGAAAACTGGGCCAGATTGCTGCAAGCGTTGGCGAACAAGCTGGGCTCTATTGATGTCTTTATAAGCGCCGACCTGAATTTCGTAGCGCTCAGTAGCAGGCGGGCGGGCAATGCCGGTTGGCGATGCGTTGGCGCGTTGCGGCAAAGTCGCCGGCTGTCCGCCTGTAAAGGGACGATTGGGCGGCACTGGCTGTTGCGGCCCGCGCGACGGTATCGGCGCTCGGCTATTGCTGAGCCCTTGGCGGGCCAATAGCTCCTCAATGTTTTGAGCCGGGTTTGCCGCTTGTGTGCGCCCAGAATTTTGTGCCGAAGAGGCAATGTCAGACGCCCCGCCTTGACGCGAACGACGGCTTGACCGGCGCGAACGAGACAGCTCCGCCTCCATCGCTGAAATGCCGCGGCGATCATTTAGACGCACCAAGGCCAGCTCTAGATTGGCAGGCCGGATAAAGCGCACATCAACATTCGCCGTGCCGCGATTGCGAAAACCAAGCTTGGTCGCCGCCGCTTCCGATAAATCGATAATCCTGTCCTTGGCAAAGGGGCCGCGATCATTCACCCGCACAATCACTTTGCGACCATTATCCAGATTGTGAACCTCCACAATTGACGGCATCGGCAAAGTTCTATGGGCAGCGGTCAGCGCATTTTTATCAAACAATTCCCCGTTCGCCGTCGGCTTGCCATTGAAATTTGGCCCATACCAGGACGCAACGCCAATCTCGCGATATTGCTCATCAACCGCCGGATAATACCAAAGGCCCTGAATTTGATAGGGATTTCCAACTTTATAATGGGGCTTAACACCCGGTTGCGAACCGATAACGCCCGGCCCGCCCGTGCTTGTACAAGCGGATAATAACGCAAGGCCCATGGCGAGAAAACAAAGCCGGAGCCGCGAAAGCCCACGCCCCGCAAGATTAGCCCCCGCAATCCCAGATAGAGTTTGCGGCCCCTCCCCAAATGCGTTCCGATTAGGCATGCGATCCTCCACTAATGGCGTTCAAATACGAACAGGCGCAAATGGGCGCTTTGGGGCCGAAAGGCTGTCATGATCAGCCAGACGGGTCCCGATACCATTTTCCCGAGCCATAACTCTATGTGACTCGCCCCAAGGCAACAATATCCTCATGCAAGAAGTGGAAATCAAAACCGCCCAGGCAAATTTCTTTGAAAACTGTCTCTTGCGATTCCAGAAAACCTGCTTATGAACAGGGGCAGCGACGGCCTTACCTATAGACGTCCCCTTGCGGAGGGGTGGCAGAGTGGTCGAATGCGGCGGTCTTGAAAACCGTTGGGCTTCACGGTCCCGGGGGTTCGAATCCCTCCCCCTCCGCCAGCTTTTTATCTCGCGGCGCGAAGAAGCGCCTCCGGTAGGTCGGCCTGAGCAGCCGGGATGCGGCCGCACCCTTGGGTTGCGGTGAAAATCTTCCTTAATCTTCCCATTTAGACGTGCGAGAATTTCAATGATACACTTTGCTCAAATGACCGAGCTAATGTTATGTATTTACCACCCTATAACCACAGAACGATAACGCACTAAGCTGTGTTTATTTTCCGGTTTTGGTAGAGTATGGAAAATTATTCATCAATGTTGTGGTTGGATCGTTTCGGGTTATTTTAACTCGCAAGTTACCTTCATTACCTACATATCGGCGAACATCCGCCGCATCAGCAATAATTTCGTTACGTTCAACTTCATCTCTAGTGAGCGTTAGCGCGGCTTCATCATCGGTTGATTGCGCATTTGTATCTTGCGATTGATAGCGCCAATCATCCCAGCTGTCATCATTGGAGTTTTCTGGCTTCTTTCCAAATTCAGTAAAGTGTTGCAACAGATTATAGTCACGAACTGAATGGACGCCTATCACTGACAAAGTTTCTATCACTGATCTTTTCTTATGAGTTTTAAGAGCATTGATAATTGAAACAACACAAATATTTGCCAGCTTTTTGTAAGTACGCGCCGCATGTTGCGAGAAGAACAAACCTGCAATGCTGGTACCACCAACATATGCTCCAAGCCCAACTAGCACCGAGAATACGAGATCCCGATTACTTGGCGCAGAAAATGTAGCGTACGCAGTGACGAGCAGTAATAATATTGCACACCCCAGAATTATGTATTGTGTAGGCATCCTCAAACGACCGACTTGGCGTTTTCTACGCTTCCAGGCAAACAAAAGCATTAACGAAACAATTGTGATCAGTAGAGCAATCTGTCCCCAGACAATAATCAGCACAAAATCACTTGACATTTTGGGTGATGTAACAAGTACATACAAACCAGATAGCAATAGAAACACGGCGCTACCGCCAAATATTAGGTAATCAAGGAAACGAGGAAAAATCCGATTCCAAAAGATATTTTTTGGTAGTTCCCGTTCATTCATCACGTCATTGAAGTACTCATTCCATTCATTGCGAAGATAAAAAGGAATGCGTTCCAATATACGCCAATTTTTCATTGTCTTGCGAATGCCGTCACGAACCCGCTCTGCCCCCTCATCATCTGTTGCATTATCTTTGAGTAAGTCTTTGCCATCATTCAATCCACCGATGATGCCATCAACCATCGTATTTATTTCAATCGCCAAATCTCTTGTATATCGCCCCACAGCTCCCAAATATTTATTATGGTAATTATTAAGTTTATTCTCAGATGACTTATAAAATAGATCGATAAAAGGCAGAACAAAACTGCCCAAAATCCCGAAGAAAATTGACTGACTGGCGATAATTTCGCTGTAACGAACAACATCTGAAGGAAAAATATTTGAATCTGCGAATTGACACACCAATATGATCAGCAATGAGAGCCCCATACCAATCATCAACCGCCCCGCAATATTCATATAGTAATATAAGCGGCGTAACGTTGCCAGGGATCCAAATTTCATCATCACGTCTAAAGTCGCGAAGTTTTTTATTTCCCCCTCAATGATAGGGCAACCCATCCAACGCTTCTTTGCCTGATTAACAATTCCTCGAACTTCTTCACGTATTTCTGCGCGAACAACATCTCTATCATAACCAGCGATTACTTGAGAGGCGTTAACTTTTTGATTGTCATCGATTTTTTCAGAGCTTGCCCAAGATTTTTGCACATCTAAATCATTATTATACAAAGACTCCACAATATTTCCCCACTACGCATTTTACCAAATTTTTTTTGAGAATTACGTATTTTTATTTAAATATCAACTGCGGAATCAAAAAAAATGAAGCGTATCAAAGTCGACGCAAAACCGATCCGTTTCTGATCGAGAAATCCATCGAAGAATGAATATCGCGAACGTTTCAATAGGACAATATGCAGGGAAATTCTCAATTCACAATGATGCCTGATAATCGGTCATCCAATATTTGTTTAGGAAGGATTAGAAAACCCCCATCTCACTGCCACCACGACCTGTACAAGTTTCTTTAAATTGCTTTTTGTCCATAATTCTTCATTGATGGCATATTTGTTACAATCATAAGCTTCATTAAACTAACTTCAGATAGCGCAATCCTAAAAGCTGCGGTTTTGCTAAACCTTTAGTGCGATACTTTTTGCCGTGGTGTTATTTGTGACACATTTTTAGAAGACATAATAATTACAAAATAAATTCAGTTACTTGATGACATTGTATTGCAACTTCCTCAGGCACCTTTATCTCGCGGCGCGAAAAAGCGGCTGCGATCGCCCCCCCAGACCGGCCGGAATGCGGTTAAAACCATTCCCAATCTGTCAGTTTTTATACACTGGGTAAAATCCCGGTTACACGCCAATTGATGGTTCCATTGC
>CAYQXV010000011.1:0-13885 GCA_964421675.1 uncultured Caulobacterales bacterium
CGCGTATCGAGAATGATGCGGCGGGGATTTGAAAAGGCCCCCATTGCGTTCGCGCTATCAGGGTTCCTAACGGTTAGACTGGGGTTGTCTGCAATCACAGTACCAGCACCAACAATGATTCCATCACTAGCCTGACGAAGATCATGGGCACGCGCGCGAGCATCCGGCCCCGTAATCCATTTACTCTCCCCGCTTGATGTTGCGATTCGCCCATCAAGACTTGCGGCAAATTTTGCGGTCACGTGGACACGCGACATGGCCAGCCGCGCTAACCAGGCGCGATTAAGCTGGCGTGATTCGTCTTCGCAAAGCCCATGCTCGACCGTAATGCCCGCAGCGCGTAGCCGGGCCGCCCCGCCCGCAGCAACACCGTTCGGATCCGCCATCGCATAAACCACGCGGACAATACCGGCATCGATTAATCCTTGAGCGCAAGGCGGCGTAGCCCCGTAATGGTTACACGGCTCGAGGGTCACATAGGCGGTTGCGCCGCGAGCGGCCTCTTGGCCCGCCTCAGCCAGCGCCATCGCCTCTGCATGCATCAGGCAATCTTCACGGCTGATCTCAGCGCAATTTGCCCCCCCACTTAACCAGTGCCGTCCGCGATGGAACCCCTCGCCGATAATCTGATCACCGCGCACCAACACGCATCCAACCAGCGGATTGGGCGCGGTAAAGCCCGTTGCACGCTCGGCAAGCGCCAGCGCGCGGCGCATATGCGCCTCGTCCTTATCCGTCCAACTGGTCGTGGCCTCAGCCATAAAAAAACCCCGTGTCGAGCATCGCGACATCGGGGCGGAAAACAGCATTCAATAGGAGAGTGAGCACGCCTATCGCGTCACACCATGCCTATTTATCATTCCATGGTGCACCCCAAAAACGGGTACATCACGCATGATCTTCGCCAAGCACAAGACCGCCCAAAGGGGCCATCTGCTCAACTGCTGTCTGATCTTCTACCATCCGGACTATAACCGTCGGCTCCGGGATCACACCGGAATCCTGTTTCCATCGCACCAGTTCAGCCATCGTCAGATAACGCTGCTAACCTAGCCGACTTCCGCTCGCGGGCTCGATTTCAGGGAAAACCCCGTCACCATTACCGCCGGTGGGGACTTTCACCCCGCCCCGAAGATCGGTTGTGGAAAACTTCCACGCACAAGATATAGCAGCGGATGGATATCGGTTCAAGACATGATGATACGAACCTTGCGGATCGTTGGGGGCAAAGCTCTCAATTTTGGCCAACAGTGGCTACCCTAGAGTGGCGCCTTGCATAAAACGCCGCCTTCCAGCGCGTGGGGGACGCGTGTGGTGTTCGGGAAGCTAATCGGTAATCCAGACAGGTGACGCACAGCGAGATAGGCAAAACACTCCGCCTCAAGATCATCACCGCGCCAGCCAACATCTTCGGCAGGAACGACAGGCGCATTTACCGCTTTTGACAAAGCTTCCATGATCGCTGAATTATGCCGGCCTCCTCCGCATACGATCCATTCGCCAACGGGCTCGGGCAAATATTGCTCGCTTGCGCGTACACACGCTGCAGAAAAAGCCGTCAGGGTTGCAGCGCCATCATCAACTGAAAGCGGCAAGACCGGATCGAGTTTGAAATCATATCGGTCCATCGACTTGGGTGGTTTGCGCCTCATATAGGGCAGCAGCAACATTGTGCGTAATATCTCAGTATGCACCTTACCCCGGCGGGCATATTGGCCGTCTTTATCCATCGCCTCGCCGGTTTTTAACGCCATCCATTCATCAATCAGCCCGTTACCGGGACCACAATCAAAGGCGACCATCTTGTTGAGGTCTCCGTCTTTCGGCACAAAGGTAATATTTCCAACACCGCCCAGATTGAGCACACCCACCGCATGATCACGGCCTAATTTCTTAACCAATGCCGCATGATAAACCGGCGCCAATGGCGCGCCTTCACCGCCGAGCATAACATCGGCAGCTCTGAAATTATAAACAACATCAATACCGGTTTCATCGGCAAGGGTCTGCCCATCGCCAATTTGCCATGTGCGCCCTTGATCATCGGGGCCCATTACGGGCGGGACCGCCGGTTTGTGCAAAATTGTCTGGCCATGGAATCCAATAACATCGACCTGATCGGGGCGCAGGCGATTGGCCTCCATAATCGCCTCAACGGCTTTGACATGGGCCAGGGTCACCTCGCCTGCGGCCTTGCCAATATCGGCAGCACCGTCACGCCCCTCAAGGGCGGCTTTGATTGCGCGGTTTACAAAACTTTTAAGCTCAGGCGAATAGGGCCGATGCAATGTTGGACCAAAAGCCAGCCCCTCGCGGCCATCGGTGCGCAAAACAGCCACATCAACACCGTCGAGCGATGTCCCGCTCATCAGGCCAATTGCCGTCATTGGGCGGTTTAGATCCTCATTAGCCTGCGGCTCTTCCTCGTGCATCGCACTTTCCTGTCTGGCATTGGCTCTCATCATCGTCTCCCTCGTCTTGATTTTCCATCCCTAAACCGTTTCGCGGTGATGGTTGGAAAATCCCGGTCATCATGCTAGCCCGTTCACTCTTTTGGTCTGATGGCGTTCACAAACCCAAAATGCCATCGTCCAATCCCGAATCCGACCTGATATTGAGACAGTTTATGACAGAGCCCGTAAACATTTCCTGTAAATCTGAATTCTTGCATATTTTGCAGGAACGCGGGTTTATCCACCAATGCACCAATCTGGAAGCCCTCGATAATCATGCGGCCCGCGAGCGCCTTACCGCCTATATTGGGTTCGATGCAACCGCTAAAAGCCTGCATGTTGGCAGCCTAATCCAGATTATGATGCTCTACTGGCTGGAACAGACCGGGCACCGCGCAATTGTGTTAATGGGCGGGGGAACCACTAAGGTTGGTGACCCCTCCTTCAAAGATACTCAGCGCAAATTGCTGGACGATGACGCCATTGCCGCCAATATCGCCTCCATTCGCGGCGTATTTGCACAATTTCTCGATCTTGAGCGCGATAATGGCGCCCTAATGGTCGATAATGCGCAATGGCTCGACCAACTGTCTTATGTGGAATTTCTGCGTGATTACGGCGTGCATTTTACCATTAATCGGATGTTAACTTTCGATAGCGTGAAGCAACGCCTCGAACGCGAAAGCCCGCTCAGCTTTCTTGAGTTCAATTATATGCTGATGCAGGCCTATGATTTTCATGCCCTGTATAACCACCATCAATGCACCTTGCAGATGGGCGGCTCTGACCAGTGGGGCAATATCGTCAATGGTGTCGAGCTATGCCGGCGCAAAGACGGGGCAGAAGTCTTCGGGCTGACAACTCCCTTGCTCACCACGGCATCGGGCAAAAAGATGGGCAAGACCGAACAGGGTGCCGTCTGGCTCAATGCGGATATGTTTAGCGCGTATGATTATTGGCAATATTGGCGCAATATTGAGGACGCCGATGTGGGCACCATGCTGGCTCGATTTACCACATTGGATATGGATGAAGTCCGCCGCCTGGCGAGCCTTGAAGGTGCGGAAATCAATGAAGCCAAAAAGATTTTAGCAAATGAGGCAACGGCCATGCTGCATGGGCGCGATGCCGCACGCAATGCTGCGCAAACGGCGGAAAATGTTTTTGTCACGGGCACCTCTGGGGGGGATTTGCCGCGCTATCAAACAGATATGGCAACGCTCAGTGCGGGGCTTGATCTGTTGGTGCCATTTTTGGAAACAAAATTATGTGCCTCCAAGGGGGAAGCGCGCCGTCACATAAAAGCGGGTGCATTGAAGGTAAATGATAAAGCGATCACCCAAGATCGCGCGCTCACTCCTGACGATCTTATTGATGGTGAGATAAAGCTCTCAATTGGCAAGAAGAAGCATGCACTAGTTGTAACGGGGTAATGATCTAACCCCTCACACCATGTGATAAAATGGTGTGGCCAAGCCAGAAAGTTTTCAGAAACCAAAGGGCCTTAGCGCCCGCGATGCTCTCGTTGAGCAGCAAAGGCGCGCGCTTTGGTAAGGGCGGGCTTGCCTCTACGCTGGCGCAATCCAATGAAGGATAAGGTGCGCATGGCGGCATCACCCACAGCAAACGCACCAAAACGACCCCACAATAACATATTTACGAAGGGTAAAAATAGCGGCGGATAAACACCGGCGAAATGACGCCGGAAATAATTCTGCATACCCCGCGTTTTGTGAAATTCAATATTGGTTTTGTGCGTGCGGCTTGAGCCTTTAAAATGTAAAACCTCAACGGTCGGATTGTACAAAACCGTTCCGCCAGCTTCAGCAAAACGCAGGCAAAAATCAATATCCTCAACATGCAGAAAATATGCCTCATCCATTCCATCAATGAGGTGATAATCAACCGTCGGAATCATAAAGCATGCACCCGAGATTGTCGGCACAGGGCAAGCAGCGCCCGGACACGGGTCATTGTGCATATTAAAGCGTCTGAAATAGGGGTGCTTAGGTGCGATCCGGTAGAGCTTGGTCGCCTCGACAAGAGCGCGCCACGGGGTCAGCGTATGACGGCGCGCACCGGACTGCTCAATACCGTCTAGGCCAACAAGTTTTGCACCGGCCATCCATGGGCCTTCCTGATCACGGCTACCATCCAGAAAACGTGCGACACTGCCCGCGGGCAAAATAGCATCAGGGTTCAGGAACAATAAATGCGATCCAGATGCCTTTGCAGCGCCAAGATTACACGCTGCAGCAAACCCAATATTGCCATGGCCTGAAACAATTGAAACAGTTGGTCCGGCCTCATCGGGAACCGCTGCGCGGATAACCGCATCGCGCCAATTCCCATTATCAACAATAATAATTTCGGAAACGTCTGGCTGCTCTTTTAGTGAGGCAATCGAGCGTGCGAGAACCGGACCCGTAAAATAGGTGACGACAATCGCACTAACATGCGCCTTCTCACCGCCCTCTAATCCAACGCCGTCCCGCATCATTACCCCTGACTCTGTTTACAGAGCTCCACAATCAAAGTGCATTGTTTAACCACAATGAGCGCTGTTTTGGGAGATACCGGTTACCGAATTATTAATTCAGATGAAAGGCGTTGCACAAATGCAATCCCTACAGTTGCAATCGCAAGCACGCTTACCCGCCAAACCTGCCAAAGGCTAGCCTCTAGCAAAAATGAGATAAGGCCCGCTGCAATGACCGCCCATGCGGCTGCGGCTGCATAAGGGGATAGGGACGAACGCAAAAGCGCTAATCCCCCAAGGCCAAGTGAGGATAAAAAGAGAACAAACCCTGGCACGCCGGTCTCCACCAGGATTTGCAGGACAACATTGTGGGGATGGGTCGGCACAAGCGGCAATGGCATGCCCGCCCCTTCAATCTCTATTAAAGCGTCCTGGCGCGATAACCATCGCGCATAATCAACGCCCTGCCCCCAAAAGCTGCTTTCCCCAATAATCGTTGACCAAATATGGGCCCGTTGCTGCCAAGAGATCGGCAACTGACTGCCAAGCCCATCATTGAGGGCCTGGGCATCGATCATCATCGCCGCGATCGGCATGATCACAATCGCCGCAAGCACACCGATAAACACTAAGCGGCCAGCCCCTTTATGGGCCAACAGCGCAAGGCCGGTCACAAGACCAAATGTCAATCCCAACGCATTACTGAAAATCCCAAATCCGGCAGCGCTTACCATCAAAACTGTGACCGCCACTATCAGTTGCCAAAAGCGCGCGCCAAACATTCTGGCGATTGCGAGCGCGGGAAACGCCATCACCACCAATGCGGTTGTGCCACGCCCAAGGGCAATCATATCTTTATGCCGCAAATAGGAGTCATCGACAGGCGGGATTATTGCGCGCAACAGGCCCCCTGTCGCCCATTCAAAAGCCAAAAGAACAATCGTTAGCCCGGCGCTAATGGCAAACCCGGCCGCCAGCCACCGTATCATCGGCAGTGGCAAACGGTGAATGGCCGCTATAACCGAAACAGCACTGAGTACCGGCGTTAGCACATTCAAGACAATCGTCTCACGCCCGGAAAGCGGGGACCAAAACGAGGCAACAAAAAGCCAAAGGCAAAACAACAAAAAAATAAACGCTGCCAATCGCAGGTCGCGCAATTGCGCAGATAGTCGTTCTGGCTTGAAGGCAAAATCAAAAACTTGCCGCCATGCATCTTTGTTGGCAGCGCAACCAATGCCGGCAATGAGGATCATGGGGGCAAACCCACGATGCGATAACAACCCCATTACTGGAATGACGGCATTCATCAGCATTAGGAGCAAAAAACAAAAGCGATCCTGCATAGAGGCGCTTGCAAACACCTCCTGCATGCCTTTGATCTGCTCATTGGCCATTAGGTGCGCAGATCCGGCGGTGTCGCCTCAGCTTTAAAAGCCTTCAGGGCTGCGTCAAAATCCATGACCTCTTGGCCCTGGCTACCAATACGCCGTATGGAGACTTTGCCTTCTTCCGCTTCGCGCGCACCAACAACGGCAATCACCGGCACTTTCTGGGTGGAATGCTCGCGAACTTTATAGTTGATTTTCTCATTACGCGTATCAATCTCGACACGCATGCCCGCCGCAATCAGTTTGTCCGTTATCTCGCGGGCATAATCATCAACTTCAGATGTAATCGTTGCCACAACAATTTGCGTCGGCGCCATCCAAAGGGGCATCTTGCCCGCATAGTTCTCAATCAAAATGCCCAAGAACCGTTCCATGGAGCCAAGGATCGCCCGGTGCAACATAACAGGGCGTTGGCGCCCGCCCGCTTCATCGACATAAGATGCATCGAGACGCTCGGGCAGAACAAAATCAAGCTGCAACGTGCCGCATTGCCACGAGCGGCCAATCGCATCCTTGAGATGAAATTCAAGCTTGGGCCCATAAAAGGCCCCCTCGCCGGGAAGCACTTCATAGTCAAGACCTGTTTTCTTCAACGCATCTTCAAGACTGGATTCAGCCCGGTCCCAAACATCATCGTCGCCCGCACGCAGTTCAGGGCGCGTGGCAATCTTAATCGCCACCTCCTCAAAACCGAGATCTTTATAAATTGTATGCAACAGATCGTTAAACAAAACGGTCTCATCAGCAATCTGATCCTCGCGGCAAAAAATATGGGCATCGTCTTGGGTAAACTGACGCACACGCATGATCCCATGTAAAGCGCCATGGGGTTCATTGCGGTGACAACATCCAAACTCTGCCATTCGGATCGGAAGATCGCGATAGGACTTAATGCCCTGTTTAAATATCTGCACATGCGCTGGACAATTCATCGGTTTAATCGCCATCATTTTGGCATCACCCGAAATAACCGGTGCATCATCATCCGTTGACGGAATTTCATCGGGAACCACAAACATGTTTTCGCGAAACTTTGCCCAGTGGCCAGACTGTTCCCAAAATTTTGCATCAAGGATTTGCGGCGTTTTTACCTCCCGGTAATCTGCCCCATTGAGACGACGGCGAATATATGCCTCCAGCTCAAGCCAGATCGTATAGCCTTTAGGGTGCCAGAAGACCGACCCTTGAGCTTCTTCCTGAAGATGGAAAAGATCCATTTCACGGCCAAGCTTTCGGTGGTCGCGCTTTTCGGCTTCTTCCAGACGCACCAGATAGGCTTTCAAATCTTTATCCGTCAGCCATGCGGTTCCATAAATCCGTTGCAGCATTGGATTGCGGCTATCACCGCGCCAATACGCGCCCGCAAGTTTCATAAGCTTGAAGGCTTTGCCAATCTGGCGTGTTGACGGCAGGTGCGGGCCCCGGCACAGGTCGTGCCATTCCCCATGATGATAGATGGTAATTTCTTCGCTCTGCGGCAGATCGCGGATCAATTCAGCTTTATAATGCTCACCCAATCCTTCGAAATGGCTAATCGCCTCATCGCGCGGCATCACCGAGCGGCGGGTCGCAAGGTCGGCATCAACAAGCTGGCCCATTTTCTTTTCAATCGCAGCGAAATCATCGCTGGAAAATGGTTCCTCGCGGGCAAAGTCATAATAAAAGCCATCATCAATTACCGGCCCGATAGTGACTTGGGTGCCCGGAAAAAGCGCCTGAACCGCCTGCGCCAACAGGTGCGCGGCATCATGGCGGACCAGCTCAAGCGCATCATCGCCCTCGCGGGTGATGATTTCCACGGTCTTGTCCGTCGTGATCGGCTCAAAAATATCGCGGACATCGCCATCAATGCGCACGGCAATCGCTTTTTTTGCCAGCGATTTAGAAATGCTTTGCGCCAGTTCAGTGCCGGTCACCGGCCCGTCAAATTCTCGAACTGCCCCATCAGGCAGGGTAATCGCAACCATCGGGTCGCTCCATTCTATCGATTTTCCCCTACCAATGAGGGCTGCCCCTTAAATGGGGGCGTTTGCCTTCAGGATCAAAGGGGAAAAGCCACTTGCAATAAACAAAATGTCATCAACTGCCTTAGGGGCCGGGTCAAGAGCTATAGCATGACAGAGGGGCGATTAGCGCAGCTTGCAAGCGACGGGCACTCTAAAACCAAGCGCCTGGGGCCCCTCAACTGATGATATCGGCCAAGACATCGTCCATAATGCGATCAAGCGGTGTTGATTGAAAATCAGGCAAAAGCTGAGCAAGCTTGGTGTTGTCGATGGCGTGGGGAACATCCCAGAGATATCGCATTTCCAAGACTTCGCGAATTTTCGGAACAAAGACCGCCAAGATCTTCATAACGCCCCAAGGCATTTTTCGAACCTTCAAGGGCTGATCGCAATAATCTTCCATCGCGCGCAATAGCTCTGCGCCCGTTAGATTTATGCCCATTCCGAACTCGTCAAACCCCTCTAATGTGTCTCTTTTTTCCGCAAGACAAACCATCGCCCGCGCCATGTCCGGTAAATAAGTCCATGCATGTACACAGTCCAACGGGCCGGGATAGGTAGCAATACCCTTTGCAAGATCTGCTGCGATATAGCTTTCAAACCAATTTCCGGTTTTTGTCCGCTCCATAAAATCTCCCGCACGTAAAATAATTGTCTGTATACCGCCTTCTTCGGCAACAGCGTAAGCCTCCTCCATCTGATCACGCAGTTTACCCTTGCGAGTAGAGGGCTTTCGGCGTGTCTTTTCCGTCAAAACGCTGGGCATTGTTTCGCCGTAGCTATAAACATTTCCCGGAATAAGCACGGTTGCCTGAAGTGTTTTTGCCGCCGCGATAACGCTTCGCGTCAATCGCGGTACCTCTTTATTCCATCGCTCATAAGGCGGGTTCAGCGCATTGACGATGACGTCGCACCCTTCGCCAGCCTGTATGATTGTTTTGCTATTGAAGGCATTCCCCTTAATCCGTTTTATCGCGTCTTCGGGAACATCATTTGGCCAATTGCGCGCCATGCCCGTGACTTGCCAGCCAGCAGCGCTAAAGGCGTGCATGGCATGACGGCCAAAACGGCCTTTGGCGCCAAGAATAAGAACGCGTTGATACATGATGGGTCTCCTCATTTATGTTGACGAGTACACCCTATCCATCCATTATTATATAGCATTCCAGATTATTTGAATATTGGCATTCATTTATGAATATACCTTTCGGAAAACTTGATTGGTCCCTCCTTCAGTCATTTGCTGCCGTGGGAGAGCATGGCTCCTTATCCGCAGCGGCCCGCGCAATGGGCTCAAGCCAACCCACACTCAGCAGACATATTGCAACCTTGGAACAGCAATTGGGCGCGCGCTTGTGTAAGCGCGTATCGGGCGGAGCAGAATTGACCCCGTTCGGCTTGGCTCTTCTGAGCCATGTACAAGATATGGCCGATGCCGCAGCGCGGCTATCGATAGTCTCTGGCAATAAGATTGAGTCCCTTTCAGGTACCGTTCGCATTACCGCCAGTCAGATCATGGCAACGCTGATTTTGCCGGAAATTCTGGCGCAATTGCGCCGGGCCGAACCCGAAATCGATATTGAGATCATCGCCTCCGATAAGACAGATAATTTGTTACGGCGCGAAGCCGATATCGCTATTCGCATGTATCGACCGACCCAGCCGGATGTCATCGCAAAAAAAGTGGGAGAGGCAAGGATCGGCGCGTTTGCCACGTCCGCCTATCTCGAGCACCGCGGCGTTCCTGAGACGGTTGAAGAATTTCTTGACCATGATGTAATTGGCTATGACCGCAGCACCCTCATCATTGACGGATTTAAGCAATTTGGTGTGGAGGTTGATAGAAATTTCTTTGCCTTCCGCAGCGATGATCAGGTCGTGTGTTGGAAGATGGTCGTCGCGGGTTTCGGTATTGGATTTAACCAACTCTCCATTGGCGATGCAGAACCCAAAGTGCGACGCATTGGGCTCGCCGGAGATGTAGGGATATTGCCCATATGGATAGCCTCGCACAACGAATTGCGGACGAATGCACGAGTTCGCAGAGTATTTGATTTCCTGGCTGACGCTTTATCGCGGATCCACGCTCCGAAATAGATTGGCGTTAGCACCCCTTTTTTGATGTGTTTCTGGGGCTGGATTTTTTCTATGAATTTGTAGAGTGTAGGCGCGCTATTTGATTAAAATGACGCATAGAAAGGTTTTCATGCCCGATTTCCATGCTGACTGGTCGAAAATACATCTAGTCGCTTCGCAAACCGGGGCAAAGCTTGCGCTTCGCACCCTCGCAGCGCAAGGCACCCCGCGCGCCGTCATTCAATTCAATCATGGCGCTGCCGAACATGCGGGGCGTTACGGCGAATTTGCTGAAAAGATGAGTGCGGCGGGCTTTCATTTTCTAGCCCACGATCATCGCGGCCATGGCAAAACCGAAGGGGACGGCGTTACCCCTCACATGTTTGGCAAAAAGGGATGGGACCTTGTCATCGAAGATATGGGTGCCATTCATCGCCATATTGATGAGCAGTATGCGGACCTTCCCCGGATTGTCATGGGACATTCCATGGGGTCGGTGGCAAGCTTTGAATTTATGCTGCAAAACCCTGACCGCGCACAAGCCATGGCGTTATTGGGCCCAACATTGCAAAAAACGCCTTTGATGCCGGTTTTACGGTTTCTATTATCGGCAGAAGATGTAATCCGTGAGTCGTATGCATACAGCCCATTATTTCAGTCCATGGTCTGGACACCGTTCAACAAACCTTTTGAGCCGTCCCGCACACCCTTTGATTGGCTGTCGCGTGATGAAGCACAAGTCGATGCCTATGTTAAAGATGAGGATTGTGGCTGGCCACCAACGGTAAATTTTGCCCGAGAAATAAGCCGTGGAATTGCCGAAACCTATAAAGATGATCGACTGTCAGCGCTAAACACCGCCCTGCCCGTCCTGCTGATGTCCGGCACGCAAGATCCGTCTACCGAGTTTGGAAAATCCGTGCCTGAACTCTCTGCACGGTTAAAGGCTGCCGGCTTAAAAAATATAGACACTGAAATCTTCGCCGACATGCGTCATGAATTACATAATGAAACAGATAGCGCCCCTGTCTTTGAGCGATTAACTGCCTGGTGCCACGCTAATGCGCATTAACCAACAGGCCGCAACAAAACTCTTGGATCATATAGTTTCTTGATGCGAGGGGATTGATTGCTCGGCTCCGCCCTCTTCACCCTTAAACGGATATAACATCTGATCGACAAACCCTGCTGGTACCGGATCGTGCGCCCCGTACCCACTTGGCTTTTTTCCCTGGGGCATGTGCATTGTCCCGAACACTTTATCAAAAACCGGAAGTTGCCCGGCGAAATTTTTATCAAATGCCTCGCGGTCATCACTATGGTGCCAATGGTGAAACTCCGGCGAGGCGGCGATCCATTTTAACGGGCCAAATCGAATATCGGCATTGGAATGAATAAGATGAGATTGCCATTTGTAGATCGCAGCAAAAATCACAATTGAGAGGTCTGAAAAGCCGAGAACAAAGATCGGCATTAAAGAGACCCCGCGGGTCAAAATTTGGTCAAGCGGGTGTACCCGGTGACCGGCGAGCCAGTCCATCTGTTCAATAGAATGATGCACGCTATGAAATCGCCACAAAACAGAAAAGGCGTGAAAGCCCCGGTGGATCCAGTAAAAGCCGAAATCTGCAATGAGTAATATCTCGATCAGCTGAACAATAACCGGTTGGCCAGCGATGGCTGCTTTGAAACCAGACGGCACCAACTTGCCAATGGTAAACACGCCCATTCCAATAATGACCGTCATACCAATGGCAACAACGAACCCTGACGCCAAAAGATAAACCGCATCGGTCTGCCAGCCTGAGCGCAGTATTTTTTTATCAGATTTAATAGGCCGCAAACGCTCTAGTGGAATAAAAACCACCATGAGGATCAGCGTATTGATTAATAATTCTTTTACCATATCACCCAGCTCAATGTGTGAATGAGCTTCAGATTTATCGTTTACGATTTAAAAACACATTAAATTGGTGTGCGTTGCTTTAATCTTGTGATGCTCAACAACCATTTCTTAAAGCTAATTGCGTATTAACCTTGGGCGATATCGCTATATGAACAGCATTTGGATGGCCCCTATGAAACTGCCCGCATTTTTAAATTCTCCGCGCTTCCTTGATCGCGCCGAACAGGTGATCGTCTCAATTCTGTTTTTGCTCCTGACCCAAAGATTGTGGCCAGAGAGTTTAAGTTTCTCAGAACTTGTGCCCATCCTAGTCTTGATCTCAGAGGGCATTGTCGTCTTGTTTATCATTTTGCGCCGACCAACCGATCAGATTTCAATGCGTTTTTCTGATTGGTTACTAGCGGCAGTAGGAACATTTTTCGCGCTCCTCGCGGGCCCGCCAGGCGAGCTGTTTATGCCAATGCTAGGCATTCCGATCCTGGTCATGGGCATCTGCATACATTTGGGCGCGAAGCTGAGTCTAAATCGCAGCTTTGGGTTAGTGGCCGCAAACCGCGGGGTTCGTTCATCAGGCCTGTATTTATTTGTGCGCCACCCAATGTATTCAGGCTATCTAGCAACTTATGTCGGGTTTTTGCTGGTCGCCCCGTCCCTTTATAATTTTGTTATCTATGTAATTGTGGCGGCACTGCTGGTTGGTCGAATTTATGCTGAGGAACGCTTGCTTAAAGAAGATGAGAAATATCTCGATTTCTCAAAACAAGTCCGCTTTCGCCTTGTTCCCGGTATCTTTTAAAGACCGATCCCATTGCAGCGGGGCTTGCCGGGTTAGCGATGGGCCTTATTGATCGCCCTTGCGCTCATGCCAGCCCCAATCACCTAATCGCCAAAAGGCAAACCGCGCTAACGGCATCTCACTTGGGACAGGGTCAATTCCATGGCTCCCCCAAGGATGACATCGCAATAAACGCGAGAGTGTCAGCCAACCGCCAGCCCAAACGCCATGCCTGATAAAAGCATCGCGCGAATAGGCAGAACATGTCGGCCAATGGCGACAACGAACCCCAAAAGCATAAAATACCGGCGAAATTGCCACTTTATATATCTTTAATAAACCAATAAACGGGCTGATAGCGATGGCCCGTGCCTTTGATATGTCTCGATCTGAGGCAAAACCCCTGTCATCTTGGCGTTCAGCTGTCTCAAATTCGTGCTGATTTGGGCAACAGAGCGAAACAGATCGCGGCTTTGGAACAGCCTGATTTCGGGGTTGGCTTTTCGAATAGAATGCAGAATTACGATTTTTAGCCATCTAGCTTACTACAAATCTCCATGATTCTCGATATTTTTCTGATTAACCTTAACCCTGCGCGTTAACCTTGCTCAACCGCTAGGATTGGTGAAATTTATTGGGGTATCGTTAACGCAAACACAAGCTACACGTGTATTTTCCTATAAAATACTCCCTGAATAGGCGAACCCATTTGACTCAAATTGCTATGCCTGCTTTACCTTTTATTAAGATTTTTTAATGGGCTGGCACGCAATCTGCTTAGCTCATGGGGACAAAGTAA
>CAYQXV010000011.1:13985-74398 GCA_964421675.1 uncultured Caulobacterales bacterium
TAAGATTTTTTAATGGGCTGGCACGCAATCTGCTTAGCTCATGGGGACAAAGTAAGACTAAATTTAAAGGTGGTATCGTGCGCAAACTAATTCTTCCTATACTAGCTTCATTCGCTCTCTGCGGGACGGCTTCAGCAACAGTAATCGTTTTGGATTTTGACGATAAGGATGCTGGCCAGATTGTAGACGGCCAAATCAATCCATTTGTATCGCTCTCAACAACGGGCGGCACAGGCAGCTCAATTGTTTTCGACACTCGCAACCCAACGGGCGGTGACGAAGATTTGGCGCTGATTACGAATGTAACCCCAGGAATGGGTAATCTTTCACCAGGCGGCAATGTTCTGATCATTGCAGAAAACCTGATTGACGCAGACATGAACGGTCTTGTTGATGTTCCTGACGACAATGCAAGTGGTGGTACATTTACTTTCGATTTTGCTCAGGATGTAACCTTCTTTGGGTTTAACGGAATTGATTTCACAGACGGCCGCGGGTTCTTGCAAGTCGATCTGTTTGACAGCCTGGGCGCTTCATTGCTTTCAACACGCATTGACGATATTGGCGGCTTCAGTGTCGACATCATTGCGGAAGTTGGTGACAATGCCTTCTTCGGACTTTTTGCAAATGTCTTTGGCGAAAACGGCATTGCCGGTGTTTCTCAAGCACAAATCACTCTTGGTGGTTCTGGCGCGATTGACAGCCTAACCTTCCACGTGAATGAAGTTCCAATTCCAGCTGCTCTGCCCTTGATGGTGACAGCACTCGGATTTGGTGGATTTGCTTCACGTCGTCGCAAGGCACGTCTTGCAAAATAACACTTAAAGTTATCACGGTTAAAATTAAGCCCCGGCATTTCGCCGGGGCTTTTTTGTTGCGTTATTGTTCCAGTGTATCAACGGGACTGAATGGCCAACTCAGCTATTAGCCAGCTCAACTATTAGATTGTGCAATCGCGGCTTCATTGCTGCTGAATTCTAACAGCTCGGCCCCCTTCAAAATCCCGTCATCATTTCGATCAACATCGACAAACCTTAACCAGCTTAGCTGCACATACTCCGTACGGCTCAGCAGACCATCTGCACCCGCATGGGAATAAAAATCGCGCCGGGTCACCGCATCAATCCGAGTACGCTCTCCATCACTCAATCCTTTTGCAAAAGGATCCTCCTGTGAACCAGCGCTCAGATCTGTTTTCAAAGGCACGGCCATGCTCTCATCGTCATTTACCTCCACACGGGCATAGCCTTTCAGCCGGGTCAATTCTGCAAAAACGACCGACATGGCCACATATTCATCAGCCGACAATAAGCCATCTGCATCAAAATCGGCGTTTTTAAATCGGTGATTGGCGTGCGCCAGATAGGCCGGCGCACTTAACGCATTAATCGTCTTATCGCCGGACGATTGGCCAATGCCGGTAACGCTCGCCCCCAAGCCAAAAATTGCTGAACCCACTAATACTACCAGTGATTTTACCATCTTACTCTCCCAACACTTTGCTCTGTCTATGATGGTAAGATCACCATGCGACCATGGTGTTGGTTCGCCGGGAATTGGGAAATTCAAGGGCGATTGTGGCAAAAACCAGTATTACAGAATTGTCAGAGAGTAGCGCGACCAGACCCGCGGCAAACAGGTGCATTGCGCTGGAAGCTTATTCAGCAGGCAATCGATCTTTCGATTTATTCCACCGCTCTTTGATTTTGGCCGATGTCATGCGCGATCCGTCTGGGGACCATCCGGGCGGGCCAAAAGTATAGCCCACTATTTCCCGCCAGGATTTTGCCTGACGCACATCCTGAACAATGCCGTACCATTCATGGAACGCAATTTTGAATGGATTGAACGTGCCAATATTTTTGACAATGCCATAACGCGGGCGCTCGCTGGCCCGTTCCTCAATGAAGGTGCCAAATAACCGATCCCAAATAATCAGCGTACCCGCATAGTTTGCATCTAAATATTCCGGATTGGTTGCATGATGAACCCGGTGATGGCTGGGCGTATTAAATATCCATTCAAACGGACCCAATCGATCAATTGTCTCGGTGTGAATCCAGAACTGATAAACAAGGTTAGCACCACTAACGAAGGCAACCATTTCAGGGGGAAAGCCAATCCATATGACCGGGATGGCGAATATGAAAGAGAAAGAAACTTTCCCGGTCCAGGTCTGACGCAGCGCCGTCGTCAAATTATAATGCTGTGAAGAATGATGCACGATATGGCTGGCCCAGAACCAACGCCGTTCATGGGCAATCCGGTGAAACCAGTAATAGGCAAGATCATCGGCAATAAAACAGATCAGGATCGACCACCACGCAACGGGAATGGTCTCGATCAGCCGGACCTGATGCACTGCCCCAAATACGACCACCGCAATAGCGCCGCTGCCTAACATTCCGGCGATCCGGTTGCCAAGCCCCATGGACAGGCTAGCAAAACTATCGCGGGCATCATAACGGCCAGGCTGTTCAACAGAGCGTTTCGCGCGCCGCCGGATCAAGATGATTTCCAAAACGATCAAGATCAAAAAGGCAGGCACAGCCAGGCTAACAATATCAGGGTATGTCATCGTACAACCTTATCATAATCAACCGATAAGCGGCGAGCCCAATGTGCAGCCTCATCCTCGCTAGAGGCAGTCAGCTTGATTTTGCGAAAGAAGGGATCATTTACGTGGAACGTGATGAGGTTGCCGGACAGCAGAACCTCGCGGGCATCGGCCCGGTCAAAGAGGCGATGGACAAGGTCGCCCCCGCTTCCATCAATGACAATGAGTTGGCCGCTATCACTTACCCCTAAGGCCCGATCCCCCGCCGGGTCTAGGAGCCATTGGGCGATCACTAGCCCCGGTTCCTGGTGGGCCAGAAAATCCTGCAATTTTGTCGGGGTCAGTGTCACCGGGACGGAGGGAAAGGTCCGCCATATTAAGACGAGGAGCAGCGCGATGCCGCCAATAGAAATGGCCAATTCAATGGCGACATTTCCCGTCATCTCTTACCTCTAATTGGGCCCCAAAAAGTGGGCCTGAAAGTGCGCCCAAAAGTGAGCACGAGACGACAGCCCCTATTGGGGGCCGCCGCAAAAACTTTCTCGCGCTGCTGATAAGGCATCCGCCTTAGCCAACAATCTCATTATCTGAAAAGAAGAAGGCAATCTCTTCTTTCGCCGTATCAGGACCATCGGATCCATGCACAGAGTTCTCACCAATGGATTCAGCATAGTCAGCACGGATTGTGCCCGCATCTGCTTCTGCCGGGTTGGTCGCGCCCATAATCTCACGGTTGCGCGCAACAGCATTTTCGCCTTCCAGCACCTGAACAACAACCGGGCCAGACGTCATGAATTCAACCAGCTCGCCAAAGAACGGACGCTCGCGGTGCACGCCATAAAAATCACCGGCCTGCTTCTCGCTCATATGAATACGCTTAGAGGCTACAACGCGAAGCCCCCCCTCTTCCAGCTTGGCAATCACTTTACCAGTGATATTCCGCCGGGTCGCATCGGGTTTGATAATCGAAAAAGTGCGCTCAAGAGCCATTGTAGCTATCCTTATTGGGGGTGTTGCCATCAACACATATAGATGTTGGCGTCTCCCTAGCAATGGTGCGTTGTCAGGGCAAGAGCAAGTGAAGGGGCACAATCGCCGCATCCGGTAAGATGCCCCGCAAAACAGGGACTAGTCCGTGTAATCGGGGATAGTTTCATGTAGCTGCCCACCAACCCGGACTGGATCGATGCGCTCTGCGAGCCCGGTTTTGGGATCGGTTTGCACAACCAGGCCGCATACTGTGCCCTCGCCGGTTGCCGGGCTAAATCGGCCGGTTTGCATTTTATGCACAAAGCGATGAACCGGTTCGGCTTTATCCATCCCGATGACGCTATCATAATCACCGCACATGCCCGCATCGCTCATATAGGCAGTGCCGCCGCGCAGTACATGGGCATCGCCCGTCGGCACATGAGTATGGGTTCCCACAACAAGGCTAACGCGGCCATCACAAAAATGACCCATGGAATATTTTTCACTTGTCGCCTCAGCATGGAAATCAACCATGATCGCATCAACATCGCGGCCCAGCTCAAGTCCTGCTAACTCGCGGTCAACCGCCGCACACGGATCATCGACAGAGCCCATGCCGCGCTGGCCTTGCGCATTCACAACCAGGACTTTGTACCCGGCTTTACTCTCAAACAGTCCAGCGCCGCGGCCCGGATTAGATTTTGGAAAATTGACCGGCCGCAACAAGGCCGCCTCGCGGTCAAACAAACCAACATCTTCGCGCTGGTCATAGGCATGATTGCCCGTGGTAAGCGCATCTGCCCCGGCATTGAGAATCTCATCGGCAATCGATGCGGTTACACCAAAACCGCCAGCGGCGTTCTCGACATTGACGACAACAAAATCGAGACGAAGACGTTCACGCAAACGGGGCAATCGTTCCAAAAGCGCCAACCGCCCTGCCCGGCCCATTACGTCACCAAAAAAACCCAACCGCATCGTCTCATCATCCTTCACCGCACTAAGGGAACCGAAGTGCATCGCGCTCTGTTATCATCCAGTCTAGCGGTTGATCTAACGGGGTGATAGGCAATTGGTCAACGCGTTGATCGCCATACCCAAACCCAACCACGGTAATATCGGGCCCTTCCTCGCGCAAAAGCGCAAGAGTGCGGTCATAATATCCACCGCCATAGCCAAGCCGGCCGCCCGACGCGGTAAAGGCAAGCAAGGGAACAAGAATAATGTCTGGGCGACAGGGTGAACTTTGCGCCTCTGGTGGCACTTTGGTTTGATAGCGCCCGGTCTCTAACGGTGCACCATGCTGCCATGTGCGGAACGATAATGGTTTGTTTTTTCGGGTAACGACAGGAAGAGCCAGCGTCACCGAGCCTGCGAACCGGTCGCGCAATTCCTTGGCCAGTGGCGCAGTATCAAGTTCGCTTCCAATCGGAAAATAGAGCGCAATACAACTTTTTTCAGGAATAGGAATATGGCGCAGGAACTGACCCGCAGCGTGAACGCTCGCATCCTGGCGATCACGCGCCAGGGCTTCGCGCTTTGTTTTGGATTTCATCCGCCACATCTGTTTTGTGGGGCCATGGGGATCAAAAAATGAAAACATACTGCTCATTCCCCAATTTGAATTTTACTCGTGTAAACAATCGCCGCCAAAAAAGTGCCGCCCTGGCCGTTGGAACTTGTTCGCCCTGGACCCTAGAGACCAGGTGGGCGCCGCATATCTAGGACCACGGTCCAGGTCAGAGGCAGCTCCCAAACAAAAAAGTAAGGCCCCGGGGAATCTGTCCTGACGAACCGGGCAGCATGTAATGAGGTAAGGAGCACACTTAGGGTTGTAAAGGGCAAGGGGCGATCAAAACCAGCCCCGCCCCGCTAATCTGCCAGCTGAACGATGAAAAAACGGTATCCATAATGGTCAGGATAGGCTTTGCGCAGCGCGATCTCTTTGCTTGTATGGTTAACCGGACCTGTCGCAACGGGGTTTCCCGCATAGTGCGCGGCAATCATCTCCACGCGCTCTTGTAAGGGATCGTAATATTCCGTCCACCAATCCTCATGGGGCAAATCAAACCCGCCCAGCAATCGATAAGGCGTTTTTGCAATAATGGCTTCAATGCCGGGCCCATCGCGCATTTGCGGATATGCCGCCCAAAACTCAACAAGCTCATCGGGGCGTTGGTCTGGCGGCGAGGTCCACACCGGTTCGCTAAACGCCACACAGCCACCGGGCTTTAAATAATCGCGCCAGAGTTCTAGACCATTTTCAATGCCCAAATTATACAGCGCCCCCTCGCACCAAATCATATCGAGAGAATTTTTTGCGCAAGGCGGTGCCCCCATATCCGCAAGCACTGCCGTCACGCGGTCAATACATCCTTGTGCGGTGGCACGGTTGATTAAAGCCTCAATAAACGGCTCATGGCGATCCACACAAAGAAACTGCGCGCGCGGCAATGCATTGGCTAGTACCAAGGTGCCCGGCCCCGGACCGCATCCAAAATCGGCAATGAAGGGCGCATCGGGCAATAACGGTTCTGCAAACTCAAGCGCGCGCAATGTAGAGTGTGCACTGCCAACGCCCTGGCGCGGCATATCACTATGAATTTCAAAAAATATCGAGGCCGTGTCGAGATCGGTTTGTGTCATGGACACATTTATAGATGAGGTAAAAATGCAGGTAAATTTATTTCACGAACATTCTTTTACAAACGATGCGCAATCGGGCGGCATCAATATAATCAGGACCCGGACTACAAATCCAGGCCCTGTCTCCCCCGCTCTCGTATCAAAAGGGGGTATTTCATGTCGCCAGGCTTAATACCCCGCAGTCCCCACGTTCAATGCAGATTATGCATTGCCCTAAAATTCTAACCCAAATTGTGCTGGTCCCCTGTATGATTGTGACCACAGCGTCCAGTTTGCGAGAAAAACGGGTGTTTTCATGCATTTGGTGACCGTAAAGACACAATGAAATGCAGGCCCTCGTGATGTTTTGTCCCCTATTTTCGTTCTATTTGCCCATACTTGATTACCGCGATCGACCACCTCTAATGTTGGCATAAAGCATCAATCTCGCTCGTCATCCTCCAGCGATGACGGTGAACCGCCCAGAAAAGCCAGGAGATCTTCATGCCGGATAAACCGCTAATAATGGCCATTGACCAGGGGACAACGAGTTCACGTGCCATCGTTTTTGATCCTAGCGGGGCCATTTTGGCAGTCGCGCAAGAGGAATTTCAGCAACATTATCCCGCCGATGGGTGGGTTGAACATGAGCCGGAAGACATTTGGGACACGGTCGTTTCTGTTTCTCGTAAGGCGATTGCGCAAGCAGAAGATGAAAATCCGGGGACCCAGGTGGTCGCAATCGGGATTACCAACCAACGCGAAACGACCATCGTCTGGGATAAAAAAACCGGCAAGGCGATTTATAAAGCGATTGTTTGGCAAGATCGCCGAACGGCGGCCCAGTGCGAGCAATTGCGCAATGACGGATTTGAAGAGGTTTTGACGAAAAAAACAGGTCTGTTGCTCGATCCCTATTTCTCCGCCACGAAAATTGCCTGGATTCTCGACCATGTTGAGGGCGCAAGAAATCTCGCCAAGCAAGACAGGTTAGCATTTGGAACCATCGACGCGTTTTTAATCTGGCGACTAAATGGCGGGAATGTCCATGCAACCGATATAACAAATGCATCGCGTACCAACCTTTTCAATATCCATACCCAACAATGGGATGATGAACTATTGGCGCGGTTCAATGTGCCCGCCTCGCTAATGCCGCAGGTGCGCGAGTGCTCAGACGATTACGGCGCGACGAGCAAAGAGTTGTTTGGCCGCTCCATTCCCATTCTCGGGGTTGCCGGTGATCAACAGGCAGCTAGTATCGGTCAGGCATGTTTTTCTCCCGGCTCCATCAAAAGTACATACGGAACGGGCTGTTTTGTTTTGGTAAATACGGGCGACAAACCGGTTGCCTCAAAAAACAATTTACTCACCACAATTGCCTACAAAATTAATGGACAAGTTCATTATGCAATTGAAGGGTCCATCTTTATTGCGGGAGCCGGTGTGCAATGGTTACGCGACGAATTGGGCATCATCTCAAACGCTGCAGAAACTGAAAGCCTAGCGCGCAGCCTTGCCGATAATGGCGGTGTATATCTGGTTCCCGCATTTACAGGTCTTGGCGCGCCCCATTGGGACCCCCATGCACGCGGCGCAATATATGGCCTAACACGCGGTGCAGGACGCGCGCATTTTGCACGGGCGGCCCTTGAAGCTGTTGTCTATCAAACGGCTGATCTTTTGAAAGCGATTGTGCAAGACGGCGTGCAACCCAAAGAGATACGGGTCGATGGCGGCATGGTTTTAAACGATTGGACCATGCAGTTTCTCGCTGACATTCTAGACCTTGGCGTGGAGCGCCCTGTCGTCATGGAAACCACCGCATTGGGCGTTGCAACAATGGCTGGCCTTAAAGCCGGCATCTATGAGAGCGTAGAGGAAATCGCCAAGCTCTGGCAGCGCAATGCCCGGTTTAATCCCGCAATGACAGATACAGCGCGCGCTCGATTGCTGGAAGGTTGGGATAAAGCTGTTGCGCGCACGCGCTCATCTTGAATTAAAAAATAAAAAACCCCGAACCAATAAAGGTTCGGGGCGTAAAGTTTCAACGAATAACCAGGGAGGGATAGGGTCGGTTAGGCGTTGATTCTGATGTTTGCACGGCGCGAACAGTTACGAGCTGCAATACGCTTTAGCTGTCCGTTCGTAATAAACCGAGCATCACGGCCACGCGGTGTTACCGTACACAAACAAGTTTGACCACGACGTGTGTAAACATATTCCTCAGTCAGAATAACCCGAGCATTATACCGTGTGTTGAAAGATTCACGGCGGATTAGCTCATTACCACGGGCGCGACGATTATTGTTAGCCCGGCGGTTATTATTGGCTCTATGGTTAGCGCGGCTTCTTGTATTGGCCGTACCATTAACGCGTGTGCCAAAGGAAACAGAGATTACTCCACTAGAGCGGTTCGCGTTGGTTGAACGCTGATCTTGCTCAACTCTTTGGCGATCTTGATTACGATCTCCACGGTCCTGGGCACTTGCTGGGGCCGCTGACAAGAGCATTACACCTGCAAGGCCACTTGCAATCGCTGTAAAAAAAGTACGTGTACGCTTAGAATTGGTTTTGTTAATCCGAGTCATCAGTAGCCTCCTATTTGGGTTGCTTATCGGACGACCGGGTCTTTAAAACACTCTACTAAGGCCCGCTCGATCGATAGCGTCGATAGGGACAATATGGCTGGCAATAATGGCCGAAATTAACCACCACAATGCCAATAAAATGAAATTTAGGGGGCGAAATTAGTGATTTTCACTAATTTCGGACATAATTGGCCTAAAAAAGGCTATTGTTAAGAACAGCTCGCAATTATGGCATGTTTTCAGATTGTTGGAATAACGAGCGTTTGGGAAATTAAGCGCTTTGTTCCAGATCGCCCGACTCACTATTTATCTCTGACGAGCCCTCTTGCGCATCCAAAATACCCATTTCGCTGAGTTTTGCAGCCAGCAAGGGCTTATCAAATGGCTTTAATATGTGATGACGGGCACCAGCGGCACTTGCCAATGAGAACTGGCGAGGGTCATTTTCTGTCGCGCTGAGGATAATTTCAGGGCGCTGGTCTTGGGATAGCTCACCCACCCCGCGCAGAAAGTCCAAAGCCGCCATTGAGGGTAAATCCCAGTCCAGCAAAACCACATCGGGTTTGCTATCAACGCAATACAGAACACCCGCATCAGCGTTTTCAACCTCAATTGGCGTAATCGCCAAATCATGAAGGATTTCAACGATGATGCCGCGAACGACTGGATTATCTTCAACAATAAGACAGGACTTCATGGCGAACCTCTTGGATGCCTTTATTCATCACACTGGGCGACAATCTAGACAAATGGGGTTAGCCGAGCGTTAATTTGCATTCAAATGGATCAACTCTACCGAAAACCTACCTTACTGGAAGTTAGCAGTCATTAAGACCCTGTTTTCTTCCAGAACGGCACTCGCGCTTCCTTTATCCTCTTTAACAAGAAGGCCAGCAATATAGGCCGGAGCAAATTTTGGCTTGAGATCGTGACCATTCCCGCCAAGCGCCTCAATAAATTCATCATTGAGGAACAAACGCTGGCCGGTAACTTCAAGCACAAAGCCGGTATCGCTCGGCTTGATCACAACATTACCGCCTCGCGGCACGGCATCTGCCGCAGCATAGGCAAGGATTAACAAAACCTTAACCTGGTTTTTCGGCAAAATCGCATCAGGCATTTGCCAGTCGAGCGTCGCTTTTGTCGTCGCAAACAAGTCGATCAGCACCTTTTGCGCATCTTCAAGCTTTATCTCCGCGCCATGACCTCCTGCAGCCCCGTAGGCAAGACGGGCATAACTCAACAAAGCCAGTGCTTTGCGCGTTCCATCCTTAACCAGATCCTGCGCCATTTCCTTCATCACAGCATCGCTGCCAACATCCTCAATCATATCCAGGCCCGAGCTGATCGCCCCAACCGGATTGATCAGGTCATGACACACACGGGACGATAATAGCGCAGACAAATCGACGGCATTCATCGCTCCAAGGTCGGTCGAGTCCAGGGGATCAGATGCGGGGGTGGCAAGAGGGGATTGAGACATGGAAACTCCGGAAAATAAGATTTTGCCCTTTGTTCCGCGATTCGGGCCCTTCGTGCGCTCTATTTTAACCACACGCGGTAAGGCCTCAAAGATAGGCGAATAATCGGGAAATGGCCAATAAACAAGGCGCGACCAGCATGACGAGACGTTAACAAATAACCGACAATAGGCTATAGAATAGCACGAAGATATGTGATTCACGGTTTCGGTAATGTTGCGTGCAGGAAGAATAATGAAGCGTAAGTCTCCAGCCCCCCCTCCTCGCTGGTATCAACACCCACCTGCAACCGCTTCATCGGTGCCCCCGCGCGGATCTGCTGCCATTGACGCACGCCGTTTGATCGCCTTGGTTACCGCAATAAGTATTTTGGTGATTGGAAGTCTAGGGCTTTGGGCGGGGACAACAGGGCCAGCCTCTGAGGCTCCTATCCGGGTCGCAGCCAGCGCGCCATCGGCTGATTTACCGGAAACAAGCCCGGCCCCGCTGCCAAGACAGATTGCAGCGTCAACACTCGCGCCCCTTCCCGAACCCGTTTTGCAACCAACCGCAGAAAGCGATGCGAGCAAAACGCCCTCAACCGAGTCTCGCGGGCTGATCCCCCGGCTCAAACCCACTAACCGACCCATAAGTCAGGCGCCCGCAACTCAGAGTTCAATAGCGGCCCTTGCGCCAGCGCCAATATCAGCGTCAGCAAATTCTGCACAAACCGCTTCAGATGCATCAAGCGGGTTTGGTCCCCGATTAAAACCCACGAAAACGCAAAATAATCCGCAGTCAAATCAGTTTTCGGATCAGTCCACATTCATCTCCGCGCAGCGCGATCTCCTTGATGGCCATCCCCTCAATCTGCGCCCGATTGTTATCGCCGATGACGCAAACCAACCGCTGCCCTTCTTCTCGTCTCAACAAGACCCACAACCCTTTACCGCCCTTAACGTGAGCACTGCTTTGCCCCGCGGTGACTTGCCGAGCGATGTTCACACGCAAGAGTGGACCTTGCAAAAGGGAGAAAGCCTTGCCGATCTATTGGTGCGCGCAGGCGTTCGCCGCGAGGATAAAAACGCGGCCATTGCCGCGATTGGCAAACATTTAAAATTGCGGCGTTTGCAACCAGGACTAACGCTTACGCTGACAACAAGCACACCCAACCAAACCTACCATCAGCATCTGTTTAACCGTGCTCAAGATGTTAATTTTTTAGTCCAAGCCACCCTGCCCGCACAAGAAGAACAAACGCTGCGCCTAACGCGCGGAAGAAATAACAGTTTCCAAACTAACCTTACCCCGATCGAACTGACCAAAAGGTTGCGCCATATTGAGGGAACCATAAATGGCAATCTCTATCTTTCCATGCGCAGACAAGGGGCACCCGATAATATTATAGACTCGCTTGCCAATGTCTTCGCGTTTGATGTGGATTTTCAACGCGATATATTCCGGGGTGATCGTTTCGAAGCAATTTATGAGGCATTTTACGACAAGAACGGAACGCTTGTTCGCGGCGGCGATATTGTTTTTGCAAAACTAGCCTGGCGCGGTCAAACACGCGAAAAGGATTATTATTTCTTTGATCCAAAACAAAGCACAATGCGTGCGGACTATTATGACACCAAGGGCCGCAGCGCCCGGCGGTTATTAATGAAAACTCCAATTGATGGGGCAAGATTATCGTCGCGGTTTGGACCGCGCAGACATCCTATTTTAGGGTATCGCAAAACCCATAAAGGCGTTGATTTTGCGGCCCGTCGCGGCACCCCTATCAAGGCCACCGGAGACGGCGTAATTGAACGCGCAAACCGCTATGGGTCATTTGGTAATTATGTGCGTATTCGTCATGCGAACGGCTACAAGACCGCTTATGCCCATTTGAAAGGGTTTTCCAAAAAAGCCAGAAAAGGGCGCCGTGTAAGACAAGGCGATATTATTGGCTATGTCGGAACAACCGGACGCTCAACCGGGCCGCATCTGCATTATGAAGTGCACTATAATGGCCGCGCGGTTAATCCTCAAAAACTCAAAATCGCAACCGGCGTTACGCTGAACGGTAAAGCCCTTAACGGATTTCAGCGCCATCGCGCCCGGGTTGATCGGTTGCGGCTGTTACCAGAGACAAAAACCGCAGCGGCCCGCTAGTCGCTGGGGTGCTTTTGCCCTGCAAAGCCAAGATTAGCCCCGCGTTGTTTTCTCAAGGCTTTCTGCACAAATTGGATAACCAAGCCCTTCGGGGATTGTCAAAAATGCTTCCCCGTCTCGCTCGATAACCTTTGGCTCAATGCATGGAATGTCGCGTTGATGGGCATCTTCTCGCACATCAATAAATGTCTCATGCTGACCTAAAAGCTCCAAGGTGCGCGCCGTGGGAAAAATCAGCTTTGCTTTCTTCTCCTCGCGCATTTCCAGAAGACGGCCCGGCATTTCCCAAATGGCGGATAAACACTCTATTCCATCGGGGGCCGCCTGCTGTGACGCCGGCGCTTTGGCGACAAAAAACCATGTCTCAAATCGTTTGGGAATATTGGGCGGTGTGCGCCAGCGAGAAAAATAGGTCAGTGCCTCAAGATCAGGCCGTACGCCATGGGCCTTGAGAACATCACCAAAATGCGCAGCATTCTCTACCACCGCTGCACGCTCAGTCATTATTTTTGTAAAAATCTCAGGATCATCTTGAGAATGCAGGGTCTCGCCATTGCGCGCTATCAACACTAACCCTGTTTCTTCAAATGTTTCCCGGATGGCCGCAATCGCAGCGATGAGTATTGGCTCTTCTTTCAGCCCAAGCAAGCGCGCATGAGCGTAATCGGCCTCGTCAACTTTACCGCCTGGAAAAACCAAAGCATGGGCGGCATATCCCGTTTCCGCCCCCCGCTGAACCATCAAGGTTTTCAATTGCGGGTCCTCTTGCAACAAAATTAATGTCGCAGAAGGGCGAACCTCTGGCGGGTTCCCATCTGTCATATTCTGTCCTGTGCCTAGCGCTGACATGGTTGATCCTTACATTGTAAGCATCCAGCGCTAGCAGGAGATTTAGTGCGGGTCAAAGCCATCTGCCAGCTATTGCAGATGCGATAGACCCGGCAGCTATGGCTAGCTCACCTGTTTGGGACGGTGATCTGCAAGATATTGACGTGCGCGCCGCTGTGCCTCAGCAATTTGCTCAGGAGACATTTCATTAGCAAGCTCAGCGCGGTAGAGCCTTGCTTCAGCATTGCCCTGCATGGCTGCAAGATTGAACCATTTATGGGCATCAATCAGATCGAGTTGGATTTCAGTGTTACCGGTCGAGGCCTTCAGGCCCATACGATACATTTCTTCACCACTTAAGACTGGTTTCGCCTCAGCAAGTGTATTTTCATCAAAAGCTACTGACATTTTTTCTTCCCTATCAATCCGGTACATTCCTGCCCCTATTGGCGTTTGCGGATTAACCAAGCGAATATTGAACAACCGTAACCTAAAATCTCGTTAATGTGACATAAACGATTTGTTTACGGATTTAATAAGGTTTTGTTTACCAATTAAACAGCTGTCACCAAACGCGATTTTCAAGTCGCGCAATTGATAAAGCCAATATTGGACATAAAAATATTTGTACGCCTACGGCGTTTTATGGGTTCGTCTAATGCTAATTTGACCATCCCCATGGGCGCAATGTTTTAAGTTGAACGGTTATCCAAAGGTAACTAATAAATCTAGCCTTGTAGATAAACCGTGCAAAATGCTGCCATATATTTTAGTTCGTGTACATATTATAATACAAAACTAAGACGCAAAGCATAAAACCGAATAGGCATAATTATCGGTTGGTATATCGACCACATGCCAACTCGTCTGACGCCAATCTTTTTGCCTGCCCGGTACACTCCAACTGGCTGTGATTGTGCGTTGTTGGTAAGATGAAAAGCTCGCCAGCACCTCGGCGGGCGGCGGCGGTGATAAATCTGGCGACCAAATAAACTTACACGCCGGTGATTTTTTGCCAGCTACGGGCGGCCAATAATCGGGCAAATGACTTGAAACCACCCGGTTGCGGGCAAATGCCCGCCGCAAATTCCCCGCTGTTTGAGCATCAAAGCCCACAAGCGTCATATCAGCTTCGATCGATGTCGAAATTTCATCTGTCAGATGTTCAAAAGGCACCCATTGCGCACAATTCCCGCAAAAAGGAGGCCCCGGTTTGATAACCGGCAGAAGGCGGAACGCAGGATTGGCTAGAACCATTGCGCAAAGAATAAAGAGTAGCCGTTTTTGTTTCAACGCGGGCAATTCATGGCGCGCCAGCAATACGATCAAACCTAAATAAGCTGGCAGTAAAAACGCAATGGCATATCGTTCAGCAAAATCCTTTGCCCCCATCACCACAACAAATGCAATCAGAACAATAAATCCGCTTAGAAAAAGCCGCCCCGCCCATCCTGCGCCAGCAATGTCAGAAACCGCCCGCCTCGGCGCGCGCAAAAAAAGAGCAATGAGCGCGAAGGGAGCAAAAAATGTAACCGCCGCCCACAACGCCGCGGGCAATCCCGCAAGCACACGCGCAAACCAACTCGCTTCTGCCCCAAAGCGGTCTTGCAACAAAGAGTGCGTGTCGCTCAAACTATTCATCAAGACTGCAATCGCATGGGGCCCCATAATCAGCGCAAAGCAAAGAATGGATAAGGCCAGCCACTGGGTGGATATTTTCTCGCGCGCTCTTTTATCGGTAGCGACCGCCAAGACCACCACTAAAAGGGTCGCAACAAAGCTATATTTTGACAGCATGCCCAGTCCGGCAAAAATTCCGGCCCCGCAATAATTGATTAGACTGCGACGGTGAACAAGGCATGCAACCCGCCATACAAAAAAAGGAACCACCGCCATCAAGGCCAGTGAATGGGTGAAAGCTTGATGCGCGTTCCAGCCAATCTGGTAAAGCGCCAGCAACCCAATCGCCGCGAAAGCTGCAATCGCGCCTGGATCATTTCCAATAGCGGGGCCCTGCCCGCTCGCCGCCGTACCTGTTTGTTGGTTAGCGATAATGGCGCGCAGTGCTAAAAACGTGCCCACCCCCATCAGAGTGAACAGGGCATATTTTACAATCAGGAAACTTATTAGGGACGGCCCTGTTATCATCTGAACAAGGAATAATATCCACTCATAAAGGGGAGGATTATCGGGCAGATATTGCGCCGAGAAATGCTGTGTGAGAACATTTAGCTTGGCATCATCATGGGCGATCGCCGTCCCATCGGCGAGGCTGATTACACTATTAACGAGTCCATAAACCGCATAGATGAGGACAATGCCCCACAGGCTTGCAATGGGTTGCCACCAATTTGGCCACCGCTCTGATGAGGCTTGAGACATCTCAACTGCCAATGGATGAATTCATGATCATTAGATTATGCGATGCTATCGCGCGGACATCCGCACATACCGGAACTCAATAGAGTCACAGCGCTGCAAAATTAGCGCGCGCCCTCATCGGTTTGGGTGTCATCATCTTCATCCGTTTCAACTTTTTTCTCGAGGAGCTCAAAACTGCCAAGGCCGCAGGACCCCGAAAAAATGCCGGTTGTATTATCAATGACCCGGACAATCTGGTTTCGGCAAAGCTGGGCTATGGATGTTGTATATTGCAATCTGTTTGTCGCGCGCGATGCGCCGTGACATGTATTGGAGGTGATATTGAGATAATATTTCGACGGATTGACCCTAACGAGAAAGTGGCGATCATCGAGCGCGCGAATTTGCCTAATTCGGTTAATGTTGAGGCATGTGCGCGTATCCCCGGTTCGATCATATTTAGCGAGAATCTCGGCGGCTTTTGCGCTGGGCTCAGGCGCATCATCGTCCGCAGATGCAGCGTGCATCACAGGCATAACCATCAAAGCGAGCATTGCGGATAATTTGATCAAGTTGGCCATTCCACGTCCTTTTGTCGTCCCATTAGTAATAAAGTACATGAACGCCCGCTTGTCTGCCAAGCCCCAAAATGCGGGCACTATCATCAAGTTTTCAATATCAACCAGCCAAATCTGACGTCAATTGAGCTCCCACCGCACTCTGATTCCCGCGAAATGCCCTTTTTTACGGCTATCCCGCTCAAATACTGGCCTTTTTCTGCTCCGCCCGCGTACACAAACAGTCGGTTCAATTTACTAAAATAGTGATTTCATAACTGGGCCAGATCGCAGTACATTGCCGGCAAATCAGCATTGAGTGAGGCTTTAGGCAGCGTTCAAAGCTCAGCTTTCGAGACCCAGCCTTTTGGGCCAGATATTCAGGACAACAAATGACTCACAATCACGCCGATCGCGATCTGCGCAATCCCGCAACCACGAAATCTACCGCTTTTACCCGCGAGGAACGCGATCAGCTAAAAATGCGCGGCTTACTGCCCTATGCGGTAACTACGCTGCAAGAGCAGCAAGACCGCGTTCTGGAAAATTTACGGCGCAAGCATTTTGATATTGAGCGATATATTTTTCTAACCGCCCTTCAAGATCGCAATGAGACATTGTTCTACCGTACGCTGATCGACAATATTGAAGAGGTTATGCCGCTTATCTACACCCCCACGGTGGGCCAAGCTTGCCGTGAATTTGCGCATATTTTCCGCCGGTCTCGCGGGTTTTACATCACCCCTGAAGATAAAGGGCAAATCCGCGAAATGCTCGACAATTGGCCAGAAGAAGATGCGCGGGTTCTGGTGATTACCGATGGCGAGCGTATTTTGGGACTCGGCGATCTTGGCGCAAACGGCATGGGGATCTCAATTGGCAAACTCTCGCTTTACACCGCATGTGCCGGAATCAAACCAAGTCAATGTCTGCCCGTCATGCTGGATGTTGGCACCAACAATAAAGAACTGCGCGATGATCCCTTATATCTTGGCTATCCCCATGAGCGGCTAAAGGGCGATGCCTATCTGGAACTTGTCGATGAATTCATGACGGCTATTCGCGATAAATTCCCCAATATGTTGGTTCAGTTTGAAGACTTCCTCACGCCGAACGCCTATGGCCTGCTCAACCGATATCGCGACGATTATCTGTGCTTTAATGATGACATTCAGGGCACGGCGGCGGTCGCACTAGCCGGTGTTTTCGCTTCCACCAGAGCGACCAAAAAGAACTTCAAGGATTTAAAAATCATGTTCCTTGGCGCCGGATCGGCTGCGACCGGTATTGGTGATCTGATGGCGCGTGCGTTTGAAAGCGAAGGCCTAAGCGAGGCAGAGGCGCGCAAGCGTCTTTGGTTTGTTGATCTGGAAGGCCTTGTGGTTTCAAGCCGTTCCGATCTTGCCCCCCATAATCTGCCTTATGCCCATGACCATGCGTCTATGGGATTCATGGAAGCGCTCGACACGGTGAAACCGGATGTCCTGATTGGTGCGACGGGGGCACCGGGCACATTTAATGAGGGCGTTATCCGCAAAATGGCGGAAATTAATGAAAACCCTGTCGTCTTTGCGCTGTCTAACCCGACATCGCGTGCAGAATGTACAGCCGAGCAGGCTTATAAATGGTCCGATGGCCGCGTGATCTTTTCTTCCGGTAGCCCGTTCAGCCCAGTTGTTTTGGACGATGGCTCGGTCAAACGCCCGGGACAAGGCAATAACGCTTATGTATTTCCGGGCATTGGCCTTGGTGCCCTTGCCGCCAATGCGCAAACCCTGCCCGACGCACTGTTCTTAACCGCGGCAAAAACACTTGCCGATTTTGTTAGCGAAGACGACATTGCAGAAGGGGCTCTCTATCCTCGCCTCAACGAAATCAGAACACTTTCCCAGAAAATTGCGGTTTCTGTTGCGCAACATGCACACGATCTTGGGATTGCCCGGGCATCAATGCCCGCAGATCTCGACAAGGCTGTTACCGAGATGATGTATGATCCACGCTATTAATCGGGGCTCACTGATCCGAGCCTATTGATGCAGGATTAATCTTGCTCCCAGACTGATTGCGGCTGATTGCTTGCGCTGCCATTGCATCGTATGACACGGGCAATGATGCACGCACTTGTTCGACTGGATATCCATCATGGATTTGACTCTTCTTTCGGCACCCACAACTGAAGGCTCGGGGCGGTTATCGCCCGGCCTCACCTCGCAAACCGTGCAAGACTTTGCCGCGGCCAGCGTGCCCTTTTTGTTGAATGCCATCGGCGCTTTGATTGTTTTAATCATTGGTCTTTGGCTTGCGGGCCGGGTTCGAAAAATTCTCAGAGACAGGCTCAACCGGTCCGGCCGAATTGATGCAACGTTAAGAAGCTTTCTTCTTAGCTTTGTTTACTATGCGCTCGTCGTCCTTATCGCGATTACGGCCCTTGGTATTTTTGGCGTGCCGACCACAAGCTTTGCGGCAATTCTTGGCGCTTCGGGTCTGGCAATCGGATTGGCTCTGCAGGGCACGTTGGGACATATCGCGTCGGGGATCATGCTCCTGACATTTCGGCCCTTTGAGATTGGGCAATATATTGCAGCAGCAGGCTATGAGGGGTCCGTGCGCCGCCTCACCCTTTTTACAACTGAGCTTGCAAGTGGTGATAATAAAAAGATCATTATTCCAAACAGTGCCGTTTGGGCCGCCAGTATCGTAAATTACTCCGCATATGGCGAGCGCAGAGTAGATCTCCAATTTTCGATATCCTATTCAGATGATATAGAAAAAGCCAAGGCGGTTATTGCCAACATTATAAGCAAGGATAAGCGCATCCTCGTCACGCCGGAACCCGTTATCGCGGTCGGTAATTTGGGGGCGTCTTCTGTTGATATTATTTGCCGTCCATGGGTTAAATCAGCTGATTATTCCCCGGTGAAGTGGGATCTGTTACAACAGGTAAAAGAAGCATTCGATGCCCATGCGATCACCATCCCCTTCCCCACCCGGCACCACCTCGTGGAGACATCGCCGCAAAATGGTCTCCCTGACAACGCGCTGACAAAGACAGATCAATGACTGAGGACAATCAAGAAATCGATCAATGCGAACAAACGAACCGCTTTGTTGTTCCCGATGAAGATGGCGGAACGCGCGCGGATAAATGGCTCGCAGGTCACGATCACGGCCTAACGCGCTCGCGGCTTCAGTCGTTAATGCGTGAGGGAAAGATCATGCGCAATGACGTCCCGGCACTTGATCCCTCAACCAAATTAAATGCTGGCGATGTGATTGTCATAACCTTGCCGGAAATCACCACATTGGGTGTTGCTCCAGAACCAATGAAGCTGGATATTCCGTATGAAGATGCGCACCTTATTGTCATCAACAAGCCCTCTGGTCTTGTGGTTCATCCGGGAGCCGGGAATGAAAATGGCACGCTTGTAAATGCCTTGATGGCCCATTGCGGCGATAGCCTGTCGGGGATTGGCGGGGTGGCGCGCC
The DNA here is from genome assembly GCA_964421675.1 of uncultured Caulobacterales bacterium. Taxonomy (GTDB): domain Bacteria; phylum Pseudomonadota; class Alphaproteobacteria; order Caulobacterales; family Parvularculaceae; genus CALLPQ01. Next base: position 33,580 of record CAYQXV010000011.1, read on the forward strand.
CTGGTATTGTCCACCGGATTGACAAAGATACATCGGGCTTGATTGTCGTTGCCAAGCATGATGAGGCCCATTTGGGGCTTTCCAAATTATTTGCCGAACACGATATAGATAGAGTTTATCAGGCCTTGATTGTTGGCGCTTTGCGGCCAGGTGTGGGCACTGTTGAAACCCTGATCGGGCGCAACCGAAATGACAGGCGCAAAATGGCCGTCATTGCAGAAACAGAGACACGCCCTGATGCGCGCGTTGCGATCACACATTATAAAACATTGGCACGATATGGATCAGGGCGCGCAAAGCTTGCCGGTGATGCGGTTGCTGCTCTCATAGAGTGCCGTCTTGAAACCGGGCGCACCCATCAAATCCGTGTGCATATGACCCATTTAGGCGCGCCACTTATTGGCGATCCTGTTTATGGCCGGGGCCCCGGCCTTGCCGGATTAAAACCCGTTGACGATGTCGCCCGCACCGCGCTGAATAAAATGAAATCTTATCGCGGTCAGGCTTTGCACGCACATACTCTTGGATTCGTTCATCCGATCACGGGTGAAAAATTACACTTCCAAGCGCCATTGCCAAAAGATTTTGAAAAACTGCGTTCAGCACTCGCTGCGCTATAAGCCCTTACCGTTACAAGCGCCACTACGCACGCCCTTAAGGGCGCCCTTTCGAGCTATGCTGCCATTGAAGTTTCGGAAACCGGCATTGAACTCGCGGGAGACCAATGCTTAGACGGTTTTGCAGGGCGGTTGCGGCGAACCTGTTTGCTGCGCAACGCGATCAGGAAAAATCCAGTGATCATGAAAAACCAGGTTGCCGGTTCCGGTGTACTGGCTGTCACATTTGATAGGGCAACATCTGAAAAGGTAATAGCGTCTAAAATAAAACCGGATGATCCATTCGACGCACTTATACCCGACACCTCTACATAGTCGCAGCCACCTGCCGCGCCGCAACCAACAAAAGCAAGAAATCCAAAATCAACAGAACTCCCGGCCGCTTGCGTATTAAAATTCTGGGTATGAAAGAGTACCGGATCACCGCCATTATATCGACCAAAGCTCAATGACGCGACGGTCGATCCAATATCGCTTAGGGCAAAAATACCAACATTATTGTTTAAAGGCGTAAATCCATCATCAGCAAACAAGCCGAAAGGTGTAGAAAGCAACAGACCCACTGTTTCGCCGGGGCGAACAAGAACGCCCGAACCATCAGCATTGCCAGCAGCCGAACCGGGCACACCGTTTACAGTTGTCGTAAAACTCGCAGTATCTGCATGCACGGCAGGGCTTAGCAATCCTGCACCGATTACCATCACAACACTCGCCAGATGAGAAATTACGCGATTGACTGTAAATTTGGTCATGATCAATCTTCTCCTTTACCTGTTAAAAAATACCAGTTCGGTCTTTAACATTTTGGAAAGAAAGAAGGTTAACGCCTGAGAATACCATAAAAGCGCACAAATTGCGCCAATATTGCTGCGAACCTCACACTCGCTTGAGTATTTGTGTGCATTCAAAGAGCAATTGGGTCTTAAAACCTTAAGAAAAGCTCCTATATGAATAAACTGCGAGGGGGCAGAGGACAAAAACCCCGACGCAAGATTAACGAAATCGCCAGATTGCTGGCATGATTGCCAGGCTGGGTTCGGAGGGATTTATGGCTGAAACAGAGAAAAACTTGCCAGAGACGATAAAATCTAAGGCGCTTGTAAAGAACAAAAAAAGCGATCCCTTGCCCGCTTCGCTGACCCCTGAGGGCAGTTTGAGCCGATATCTTGCCGAAATTCGCAAGTTCCCCATGCTGCGCAAAGATCAGGAATATATGTTGGCAAAACGGTTTGCCGAGCATGAAGATCCTGATGCCGCCCAACAACTCATTACCTCTCACCTTCGCCTCGTGGCCAAAATTGCCATGGGATATCGCGGCTATGGATTGCCGATCGGTGAAGTCATTTCCGAAGGCAATGTAGGCCTGATGCAAGCTGTGCGAAAATTTGATCCGGAAAAAGGCTTCCGCCTGGCAACCTATGCCATGTGGTGGATCAGAGCCTCTATTCAGGAATATGTCTTGCGGTCATGGAGCTTGGTGAAAATTGGCACCACCGCGGCGCAGAAAAAGTTGTTTTTCAATCTGCGAAAAATGAAGAGCCAAATTGATGCGGTTGACGATGGAGATTTGCACCCCGATCAAGTTGAACATATCGCCACCAAACTTGGCGTGACCAATGACGAGGTTGTTTCCATGAACCGGCGCATGGCGGGACCAGAGACATCCTTGAATGCACCAATGCGCAATGATGGCGAAGGCGGTGAATGGCAGGATTGGCTGGTCGATGACAATGCGGTCAATGCGGAATCCCATCTTGCCAATTCAGATGAGTATGACATGCGCATGGATCTGCTGTCGCAGGCTATGGAGTCCTTAAATGAGCGCGAGCAGCATATTATCAGTGAACGCCGCTTAAAAGAGGTTCCCTCAACGCTAGAAGAATTGTCAAAAGTGTATGATGTTTCGCGCGAGCGCATTCGTCAAATTGAAGTCCGTGCATTTGAAAAACTGCAAAAAGCAATGCTGAACCTCAATCGCGAAGCCCTCGATCGCGGTGATGACGTCTCGCACGCTCATTAACGACATACCGAAAATACGAATACAAAAAAGCCGCTGGTGAATATCTCACCAGCGGCTTTTAATTTTTATAGTGTCACGCAACTATTTCTTATGGGTGACCGTCAAACCGAGCACATCGGGAAGTGTTTGAGGAGCGGTCTCGCCAATAATAGCCAGTTGAGAAATAGGCACAGCCTCATCGGGGTTTGCATTAATGCTCAATGTACCGCCATCACTCAGAAACTCCGCAAGTGCATCAATATAGCCATCAATACGCGGATTGAGCGCAGAGACCTGCCCTCCTGTTAATCGCATCATTGCCGGTGTGCTTTGGCGAAGATCTGGCCCCGTCATACCGCCACCCATTTGAAGGGCGGCAATATCAAAAACCATATCCAAAAGGTTGGCATCCTTAATGGTCAGATCCAATCCCTTGAAGTTACCGACCTCTTGCAATGCAGCTTGGTTCTCATTTTCAACGAGCGTAGCAATCTCATCATAAACAAAATTACCGCCATTCATTGTGAAGTTGATGTCTGCAAAATTCTTAATATCAAATGCATAGTTTAAATCTGCATTCCCGGTCTTTTCATTATAGGTCCAGCTCATGACACCATCGGCAGACGAATCATTCATGCCATATTTTGTCATGATAGCGAGCAATTCTTCCTCGCCCTCGGGAACATAGGCCGTGAAATCGTATGATGTACCCGTAACATCGGTTCGGATTTTAGTAGGGATGAGCCAGACAAAATCATCAGCAACAAACGTCGATTTATCAGCTGATAAGAGACGTTTTTCACCTATATACTGCTCCATGCCAAGCATTTCACCATGGCCAAGACTGATGAGGTTCTTTTCACTCATTGGTGGCAACTCACCGCGCAAGCCAAACGGTAGTAAACCGGAGGCATCAATGTCGCGCCATGACATGGTCTTCGTAGTAACCCGCTGACCATGTAACCCCATTATGGCGCCTAAGGGGCCTTTAAAGAGTGCTGCGGTTTGCGGATCATCTGCGAAGGCGGCGCTAAGAGATTCAGCAGACTGTTTGAACGAATAGGTAAAATCATTTGAAATCAGAGCATTTAGCTTACCGCCGCCCAGGCCGACCATCCGTAAATCTGGTGCAGATAAACCAAAGCTGCCGGTTTGCTCGCTTGCAAATGATAGATTTATATCTTTGAAATAAAGACCACCAAGATCAAACACATTAAAGATCTGCGCGAGCATTGTGTCTTCACCGGCATCCTCGACAATGCCGCCCTGGCGTACTTTCAGTGTATCAATCTCTACACCGCCAATAACAAAATCTGCTGGATCTACAGCAGGATCAAAACCGAGTTCAGCTGTAACTTCACTAGGAACACTTAATGCGTCGGCCGCTATCTTCACGTCATATAAGCGCACTTTACGCAGCACAGTTTCGAACGGCGCATCAAAAGCTGCCGTTCCTTGAGTAACGCTCGTAATTGCGGCTTCATCGACACCAAATAGCTCAGCCTTTGCAATCGTTACGATCCCGCCGTCACCACTATCGAATTTAATATCAGTAACAACTGTCGCGCCAAGCTTTTCATCAAAGCTGGCAGCGCCATAGAGCTTTTCGCCGTCATAACCGGTTTGGGCAATCAAGCCATCAATGTCGAGCGCGGATGCGCCTTTCAGCGAAAACTTTGCATCGAATGGCGAACCTGAACTGGAGTTGGCCGCGGCGACATTGGCCCGGCTTGGTTTTGAATCTGTAGATGATGCACTGCTATCACCGCCACCGCCGCACGCACCTAATGCCAAGGCGGCAACGCCAGCGAATAAAATTGACTTCCTAGACATTATGACAATCCCCTGTCTGCGTAACTGTTTCGAATCATTTTTCTTGAACCTTAAATAGCTATTCCCGGTGGCAATTGCCACATCCCCCCTCCATTCGTGAAGATTGAAGCGACTAAACGACACAAATTTAGGGTCGAATGAGATTACAGATCAGTAACGCATTAAGAAAATGCCAATAAACCCCAATAATCACGCAAATATTGGGGTTGGTGACCTCTCATCACCTCCCCCTTGCAGGGCGCTCACGTTACAATTTAACGGCGTATTTTAGCACCAGCGATCACCGCGCGGATCAATGCCTTGGCTTCCTCGCTATCCCAATTTGCTTCTCCCACCAGTCGGCCAATCTCTGTGCCATCGGGCGAAAACAAAATCGAGACCGGCAAAACATTTGCCCCGCCAATCGCACTGGCCATCAGCAATCGCTGATCGGCATATAAATCCAGATGCTCGATGGATAGCCGGTCCAAATATTCGCGCGCGACCTCCGGCCCCCGCGGATCAGCGGCGATTGCAATCACCTTGAAGGGCTCGTCTTGCAATTCACCCTGCAATCGGTCGAGCGAGGGAAGTTCCTTTAGGCAGGGCGCACACCAGGTCGCCCAGAAATTCACCAGAACGGTCTGGCCGCGAAAAGATTTTAGCGTTAACTGGCGCTCCCCATGGGTAAAAGGGATTTCGGGCCCTTTGCGCGGGGGAAAGGTCAAATTGAAATCGGCCATATCGCCTGTTAAATAGCGGCCCGGCGCGTCAGTTTCATCAGCGCTGGAGGATAGAAAGGCCCCTGCACCATTATCTGGCTTTACGCTGGCGCTGAATATGACATACATCAACCCAAGTGAGCCAAGCGCTCCCCACAAAATTAGCCAGAACCGTGGTGAAAACATAACCGAATCCTCGAACTTCTAACGTTACCCAGAGCATAGCAAGGTATGACAATGAGTGAGCGCAACAGCAATAGCATGTGGGGGGGACGTTTTGCCACCGGCCCCAGTGCCATCATGGAAGAGATAAACGCGTCGATCAATGTTGATAAGCGCTTATGGCGCGAGGACATTGCGGGCAGCAAAGCCCATGCGACCATGCTGGCCGATCAGGGCATCATTTCTCAGGCCGACAAAGAAGCAATCCATGAAGGCCTTGCAACAATTGCCGGTGAAATTGAGAATGGCACGTTCGAGTTCTCTGCCGCCCTTGAAGATATTCATATGAATATTGAAGCCCGTCTCAAAGCGCTGATTGGCGAGCCCGCCGCGCGCCTGCATACAGGCCGCTCGCGTAATGATCAGGTTGCGACAGATTTCCGGCTCTGGGTGCGCACCGCCTGCGATGATAGCGTCCAGGCGATAGAACAATTAATGGAAACGCTTTCGCGCAGAGCTATAGAGCATGCCGATACGATTATGCCCGGCTTTACCCATCTGCAAACCGCGCAACCCATAACCTTCGGCCACCATCTGCTGGCCTATGTAGAAATGTTAGCACGCGACCGCGACCGGTTTGTCGATGCGCGCGCAAGGATGAATGAATGCCCGCTTGGCGCAGCAGCGCTGGCGGGAACGTCCTTCCCTTTGGACCGCCATGCAACCGCGGCTGCACTGGGATTTCATCAGCCTACCGAAAATTCCCTCGATAGCGTTTCTTCTCGCGACTTTGCTTTGGAAGCGCTCTCCGCGGCAAGCATCTCCGCAATGCATCTTTCAAGGCTGGCCGAAGAGCTGGTCATTTGGGCAAGTGCACCGTTCAGCTTTGTGAGCCTGCCAGACAGCTATTCAACGGGCTCTTCGATCATGCCGCAAAAACGCAATCCCGATGCGGCAGAGCTTATCCGCGCAAAAGCAGGACATATGATAGCCGCCTTCACAAACATCTTTGTCATGATGAAAGGGCTGCCCCTCGCCTATGCGAAAGATATGCAAGACGATAAGCTGGCGACATTTCAAGCCTTTGATGATTATGGATTAAGCCTTGCCGCCATGAACGGGATGATGGCCGAAATAGACATCAATAAACAAGCAATGCGCGATGCGGCCAGCGGCGGACATTCGACAGCAACGGACCTTGCCGATTGGTTGGTGCGCGTGCTTAACATGCCATTTCGCGACGCCCATCATGTGACCGGTACGCTTGTGGCAAAGGCAGATGAAACATCAAAAATGTTGTCTGAGCTATCTTTGGACACTATGCAGGCTGTTGAGCCCCGCATCACTAAGGATATTTTTTCGGTCTTGAATGTGGATGCGTCTGTTGCGTCACGAACAAGCTATGGCGGAACCGCCCCGGAAAATGTACGCTCACAAGCACAACGCTGGATTGATAATCTGACGTCAAAGGAGACCTCATGACCAAAGCGACAATGACCGCCCTCGCCCTACTATTCTGCGCTAGCCTTTTGATAGGCGGTTGCGGCAAAAAAGTGCCCGTTCGCCCCCCGGACACCCACATTATACACTAACAATTTGAGCTTTTCTCAATGCACCATTTCACCTACCAAAACCAGCATCTGCATGCAGAGCAGGTTGATCTGACCGAAATTGCCAACACAGTTGGCACCCCGTTTTATTGCTATAGCGAAGCAACATTGCGCCGCCATATGCAAGTGTTTCGCGGTGCATTTGGCGATGCCGATATGCTGACGGCTTATTCGGTCAAAGCCAATTCCAACCTTAGCGTCCTGAAGGTTCTCGCAAGCGAGGGCGCGGGCGCGGATGTTGTGTCTGGCGGCGAGTTGGTGCGCGCATTAGCGGCAGGAATACCGTCCGACAAAATCGTATTTTCAGGCGTGGGTAAAACAGCTGAGGAAATGACTGCCGCGCTAGAGGCAGGGATTTTTCAGTTCAATGTGGAGTCAGAACCAGAACTGGACTTACTCAATGCGGTTGCCAATGCACGCGGGCAGCGCGCGCCGATTGCCTTTCGGGTAAACCCGGATGTGAGCGCCGGGGGCCATGAGAAAATTTCAACCGGCACCGCTGAGGTTAAGTTTGGCATCGCCTGGGATCACGCGCCAAGCCTATATGCAAAAGCACTTAGCCTGCCGGGTATTGAGGTGTGCGGTGTCGATGTGCATATCGGATCGCAAATTGATCAATTGGCACCATTTGAAGCGGCATTTGGCAAAGTGGCTGAATTGGTTCAGCGCTTGCGCGAAGAGGGGTGCACCATTAGCCGCGTCGATCTTGGCGGCGGTCTTGGCATCCCTTATGGCAATAGTGACAAAAACCCGCCGCACCCGGATGAATATGCCGCATTGATCCGCAAGATCGCCGATCCGCTTGGGGTCAAACTGATCTTTGAACCGGGCCGCATGATTGTTGGCAATGCTGGGCTTTTGGTATCCAAAGTGATTTATGTCAAACAAGGTGCGGAGCGAAAGTTCTTGATTTTGGACGCCGGGATGAATGATCTCATCCGCCCTGCTCTTTATGATGCATGGCATGATATCCGCCCGATAAATGAGCCGGACTCAAAAACTACAGTGCAATATGATGTGGTGGGGCCGATTTGCGAGACCGGTGATCGGTTTACCCGAGAGCGCGATCTCCCTCCCCTACAAAGCGGAGACCTTGTCGCATTTATGTCGGCGGGGGCTTATGGCGCCGTGCAAGCATCGGAATATAATACCCGTCCCCTCGTACCAGAAGTGCTCGTCAATGGTAGTCAGTACGCGGTCATCCGCCCGCGCCCAAGCCTTGATGATATATTAGGGCGTGATACGCAGGCGGAATGGCTTTAAGGTCGATAACGACCGATAGATTAATCTTTAAGGATGAATGTAACTTTCATCACAACGCGATATTCTTTGATTTTGCCTTTGTCGAGGATCAAAGATTGATCTTTAACCCAAGCGCCTTCAACATTTTTGAGTGTTTTATTTGCGCGCTCAATACCTGTTTCAACGGCATCGTGAAAGCTCTTTGGGGAACCGCTAATAATTTCTGTAACTCGGGCAACAGCCATGGATCATCTCCTCTAAGGATTTTTCGTTTTACAATATGCAAATGCATTACTGTTCACTATGCCAGCACACAAAGACAAACGATTTGATCTTTGCAACAAGCATCAGCGACGCATCGCTAATATTGATATAAAACAAATATTGCATTAAAAATCAACAGCTTATAATTGCTGTACCATTGACCAACACAGGTTAAATTTAAACGATACGACCACAAATTCTCAAGCAAGTCGCATCCAGAAAAATTGTCTTGGCATTACCGGCAAGAGCGTTCCCTCATGCATGGTTTAGGATTGGTCGGGAAAGAAAATTTCGTCCACCCGCATTTTAAATTGTTCAGCAATCGCAAACGCTAAAGGCAAGCTGGGCGCATGTTTGCCAACTTCAATCGCATTGACAGATTGGCGCGCAATGCCCAATCGATCTGCGAGATCAGCCTGGCTCCACCCTTGCGTTTTGCGCAATTCACGAACGATGTTTTTCAATGGTTAGAGCCCAGCCTAGCTACAGCCCGAACCGCCACGTAATTTATAAACAATACCGTAAAGGCCAAGAAAGGCAGGGGTCAAAAAGAATACGGGGAAGGATGAGGCCGCTTCATGTATTTCCATAAAGCCCCAAACGGCGACAAAGGAGAACATAATCCCTGCCGCAAGAGTGATGGCTTCTAGCTGTTTCAACCGTGTATATTCGTCCGTCTCGCCAATCATCCGCCAGATCAGAAAAAATATTACGATGATGGGCAGGCCGTTCAGCAGCGAAATCCCGGCACGGATCCACCATCCATCAAGATTGAACGCATCGGCGACTACCGGAACGCCAAGAGAAATTATCATATAAACAATAATGACCGGCCAAAAGGCACGCTTATAATTTCGAAGCGCTTGTTTGTAATTCCCAATTGAATTGCTGGGCCCAGACGTTTCGGTCGACATAATCCCCTCCAAACACATAGATGGCGTATTGCTGGTGCTTAAAGTGGGTGGCCCATGATTAAATGTCAAGTTAACTGGACATTTTTAATGTGAAGCAGCCAGGCCCTTATTCTCTAAGTGGCCGCCAGCCTACCGGGTTGGAATGGGGGTATCGCCTGCATAGTCATAAAAACCGCGCCCGGTTTTGCGGCCCAACCAGCCCGCTTCAACATATTTCACGAGCAATGGACACGGACGATATTTACTATCGGCCAGCCCTTCATAAAGCACCTGCATGATGGCAAGGCAGGTATCGAGCCCGATAAAATCAGCAAGCTCTAGCGGGCCCATCGGATGGTTCAACCCAAGCCGCATGCCCTTATCGATCGCTTCAACGGTGCCGACACCTTCATAAAGCGTGTAGATCGCTTCATTAATCATTGGCATCAAAATTCGGTTCACGATAAAGGCTGGAAAGTCTTCGGACACGGCCATGGTTTTTTCCAGGCGCGCAACCAAATCGCTTGTTACCTCAAAAGTTTCCCGGCTTGTGGCAATACCGCGAATAACTTCAACCAATTGCATGACAGGAACCGGGTTCATGAAATGCAATCCAATAAACTGTTCTGGACGATCGGTTGCCGCCGCAAGGCCAGTGATAGATATAGACGAGGTGTTCGTCGCCATGATCGCATCTTTTTTAAGATGTTCAGAAAGCTGTTTGAAAATTTCTGTTTTCACAGCCTGATTTTCAGTCGCCGCTTCAATCACCATATCGCACTCGGACATGCTCGCCATATCCGTTGACAAGGAGATCCGCGAGAGCGCGGCGGTCATCGCATCCGCTTCCAACGCGCCTTTGGCAACCTGGCGCCCGAGATTTTTCTCAATCAGCGCTTTTGCTTTTTCGAGCTGATCGCCATTGATATCGTTTAGCACCACATCAATGCCGGCCGCGGCAAGAACATGGGCGATACCATTGCCCATTTGGCCAGCGCCGATAACGCCAATAGTCGATAAGTTGGTCATGAAAGTGCCTCTTAGTGTTGGCGCGATTGAGTAGGACTCAGACTATAGCGCTCTTTTTGCACTGCGGCAATTTTTGAGATCGATTGGCTAGCAGATCATCTAGTTTTGCGACAATCAGGCGGATATTCCCCGCTGACATCCTCCATACCCTTTACGGACTAAAGGCTGAGGCGCTCACGGAAGTAAGCAATCGTCTTTTCCAGCCCCTCATCAAGGGCGACGGCCGGTTCCCAGCCAAGTTTTGACTTGGCTTTGGAAATATCTGGACGACGTTGCTGCGGGTCGTCTTTTGGAAGTGGTTTGTGCACAATCTTGGAGGACGAGCCGGATAATTTTATAACCTTTTCGGCAAGCTCAAGCATGGTGAACTCGCCCGGATTGCCTAAATTGATGGGCCCGGTCTCATCGCTCGATGTCGCCATTAGCCCAATCAATGCCGTGACCAAATCATCGACATAACAAAAAGAACGGGTTTGCTCACCTGTTCCATAAATTGTGATGTCTTCGCCGCTTAACGCCTGCACAATAAAATTAGAAACCACGCGGCCATCATTGGGATGCATGCGCGGGCCATAGGTATTAAATATCCGCGCAACCTTTATCTCCAAACCATTTTGGCGATGATAGTCAAAAAATAATGTTTCCGCGCACCGCTTGCCTTCATCATAGCATGAACGCGGGCCAATCGGGTTGACGTGACCCCAATAGTCTTCTGTTTGCGGATGAACTTCCGGGTCGCCGTAAACCTCTGAGGTCGATGCCTGCAAAATTTTGGCCCCTGTCCGCCGCGCAAGCCCAAGCATATTGATCGCGCCGTGGACGCTGGTTTTTGTGGTTTGCACAGGATCGTGTTGATAGTGAATTGGCGAGGCCGGACAAGCGAGATTATAAATCTGGCTAACCTCAACATAGAGAGGAAATGTTACGTCATGGCGCACAGTTTCAAAGCGCGGAGAACCAATAAGGTGCGAAATATTTTCTTTTGACCCGGTATAATAATTGTCGACACATAACAGGTCGTGGCCTTCTGCATACAGACGGTCTGACAGATGCGATCCAATAAATCCGGCACCGCCAGTGATTAGAATTTGTTCGTTATCAAAATGTTTGGGCATATTGGGCGTCGCCTTAATGAAGATCGCAAAAGCTATTGGTATCGCCGTTCAATCTTTAAAGCAATTTGCTTGCGCGTTTGTGAAGGTGGGAAAAAGATTTGTGTCTCTTAAAGAGACGCGCGCGGACCCTATCGGTCAAAATGGTACAAAAGCGCAAATTTGCTCCCGTGCGCTTTGTAGCTCACTCGCCCTCAAACTCGACCAGAGAGACCACCTTTTTATCCAAGGCCCGCAGCTTTTCACTTCCGCCAAGATCAGGAAGGTCGACCACAAATGAGCAAAGCTCAATTACTGCCCCTGCCCGCTCTAAAAGATTAATCGCGGCAATTGCCGTCCCGCCCGTTGCGATCAAATCATCCACGACCAAAATACGCTCGCCCTTTTCGACCGCATCAATATGGATTTCCACCGCATCGGTTCCATATTCCAGCTCATAAGGCTCGATAAGCGTCTCATAAGGCAATTTGCCTTTCTTTCGAACGGGAATGAACCCAACGCTGAGTTGATGTGCAATCGCGCCGCCAAGAATAAAACCGCGCGCTTCAATACCTGCGACCTTGTCAATTTTCGCGCCCGCCAGAGGCTGGACCAACTCATCCACCAGACGGCGAAATCCGCGCGGGTCCCCCAGCAACGTTGTAATGTCACGGAACATAATTCCCGGCTTTGGATAGTCGGGAATTGTACGGATCAAATTTTTCAAATCATTCATAGGTCAGGGTCAACGCGTCACAAAATAAGGTTAAGCCGAGTGTGAATTAGGCAAAATATCCGACAATCTCACCGATCAAAAGATAGATGCGCCCTAATGGAGAAGAAAGATATTCCCGTAATTCCTCATCAACGGAGGGTGAGAGCGCGGCTTCTTCCAATAGGCTATCAAATAGTTTCAAGAACTCGCGAATATCGCTTTCAAATTTTCTATCGCGCGCACTTTCGCTGCGAATGCGTTTTTTAACATCGGTTTCTGACAATCGTAGCAGTCTGTTTGCAAAAATATTGCGATCACCGCGTTCGAACCGCTCAATCAATGTCGGAGGACATTCGCCGTATAAACGCCGATCAAGATTAAAGGTAAATTGTTGTAACCGATTAATGACCCGAAAGGCGTGCAGCTCACGCTCGGAAAGATCGGCCTCTTGCGCAACAAAATTTGCACTCGGAGAAATTTCTTCCTCCGGCATCAAGTCAATAATTTCGCCATCATGCGACTTTAACAATATGGGTTCGGACTCAATGTCAGCGCGCTCATTAAAGGTCGCTTCCCACTCATCATGCATCTCACTTTGCGAATTTGAGATATCGCGCTCAGGCCATTCAGCCTGATCTTGCGTCTCGAGTTCAATCGTATCGGGCTCAAGCGCTTCATTCTCTAACGGCAAATCTAGGGACAGAGGCCCGGCCCCATCGGCTGCGGCCAGAATCTCTTTCCAACTCGGACTATTGCCGTCGCGATTAACCCGTAATCCCGTTGGCGTGGGGCCGGTTGGCGTGGAATCAGCTTGATCATTGCCCGATATGGCCGAGTGCGCCTTAGAGTTATCTTGGGTTGCAGGCGCTTTGTTTTGCGCACGCGACTGCGACAGATCTCGGGCAAGCTCATTTAATCTTTGTAAGTCTTGTTTCGGTGAGACGACCGAGGAGCGAAAATCATCGACAGGTTCGCTCTTGGCAACAGGGCCTTCTGATCGATCCGGCACGCCCAACTTCAAGCCGCGCGCAGAATTCCGCGGTTTTGCATCACCAGAATCTGAACGCAGGCGTTTGTCATCCTCAATGGACTTTGTGGACTTTGCGGATTCTGCGGGCCGCTTTTCTTTTTTCGCAAAAAAAGCACTCGCGCTTGAAAGGCCAGTGGTTGCAATGGTGGCCGCATCATCAACGTCGTGGCCATTGGCAAATTCACTCTCGCCGGATTGATCGTCAGAACTTGCAGAATTTGCATTTTCAGAGCGCGCATCGTTAGCGTCGCCATTTCTATTGGCAATAAAAGCGCGTTGCTCGTCTTGTGACTCCGCCATTGTTTCAGAGAGCGTCGCCAGCTTTTCCGACTGTTCGGCAATCGCCTTCGATAATCTCTCCGCACGCGCGCGCTGCTCTTCAATCATTGTCTCTAGGCGCGTATTTTCGCTGGCCAATGCCTCATGGGTTGCGGCCAGTTCTGCCCGGCGTGCATCAGCAAGAGCGGCTTTTTCCTCAGCATGCTTTAAAGTTTCCTGAGCGGCGTGGGACTTACTCTCCCCAGCTTCACGCGCCCATTTTTCCATATCGACGCTGACTTGATCGACCGCCGCGCGGGCAATCTTTTCTGCTTCTTCGCGCGCCAGCGAGACGGCGCGTTCACTCGATTGCGCCGTCACTTGATTGACCGCTTCGGCGAGCATCTTTTGATTGGCTTCGTTTGATGCAGCACTCAGGGCTTCGCTAACCGCATCATCGCCAGCTTTTCGCATATCAGCCGCAGCGGCACGGGTTTTTTCTGCCTCTTGCGCCGTTTGGTCGGTGGCAACCTTCAACGCTTCCGTGGTTGAGCGCACACTATTGTCGGCGCCGCCAAGCGCATCCAAAAGCTCTTTAAAACTATCGAGCGCAGTCGATGTTGCGCTTTCCAGATTAGTCAGGCGATCATTGAAATTCGTTTCAACATCAGCGGTAACGCTATCAACCTGCTCCATCGCAGCAACATTGGCTTTGGTGCGCTCTTCAATTGCATCGGCAAAGCTTTCCGCGCGCGCGTTCAATGTTTCCGTCGCATCAATAAGGCGCGTTCTTTCATTGGCAACGCGCTCCAAAGTGCCAGTGGCTTGCGTTTCAATTGCCGTCCCTGCCGCTTCAATCGCACCAACATGATTGCGTATCATCGCTTCGGCATCGGCAAGACGCACAAGCGCACTATCAAGACCAGTGTTCAAGTTATCCATCTGTGTGCGAACAACAGTTCCCACGGTCTCGACTTCGCGCAGGGCAACCTCATCAGGGCGCGAATAGGCGCGCGCAGCACTGGCCATCGCCTCTGCTGCCTGATTGGTCATCATCTGACGGGACAGAAGATACCCGCAGCACAGCAACAAAATTGGCGCAAAAAACGCGAGAAAAATAATGCCAATGGGCCATGCGCTCCATAACGACCACCCATCAAAAGTGCCGTACAGATCGCGATGGGCAAACAACTCACCAATCGGCCAGCCAACCATGAGCGCAAAAAAGAGCAGCACCGCCGTTAACCGCGCGACCTGCCAGACCTGGCGCGACATTGCATTCCAATTGCGGGTCGCTCCATCATATCCCCCTTCCAGGGGATATTGTGCACGAGCGGTTTCAACCCACTCGCCTTCCTGATCGGATCCGACACGCGCCGGTACATTTTTATTGTCTCCGCGCGAAATATCTGAGTTTTTTGAGGAATGTCCCTCACCAACAGCTTTATCGCCAAGAGGCTTTTTTGCCTCTGGCGCGCTTTCAGTATCAGAAGACACAGAGTTAGCGTCAGACGGGGCCGTCACAATTATTCCTTGAACCACCGGAAAGAGTAGGTCTTAGCGCAAACGGCCTGTTGGCAAAAGCCGTTCTGCAAAAAAATGCGAAGCCTGTGGATAAAACAACACCCCTAGAGAGGCAAAACCGGGAAAATTTGGTGATTTGCGATCATTGGGGACAGCTACCCTGCACCAACACCAATATTTACGCCCCGAACATTTGCCGGCGTCTGGCCAACCCAAGAGCACGAACATAGTGCCGGACCAGCGGTTGTGAGGTAACGCGCGCGGTTATAACCCCTGCTAGAACGCAAAGAGTGCCAAGCGAAAGCACCAGCTCATGGTCATCCAGGTGCCCATTCGACATTAGTGTTAGCAGGTAAAGCGCCGAGGCGAGACCAGGCGTACCGCCAAACCATGCCATGAACATTTGCCCTTCGCGGGGCAGAACAGACCGTTGCAAGGCTACAAGACGCGGCCCAGCGCGCATTACAGTGACGGCGGCCAGCGCGAACGTTAGCCCAAGCAAATCAGCCTCTAACAGGCGCGGGGACAGGGCCAACCCAAATAGGAAAAAGCCAATCGGGAGGACTGTTCGGTCCAGCCGCGCGCGCAATCTTAGGCGTGAAACAAACCCGGCACGGCTTTGCTCGCCCCAAATCAGACCAAGGGCCGAGGCCGCAACAACAGGGTGCGCGCCCAAGACCGGCGATAATACCATAGCAACAATCACCATGATCACCGAAAGGCCCACACCATAATTCATGAACCAGCGGTTCCCGGCAATTGCAGCCAGAAGCCCTAATGAGCCGCCAAATCCAAATGCGATGACAGCACTTCGGCTGGCATCAAGGAGGGGAAATAACATACCATGTCCGGGCGCCGCCGCTGTGGCATTGGCTTCAAGCAACATCACCACCGGTAAGCCCAATGAAAGAATGACAGCGCTTTCCAGCCGCACGCCCGCTTTAATCAATGAGGGTGCAGGCGCATTGGTGATCGCCCGGCGATCAAAGGTCGAGCCATTCAACATTAAGATGCCGCCCAATAAAAAGGCAGGCGCAAGCGCAACTTGCGGGATCAAGATAAAAGCGGCCAGACCGCTAATGATCAAAAATAACGGCGCACCGCCAAATCCCAACCGGAAGGAAACCGGGCAATCTTTAGCCAGACGGCTAACCCGAAATTGCGTTCCCGCAGAAAATGCGATCAGCCCAAGGCCGAGTTGTCCGGCAAGCGCGAATCCATCTGCAGAAATCACAGACACACCGGCAATACGCATTAAGACAGCAGCAATACCGCCAAGCGCAATCACCAATAATGGCGCGCGAAATCCGGCATTAAAAAGGGAATTCATCCAACGGATCATCGACATTCCGACCTAAAATTATGCTGCCAGCAGAGCAGCAATGAAGACTCAAAAAGGAATGGTTCGGAAAAGCGTTACTCCGTACCACCCCTTTACACCACGATTTTCAAAAACACCTGCCGGAGAAACACTGTGATCATATCACAACCACACAGTCTATATGACTGGCGGGCGCCTATGCGCCAGTTTCCCAATCCGCGATGTCCCCGAAACCAAATACCAATTTGCAATCGCAAAAACCCCATGCAATCACATTAATCAGCGTATGGCTTGACCGTATACGAACAAAACCATCCGATCATTTGCGAATCATGGGGTGATCCGCAAATTAATGCAAATTGAAAATTTGCAACCTTGAAAATAGTTTTGAATGCCGATCTCTAGGGCTTGTTGCTTTTTAGCCTTCTAGAATGCCGCAATCTATGGCATTCGCCGAAAAATCCAATCAAAATCAATAAAAAATGCCGTAATTATGCGGCATAAAAAATGTGGATATTTATCCCCACCCCATCTCGCCGGCCTTAGAGTGCGTTGTTGCTACCAAGTTTGACGCTCACACACCAAGATAGAAGGCCCGAATATGGAATCTCAATCCTCACCATCATCCTCCCAAAAAGGGGGAACCAAACGCCGCATCGCAAAAGTCCTTGGCGGCATTGCACCGCAATTGGCCCACGCCCTTGGTGGGCCCTTGGCTGGCGCGGCAGTTGAACGCATATCAGGCGCTCTGTTTGGCAGTACAAAAGCCGATGAAATCGCCATTGATCTGGCCCTTGGGAACACCACACCCGAACAAATCACCGCCCTTAAACTCGCAGATCTGGAGTTTCAGCGCATGCTGCGCGAAACCACGATCGAACAATCGCGCATCGCCGCCGCTGACCGCGCGGACGCACGCCAACATGCCCAAATCACCCAAGATCGCACGCCCTCTGTGATTGGCGCACTGGTTATATTCGGATTTTTCCTCGTGCTTGGCGCGATGGTTGCGCGAAAATTGCCCGCTGGCGCAGAAACAGAATTTTCAATCATGCTCGGCGCATTGGCGACAATGACCGCCGCCGTGGTCAATTATTTCTTTGGCTCTTCGGCCGGGTCGAAAGAAAAAACCCATCTGATGGCTTCGATGACCCCGCCGCGGGAGCTGACAGACGGCGAATAGCAAGACAGAAACAAGAATTGAGGGCGCGCAAATGCCTAACCGTTCAGGCTTGATCAATTGGTCACGGCGGCGATAAGAACGGGGCAGTCATGGTGCATTCATCTTCCTCCTCTCACGACCCTTTTTGGGCCTGCTTACCTGCCCTCAATCCTGCACAGCACAATACAATCATCATTGGCGGCGGTGTTGTGGGATTGTCGGTCGGCTGGCTGTTGAGCGAAATGGGCGCGCGCGTCACATTAATCGATGCGGGGACGCCCGATGCCCATCCAGCAAGCCTTGCCGCAGCCGGTATGCTTGCCCCCGGCTTTGAAGGATCTCGTTCACCGCAGGAACGCGCCATTGAGGCGATGGGCTGGGAGAGCCTTTCTTATTGGCCGCAATTTGCAAGCGCTTTGGAACAAGCAAGCGGGATCGATATCGATCTTCGCCAGGAAGGAACCTTAGGACTCGCCGCCACGGAGGAACAAGCCACACAGCTGGAGACACTCTATTGTCAAATGACAAGCGAGGGGCACACGGTTGCTTTTCTCGATCAACAAGGCGTCCTATTGCGCGAGCCTAATTTATCGCAACATGTCAGCGCCGGTCTTTTTTCATCGTCGGAATGGCAGGTCGACCCAGTTTATCTTTTAAAGGCCCTGTTGAAAGCCTTTTTGCAGGCAAATGGCACCTATATTGGCGGGCACAGAGCCGTACAAATCAAGCCCGCCGAGTCTAATTCACCCGGCGACCATAAACACAATGTCGTCGCCGCTAAGACAGACAACGCCGCGCAAACGCAAATCTTTACCGCACGAACAGTTATCCTGGCGACCGGGGCCTTTCTTGATGATCTTGATACGGACTTCCCATTGCCTGAGCTAATCCCCGTCAAAGGCGAGGCTATGGCGCTATTGCCTGAAAATCATCAATCCCCGCCATTGCTGCGTCACGTCATTCGCAATGCCAATGTTTATCTTTGCCCCAAAAGCGATGGCCGCATAATCATTGGTGCAACCAGCATTACCGGCGATAATTCTCGCACTGTGAACCCAGACCATCTTGCCGCGCTCTATGAGCATGCACGCCAATTGGTACCTGACATTGACCAGATGAAAAAAGGCCCAAGCTGGAGCGGCCTTCGGCCCATTACAGTGGATGGACGCCCCCTGATTGGGCCACTTACCGACGGGCCTGCGGGCATTATCGCCGCGCTTGGCCACCATCGAAACGGTATATTATTAAGCCCACTGACCGCGCGAAAAATCGCGATTCAATTGGCACAAGAAGCGTAGATATCTGTTGCCTACCACTAACCCACACAAAAAAATCAGGCCATACACCAAATCATTGTAATGATTTCGCACTTCATCCCCATGCTGATTTTTTCTCCTGTACGGCGTCACCATACTATTTTGCAACTTTAATGACCACATATTGAGACATCATCAGCACCTGAAATTTATTGCACGCCCATTGGATTCCCAACACTTGGCAAGCCAATAAGCTTTGCATTTAAGTGGAATGAGAATTCGATATGAGTTGAGTTTTTGGTGATCAAAATTGGTGATCAAGATTGACGGGAAAATAAGTGTTTTCTCGCTTTTTAGCCTTTATTTTATTGCCTTTCCACCACTTCACCCTGTATAAATTTATGCGAGAGAACCGAACGATTCAATTGAAATTCATGGCTTTGAATGCGCACACGATCATCATCGAATTGACTCTAAAAACACACCCACAAAACGAAAATAATTAAAAACCACACGAAATACAAAGACCCTATAAAATCATGAAATATCCTTACAGCCCCATCACCGAACGCAAACCCCTTACTTGGCCAAATGGCGCACGTGTGGCGCTGATGATCACCTTCAATCTGGAAACATGGGACTTGGTCAAAGATACAGATCAGCCCTATTATGCTGGCGGTCCGGCAATCCTTCCAAACACCTTGCCGGGCAATATTCCCGATTACCCAAACTATACGTGGCGCGAATATGGACAACGTGTAGGCATATTCCGGATGTTTGAGGCATGCGATGCTTATGGCGTCAAACCATCTTGCACGACGAATGCAGTAACCGCTGAGCGCCGCGCGGCCATGTTAGAAGCAGCGCTTGAGCGCGGCTGTGAAATTGTTGCCCATAACTTTGAACAGGGTGAGTTGCTCACCGATTATGCGCACGAAACCGAGAAAGAGCGTGACGTCGTCATGCGCTCCTTAGCAGCCTATGAAAAAGCTGTGGGACGCAAAGCAAAAGGATGGCTCTCTTCCTCATTAAGAGGAACACTGAACACTGCGGGCATTCTCGCAGGACAGGGATGTACTTTCTATTGTGACATCATGAATGATGATCAACCCTATTTAATACAGACGGAAAACGGCCCCATCGTGTCGGTTCCCTACTCCAATGAAATTAACGACTTCACACTCGTCACACGCCGCGGCCATACAACCGATGAAGTGCGCGATATTTTAATCGAAGAGCTAAAAGTCCTCCATGAAGAAGGCGCGCAAAGCGCCCGCATCATGAATGTCGGTCTTCACCCGCATGTGTCCGGTCGCGCATATCGCATTCGCGCGCTTAAAGAATTTCTGGAATATGCAAAATCACTGGACGGCATCTGGTGGGCGACCCGCGAAGAAATTGCAGATTGGTACCTTGAAAATCACCGCGACCACATTCCCGGGCAATAGAACAATGCGTGGTCCGCTGTAACCTTTTGCGACCAATTCGTTCTGCTAGAATTCTGATAATAAGCGGCCAAAGCCTTGCACCTTATCGGTGATACCATTGCTGCGCAGCGCATGCCAATAAGTCGCTGTGTTAATCGCAATGACGGGTTTTGCTAACCATCGTTCCGCCTCCCCTGCGAGTTGTGCCATGCATAAATTCGTTCCGATCTGAACAATGGCATCAACATCATCACCGTCCAACGCTTTCAACGTGTCAACAAGCTCGCTTTGCGAGACACGCGCAATCGCCGTCCAACTCGGACATTTGAGACAAACATCACGCACCACTTCAAACCCCGCATCTTCAAAGTAAGCCTTTGCAATGGTGTTCATTGCGGGCCAGTAAGGGGATAGAAACGCAATTTTTTTCACGGTCCCATAAGTACGCAATGCATCGCGCGTGGAGTGCGACCCGACGCTAACACCAATATCACCACCGGCTGCATTTTTGACCTTATCAATAAATTCGTCGGCCCCCTTTTGCGCACCGTTGAACGTCACCGCTGACATACCCATGACCAAATGATCCGGCTCGGCATTCATGACCCAGCGCACCGCATCAAAGGTAAGCTTTTCAATTTCTGTTGTCCCCGCCAAAAAGGACTCGTTAGAAACCGCCTGGGGATTACCGTTTTGGATCCGGCTATAATGGTTCGTCACCCCAACCGGGCGCATCTCATCAAATTCGGGTTGAACAATCGTGTTTGTTGATGGCCCCATTACCCCAAACCGTTGTCGCCATCCTAATACGTCACGTTCCATCACAACCACCATTTCAATATCAAAAATGAGATGCCCAGTAGATTAGGCTTATTCATATCCATCAGCAATGCACGAACCCGGCGATTTTAAAAGCGAGATCTATCTTTCATTCGCGGATTGGATAAAAACGAGGTTTATCTTGAAAAAAATTAAGCTTTGCGTTCCTATTCGTGCACCAAGTAAAAAGTACGTCCGAAGATGATTGAGGTGAACCCGTGGCCGATCAAAAAGTAGCCAACCGAGAATTTGAGATCACCTACCCGGTCATCATTATTGGCGCGGGGGCATGCGGTCATTGCGCGGCGCTTGCTGTGCGCGATGCCGGTGTTGAAGCGCTGATCCTTGAGCGTGACAAAACCCCGCTTGGAACGACCGCTATGTCGACAGGATTGATCCCCGCCGCCGGTACGCCGGAGCAAACTGCCCGCAATATTGATGATAGTCCCGCCCGTTTTGCCGCGGATATAATGAAGAAAACAAAAGGGGCGACAAATGAAACCATTGCCCGGCATCTGGCGGAAGAATCTGGCGAGACAATTTCGTGGCTCCGAGATCATCATGGCGTTGAATTGGATTTAATCGATGGCTTTTTATATCCAGGCCACACGGCCATGCGAATGTATGGCATGCCAAACCGTTCTGGCCGCGAGCTTATGGGAGCGCTCACCAATGCGGTGTCGGATGCTGGCGCTGACTTGCTGACCGAAGCGTGTGTCAGCGATCTTATCGTTTCTGAAGATGGGCGCGTTTGCGGCGTCGCTATTGATCGCCCGAATGGTGAGCGCGAAGAGATTGGCTGTGAAGCACTTATTTTGGCCTGTTGCGGATTTGCCGGAGAGCCAGCGCTCGTTGAAAAATATATTCCTGAAATGACCGCCGCGACATTCCATGGCCATCCCGGCAATAAAGGCGACGCTATTTTATGGGGTGAGACAATAGGCGCCGAACTTGCGGACATGACAAGTTATCAAGGACATGGCGGGCTTGCAGCCGGGCACGGCGTACCCATTTTGTGGCCACTGATTATGGAAGGCGGTTTTCAGATTAACACTGAAGGTATGCGCTTTTCAGACGAATCGTGCGGCTATTCTGAACAAGCGGTCAAAGTTATTGCACAACCGGGCACGGTCGCATGGAGTGTTTTTGATGAACGGCTGCATAAACTCATGATGAGTTTTGACGACTACATTGATGCCCAAAATGCCGGGGCTATCATTTCAGCTGATACAATTGAAGCGCTCGCCGAAAAAATGAAGGTGCCCGCCGCTCAGCTTGCTGAAACTTTTGATAATGTTCGGGCCTGTGTTGCGGGAGACAAAACCGATTCCTTTGGACGCGATTTCACCGGCAAACCCCCATTGGAAAAACCATATTACGCCGCAAAGGTTACCGGCGCGCTTTTTCATACTCAAGGCGGGCTTGTGGTTGATGAAGATGCGCGGGTTTTGAAAAAGAATGGCGAGCCATTTGCGAATCTTTTTGCAGGCGGCGGTGCCGCGCGCGGTATTTCAGGAACAGGCGCTGATGGATATATGGCAGGCAATGGCCTGTTGACGGCAACAACGTTTGGTAAGCTGGCAGGGCGCGCCGCGGCAAAACTTGCTCAGCGAGGCTAGGAATAGCGTATTAGTCGCGGCGATCTAATCACGATGAGGAAAGGCCCGAAAGCGCATTACTCACTTCGGCAACCAGTTTTTTGCCGCGCTCGTTTAGCTTTGCCTTCATTTCATCATCAGGCTCAAACGATTCAATGTCATCGGTAATATCGATGCCGCGCTTTGCCAAAACGGCTTCCATTGTCGCAACACGGTCGGTCAGAATCCATATTTCTTTTGTAAGCGTCAGAACCGCTTGACCAAGGCCGTCAATGTCGGACTCATTAATTGTTTTGCGCCCTGGCATATTAAACGAAGACGCATCATCAGGGGCTTTAAATTGATCGCTCATTATTCCGGTTTCCGCCCCATAACCACATATGGATAGCCGCCTGGGCCAATCGATTCTGCTTTTACATTTTCAAAACCAGCTTGCGTTGCAACAGCGCCAAGATCCAAGCTTGCTGAGGCGCGCCAATGAGGTTCGCCGCCATATTTTGCACCATGATCGGCTTTCCAGACGCGCAGCTTATCCATATCAGCATATCTGGTGACATCGCTCATAATCATATCGCCGCCGGGTTTTAATGTGCGGAAGGCTTCTTCAAAAACTGCGCGCACTACCTTTGCTGGAATTTCGTGAAGCAAAATATAAGACGCAACAAGATCAAAACTACCCGCATCAAAGCGCGTATTTTCTGCAGGGCGTTGAAACAATTTCCATGCCCAGTTGTTTGCATTCGCAACTCTTCTGGCATGCTCCAATGTCTTTATTGAAAGATCGACACCATAAATTTCAGCATCTGGATATGTTTCTGCGAGCGCTTCGGTGAAGTGTCCCGTTGAACAGCCCAGTTCCAAAATGCGCCCATAGGAGTCTTTTGGTGCCATCGCGGCGACAGCGCGTCTTTGTTTAAAGATGCCGCCCGGGTAGAGCGCATCAACCATTTTTCTGTGCACAATTTCGCCGTGGATATAGCCTTGAAACTCATGCCCATCCCATCCGCCGCTTGTGCGATGAAATTCCACATTACTCCAATAAGGCGGCGCCTTAAAATCAGGATCAGCCTCCAGTGTTGCAGGGCCATTATCAAGATCGCGCAAGACCGGTTCAATTTTATCGCGAACCAACTCGAACGCTTCTTCGCAGGCAATGCCATGATTGCGCGAATGCCATTCGCCAATGAGCCCGTTCACCCGAAAGGAAGGCTCCTTTTCCATCGCCGTTTCCAAGGTTTCATTTAACGCATACAAATCATCCGGCAGCTCGCTTGGGTCTGGCGCAATGTTGGCCAGCGCATCATCCATGTCATCGCGCAAGTTCTGCGTACCGCGAAACATGTGCGCGTAGAAATCAATCATCGCGCGGCCACGTTGGGACAAGTTGGCTTGTAGTTTATCGTTCATGATTTGAGATCCTGTTCACGTAATTTGTACCCAGAAAGAAGGAAAATAGAAAGTACCCCCATGACAGCTGGTATAAAAGCCATACCAAGAAGAAGAGCATTTCTAATGGCTGGTGCCTGCAACTGCTCAGCGGGTAATTTTTCGTCAAACCCAGCGACGGATAACGCAATACCAATAATGAGCGGGCCAAAGGCAAAGGTAAATTTCTCAACGAAACTATAAAATGAAGTATAGACACCCTCACGACGAATACCGGATGATTTAGCCGCATGGTTGATAATGTCAGTCAGCATGGACATCGCCATCACAATGTTTCCAGTGGCCGCAAAGGCGATGAACCCGGCGCGTACCATAAACATCCATGTTGGATCATCCGGTTGTGCAAAAATCCAACTTGCGGCAACAGCCGAAAAAGAAATTGCCGCTAAAATATAGGTTTTGCTCTTGCCTATCTTTTCCGAAAGTCGGACGACAATGGGGGCCGAAATAATTGAGACGATTCCGACGGTCAGCCCGTACATTGAGAGTAATTTAAAATCACGTCCAAGCGCATTAACAACGAAAAACACCATGGCGGCCTGCATTGAAGCAACGCCAAGCAATTGCGAAGCCTTGACCGCTAACAGCCGGATAAAGTGACGGTCTGAGAAAACATGTTTTACTTCATCGAGAAGTTTTGGCGGCTTTGCAGCAGCAAGGGTGAACCGCGCAGAAGCAGTCCCCGCCCAACTCGTCATCATAGACAGGAAGATAATCACACCGCCCGCAGCGCCCATAATTGCATAGGCGCTCCATTTGTCGCGGCCAAGGGCCTCCAACAAAAGCGGCGCAACAGCAAACCCTAAAATTCCGCCAATTGATACAAAGACTGCGCGATAGCTGTGAATAGAAGAACGCTCATGATAGTCATCGGTCATTTCCGCTGGCATCGACATATAGGGCACGTTGAAAAGCGTGTACCCCATGGTGTAAATCAGCATGGCAACAAAAATATAAGCGGCTGTCATTGTCGGATTTGGAAATATTGGTGTTGCAAAAATCAACGCGAACGAAATTGGCGCAACAACAGCACCCGCCAAAAGGAAAGGCCTGCGGCGGCTTTTGCCGGTCGATAACCGATCACTCCAACCACCAACAAACGGGTCCGTTGCAAGGTCGAATAATTTTGTAACAAAGATAAGCACCCCAGCCAATGCTGGTTCTATTTTCAAAATCCCGACCATATAAAAAAGCGCAAGCGAGGCGACAGTATTCAAAAGAATTGAGATGCCAAGCGCGCCGGTTCCCCAAGTGACTTTCAAAGATTTTGGAATGCTGCCCGAAACCTTTTGCGCCTGCATCGATCCCATCTCTATGGTGCTGTCGCTCATTAATTTTGTTCCATCATGATGGTGACGTTCACTAGGTCGCGATTTGCTAATCGCAGTTTGCCCTCATCCGTCCAGCCGTCACGTGCTGTTTGAACAAAATCTAAAATGAGCGAGTTTAAACTTTCAATATCCCGTAAGACCGACGCGTCCGTCTCAGATAGTCTGCCAAAGGCACCGTTAAAATAGTGATCGGCGCCCTCGAAAACAGCGGCAATGCTAAGCGACGACGGTGCCGCATTATATGAATCAAGCCGCAATTCCCATTCAGGAACAAAACCAGGCAATACATCCTGCGTTCCCGTTATCAAAAACATGGGATGTGAAATGCTGTGCCAGCCTTCTTTTGACAGAAAATTTGGAATTGCACCCGGCGGCGATAGGGCCACAATTGCAAGGGGCGCGGGGCCAGCTATCTCGTCATGCGTATAGGCGGCTGGATCAAGCATTGCCCCGCCAGCGACCTGCGCAATGATGGCACCAAATGAATGACCCGCTGCGATAATTTCCGACGATGTTGAAAGACCGTCTATTTCAAGGTCTGCATTTGTATGGAAATGTTGAGACGTTAAAGTGAAATCTTCGATCCTAAGCCCCAAGGCATCAGCTTGCGTGTACTGATCTTTGTTCGGGTGCAGTTCGGAATCTACATGGAGCGGCGCGGCAACAATATAACCATTTGAAGCCCACGCTGTCAGCAAAACATCATAGCGATCATAGGTTGAAAAAGCGCCATGAGAAAAAATGATGGCGGGGCATTTTTCGCAACCTATTTGTGGATAGAAAACCCGCACGTCAATCGCTCTATTATCAGTTGCCTCTAGGGTGATATTCTGCGATGCAACCGATGGCAACGCTGTTTGGGGCCTAACCAATTCCCCCTGCCCGGCATTGTCGATTGATGCGCAGCCAACAAGCGCAACAATCACAGCGAAAACAACCATGGGGGAAACAGACATGGGAAAATTGAACCCAGAAAGACGGTGCTTCATTCGGGCGCTCCTATTACCAAGTTTGGTAAGCGCGCATCGTCCCAATCAAACCGCAATGCTCCCAATCGGACAATAACCAGATTTTCCGAACGGCTCGTGTAAACGCGTTGTCCGCCAAACCCGTCGAAAAATACAATATCGTCCACTGCATAAGGCTCGCTCGCTAGGACGGATGGGCCAATCTTTGCGTCATTGTAAAAGCGCATATCTTGATATTCATTCCCGAGCCAAATTTGCCATCCATAATTCGCGTTTGCAGCGGACGGTGTTGTGGCCGCTTCCATAAGCGCCTCTGGGATTAATTGTTCGCCTTCAAATTTTCCTTGGTCCTTTATCAACAGACCGAGACGCAACCAATCGCGCGGGCGTGCCAAAAGAGCGGTGTGACCGCGCGGAAAGCCATCTTCTTCATATAACCAAACCGATGCATCCTCAGCGCCAAGGGGAGCCCATAACCGCTCTGAAAGATAATCCGCATAAGGCTTACCGGAAGCCTCTTCTAAAATCAGGACAAGCAGTTGAGTGACAAGACCAGAATAGTAAAATGTTTCGGTAGAAATATTGTCCGATAAGGGCCGCGTAAAGATAATATCGCGTACATCACCAATGCCTGCATTGAATTTCGCAGCTTCTGATTGTCCGCTACCATCATATATAAGGGGCTCCAATCCGGAACTCATTGTTAGTAGGTTGCGAAGGGGTATGTCACCGCGCGGATCATTTTCCCACCGAGCGAGATATTTTCCAATCGAATCGTCCGCGCTTTCAATAAGCCCATCTGCAATTGCACTGGCAATCAATAAGCCAACCACAGATTTGTGCATGGACGCCGATTCCGATCTGATATCCTTTGTATGGGGTTCAAAATATTTTTCGACCTGAAGCTGCCCATTTTTCCAGATGAGCAAGGCATAACTATCCATTGCTGCAGCATAGCTGATTGCATCGCTAAAACGCTCCTCGGCAGAGAGAACCTCGACCGCTAATGGACGATGATCCCCGTTTATGGTGCCGAGCGGTGAATGACGCTCAAGGGCCGTTGAAAAATCCGGCACGCCCGGTGGCACTGGTGCGGCGCTGGCTTGCTTTTGCGCCTCATCTACATTCGCCTGCGCTTCAACTGATTGGGTTTCCGCCGAGGGAGAGTCATTGAGCAGGCTTGTACATCCAGCCCCTGCGAGAGAAATTGCCAAGCTGCCTGCAATAATTTTGAGTTGGGTAAACCTGTAGGTCATCGACGTAATAAATCCTCTTCAACCATGCTATATGCTAGCACATCCGCGCTAGGAAATGCCATTTTTGCGTCTACCGCGCTCGACTGGCGAACAAATATGAGGGGCACATCTTTTTACCTGCGCAAAAAGCCGCTACTTATAGAGCCATGAAACGAACAATTGTCAGACTTCTTCCGCTTTTGGCGTTGCTGGGCTGCGCCGAAAATGCACCTGAAACAGATACGAAAACGCACCCCGTCCCCGCTTCGAGCAATATGTCACCGGCAGATCAGGAAGCGTTATATCTAAAACGATTCGACGCATTGCAGGATCGAACGGGCGGCGCTGGGCTTTCCGGATATGACCCGCTTAAACTTGTTGACGGTGCGCCGACAATACTTCCGCTAAATACGCGCACCGCCGGTGAACGCGTGATTGATGCGGCAACGCTTGAACAGGCCAAAACCTACGCCGAAGCCAATAATTCATCGGCATTTATTGTTTGGTTAGATGGTCAGATTGAGGCTGAATCCTATTTTGGCGAAACCGCTCAAGACTCTCTAATTGTTGCAAAGTCTCTGGCAAAACCTCTTAGCGTTATCGCGATTGGCCGCGCTATTGAGCAAGGCCATATCCAATCGCTGGATCAAAAAGCCTCTGACTTCTTTCACGAATGGCGCGGCACACCAAAAGACGCGATTACATTGCGCCATCTATTGGGGATGCGTTCGGGGTTACTGCCGCAAGGGCCCGCGCCAACGGCGGACCATATTTTAAACAAAGCTTATCTGCATCCCTCCCACGACCAAATCATTATCAATGAATATCCCCTGATCAATGAACCGGGGGAGCGTTATGACTATTCTAATGCCAATAGCGAATTGATCGCACCGCTCATAGAGCGCGCGACCGGCATTGCCTATGAAGATTGGCTTACACAAGAAATTTTTAGCCCGTTGGGGGCTGCGGGCGGATCGGTTTGGATGAACCGGACAGACGGCACGCCCCATTCAGGATGTTGCATTTTATTGCCCGCGCATACTTATCTGCGTCTGGCGATCTTGTTACTGCAAGATGGTATCTGGGAAGACCAACAGCTTCTGCCGCAGGGTTTTGTTAGCCAAGTTAAAACGCCAAGCACGCAAAATCCTCACGTAGGCTTGGGCGTATATGTGGGCACGCCCTATATCGAACGGCGCGGTGCTGCGCATCCGGACGTTGCATTCGGTAAGACGCTCCATTCCGAGCCTTATGCGGCGGATGATTTGTTCTTGTTTGACGGCAATTCAAATCAGGTTGTTTATATCGTTCCCTCTAAAAGGCTGATCATTTTGCGAACCGGGGACCGTCCCCCGCAAACGCCTGAATGGGATAATGCGGCACTGCCCAATATGATCTTGAGAGATCTCGCGAACAAATAGCCTCCCTAATAAAGCTTCCTGATAAAGCCGTATTCCTCAAAGCTTGCGGCGTGAAATTAAAAAAAGCCACCCGCATTTTCATGCGGGTGGCCTTTTTATCAGATATTTCTGAGTGCGCGAGGTTTAGAAGTTCAACGTCGCTGACAGCCCATATGAACGACGATCGCCGAAGAATGAATTATAGGCGTTGCCGAATGGGATAATGATAACGAATGAGTTTGAGAGATATTCTTTATCAAACAAGTTCCGTGCCCAGACGTTAACGTCGAGGTTTTTATAGGATACTCCAGCACTTGCACTCACAAGAGTACGGCTAGGAATGGTTGCCAGATTGACCGGGCTTGCGAAAAACGCATTCTGGTAACTCAGATCTCCGCGAATGAAATAGTCAATCTCTGGGGTAATGTCCCCTTCCCATTCCGCACCAAATGTGGCTTGGGTTGATGGTGTCCGCTCAAGATCGTTTCCGCTAATGTCACCGTCACAAACAACACCATCACATGCCGGCAATGGCGTGCCAATGAAGAATGACCCTGGACGCACAAAACGATTATCAATCGAACCATCATCATATTCACTATTCGCGTAGGAGAATGTCCCATCAACGGTGAGATTTTCAGTCAATCGAAATGTTGCTTCAACCTCCCCGCCAAACACTGTCGCATCAGCGAGATTTAGAATGATGTTGGTTGCATTAGGGTTGGTCGCACCCGTGTCTGGTGAATTGACCTGCAATGCTGACCAATCTGTATAATAAACTGCGCCATTAACAACCAAGCGATTGTCTAGCAGTGCAGTTTTCAAACCCAACTCATAAGTCCAGTTAAATTCAGGATCGAATGTACGTTCTGAATCGAGTGCCGCGGTTGGATTAAAGCCACCAGCTTTGGCGCCCCTTGCAACGGTTGCATAAACCAGCGTTTCGTCTGTCAGGCTATATTCTGCTGTCACACGCGGCGTAATGAAACTAAAGTTATCGGTAAGCTCCGTTGGAACCGCTGCGTCAAGATCTGTCGTCGCAATATCAGTATCAGAATACCGAACCTCGGCAGCAAATTTGAAACGGCTGTCAGCAGACGTCCATTCAAATGCACCAAATATGGAATTAAGCTCGGTTAAGATATCAACCCCTAATACATCTGGGAAAGAGTCTGCCGCAGGTGCAATTAATGATGGGTCTGTTATGCCGGCAATAATTGGTAGTGCCGGGAAGGTGATGGCGTTATTATCTTCACCGTCTGACAGGAAGCCACCAAGTTCAAGGCGCAGACTATCGGTCGGTGTATACACAAAGCGAAGCTCATGTGTTGTATAATTGATGCCGCCAAGGGGCGTCACTGTAAACGCACAAGCTGGTGGGCCAAAAAATGGCGAAATCGCAAAGCTCACCCCGCAATTAATCTGATCCGGCTCACTGGAACCGCCCGTTTCAACATCCCCTTGGACCTGACCGAATGTATAGGCAAGATCAAGATTTTCAGAGAGTTCGAGGTTGATTCCGCCGCGGAATATTTCCGTTTCGGAGAATACACCAAATGCACGTGGGTCGATCGTTGCTGCACCGTCCGGCCCAGGTAGTTCGCCGCAAAATAGTGGGAATCGTTGATCACCGGTACCGCTTACGATTGGGCTACCGCAATTCAAATCACCTAAGATCTGAGAGTTATTTTGACCGGCGCGAGCCTCAGACTCGATATCAAAACGGTTATAGCTGAACTCTAGGGTCAACGGATCGACCGGATTATAAATAACCGATCCCGAATAGCTTTGATTTTCGAAACCGCCAACATTGCCATCGGTGCCCTGATCAAAACCTAAATTGGTGATCGGTGCATCATTGTCGAAGGTACCGTCAAATGTGGAATAGTTAAACGAACCAGCCACGGCCAAGCGCGGCGTAAGCACGATATTGGCGCGAAGACCGCCATCATATCGCTCATCGGAACCAATCGTACCCGATAGAGTAGCGGAGATTGGTTCATCTGTAAGGGCCGCTTTATAAGGCACATAGTTAATCGCGCCAGAAAATGCGTTTCGACCATATCGCGCACTTTGTGGTCCCTTAACAACCTCGATCCGTGTTAAGTTCGCTGTACCAAGATCAATCCCCCAAGATCGTGGTAGATAAACGCCATCAAGGAATGATGATACGTTTTGCTCAAGCGCTGTAAGCCGTGTTTGTGATTGGCCGCGAATAATGGGACTGGCAAAACCACCGGTGAAATCTTCAAAACTCAAGCCCGCTGTTAAGCGTCCAACATCATCAAGATTTTCGATAACTCTGCGTCTAAACTCTTGTTGAGAGAACGCTGTAATCGCAAGCGGAACATCTTGAATGCTTTCCTCGCGGTTACGAGCCGTAACGATGATTGTATCAATGCCTGAATCATCTAGCTGGGTATCTTGGGCAATCGCCATTGACGGCGCCGTCAAAGAAACCGCACAAAAAGCAGTGCTTAATAGAGCTATTTTTCTAATGGTAGAATTAGACTTCGATGGGCTCATCACAAGATTATCTCTTATAGTCATTGCCTATCCCCTGTGTTGTTTAAACTATTGAACTCATACACTAGGGGCTATTGTTTTCGTCGGAGAAACATATTTCCCGACTATTCGAACGGCGATAAAATTTACTAACAAACAAGATAAGTGTTTGTTTTTAATAGATTATAATTTTGAACAAAACGCTTGAAATCATCAATCTTCGCAAAATAGACGACGAAAAAATTGATTTTTGTACCGATTACGAAAGATGTTTATCGCTAATTTGCAAACTGTTGCGGTTCAGCATCACGTTCACCATTAGCAAGAAAATTCTTAGTGAGCAGTCCAGCCACCATCCACTTTTAAAGCAGCTCCCGTTATTAATGAAGATGCTTGTGATGCCAAAAACACAACGGCACCAGCAACGTCATTAACCTGACCAACACGCCCGAGCGGAATTTGATTGAGTACGCTATCTTTAAAATCAGTGTCTTCAAGAAATGGTTTTGTCATTGGCGTTTCGATAAATGTTGGACAAACCGTATTCACCCGAATGCCCAATGGCCCAAGCTCAACAGCCATCGCTTTTGTAAACCCTTCCATCGCATGTTTGGACGCGCAATAGACTGTTCGATTTACTGCACCAACATGGCCCATTTGAGAGGACATGTTGATGATTGAGCCGGGTTTGCCAGCTTGTCTTAAACCATTTGCCACCGCTTTTGCGGTAAAGAACGCGGCGCGCACATTTAAATCCATGATCGCATCATAGTCATCATGGGAGACATCAAACAATGAGGATGGTCGATTTGTCCCCGCATTATTGACCAAAATGTCAAATGGGCCGTGTTTGCTGATCGTCTCTTCAGTTTCCTTTGTATCGAGAACATTAAAGGCAAGGGCTTTTGCACTGTTGCCGCTCTGACCTATTTCTTTTGCAGCCGCTTCAATTTCATCGCGCGTACGGGCAACTAACGTGACGCAAGCCCCCGCCTCTGCAAGAGCAGATGCCGCCGCAAGCCCGATACCACGACCTGCCCCGGTCACTAATGCATTTTTTCCGCTCAGATTGATCTCAAAACTCATATCGTAAACCATTTATGTTGGGGCACATTCGCGCGCCTGCTTTTAAGCACTCTTTGTGGCACAAAATTCTCGCCCGCTAACGCTGCGAAAAATTGCCCCTCATCTAGCCTGCTAAGAGTAGAAAATTGTCGCTTATTATCAAAGCGTTCACTCCGATTTGCCAGAGTGCTCCTCATGTCACAAGAAACTGCGTCCCTTTCTGGAATTGCCGCTCAACAAGCCAGCGTCCTCAGCGCGGTTCGCGTTGCGAGTGAGCGCACCGGAGTTGATTTTCAATATTTGTTGGAAACTGCAAAACGCGAAAGCAGTTTAAACCCTGACGCCAAAGCCTCGACCTCCTCTGCAGCCGGATTGTTTCAATTTATCGAGCAAACTTGGCTATCGACGATTGCGCGCTACGGGGACCAACATGGGTTGCAACAAGAAACGAGCGCGATCACCCGGCAATCCAATGGGCGCTATCAGGTTGAAAACCCGCAAACGCGCGAGGCCATTTTAAATCTGCGCTTTAATCCACAAATTGCCGCCACCATGGCAGCACGCCTCACCGCAGAGAACGGCGCAGGGCTCGAAAAGGCGATTTCTGGAATCACTGAGCAATCGGGCCCAGCAGCCCTTTATGCCGCGCATTTTCTCGGCGTGAAAGGAGCGATCACCCTCTTCCAAGCGCCGCCAAATGCGAGCGCCGCAACATTGTTCCCTGCCGCCGCCAAGGCAAATCCAAGCCTGTTTTTCAACAATGGACAGGCAGTTACCGCGGGCGCGCTGATATCCTCTTTTGCCGAGCGCTTTTCAACGCCCGCCCCCGCCCCTGACCGCGTTCCGATTGCTGCCCCTTGGTTAGCGGCCAGCAACGAGGAAATTTCATCGCCGCAATCGGCGCATCCCTCGCCCCATCCGTTGCATAATGCCGTGTTCACCAGTGCACCCGCGCAACAGACACAATTACCTAGCCAATTGCCCCCTCGCCCATCATTTAATGCTGGCGCGCTGGATCCGGCTATCCTGACGTTCTTATTTACGATGGACCCAGTCAAAATGCTGGCGGAAGACAAAATGCTGGCGGAAGACAAAATGCTGGCGGAAGACGGGCGCAAATAGGCAAAGCGCGAATGCCGGGCCTTAATCCCCCTCTTCATCACCCTTTGATCCGTCTCGCTCACCCTGATTTTCACAATAACGCATTTAGCTTTTGACGGGGCCGCGCCAGCACGCTATGCCTCACGCCTTGTCACCACGGGCGCCCATAAAGCGCCCATATCTTAAGACCCGGATGGCCACGTGGCGGAGTGGTGACGCAGCGGCCTGCAAAGCCGTGTACGCCGGTTCGATTCCGGCCGTGGCCTCCATCCTCTCGATTTAGCCTCTGATTTAGACTTATCTTAGTTAACGCGGTGTTGGCCCGATCCCGGACAATCCTTAACGCCGCCCTTAACCTCGCCAACCCTTAACGGCTGGAAAACAGGCTCAATAGGCAGCCGCCACTCAGCTTGGGCTATTAGTCATCATATTGTGTCATTTTGGGAACAAATTGGGTCGGTCCTGAAAATATGGCTCATTTATTATGATATATTCATCGCGCTTATTAAGAAATTTAACCATATTCGCCGTAAAAATAGCAAATGAAAGACGCTAGTCGCTATAGACACACTGTTCATCGCTTTAAGGTTGCCGCAGCCAAGCAAATGCCTAGTGTGCGATTCAATATTAAACCTCCAATCGCAAGTGGGTGCGATCGGAAAGTTGGGGACCTCCACGGGCATAAATGATGATATTGAACAGTCACACAAACCGGGCGCATGTGATGCACAAACGATTGAAGCTGACGGCGTCTGCCGCTTGTTTGGCGCTTGTTAGTGGATGCGTCAGCGTCGATGAGGAAATTCTCTCTGAGGCGTTGCCGGATGTCCCTGAAGGATGGACGTCCGCTGATCGCGCGAAAGAAAACTCAGAATCGATGGCCAGCGCCCAAGATGCGCAGGACGTTTCAGATTTCATCAATAATATAAATGGTGTGCCTGCAGGCGACTGGGTTGCAAGCTTTGATGACCCGATGCTACGCGCGTTAATCGCAGAGGCTATGGTTCACAACAATAATGTTCGTGCAGCGTTTGCAAATCTCGCTGCGGCAAGATCGAACGTCACCGTTGCACGAGCGGGCCTCTACCCCTCCTTAAATACAAGCAGCAGTGCGGGCCGCATCGCCGCGGTTACCAATCCGCTGACTGCCGCGCAGGCTGGCGGTACCGGTGCATTGGGAGATCTCGATGCAAGCGATTTGGAAGATCAGTTCGGCGTTGATCGCGATCAAGATGGCCGCCTTGATGGTCTCGATCTTGACGGTGACGGGTTTGCAGAAACCCAACTGCCAAACCGGCGCATTTACATTAACAACTACGAACTACGCGCAAACATTAACTGGGAACTCGATGTCTGGGGGCGGGTGCGCGACGAAGCCAACGCATCCCTCGATGAAGCAACTGCCAGCCTGGCCGATCTTGATGGCGCACGCCTTTCAATTGCCGCCGCTGTTGCCCAGGGGTGGTTTTCACTGATTGAGGCCAGACAACAACGCGAACTGGCCGAGCGCACATTGGAATCGCGCGAGAGTAATTTACGGGTTACAACGCGGCGTTATGAGCGCGGTGTTGCGACCAGTCTCGATGTCCGCTTATCGCGCTCACAGGTTGCCTCAGATCGCGCCGCATTGTTGCAACAACGACAGGGGGAACAAGAAGCCGCGCGCCGACTTGAAGTTCTTCTGGGACGCTATC
Organism: uncultured Caulobacterales bacterium; assembly: GCA_964421675.1. Taxonomy (GTDB): domain Bacteria; phylum Pseudomonadota; class Alphaproteobacteria; order Caulobacterales; family Parvularculaceae; genus CALLPQ01. The sequence goes on from CAYQXV010000011.1 coordinate 68,876, forward strand.
CGGGGGCCGAACTTGAGGCCGCAGCTCAACTGCCTTCATTGCCTACCCTATCAGGCGCAGGCGCCCCTGCAGATCTATTGGTGCGGCGCCCTGATGTTATTGCCGCCGAAAGACGCATGGATGCGGCAGGACTTCGCGCCCGTGCTGCGCGCAAGCAATTACTCCCTACCCTAACAATTACTGCATCGGTCAATACGAGTGGCCCGGTGCTGTCAGACGTGATTGATCCGGAACGTCTTGCCGGTAATCTGTTTTCCGGTATTGCGCAGCCGATTTTTCAAGGCGGGCGTTTGCGGGCAAATGCCGGGCGCGCGCGCGCCCAAGCAGAAGCCTCGATCTTCAATTATGCACAAACCGTCCTTTCAGCCTATGAAGAAGCCGAAAATGCTCTTTCTGCTGAAGTTATTCTTGCCGGGCGCGAAGATGCCCTGCGCGAGGCCTTTGAAGAGGCCCGCGCCGGCGAAGAATTGACCGAACGTCGCTACAATAGCGGGGCGGCAAATATTTTTAACCTGCTTGATGCACAGACCCGCCGCATTGCGGCTGAGAGCCTTTACATTAATGCAAAAAGCCAACGCGTACGCAACCGGGTGCAGTTATATTTAGCGATTGGCGGTGATTTCCTTACCGCTGAAACCCTAAACATAGCAGCCTTACCCCCGAGCACGCAGGCAACCTTTCATGACGCTGATAGTCGCGATGGCCTTACCTTGGTCTCGGAGTCATTAGCACACGAGGAAAACTAAGATGCTTCGTAAGTTTGCAACCATATTCGGAACCCTCGGAATTTTCGCCATTGGCATTTTCGGCATTATTATCATGGGACAATTGAAACCCAAAAAAGAATTCGAGGTTCGCCCCTCTGTACCCCCCAGCGTGTTCTTCACAGTCGCAAAAATGGCACCGGCCACGTTAGATGTTAACGTTCAAGGGGAAGTCCGTGCACGTACGGATATCAATCTGACCGCACAGGTCGGCGGGCGCATCGTCAGCACATCAAGTACCTTCGTCGATGGTGGTGCCTTCAAAAAAGATCAAGAACTATTGAGAATCGAAGATGCCGATTATCGCCTGGCCGTAACCAGGGCCTCTGCCCGTGTTGCACAAGCCCAGCAGGCCTTGAGCCAAGAACAAGCCGAAGCCGATCTTGCCCGCCGCGATTGGGAAGAGCTTGGCGATGGCGGTGCTCCTTCAGACTTGACCTTGCGCAAACCCCAACTCGCACAGGCCCAAGCCAATTATCAATCAGCCCAAGCGGACCTGTCGGAAGCGCGCTTAAATCTTTCCCGAACCCGGGTCAGTGCACCATTTGCCGGGCGCATCCGGCGCCGAATTGCCGGTGAAGGACAATTCATCACACCGGGCGCACAGCTGGCAGAAATCTTCTCAACAGACGTTGCCGAGATTCGCTTGCCGCTCACCGATGAAAATCTTGCCACCCTTGGCCTGCAATTTGGGTTTATCGAAACACCGGAAAAACCCGGCCCTGCGGTCACCTTATCGGCCACCATCGGAGCCAATCAGCATAATTGGAGCGGGCGTATCACCCGGACCGAAGGATCGATTGATACACGCACCCGCCAAATTGGCGCGATTGCAGTTGTCGATGATCCTTATGGTGCGGGCGCTGACAATGGCGTCCCATTGGCGATTGGATTATTCGTCAACGCATTGATTGTAGGGCAACCCTATGAACGGGCAATCATGCTGCCAACGGTCGCGCTTCACGGGCGCGATACGGTCTACATCCTCGACAATGAAGATAAAGTACGTAAAAAACTTGTCCAGGTTGTCGCAAGCACGCCGACCAGCATTACGGTAATTAGCGGTTTGGAAAATGGCGACCGCGTTGTCATCTCCCCTTTAAGAGGGAGCGACGAAGGCGATATTGTCACCCCGGTTGACTCTGATGCGCCCGATCTCGGGCGCGGCGATCAATCAGAAGATGACAGCGCTATCTCTGACGGTGCTCCGACCACAACGACAGCTCAGCAAGGATAAATTCGATGCAAGGCTTAATTTCCTGGTGGGCAAAAAACGGCGTTGCCGCCAACCTTCTCATGGTTGCGATCACCATTGCAGGCTTATTATCGTATCGGTCCATTGACCGTGAGTTTTTGCCAACAGTCGCAATCCCGTTAGTGACCGTCAATGTGTCCTGGCTTGGTGCAGACCCGCAGGAAATAGAAGAACAAATAATTTTGCGCCTTGAAGAGGCAATCTATGAAGTTGATGGCGTCAAACATGTAGATTCGCGCGCCAATGAAGGCTTTGCCAATGTGCAGGTCGAAGCCGACCCAGAAATTGATCTGAACGCATTTGTAAATGACATCAAAAATCAGGTTGATGGGATTTCGACATTTCCAGAAGAAGCGTTTGACCCCGTTGTACAAAAGATTGTCGGCTCTAGTCGCACGCACCTCATCGCAATCTCGGGCAGCGTTAGCCCGATGGAGCTAAATCGCATTGCCCGCAGAATGCGCGATGAAATTGGTCAAATACCTTATGGTTCCTCACTAACCGGCCTTTGGGGAGAGCGCGACGAAGAAGTCGCCATCGAGGTTTCAGAAGCCGCATTGCGCAGTTTTGGACTGACCTTTAGCGATGTTGCAAATGCTGTGCGCGGTCAATCTATCAATATATCCGGCGGGACGGTGCAAACTGAATCCGGCAATATTCCGATTGCAACGCGCAACCTCGCTGATAGTGTCGAAGAGTTTGAGGACATAATTGTTCGCCAAACCGAAGATGGTGCAATTATCCGGGTCCGCGATATTGGTACCGTCACCGATGGATTTGAAGAAGCAAATTTCCGCCTCCAACTTGATGGCGAGCAAGCCATATTAATGTGGGTTCAAGCCCCGAACGACATCAATATTGTGGAGATGTCTAAATCTGTTTTGAAATGGCTGGATGAAAAAAATACAGAACTTGAAGGCACCGCCACCCTAACGATTATTGACGACACCTCTAAAATCTATTTCAGCCGCATGCGCACCGTTTCATCAAATGCGATAATCGGTTTGTTTTTGGTATTCGTGGTGTTGATTTTATTCCTTCGCCCCATCGTTGCGATTTGGGTTTCTATCGGCATTGGGGTCTCATTTATCGGGGCCTTTATCTTTCTTCCCGCTGTTGGCGTTTCGCTGAATATTTTATCACTGTTTGGATTGTTACTCGTCATCGGAATTGTGGTTGATGACGCTATTATTGTTGGCGAGAGTATTCACAACAGAACGGAAAATGGCGAGTCTGGATTAACCGCCGCGGTCACTGGGGCCCAATTGGTGATCAAACCTGTTTTCTTTGCGGTCGTCACCTCAATCATTGCCTTCGCTCCGTTCCTGTTTTTGCAGGGCGGACAAGCAGAGCTCACCAAGCAGATCAGCTGGACAATTACCTTCGCGCTGATTTTCTCCTTGATTGAATCCTTTTTCATTCTGCCTGCGCACCTTTCCCATATGTCCGCGCCGAACCGGGAAGGATTGTTCAATCGTTTGCAGAGCTTCTTTGCCGATGGCTTACTGAGCATCGCGCACAATTTTTATAAACCTGTGCTGCGTCTTGCGATAAAATTCCGCTATTACACGGTTGCCCTGTTTAGCGTATTTTTCATGTTCTCCATTGCCCTCGTCTCACAAGGCTGGATTAAGCAGAATTTTTTCCCATCAATCGAAGGCCCGTTTATCGATCTCGACGTTACGATGACAGACGGCACTGCGTTTAATCGCACTCTGCAAGTCTATGAAATAGTCGAACAGGCGGCGATGGAAACAAAGAGAGAGCTTGGCCAGCGCAACGGTGAAGATGTTGTTCAAACGGTTTTCATTCGCGCTAATAGCACTAATGTTTTTTCCTTCATGGAAGTATCTGAAAGCGATAAGCGCGGCGATCTCACCACTGAGGAAATCGCAAATATTTGGCGTGAAAATGTCGGTGAAATCCCCGATGCAGAAGAGATTGAGACCTCATTTACGTTTAATGAGAGCGGACCAGAATTGTCGTTCGGCATAGAGGGGGACAGTCTTGACGATGTGCGTCTTGCGATGGTTGATTTGCAAAACTATCTGCGCGCCCAGCCCGGTATTTTTGATATTCGCAATAATCTGCAATCGAGCACAGACGAATTGCGCATCAGCCTGTTACCGGGCGCAGAACGCTTTGGGCTGACGCTTGCACAAATCTCCAGCCAGGTTCGCCAGGCATTTTTTGGCGAGGAAGTCCAGCGCCTGCCACGCGGCGGCGAAGATGTTCGGGTTATTGTTCGTTTGCCCAAAGAAGACAGATCCAATCTGAACACGCTCTCGCGCATCTTTATTCGCACAGCAGATGGCCGCGAAGTTCCCTTATCAGCGGTAGCGACGGTTGAGTTTGCGCCAAGCTATAAAACCATCCGGCGTCGCGATCGCAGCCGTTCGGCAAATGTGCGCGCCTCACTCGCAGAAGGCGTAGAACGGCGCGATGTGATGGAAGCGTTTCGCGAAACATTCCAGTTTGAGTGGGAACAGCGCCATCCGGAAATATCGTTGCGCCAGCGCGGCCAGGCAGAAGAAGAAGATGAATTCGTACAGGAGCTAAACTCGCTTTATATTATCGCGCTGTTTGTGATCTATATGCTGCTGGCGATTGCCTTTACCTCTTACCTGCAACCGCTTTTGATTATGTCCGCAATCCCATTTGGTTTTATGGGGGCGATGTATGGGCACATGCTATTGGGCATTGAATTCGGGCTCTTCACTTTCTTTGGTGTGGGCGCGGCGGCAGGCGTTGTGATCAATGACAACCTTGTGCTGATCGATTATGTGAACCGATTGCGCGCGCAAGGCGCCGGAGCCGTTGAGGCATTGGTGCGCGCGGGAACCGGACGGTTTAGGCCGATCATTTTGACCTCGCTGACGACCTTTATTGGGCTCGTGCCGATTATGCTGGAAAGCTCTATCGACGCGCAATTTCTCAAGCCGACCGTGGTGGCGATGGCATTCGGAATTTTCTTTGCCGCTTTTGTTACCCTGCTCTTTGTTCCGGCAATGTATCTTGTCGGGGCAGATATATCGCGCCGCTATAAATGGGCGTGGACAGGCGAAAAACAACCCGATGTCGGACGTGGCGCCTCTACCGACCATGAATTTGGCGATGGAATTCCGAAGCCACATAATGGCCAAGCCGAGATGCAGCCCGTGCGCCGCAACCCCTTAATTGACCCGGCGGAGTAAGCGTTTATCACAATCAAATGAGACATTATAACATACTGATTTTGTTAACTTTTTGTTAATACCTCAGGACGATAGTGATTCTATCTTCTCCCAAGAAGATACCCCACCATACCCCACAGTGAGTACCGGCTGCGTTTCCCCAAAACGCAGCCGTTTCACTTTGTGGACTTTGGTTTTAATCGGGTCCTCTTATCTGCATTGCCCCTACGCCGCTTTGCCCCCCCTTCTTTCGCGCCCTTCTCGTCTCTGCTAAAATAACGACAAGCGTCCCCGTAGCTCAGCAGGATAGAGCATCAGATTCCTAATCTGG
>CAYQXV010000012.1:0-7078 GCA_964421675.1 uncultured Caulobacterales bacterium
CTGCACAGTCACACTCAACGTCTTGCCAGGTTGAAAAAACCTGTTCTGCCGTTGGGCTTCGCAGCTTGTTCTTTGAGCAGATGAAAAGCAGATTACAGGTCACGTATCGGTTCAATAGAGTGCGGGTCAGCTAAAAAAATCATAATCGGGCAAGCCTGCGCGCGCGCGCACCTGCTCGCTTAGTTTGGTAAATAGCTTGCGGGGTTTCAGGCTGATAAAGTGCATGATGGACGGGGAGTGGGTCACATATTTTAACGCCCAAATCCGGTCTGTGGGCAGATTACTGGCAGGCTTTTTAAGCTGCGAGGTTGCCGTTTCCATATCGCCTTTGCAAAACCGTGCATAAAGCGTTGTCACCATGATTGAGCCTTCTTCGGCCGTATAGCTGACGGGCTGTAAGCCATGCGCGCCCATGGCCGCGCCCAGAAATGGTTCATCAGAAAATTGCGCAGAGCGCTTTTGATGGACAACGCCTAATATGTCCGGTTTTTCGTGGCGGAAACGTTTTGCCGATTCAAAAACGGCTTTGGCAGTGTCGCTTTTGCGAAAATAAAAGACGCCTGTATTGCCTTGAATAAGATAGGGAACGCCCGCATCTGCGCAGGCTTTGGCAATATCAAATCCATACCACGACCCGCTATTAGAGACGCTTCCGGCAAAGGTGAAATCCTGTTTGCCATATCGTTCCCAATGGCGGTCCATATCCGGTTTTAAAATAAAACAATCGCCGTCAATGAACATGGTTTCCTCATAGGGAGACAAATCATAGATCAACATTTTGTTCATCACGCCAACAAAGCCGTCCTCGCCTTTGAAATCGACAAGATCGTCAAACACTTGGGCCGCATAGTCGGGCAGGTTTTCGCCATCGTGAATAAGACAGACAGGTTTTTCAGGGTCCATCCATTTTGCCGAAAGGGCGGCATTAATGGCCATCTCAAAATATTTCTGATGTCCGGTCGCCAGGAATACATATCCTTTGCGCGGGGCGGCGTGAGCGTTTTGAGCAGGCGAGATGGTGGCATTATCCGTCATATCTGGGCCCTAATAAATTGCGTTGCGGTCGTCGTTTTGGGTTTGTGCGATCTATTGCCTAGCTGAAAACGCAAAGAAGCGAAAGCGGGGCATGGCCGGCACAAAAAAACCTCGCATCACCAAATGGGGATGCGAGGTTTTGATCGGTTCAATTGCGCGAACGCGCTCTTTAAATCCCCTCAAAGGCGGCGTTCTGCAAAGGTTAAGCGCTCAGCGCTTGTTGTTCTTCTGCTGGATCGCGCAACACATAGCCGCGGCCCCAAACAGTTTCGATGTAATCTTCGCCGCTTGCTGCTTTTAGTTTCTTGCGCAGCTTACAGATAAAGACATCGATGATTTTCAGTTCTGGTTCGTCCATGCCGCCATAAAGATGGTTGAGGAACATTTCTTTTGTCAGCGTCGTGCCTTTGCGAAGCGACAATAATTCCAGCATTTGATATTCTTTACCAGTCAGATGCACGCGTTGGCTGTTGACCTCAACAGTCTTGGCATCAAGGTTCACTGACAGTGCACCAGTATTGATGATTGACTGCGCATGGCCTTTAGAGCGGCGCACAACCGCATGAATTCTGGCAACCAGCTCATCTTTGTGGAATGGCTTGGTCATATAATCATCGGCGCCAAATCCGAGACCACGAACTTTTGTCTCAATGTCCCCTTGGCCCGTCAGAATAAGGATTGGTGTGTTGACCTTGGCGACGCGCAGTGATTTCAGCACATCAAAGCCGGTCATGTCTGGCAGGTTCAAATCGAGGAGGATAATGTCGTAATCATATACTTTGCCCAGATCGACACCTTCTTCGCCCAGATCAGTCGTGTAGCAATTGAACCCGTCTGATTTCAGCATTAGTTCAATACTTTGCGCTGTGGCGCTGTCATCTTCTATCAGCAATACTCGCATTGCTTAATCTCCTATGATCGCGAGCGTGCCCCCCAAGTCTATGTGTTTCGTCCCTAAACTGGCCCCCCGTTTTGGACCAAAGTGAAACACCTTGTGACACGCACTGTATTTGTCGTGGAGCAATGTTAACCTTCATTACCTTTCATAAAGGTTAACAACCACGGTGATTCGTAAACATTGCGCGGATTTTGTTAAACCTATGAAAAGAAGGCTTAAATTAGAATCCCCGGTGCGCATTGAGTTTTTTTACCGGCATTAAGATTTGCTGGTTCGGCCCGATTGGCAAGGGCTTTACCAGTTTACCTGAGCTTAAGTTGAATCCGTTAACATGAACGCTTGAAAACGTGGCTCTTTCGCTGAGCCCTGTAATCAGTGCGTCCTGCGCCAACCCCGGCATCAGGCTGGCACCAGCCCTAATAGGGCGCGCTGATGGTCTAATGAGAATGTAATGGGAAACCAGCTTTGATGACAAATTTAAACACCGCGCCAAAGACTCAGTCTGCTGTTGAAGGGCAATCCTCTATTGAGGCAGTGTCTTCAAGCTCGATGAGCCTGTTGAACAATCCATTGATTGATTGCAGCGGTGAAGTGCTGGGTGTGTCTGGTTTGACCTTATCGATTAGCGACCGAATGGGATTGTTGGAAATTGGCGCGCGGGTTCGCATTTGCATGCCGAGCGCGCCGGAAAATTCCAGTGCAGGCGATATTCTCGCGGAAGTGGTTGGGTTAGGTGAGGGCCAGGCGCAGGTTTTACCCTTTGCCAGTGCGCAAGGGGTCCATCGCGGGGCGCGCGTTATTTTTGAAGGCCGCGCGCGGGCGCCGCGCCCAACACAAGGATGGCTCGGACGGGTCGTCAATGGATTGGGCGAGCCGATTGATGGCGAAGGGCCATTGCCAAAGGGCGCGGACCGTGTGGTCTTGCGCGGCACACCGCCGCCAGCGGCCAGCCGGGCGCGGCTTGGAGAGCGCATCGATTTTGGCATCAAAGCGCTTGATAGTTTTACACCGGCCAGAGCCGGGCAACGGCTTGGCATTTTTTCCGGTTCTGGTGTTGGTAAGTCGTCACTGCTTGGCATGTTTGCGCGCCATACGGCCTGTGATGTGCGGATCATCGCACTGATTGGGGAGCGCGGGCGCGAGGTTAGAGAATTTATTGACGATGAGTTAGGTCCGGACGGGCTTGCGCAATCGATTGTGATTGTTTCAACGGCAGATGAGCCAGCCTTGATGCGCCGGGAGGCGGGATATTTGGCGATGGCGCTGGCTGAACATTTCCGCGATCAGGGCCAACATGTTCTATGTATGATGGACAGTCTGACCCGGATCGCCATGGCGCAGCGTGAGATTGGTCTTGCCGCCGGGGAGCCCCCCGCAACCAAGGGCTATACGCCGTCTGTATTTTCTTTACTGCCCGCTTTGTTAGAACGCGCAGGGCCGGGCCTGATGATTGACCCTGAACATCCAGAACGAAAGAGCGGTGCCATAACAGGACTGTTCACGGTGCTGGTTGAAGGGGACGATCACGATGAGCCCATTGCCGACCATGCGCGGGCAATATTGGATGGCCATATCGTTCTGGACCGCGCCATTGCAGATCGAGGACGCTTTCCCGCCATTAACATCTTACGCAGTCTCTCGCGGACCGCTGCCGATACGATGAGCGAGTCCGAATGCGATGCCTATATCAAAGCCCGCCAGCACGCCGCGTTGCATGAGAGCATGGCAGATATGATCACGCTTGGCGCTTATAAGCCGGGCACCAACCCCGATATTGATATTGCGATAGATTTTTGCGCTCGTCTTGAAGAGTTTTTAACGCAAGCGCGCGATACTCGCTCAGATCAGACCGATAGCCACCAGGCCCTCGTCAAGATTTTAACGGATCTGGCCGATAAGCGGGCAAATTCTGTGGAACCGCAAATGGCAATGATTGGCCAATGATGGCCAATACAGCCCCATCGGTAGTTTGGTCTGGTTGAAAGATAAGCGGGGACATAGCGTCCTTTGAAGGAAGAGCGAACTATGAAAAGCGCACGACAACATAACCCTCAGTATGCCGCTAATGTGCACAAAGGGTTGGGGAGCAGTGCTGATAAATTATTACGGCTGGCGCGCCGGCGATGTGATGATACCAGCGCAGCGCTTGCCGCTGTTCGTGTTTCGCGCACCAGCACAGAGACCGCCTTGGTGCAGCTTGACCACAAAATGCTGACCGAGCAGCGCCGCGTGGAGCAAAGTGATAATCCGGCAGCGCATGAAGATCTCGCGCGGTTCATGGAAGAAGTTCGTATTAAGCGCGCCAATATGACCGCCACCCTCGGCCAGCTTGATGAACGCGAAACCGCGCTTAATGATGATTTGTCTGAGGCGCTCACCGAAATGCGCAAATTTGAGCGCTTGATAGAGCTTGCTGAACGGCGTGATCGCAAAGCCAGTGATCGGCGTGAAACCAAATTGGTTGATGATCTTACCGCATCGCGCTTAATCCGCTAAGCGCTGGTCCACATAGCTAACCGGCCCTAACAATTAGGGGCGAGGCCGTATTACTGCCTGCTTTAAGCGGTAAATCCGCGTTTTAAAAAGAAATTTGTCCCGCCATCTCGTCGATTTTTGGTTTCGGTCACGAGCAAAATCGGTGTAGGCAGATATAAATACCAACGAAAGAAGAGCCCCTCCCATGGAATTTCTGATTTTTCTGGGCGTTATTGCCCTCATCGTATTGTTTATTATCGGTGTGTATAACCGCATCGTTGCGCTCAATCAGCGTTGTGACCAAGCGTATGCGGATATCGATGTGCAGCTAAAACAGCGCCACGATCTCATTCCTAATCTGGTTGAAACGGTGAAAGGCTATGCCTCCCACGAGACAGAAACGCTCAATGCGGTGGTTGAGGCTCGTAACTCAGCGGTTGATGCCAGCGGTCCGGCGGCGCAGGGTGCGGCGGAAGGATTGCTTGGGGCAAGTCTTGGACGCTTATTTGCGCTCGCAGAGAATTATCCGGATTTGAAAGCCAATACCAATTTCCTCGAGCTGCAAAGAGAGCTTTCCGATATTGAAAACAAAATTGCCGCCGCGCGCCGTTTCTTCAACAGCGCGATCCAGGAATTCAATACCATCATTCAACAAATTCCCGGCAATTTCATTGCGCCTATGGGTAATTTTGAGAAACGCGATTTCTTTGAAATTCCAGAGGCTCGCCGCGCAGCTGTAGAAGCGACACCAGAAATCAAATTCTAAAGTCCTGCGGGCCTATAGATTTTCTGTAATCGGACGGGACGTGACTTATGGGGGCCTTCGGTCTTCAGACGCATATCTGGAACAATAATCTGAAGTCGATCTTGCTATTGATCGGCTTCCCGCTGCTTTTATTGTCGCTGCTTTATGCATTAAGCGTCGGCTATGTTGGCCTAACGGGGCAGCATGATACGCTTCAAGATGGTTTGCGCGCGGCGGTAAGTGTGCTGGCCGATGTTTGGCCGGTCGCGTTTGTTTCTGCCGCCATATGGTTTGCCATTGCCTGGACGTTTCACGGATTGATGATCCGCATCAGTACGAAATCAAAACCACTTGAACGTACCGATGCGCCCGAAATTTATAACATGCTGGAAAATCTATGTATTAGCCAAGGCATCCCCATGCCAAAGCTGAACATTATTGACAGCCCGATGCTGAACGCATTTGCCAGCGGCATTAAAGAGTCCAACTATACCATCACGCTGACCCGCGGCATCATTGCCCGGCTTGACCGCGACGAGCTTGAAGCGGTTATCGCCCATGAATTGACCCATATTCAAAATCGCGATGTTCGGCTTTTGATTGTTTCGGTTATTTTTGTTGGGATTTTTTCATTTGTTGGCGAGTTACTGTTTCGCAGCATGTTTCGTACGGGCCGCATAATTGGTGGTCATACGCGCTCGCGTAATGGCGATAGCCGGGGCGGCGGCATGTTGATCTTGTTTGCGGTGGTTGCGGTTGCGATTGCGTATTTTCTGGCGCTCGTCATTCGGTTTTCCTTATCGCGGAAGCGCGAATATCTTGCCGATGCGGGCGCGGTGGAATTAACCCGCAATCCTGATGCGATGATTTCGGCCTTGCAGAAAATCTCTGGGCAATCCGATATTGATGTGCCTGCGGATGTTCAACAAATGATGATTGAAAATGCGCGGCCCTTTGCCGGTGTTTTTATGACCCATCCGCCAATGGAAAAACGCATCGCTGCTTTGACCGCGATTGGCGGGTAAACATTCTACCCTTGGCGCGCAGCGCGCTTGCTCACATCTTTCCACCTAGGCCACTAAGCTTCACTAAACTGCTAAACTGGGCGCGTTGACGTGCCGGTCAGGGGAAGTGTTGGTTTTTTCAAATCCGGTTTTCCATTTGGTTTTGTAATCCGGATGATAAATTCTGCGATAATCAAATTTGGCACCCAACACATCCAGGTGGCCATGACATACCATTGATGGTTGGACATACCGAATTGCGGCTCCATTAAAAACATTGGCCGGATGGTGACAACCGCAAGGGTCAGGGCGTAGCTGCGATACATCCAGCGTCGATGGGAAACAATGTCCCGGCTAATGCCAGTTTTATAAGCATACCAGGTGGTGGTAAACCAACTCATGCCCAGTAAGCCAAATCCTAATATTGCAAGAGCACCGTTCTGATTGGCCATCGCCAGCATGATGCCCAAGGTCGCGCTAATCCAGATACAAACGCAATAGACTGTGCCCAACCAGCGGTGCCATTTTAGGCTCCACTTGCGCGCGATTTTTGAAAATCCGGGCACACCAATCAATAAGGGCGGCAGGGCGGTAATCGCATGCACCCACAAAATATATTTATTGATAACCGGCCAGAACGGGATCACCGGCGCGCCGTGCCCATTAGCGAACACATAAGGCATGATGAAGAAAAGCAGCATCGCCGTGGTCAACCCGATCCCGCATAACAGCAATGTCCGGCATGCTGTGACGAGGAGGTCCCAACCGTCGGGCTTTTTGGCGCCCGGATTCACGTGCCTTGGCTGGGGCGTTGATGATGATGGCTGGTCCATTACTGGTTTGCCTGCTCAGCTGATTACTACAGATCAGTTGTGCCAGTGCTGTGTTAAGAAATCGTAGAGGCAGAGCATGTGTCCCTGT
>CAYQXV010000012.1:7178-11581 GCA_964421675.1 uncultured Caulobacterales bacterium
TCGCGGCCAAATAAATAGAGCAAGACCCGCAAGGCTTTTCCGCGCGGGCTGGCAAGGTCTGGATCTTGTTCGAGGATAAGATTGGCATCATCGCGCGCAACGCTCAGAAAGCTTGCATGCTCGGTTAAATCGGCCATGCGAAACACCGGCAGGCCCGATTGCGCGGTGCCCAGTAAATCTCCCGCTCCGCGCAGGCGTAAATCTTCTTCGGCAAGGCGGAAGCCATCTTCGCTCTCACGCAGGATTGAAAGCCGTGCGGTGGCCGTTTCCCCGAGCGGTGCTTTGTAGAGCAACAAGCAGGCTGCATCCTTGTCGCCGCGCCCAACGCGCCCGCGTAATTGGTGGAGCTGAGCAAGGCCAAAGCGTTCTGCATGTTCGATCACCATAATCGTAGCATTGGGCGCATTAACGCCGACCTCTATGACGGTGGTTGCAACGAGTACGGACAGCTTGCCATCGTGAAAGTCTTGCATCACCACATCCTTTTCAGCCGCTTTCATTTTACCGTGAACTAATCCTGCGCGCGCACCTAACCGCGCTTGCAGGGCCACGAAGCGATCTTGCGCGGCGGTAAGGGGCACCATGTCGGATTCTTCGACGAGCGGGCATACCCAATAGACCTGTTCGCCGCGTTCGCTCGCGCGCAGCACCGCATCAACCACATCATCGAGACGCTCCATGGGCATGGCTCTGGTGGTAACAGGTTTTCGGCCGGGCGGTTTTTCTGCAATAATACTGACATCCATATCGCCATAGGCCGTCAGCGCGAGGGTGCGCGGGATCGGGGTTGCGGTCATCACTAAAAGGTCCGGATACATCCCTTTTTGAGTAAGCGCCATGCGCTGGTGCACGCCAAACCGGTGTTGTTCATCGACAATCACCAAACCTAACTTATCAAAGGCGACCGTTTCTTGAAAAACCGCATGGGTGCCGAGCAAAATTTGGCAGTCCCCATTTGCAAGCCGTTCGAGTTTTTCGCGGCGCGCCACGCCTTTATCGCGCCCGGTTAAAATATCGATTGTCACCCCAAGATCGGCGCAAAGCGGCCCCAGACTTTCCAAATGCTGGCGCGCCAATATTTCTGTTGGCGCCATTAATACGCTTTGATGCCCGCACTCGGCGGCATTGAGCATGGCCAGGAGGGCAACGACCGTTTTGCCCGATCCCACATCGCCCTGTAACAGGCGCACCATGCGTTCGTCATGGGCCATATCGGCAAAGATTTCTTTGAGCGCAGATTTTTGTGCATTGGTAAGGGCGAAGGGCAGGGCTTTCAGTGCTTTGGCGCGCAGCGTGCCATCGCCTTTCATCGCTTCGCCATGGAGTTTTTTTCGGTCACGGCGCAGCAATGTTAGTGCTAACTGGTTTGCGAGCATTTCATCATAGGCAACACGCTCCCTCGAAATCGTGTGCGGGTTGAGCGCGCTGTCATCGCCCGGATGGTGCACCTGTTGGAGGGCGTCGTTAAAGCTTGGCCATTTTTGTTGTTCAATCCACGCGCTATCTTGCCATTCGGGCAAGTCCGGGAGCAGGGCAACACTGCCATGAACCGCCTTGCGCATGACATTGCCGGATAAACCGGCGGTGAGCGGATAGACCGGCTCAAATAGAGGCAAGCCATCGGCGGATTTGGGATCAACAATATGATCGGGATGGGTCATTTGCAGCCCGCCATTAAACTCATCAAGGCGTCCGCTAATGATGCGCTGCTCGCCAATGGGCAGGGCGCGGGAGAGATAATCGGCGCGCGGGCGAAAGAAAATCAGTTCCACAAACCCGGTCTCATCTGAGCAAATGACGCGGTAAGGCTGTTTTTTATTAGAGGGCGGATTATGGGAGGTGACCTCTAGCTGCATGGTGACGAGGGCACCGGGCCGGGCCTGGGCAACTGTTGGCCGATGGGAGCGGTCAATCAAGCCGCTCGGCAGGGTCATGATCAGATCGACCAGCCGCGCCCCGCTCACCTTGGTGATCAGAGCCGCAACCTTCGGCCCCACGCCTTTCAGCGTGGTGATATCAGCAAATAGGGTGTTTAGAATCGATGGGCGCATGAAAATCTTCTACCAAGGCAGACGCTGGTTTGTCACACCTAGAGGGGATTTGCAGCGTGGCCCGGTCTTGATAGGATAGCGCCATGACAGAGACATTAGAAAATCGCCGCAAGCGTCTTGTTTATCGTGCCATGCACCGGGGAATCAAGGAGGCCGATATTGTGATTGGCGGCTTTGCCGTGCGTCACTTGGATGAATTGAGCGTGGCCGAGCTTGATGAATTTGAAGCGCTGATCGCCTTTCCCGACAAAGAACTCTATGAGTGGATAACCGGAAAGGTGGCTCCGCCCGCAAACCTTATCGGGCCAGTGTTCGAGCGCTTGCAGAAATTTGATGCCGCAAACGCCGTTAAAGAGATGACGGCGATTTAGCCCTTATTCATGCGTTCATCGATTAATTTGTCGACCACGCCGGGGTCGGCAAGTGTTGAGATATCGCCAAGTGCGCCGAAATCATCTTCGGCAATTTTGCGCAAGATGCGGCGCATAATTTTTCCTGACCGGGTTTTTGGCAAAGACGGTGTAAATTGAATCAGGTCGGGCTTTGCAATCGGGCTGATTTCCTTAGCAACGAATTTCTTGAGGTCATCGCTCAATTGCGCCGTCTCCGCCACGCCTTCCATTAATGTCACATAGGCATAAATGCCCTGTCCTTTAATATCGTGCGGATAACCAACGACAGCGGCTTCGGCAACGCTTTCATGGGCAACAAGCGCGCTTTCAATTTCTGCCGTACCAAGACGATGGCCCGATACATTCAGCACGTCATCAACGCGGCCCGTGATCCAGTAATAGCCATCTTCATCGCGGCGCGCACCGTCTCCGGTAAAATACATTCCCGGATAGGTCGTGAAATAGGTGTCGAGAAAGCGTTGATGGTCGCCATAAACGGTCCGCATCTGGCCCGGCCAACTGCTTGTTAAAACGAGATTACCGCTCGCGGCCCCTTCGATAATCTTGCCTTCCATATCGACGAGTGCTGGCTCAATACCGGGCAAGGGCAAGGTTGCTGAGCCGGGTTTCAGATCGGTATTGCCCGGCATCGGCGAAATCAAAATGCCGCCCGTTTCTGTTTGCCACCACGTATCGACAATCGGGCACTGACTATTGCCAACAACCCGGTGATACCACAACCATGCTTCCGGGTTGATCGGCTCGCCGACGGTGCCCAGCAAACGCAGCGAGGATCTATCAGTTTTTTTGACGAAATTATCGCTCTCGCGCATTAGCGCGCGGATCGCGGTTGGCGCGGTGTAAAAAATATTCACCTTATGTTTTTCAATGATCTGCCAGAACCGTCCATAATCTGGATAGGTCGGGATGCCTTCAAACATGAGCGATGTTGCGCCATTGGCGAGCGGGCCATAGACAATATAGCTATGGCCGGTAATCCATCCAACATCGGCGGTGCACCAGTAAATTTCACCGGGCCGGTAATCAAATACCGCCTCATGGGAATAAGCCGCATACACCATATAGCCGCCAGTTGTATGTAATACCCCTTTGGGTTTGCCGGTGGACCCTGAGGTGTACAGAATAAATAAGGGATCTTCGGCGTTCATTGTCTCAGGCGGGCACTCGGGGCTGACATCTTCGCGTGCTTCTTGCCAGATAAGATCGCGGCCCGGATGAATGATGGTGGTCGCTTTGGTGCGCTCTACCATTAAGACAAGGCGGACGATGTCCAACCCAGCAATAGCCTTATCGACATTGGCTTTAAGGGGCACGGTTTTGCCGCCGCGAACCGCTTCATCGGCAGTGATCACTGCAACCGCGCCGCAATCTTCAATCCGGCTTTTTAAGGCATCGGGAGAAAACCCGCCAAAGACCACAGAATGCACCGCGCCAATTCGCGCGCAGGCAAGCATGGCAAAAGCAGCTTCCGGGATCATCGGCATATAGATGATGACCCGGTCGCCTTTGGAGATGCCGCGCGCTTTGAGGATATTGGCCATCCTGCAGGTTTGCTCATGAGCTTCGCGGTAGCTGATCTCCAGATGGTCGGTCGGCTCGTCGCCCTCCCAAAGTATGGCGGTTTCATCGCCATGGCTTTTGAGGTGTCGATCAAGACAGTTTACGCTGGCATTCAGGCTACCATCTTCGAACCATTTTATCCGGAAATTGTCGAGCTTATAAGAAACATCGCGCACTTTGGTGAATGGCGATATCCAATCAATGCGCTTGCCAATATTTTTCCAGAATGCTTTGGGGTCCTGGTCCGCATGTTCGCGCATGGCGTTGGCTTTGCGCGCGTCAATCAGGGTATTGCGTTTTGCGTGATCACTCACAGGGAACAATTGTTCACCGGCCATGAAGGGACTCCGTCATTAAATATCGGTTTGGCATCGTGTCT
>CAYQXV010000012.1:11681-16332 GCA_964421675.1 uncultured Caulobacterales bacterium
CCTGATTGGGCACCAAGATCAAAGTTCTGGGGTGTGATTTTACAGTGATTATTGTGTTGGTTTGCGGCGGATCTTATTAGCTACTGGCTGTGTTGGTCACAAAACAGCCAAAGCCTTGCGCGCGCAGTGCTTTGCACCCTGCCTGTGCATCTTGCTTTGCCTCATAGAAAAACCGCGCCCGGTATAGGGTTGGTTTTGCGTTTACCGATAGGGGAATGACCCGCCGGCTGCGTTCGGTAAGACCGGCACGGTTGGAGGCAATAGCGAGTTGTTTTTCTGCATATTGCGATGTCGAATAAGCGCCAATCTGAACGGCCCACTGTTGCGTGCCAAGGTGTTGCGAGTTGGTTGTGACAGCATCAGTGATCGATGCGGTTAGTGCGGCAATATTATCAATGTCGCCTTCTCCTGCGCTGTATGAATTATCCTCGCGGCTAATCAGGGTCGCCACTTGGTCATGTTTGCGCGGTGCTATTGTATGAACTTGCGGCTGCCCGGTTTGGTGCCCATTTTGAGCGACGGTACCGTTTGACGCGATTAACGAGCCGAGCGGGTCGCTTGAAAAAGATTGATCGGACAATTGCGCGGCAGCCCCTGACAATGTGGCTTGCAACTCTGTATTGCCCGCAAGGGTTGGCGCGGTCCCGTAAGGGGAGGGCTTAATTCTTGGGGTAGGCGTGCTGCGGTGCAGGGCGGTAATCAGATTGGGTTTGCTTTTCATCCGCGCAAATGCTGTGTCGAGAATTTCGCGCATATGCTTGTCGCGTGTGTATGAAGAGCGCCCGCCCAAAACGATCCCAATCAGATGGTTCCCGTCGCGCGTTGCGGAGGTGGACAGATTAAACCCGGACCGGCGTGTATATCCGGTTTTGATACCATCGGCACCCTGATAGTTTTTCACTAGTGAGTTATGGGTTGTATAGGTCCGGCCTTTATAGACGAAACTTTTCGTACTGAAATAATGGCGATATTGCGGGAAATCCTGAAACAGGCGGCGCGAAAGTTCGGCCATGTCGCGTGCGGTTGTCAGCTGGCGTGAATTTGGCAGACCTGAAGCATTGCGAAAGCTGGTTTTTGTCATGCCAAGTTGGCGAGCGCGCTGGGTCATGCGTTTGGCAAATTGCCATTCGGTTTTGCCAATTTTCTCGGCAACCACAACCGCAACGTCATTAGCCGATTTAACGATCAATGATTTAATGGCGGTTTCCACATCAATGGTTGAGCCCTTTGCGACGCCCAATTTTGAGGGCGGCTGGCCCGCGGCGGTTTTGGAAACGCGCAGCCGTGATTTCAACGTCAATCGTCCCGCTTCAATCTCTTCAAATAGGAGATAGAGCGTCATCATTTTGGTCAAAGATGCCGGATAGCGATGTTGGGTAGAGTAGCGATCAAACAGGATATCGCCGGAATCCGCATGGATGATAAAGGCGGCATATTTGGTGTTTTTCGCGTGGGCAGGCGCGCTGATCAGCGAAAAGGCGCACAACACCATAACAAGCTTGGAAATGGCGCCAGCGCGCAGGCGCGCCAATAAAGATTGCCTTCCACCAGTGAATTGGGCACTCGTGAATTGAGACCCAGTCCCAATTTGGCCTCTATGCGTCGCCTCAATAGGCATTGACCCATCCAATGTTACTTTATCCATTTGGGGAGCCTCACCCTTTTCGCCTTGTAGATCAACAGCGGAATATTGCGAAATGTTCATCTTTGGAAAAAATCCAACCCAAAATCGCACAAAATCCCTAAAATACGCTAATTTTCTGGTGATTGAGGTGGTCTGTAAACTCATATGGTCCCGCAAATTCACGTTCTTCACCCCGTTTGTGCCGCCCCGAACGATGTTTCACGATCGTCTTTTTTGGGGAGGAAAGCGCAAAATTCATGCCTGACCCGGCCTGCTTTGATCAAAAACAGAGTCTTTCTATTTCGTCATTAACTTTCGAATTGAGCTTAGCGTGCGCGGTGTAAAGAGAAGGTTAACAAAACCTTATGGTTGTTTTTGCCCGGCAAATTCTGCCGAGCCGGGACATTTTTGCCGGGTAAAATTTACCTAAGCTGCAAAATTTGCCGAGCACCAAATCGTTAAGGTTATTAACGCGCCTTAGGAAATCCCTGCGCTTGAGCACGCCTTGTTAATCTTTCTTACCAACCCGTTTATTGGCCGCATTCTTGCGTTGGAAAGGCCTATCAGGTGCTCCTCATGCGCAGGGTAGTCAGCCCGGAAAATCCGGGCTCATAACATTTTATACGTCCAGAAAGGATCGATCGATGACATCTAGCATCAACACAAACCCAGGCGCCCTCGTTGCGCTACAAAATCTTACCTCCATTAACGATCAGCTTGCAGAAACGCAGCGCCGTGTTTCAACCGGTCTGGAAGTTTCCAGTGCTGCGGACAATCCGGCAGTTTTTGCCCTTGCCCAACAACAGCGTGCAGAGCTTGGTTCGGTTGAGTCCATTCAGCAGGGATTGCGCATTGGCCAATCAACAGTTGATGTGGCGCTTGCGGCCAGTGATTCTATTAGCGACATTCTGGTTGAACTGCGTGCCGTTGCCGTACAGGCCGCCGATGATTCCATTCCTACGGAGACACGCGAAATTTTAAATGAGCGCTTCGTTGCGCTGCGCGACCAGATTACCAGAACCGTAGACAGCGCAGAACTTGGTGGCCGCAATTTGCTCGCCAGCGGTGCCAGCAATGTTAGCCTGGTTGCCAGTACGGATGGAACGACCACAATTTCAGTGGCCGCTCAAGATCTGTCTATTGGCGGTGCAAATGTGACCATCTCTAGTGCAGGTGTACCTCTCTCGAACGCGGCAGATGCTACTGCACAAATCGCAGCGATTGAAGCTTCAATCACAAATGTTAGCAATGCGTCAGCGCGTCTTGGCAATGGCTCACAAGCGCTCGACCTGCAGGAAAATCTGCTGAACCGCGTTTCTGATGCGTTAGAAGTGTCTATTGGTAATCTAGTTGATGCAGACCTTGCCCGTGAAAGTTCACGCCTACAGGCATTGCAAGTGCAACAACAGCTCGCCATTCAAACGCTTTCTATCGCGAACGCAGCGCCAAACTCAATCTTGGCTCTGTTCGCTTAATTCCCATGAGCACCGCTCCCTACCTTGCTAGCCAGGGTAGGGAGCAATTTTCGGGGAGGTTTTAAAATGACTGATTTATCTGTACAAGGATTGACTAGCAATCAACAGTCGCAACCGACGGTGCGTCCAGCGCCTAATGTTGAAGCGGCCGCGAACCAACGCCGACAAGGCTTGGAACAAGCCCGCCGCGCCGCGACCGCGCAACAGGTTCAAAGCGCAGAAGCCGCAAGCGCGCAGCGCGCCGAGCAATTTCGTGAAAGCGCTGAGATTGTTCAACGCGCGATTGGTGCCAATACCAGATTAGAGATTTCCGCAGGCCAAGGCAGTAATCCCTTTACCTACCGGGCGATTGATATTGACTCTGGAGAGGTTGTCAGCGAATGGCCACCGGCACAATTTGCAGCGCTTTTGCAATCTGTTGGCGCAGGCAATGAGCCAGGACTTGTTGTTGATGAGCAAAGTTGAACGTTTAAACGTTGCTATCGAGCCAATGACGGTAAGCGGTTAAAAACGCCGCTGGGTTGCCATCACGCACAAGGGTTGCCAGAAGACTGGTCACGGGATGTGCGTTGTCATGCTCTTGCATCAATGAAAAAATCACACCGATTGCACTAAGATTGTTTGCGCGGGCGTGGGCAGCGGCTGCTTGCAATATTAGCAATTCATCATCGCGCGAAAGCGATGCATTTTGCGCTTCCGGTGTTTTGGCGAGCAACGTTAAGCGTTGCTCTGCGAGCGCGCCTAAAATTTCTCCCGCTTGCAAAAAATTTCCCATATCGAGGTCAATCTGGCCGCGTAAATATTGAGTTGAGGTGGGCAGCGCGACTTCATCGCCAATCGACAGGCGGGCCAGCGCTTTGTCATGACGCCCCGTCTTCCATAACGCTGTTGCTTCAATTTCGCGGCGCTGATTGCGAACGATATCATCAAGCCCGGTTATGCGGGTTTGTGCGATGACGCGCAGGGCATCATCGGGTTTGTGGTTATCAATATAAATCGATGCCAGTGATGCGGCGACACGCGCGCGCTCATTGCCGCGCAGGCGTTGAAACACTTGGTGCTCAAGCAGTTCGGCCGCTTCATCGAGTAAATCGAGCGCAACCAGACGGTCAACAAGGGTGCGGATTTGCGCATCGCCCTTTGCGCCGGGCTCCAGGAGGTCGATATTTTCATAAACAATTTGCGTTGCCTCAAGCAGGGGCAGGGCGTCGTCATCGTCAAAGAGGGTCGCCAACATTTCGCGTAAATTTTGCTGCACGCGGATTGCGCTGTCACTGTCTTCAAAAAATGCCAATAGGTCTCGCCCGGTTGCAAACGCTGCGGGATAGTCTTGTTGTGCGTGCGAAATATCGACTTTCATTTCCTGCCAACGGCGCATGAAGGCGCGTCCATCATCGGCATATTGGAGCCCATCAAGTTTTTCCGCGGCCATCTGCGTCGTTATCGCGCCGCTCGCAAGTTGATCACTGATATCGTCCAGAGCCGACAGCGCGGCCCATTTGTCGCTTCGCGCATTTGTTGGTGCTGACGCATCATTGGTATTGGTATTGGC
>CAYQXV010000012.1:16432-24087 GCA_964421675.1 uncultured Caulobacterales bacterium
CATTGGTATTGGTATTGGCGACGACATTATTGCCCGACAATTTTCCCAGAAGATATTGGCGGTGATTTTTATCATGAGCGTTCAGCGTTAAGCCGTTGAGGTTTCCAATTGCGCGTTGCGCCGCTTTTATCTCGCCAAGTTCAATCGCTGTTTGCGTGCGCGCTAGCCAATAGGCCCCTTGCAAATCGCTCGGCAAAGATTGCTCGCCTTCAAGCTGGAGAAAATAGGGCCAGGCTTTTTGGTGATGACCTTCCCGGCTCAACGCCATCGCCTTTAGGGGAAGCGCAACGGGAATTTGTTCGAGGTTTTTGCTGCGCATAATATCGTCATAGCGCCTCAGATAAAACGCATTGAGCGCGCTAGCAGAAAAAATCCCGGATTGATCAAGGCGGTCGCGCGGTAAATCACCCAGCAGAATATTCAGATGCACACTTGCTTCGGCATGATAGTCATAGGCCATATATAAAAAGGCAAGGGCCGAGCGATGTTGATGGTGATGATCTTTATCAGTTTGCAGGGCAGTTAAATAGGTGCTTTCCTGATCAAAAAAATCAGCAACTGGCGTGTTGTTTCTGATTGCCGCAAAGTCCGGAAAACGATTGGTGGGCGCATTAAATTGCACTTCCGGGGAGGCGGGCACGCTCTCAACCGGTGTGCGGGCAGGCGTTTGCGTGCTCTGGTCAATGGGCGCATCCGGGCTAAGCGATGGCTTTACGCGCGGCGCGGAAAACGGCTTTAAAATTTCTTCTGAACTGGCGGTCTCAGGCGCAAGGGTCGGTACACTGTCTTCAATAGTGTTCTCGATAGGATCAGTTTGCGCACTGAGCGGCGCCGCATGGAGCGATGTCAAAATAGCGCACAAAGCTGAGGCCGCACCAATATACCACAGGAGTTGCAATTGCCGTTGGTGTGCAATTTTATTGATCATTACGATCCGTCTCTTGTTCTGGTGGTCTCATCTTCTGGAGTATTTTGAGAAGAGGCGGGGGTTGCGAGTAATTTGGTTAAAATCCGCGCGCGCGCAGGGGTCATTTCAGCAAGAACACCGGCAAGTGCTTGTGTGCGCATACGCGTTGCAACGGACACCATAAGGTCGTCATCCAATGCATCAAAGATTTGCGCCGCATCGCGTGCCTTCATACGTTCATAGGCCGTGACGAGACTGGCAAGGTCTTCCGTTTGCCGGGCTTCTTCAATTGCTTGCAGGTCGGTAAGGCGGGTTTGCTCTTGACGTAAAACATCAAGGCGTTCTTCAAGTCTGATTTCTGCTGCCTCAATAAGATGCTCGCGAATTTCAAGGGCGGCCTCACGCTCATCAAGGGTTTGATTGCGCTCTGCGAGCCGTTGCAAAATCAGCGGTTCGGTTGTGCGGTGCTGCGCGATGTCTGCAAATGGTTCGGACGGGCCGGGAGCACTCGCATTGGTGGGGGTAGGCGCAGTTTCATCGGACGCTTCAGTTGCTTGGCGTTCGGCCAAAATGGGCGTGCCAACAAAAGAAGGCCCCGTGCTGGCGCCTGCATTATTAATTCCTACCCAGACATTTGTTGCTTTTAAAAAAGCTAGGCTAAGAGTGCAAATGGCAAGAAAGATCAAAATTTGGGTAATTGAAAAGTAGCTGCGGTTTGTCATTGTGTGGTTACATCCATCAATGCTGGCGGTCTTGGTGGTGCGCAGGTTTTGATACATTGCGCACTTCATCAATGGCCCCTTCAATGCGCCCGGCAATATTATCGCCAGCATTGACCATCACAGAAAGCTCATTAACGAGGACAGTGGCCTGGGTAACAAGGCGATGGAGATTGCGTTCCGCATCGCTTTGGCTGGCATGCATGGTGGATAGGTTTTCGCGGGCCTGTCCGGCGGCTTTGTCAAAATCGCGGATCGTTGCTGCCAGCGATTCCTGACTTTCGCGCACACGCTGTAGGCGTTTGGAAAGAATGATCGCATAGCCGCAAGCGACAAGAAGCAGCATGACCAATATAATTTCTACGGCGAAACTGATGGATATCATGATTGGCTCTCCCCATCTTTGTGGAAGCTGTCGGTGTGCACATCGCCTTCAAGGGATATAGCAAGCGACTTGCCCGAACGCCCGAGCGGGCCGGATGCAATTTTTCGGTTGCCAATCATCAAACTGACATCTTGCCCCAAGGACACATCAAGGCCAATCGTATCGCCAAGTTTTAATGCGGCAATGTCCCCCAATGTGGCTTGCTTTTGGGCGAGCACGGCGGTCAGCGTAAATTGGCTAGTCGCAATTTCATTAACAAGGGCGCGCCGCCAGCGTTTGCGATTGTCAGAATTTTCTTGAATATATTCATTTTGCAATCGCGCCTGTACAGGCTCCAAGGCCGCATACGGAATAAGCATGCGCAAGCTGCCGGTTGTCTCGCCAAGGTCGACTTTATATTTGGCAATCACACAGCCCGCATTGTCGCTGGTAATCGCGGAAAATCGCGGATTGGTTTCGACCTTTTCTAATGAAAAAGGTTTGTGCAACAGATTTTCGAAGGCTTTTGAAAAATCATCGCACAGGGAACTCAACATGCGCCGGACCAATGCCAACTCGATTGATGTAAACGAGTGGTCAATGCCATCAAGGGAGGCAACGGTGCGCCGCCCGCCTAAAAGATAATCGACAATCGCAAAGATAAAATGGGTATCGACCGTCATCAGGCAGAACCCATCTAAGCCCTCATTATTGATCGGCGCAAAAACCGCGCGATAGGATTGTTCTTCATGGAATTCGCCAAACCGGGCAGAGGAAACACTTTCCAACGATGCATCAATCGCATCGCCCGCATGTTGGCGCAGGGTCGTTGTCATTAACCGCGAGGCGCGCTCAAAAATGACTTCAAGCGCGGGCAGGCGGCGGTGGGCAACCAGGCCCGACCCAATTAAAGCGCGCAAGCCAGTTCGGTCTTCGGTTTCCATGGATTCAAAATCAAATCCGAGGAGATCATTCACGCCGTCATCGCCTTCATTGGCGTCTTGCGACCAATCGATCAGCTCTTCTGTTTCGCCGGTCATCGGGTCTACATAAAGCGATGGGTCTGCATTTTCGGCGGGGTTTTGGGACTGGCTCATTGGATCACCAGCTGTTCGAGGACAACATCTTGGGCAACAATATCCCCCGCACCCAGATTAATCCGGCGGGTTAGCTCATGCTTGATGCGGTTGAGCTGGTTTGTGCCTTGAAAATCAGCAGGACGTAGCGCTCGTAAAAACAAAGTCACCCGTTCTGTGATGATCGGTTTTGCTGCATCAATTTTGCGCAGTGCGGCTTCGCTATCGCCGCGCACAACCGCAATGGCAGGAGAGACTTTTAAAAATGTCACCCGGCCGCGCCGATCGGGCGCAAGATCAACAATCAATTCCGGTAATGGATAATAGGCTGTAACCACGCCGCTCGCATTGGCGCGGTGCTCAATTTCAACCGACGGTTCGTAGCGCGTGGATTGCCAAAAATAGATAAAGACCACACTGGCAAGGATCAGTAAGGGCAGCAGGCCAAACACAATAATGTATTTTCCGGGCAGATAGATCCGTTGCCGGAGTCCGCGCCATGCCTGATACTCAGCGAATGGTTTTTTACCGCCGCTGGCCGACTGACTGCTGGGTGTGCGATTATTCATACCTACCTGGCCGATTTGCCCCAAAACACAATGCGTGCCCAAAACGGGGTGCTGCCTTGGGGGTGATTAGAGCCAAACAGGGTTAAAACTTGGTTTCCCCGGAGAGTTTTGCCGGGCAAAAATTGCCTGCCCACATGATGGGGCTCATCTAAGGGTTTGAAATTAAACAATAAATAGTCTGGCACGGAGCTTGCGCTATCTCTTCGCAGGTGCGCATAGAAATGCGCGTAAAATCCAAATGCTAAGGGTAAAATGGAAAACGCTATCCCGATTGGACTGTCCCGCCAGATTGTATTGTCCCGTGCACTCGATGTGACGGCGAACAATCTTGCGAACCAAAACACAACTGGTTTTCGCAGCGAGCAGACCCGTTTTGCAGAATATTTGGTCGCCTCCGCGGGGCAATCAGCTAATCCGAACCCGGCACAATCGGTGTCCCTCGTGCAAGATAGCGATAGCGTCACCGACTTTTCACAAGGGGCGTTGGTGCAAACCCATGGCGCATTAGATTTCGCCATTCAGGGCGATGGCTTTTTTGGCGTTGAGACGCCAGACGGTCCCCAATATACGCGCGATGGTCATTTCGGCATTAGCAATTTTGGTGAACTCATCACCCGTGATGGATTGCCCGTTCTTGATGAGGGCAGCGCGCCGATCTTGATTGATATTCAACTGGGCCCAGTTCAGGTCAGCAAAGACGGCACCGTGCAACAAGATGGCGCCATTATTGGCCGCATTGGTGTGTTTGAATTTGACGCGCCGCAAAGCCTGCAGCGCGTTGGCAATAATCGCTTTTCCAGCGCCGAATTACCAAATGCCGCTGCAACCCCCGCGATTGAGCAAGGGTTTGTTGAAGGATCAAACGTCAATGCGCTGCGCGGGATCACAGATTTGATCTCAATATCGCGCGCTTACACCCAAGCCGCGGAACTGATTGAAACCGCAAATGATCTATCCCGCGACGCAATCCGCCGTTTTACGGAAACACAAGTTTAAGCCGACCGTTTTTGAAAGTTAGAAGATTATGAAATCACTTAATATCGCAGCGACAGGGATGCTCGCACAACAGCGTAATGTTGAGGTCATTTCCAATAATATCGCCAATCTGAATACTGTTGGCTTTAAACGTCAGCGAGCTGAATTTCAGGATCTGCTTTATCAAACCTTAGAGCGCCCCGGCGCATTATCGTCCGTGTCGGGCAATGTTGTGCCAAATGGCATACAGATTGGTACCGGTGTAAAAACGGGATCGGTCTACCGCATTGTTGAGCAGGGTAATGTTACGCAAACCGGAAATGATTTTGATTTGGCAATTTCCGGCAGAGGGCTTTTTCAAATTGATCTACCCGATGGACGCGAAGCGTTTACGCGCGCGGGCAATTTTGCAATTTCTGCGCAAGGCCAGCTGGTCACTGAAGATGGGTATGAAGTGCTGCCAGGCATTACAATTCCTGACAATGCAGTCGATGTTGCCATTTCCGACGATGGTCTGGTTCAGGCGCGTATTGCGGGACAAACCGATCTTCAAGAACTCGGCCAGTTGCAGCTTGCGACATTCTTCAATGAGTCCGGCCTTGAAGCGATTGGCGGAAACCTATTGCTTGAGACCGCTGCCTCAGGCGAGGCAGTGCTCGGCAATCCCGGCGAAGAGGGGTTTGGCACGGTGCTCCAAGGGTTTGTGGAAACGTCAAATGTTGATCCGGTTCAGGAGATAACCGCATTGATTGCAGCACAGCGCGCTTATGAAATGAATGCGCGGGTGATTGAAACTTCCGATGAGATCCTTTCCACCAACGCTAATCTGACGCGGTAATCTTTTTGATGAGTAGGTTTTCCATGCATAGATCCCGGATGAATGAGCACTCAACGGTGCAATCCATGGCGCGCTTGGCGCAGCCCTTAATGGTTCTTGCGATCCTATTATTTTGGCTTGCGATTGCCATCGTGTTGCCGCGCGGTGTGATGGCCGGTCAGTTTGGGGATATTCGCGTTTCTGAATTTGCGCCGATCCTTAAAGAGGCGCTTTTGGAAAAAGGGGCACCGCAAGACAGTGAAATCAGTTTTGCGCATCCGGAAACCGTTTTGCCGGGCGAAATTATTGCCGCTGGCCAGGACGCGATACAGTCTATTGCCTATACGCCTGCCAGTGGCCGGTTCCTTGTGCGTATGTCCGCACCCGGATCAGCGCAGAAAATTGTGATTACGGGCAGTGCGCGCGTGCGCCAGACAATTCCCGTGCTGCTGCACAGTATTGCTCGAAATGAACCCTTGCGTGAAGACAATATTGATTGGGTGACAACGAGTGAGAGCCTTCCTGCGGGCACGCTTATTGATATTGAGGATATGGTTGGGAAAATTGCGCGCCGCCCGCTTGGTGCCGGTGTGCCGATACGCGCGCGTGACACGCTAAAGCCTGTGCTTGTTGAGCGCGGATCGCTGATCACCATGGCCTATAAACAAGGCGGGCTGACCATAAGTCACCGCGCGATTGCAGAAGAAAGCGGCGGCGCTGGTGATGTTATTCGGGTGCGCAATCCGGTAACGCAGCGCAAATTGCGCGCGCTCATTCAAGGGCGCGGCGAAGTCGCGGTCATTGGGCCCATTCAGGACGATAATAATACTACACGTCGGCGCACACGCTAACGCCGCCAAGAGGATCAACATTATGACGCATCGTTTCAATCGTTCAGCCCTGTTTTTGGTGCTCATTTTGGCATTCGCGAACGCCGCGTGCTCGACCGTGGACCGGGTCAAAAATATTGGCCAGGCACCCGCTTTAAGCCCAACGGGCAACCCGGCAGACCTGCACGGGCGCGAGCCTATTTCCCTGCCCATGCCAGCCACAATTGAAACCCCGAATGTGCACAATTCGATGTGGCGTGCGGGCGATAAATCTTTTTTCAAAGATCAGCGTGCTACGACCCGCGGCGACATTGTCACGGTTCTAATTAATATTGATGATCGCGCCCGTCTTGATAATTCGACAGAGCGCACCCGCTCTAATGGGGAGCAGGCGAACCTGCCCGCATTTGGCGGATTAGAGCAGCGCCTTGTTGATGCGTTGCCAGCGGGCGCGAATGCGTCGCAATTGGTGGATCTGTCTTCGGATTCAACATCGCGCGGGGAGGGCAGTGTCGACCGTCAGGAAGAAGTGCGCCTGTCTGTTGCGGCGATTGTAACCGATGTTTTGCCGAACGGAAATTTGGTGATTGCCGGGCGTCAGGAAGTGCGGGTTAATTATGAGGTGCGCGAACTAACTGTTACCGGCGTTGTGCGTCCTGAAGATATTGCAAACACCAATACCATCAATCATACACAAATTGCTGAAGCACGCATCTCTTATGGGGGCCGCGGACAAATCACAGATGTCCAACAGCCCCGTTATGGCCAGCAGATTTACGATATTATTTTCCCGTTTTAATCAGCCCGCCTTCAACCGCCATCGGCACTTTTAACCAAGTGTCGCGCGGAGCATCCATGCCGCTTTTTCATGAGCCTGGATGCGCACGGTAATGAGATCGGCAGATGCCGCATCGCCCGCTTCTTCAGCTAGAGATAGCGCATCGCGTGCGCGCACGATCAACGCTTCATTGTCGCGTAGCAAAGTTTCCACCATGGACTGCGCATCTGGCGGGGTCATCTCACTGGCCGCAATCGTCGTCAGATCAGCCATTTGCGCGCTATTGCTCGGGGCAAACGCGCCAAGAGCGCGAACGCGTTCTGCAATCTCATCAAGGGCATTCCAGGTTTCGCGATATTGATCCTCAAACAGGGTGTGGAGCTGTTGAAAATGCGGACCCGTGACATTCCAATGAAAGCCATGGGTTTTCGTATAAACGGCCATCGTATCGGCAAGTAGTTTTTTTAGTCCCTCACTCACGGCTGTGCGGGCATTGTCATCAAGACCAATATTGATCGATGTCATTGTAACTCTCCTAAATTATGGGGCATCGCCAAGTGCATCACCAAGTGCATCACTAGCGGCGTTGGTTGCACCCTCTATATAGGGATAGTCGTTTA
>CAYQXV010000012.1:24187-36489 GCA_964421675.1 uncultured Caulobacterales bacterium
CCAAGTGCATCACTAGCGGCGTTGGTTGCACCCTCTATATAGGGATAGTCGTTTATCGAGCAAATAGATAATAATAAATAATACTATCGATTAAATCGATACAAAATCCTTATCCCAGTTTGGGCAGTCCGGTTTGCCTATTTCATCGCGTCGCAAAATTTGTGAATGCGCTGACAAGCATCCTCCAACAGATCATCACTGGTTGCGTAGGATATTCTGAACGCGGGTCCCGATCCAAAGGCGGTTCCGAAAACAACCGCAACCCCTGCTTCTTCGAGTAGGGCGGTCGCAAAATCCTCATCATTATTAATCAAACGGCCCCCCGCACTGGTTCTGCCAATAATGCCCGCGCAAGATGGGTAAACATAGAACGCCCCTTCGGGCACCGGGCATTCAATGCCGTCAATTTTATTCAGCATGGAGACGACCATATCCCGGCGACGCTTAAACGCGACATTGCGCTCAACCAGAAAATCATGATTGCCATTGAGCGCAGCAACAACCGCCCATTGACTGATTGAACAGGGATTGGATGTGGTTTGGGAAATAATTTTCGCCATTGCCTTGATTAACGGCTCCGGCCCGCCTGCATAGCCAATCCGCCAGCCGGTCATGGCATAGGCTTTTGAAGCGCCATTGACTGTCAGTGTACGGTTATAAAGCGCAGGCTCAATCTGGGCAGGTGTTGTAACCTCAAAGCCGTCATAGATAATATGCTCATAAATATCATCGCTCATCACCATAATTTGCGGATGGTTGACCAACACATCAGTTAGGGCCTTAACCGCAGCCGGGTCATAGGCCGCCCCGGTTGGATTTGATGGCGAGTTAAAAATGAACCAGCGCGTCTTGTCGGTAATGGCCCCTTCAAGGGCCTTTGCACTCATGCGATAGCCATCCTCTGGCCGGGTCGGTACAATGACCGGCGTTGCCCCTGCAAGACGCACCATATCAGGATAGGAAACCCAATAGGGGGCCGGGATGATAACTTCATCGCCCGGATTGAGCGTTGCCATTAAAGCGGCAAAGAGAATGTATTTACCCCCTGTACTGACGGATATTTGCGAGGGCGAATAATCCAGCCCGTTATCGCGCTTGAATTTTGCGCAAATGGCGTCTTTCAATTCCGGGATACCATCAACCGTCGTATATTTTGTTTTATTGTCTTTGATCGCTTCAATTGCAGCTTCTTTGACATGGTCGGGCGTATCAAAATCAGGTTCCCCGGCGCCAAGGCCGATAATGTTTTTACCAGCGCGTTTAAGTTCGCTCGCCTTGCGGGTCACGGCCATCGTGGGAGAGGGCCTTACGCGGGCGAGTGCATCGGAGAGTTTTATATCAGTCATTTTCAAAAACCTTGAAGGGTGCAGCGCCGCCATTTCGGATAGCGCTATATGTCATGCGAGAAATAGGCGAGTT
This sequence comes from uncultured Caulobacterales bacterium, assembly GCA_964421675.1. GTDB lineage: Bacteria > Pseudomonadota > Alphaproteobacteria > Caulobacterales > Parvularculaceae > CALLPQ01. The sequence goes on from CAYQXV010000012.1 coordinate 25,607, forward strand.
TTCCCGTTTTATGCAATCTGGATGTTTCCAAAGTGCGGTGAAGTTCGCAGCTGCAGCATTGTCGATAAATTCGAAAACAAGCGAAATATTTTCCGTATGCTTTCTTTTTTGGGAAAAATTGTGGCAATGTAAAATAGTAAGACAATTCACTAAATATATGAAAATATTGACAAAAATATGTTATCAAAAACCGTGCACGATTCCTCTAATCGGCCCGATTGGTTAACCAATTTTGTTTCCAAATCACTGACTTTATGGTCTGATGGCTGCTGCGTAAACGCGCATAGGAGAGTCCATGATTTCGGAATTGCATCGCGCAGTTTCTGCCATTGCTAACCCCTCACCATTAACCGGTGAGGCGGGCAAATTTCTATCGCCTGCGGAAAAATCCAAAATGAAGGTCGAGCTTGCGACCATCATCTTTCGCGGCATGCCAATGGCTGTGATTGCCACGGTCCTCAATATGATAATCACCGTGATTGTGGGCTGGGGGATGGTCAATCAGATTGTGCTCGGTGTGTGGGGCGGCGCGGTGTTGGCACTCTCAATATTGCGCCTTGCATTTTGGGGATCGATTAAGCGTCAACGCCCAACACTTGCGGTGATGGAGCGATTTAGATCCTGGAACATGGCCGCGATGATGGTGAACGGCGCCTTGTGGGGCGCATTGGCACCTATTTTTGCGGTATACGGACAGATTGGCCACGTATTCCTGCCCTTCATCATTGCCGGTATATCGGCGGCGGCGATTGTGTCTGCGGGAGCGTGTTGGCGCTCTGTTTTGGCCTTTAACATTCCTGCGTTGCTGCCCATGGCGGTGACCTTTTTCGTATGGGGCGGTGACGGGGCTGCCTTGGTCAGTGCGGTGATTATTGTTTACGGAATCATGACCGGATATCTTGCTATCCAGACTAGTAAAATGGTCCGGCGCGCGATCTTTTTGCGGTCCAAAAATACAAACCTTACTCAAGCTCTCGAAGCCAAGGTTGATCAATCCAATGAGGAAACAAAACGCTTCCGCGCGCTGGTTGAAAGCTCTCGCGAGATGACGCTGATTTTCTCACCCGAAGGCCGCATCACCTATGCCAGCCCAGCGGTGCAAGACATTCTTGGCATGATGCCCGATGAAATGATCGGGAAGACAACCATTGATCTCGTTCATGATGACGACCTCCCGAAATTTCGCGCAGCTGGCGAGGAGGCTCTGTCTGCTGTCGGCGAGGTTCGCGTGATGGCGCATTTATGTCTTAAAGATAGCAAAGGCGAATTTATCCCGATGAGCGGACGCCTTTCAAATTTCCTTTATGTACCCGGCATTGAAGGCTTTGTGTTCCGGGGGTCGCGCCAGGCCGACCTTGGCAAGCGGCGCATGCACGCTGCTGAATAGGCTTTAATTTTGCGAGGTATTTTTCGCCCGCAAGGCGCGCATTGAACATCCAAACCATTTGCGGCAGGCGCGGTTAAAACTTGATGGGTCTGCATAGCCAAGAGCCTCCGCAATCGCATCGCGGCCCAATGTGCTATCGAGAATGAGCGCTTTTGCGCTTGCTTTTAAATGGTCATCGCGAAGCTGGCGAAAGGATGTTCCTTCATCGGCCAAACGGCGCACCATGGTTCGCGGGGCCATGCCAAGAAAGCGCGCAGCTTCATTCGCATGATGATCGGTAACGGGATTATCTACAAAAAACGTTGCGATTTTCTTTGAAAGCGACGCGCTACTTTCAAGGCGTTTATGGGCCGCTTCCAGATCTGATAGTGCGGCCTTTAATAAGTGTCGGTCGGCAAAGGGCGATCTTAACGTTGTCAGCGAGGCGGGGATAAAAACCTGGCAGCTTCGCGCATCATAAATATGATGCCCGCCAATCTCTCTTTCCATATCTTGATGATAGGCGGGGGCAGGCCAGGACCAGTGATATTGCACATCTTGGCTAAGCTGCGACCAGGCGGAGTCGTCATCTGCGATGTTTTCGATCATGGCGTGCAGGGCTAGGGAGGCAATTTCTGCGATGGTTCGCCAGATTTCTAGCGGTAAATTATGTGTCGGTGTAATGATAAAAGTACTGCCGATAGTCTGTGTTTTATATTCGGTATGAATTTGTGGCACACGAACCCATGTATAACGCGCTATCAGTTCAAGACCGTCTTTTATGGTGGGGCTTGCGCGGAATGCGATATCGAGAGCGCCCTGACTTGCGGGACGCCATACCTTGCGTGCTTTTATTGGGAAATCATATCCGAAAAGCCTGTGCAGATTTTGAATTTGCTGCATGGCCGCGATATTGGTGATCATCTTATCGGGATCTTCGAGATCTTCCGGGGTCAATCCCGTACCGGCAAGGATTTGGTCGCGCAGAGGCGCCGATGTTCCAAATTGCAGATAGGCTTGGCGAGAATACCGGATCGGCATTTGCCCCTCTAATGCGCTAGGGGGTGCACTCGTTAGTCCGTCAGCTGCCAATGGATCTTTTGGCTCTAAAGCATTGTTATGGGGATCGCGCGAAGACATGGCGTAAAATACCATGTTTTTGTCAGAATTGGAACTCTTCACCGCGTTGATGGCGTGGCATGATTAGCAAAATTGAAAAGGAATCAATCATGTACGCAGCGACAAGCAAAGATGGCGAGCAGGTTACTTATCGCGATGGCAAGCGGCTTTTGTGGATGATGCCGGCGATTATCGCTCTGGTCGTGCCGTTCACGGTGATGTTGTATTTTTGGAGCGACAAAAATCCATTCACCTTATTATTTCTTTTATTCTATTTCTTCGTGATCGTGCCGGTGCTTGATTTGCTGATTGGCGAAGACAGTTTTAATCCGCCTGAGGAAATTCTGCCGCAAATGGCCGATGACCAATATTATCGCGGCGTTTTATACGGAATGATTCCCTTATATTATGGCAGTTTCATTTTGGGTGCATGGCTGGTTGGCACGCAAGACCTTCCGTTTTGGGCGTTGGGGTTATTTGCTCTTGGACTGGGTGTGTTGCACGCCAATGTACTCACTATTGGTCATGAGCTTGGTCACAAACATAGTAAGGCTGACCAATGGGCCGCCAAGATCATCATTGCGATTGTCGGCTATGGGCATTTTTGCATTGAACATAATCGCGGTCATCATGTGCATGTTTCAACGCCGGAAGATCCGGCAAGCTCGCGCATGGGGGAGTCGATTTACGCATTTGCCATGCGCGAATTACCGGGGGCCATGAAGCGCGGCTGGGGCCATGAGCGCGAGCGTTTATCGCGTAAGGGGTTGAGTTTTTGGTCCGTGCAAAACGATATTTTGCAAGGCTATGCAATTACGTTGGGTATTGCGGCGGTCCTGTTGGCGATCTTTGGTTGGGTGATGGTGCCATTTCTCCTGATTCACCATTTCGCTGGATGGTATGGGTTAACCCAGGCCAATTATGTTGAGCATTATGGGTTAAAGCGCAAAAAACTTGAGAATGGACGTTATGAACCGTGCGCGCCGCACCACTCATGGAATACCAATCACATCTGTTCCAACCTGTTGACGTTCCATCTGCAGCGCCATTCCGATCACCATGCCAATCCGCAGCGCCCTTATCAGGTTTTGAGAAATTTTCCTGACCTGCCGCGCCTGCCAAGTGGATATCCGGGATGTTATGGGCTTGCCGCTATTCCCCCGCTCTGGTTCCGGGTGATGAACCCAAAGGTTCTGGAATGGGCGGACGGGGATATGGATAAAATCAACCTGCAACCGGGCAAATTTGACTAGATTGGCAAGGTGAATAGCAGGGAGATCGGCAAGGAATTCAGTGGGGAATTCAGTAGGTAATACCCGTCTTTGCCGCATCTTCCTTAAGGAAAGGGCCGATTTTACAGTCCTGTTTCTGGGGAATAAACAGCGTAGATTTTCCGAACGGGCATGCTATTATATAACGTGGAGAATCGATTTTTGGCGGGTTTCATGCCCCAAAAGTCACAGTTTAACTTCGCAGTTTAATTTCAAAGCCTGATGTTTTCGCGGCGTGTATTCGCGGTGTTGGCTGCTAGCAGAACCGGATTTCTTGATGATGAGACGCTCTCTTTTTGAAATGAACACCAAACCCCTTCGGACATTGCTCGCGCTTGTTGGGAGCGCCCTGATTTTGAATGGGTGTTCAACCACCTTGTTCAGTAAGGCTGATGAGTCGTTGGTTGAAGACCAGAGAGCAATTGTCGCAAATTTGGAGAGCCAGACTGCCGGACTGCAAACAACCATTGCTGAGCTGCGGTCAGAAAATACGCGGCTAAAGCGCAATCTTGAAACACTGCGCCGGTCAAAAGCTGCCGCCGAACAAACGGTGGCAAGCTTTGAAAAACAGGCTGTCGTTGATGCCGAGCAGGCCGCCCTTGAAGCACAAAATCGCAAGCCGGTTCTTGTTGTGCCGCCGCCGCCCAAAGATCCAGAATCGATTATTGTCGCCGAAGCAACGCCGCTTTCTGCGTCCGCCGTTCCGGTGGAATCAACGCCGCGATTGGTAGAGCCAAGTTTTGCCGCCGTTGAGGCCGTTTTTGAAAATGAAGCGGGAACCGCCATTGAGACAACCAGCGTCTTGTTTGGCGTTCATCTTGCCTCTTACCGAAATACCGCACGCGCAACCACAGAGTGGCGCAACTTGCAGCGCGACAATCCAGATTTACTCGGTCTGTTAGAGCCGCGCGTCAAGCAGGTTGATATTAAAGAGCGTGGCCGGTTTTATCGGCTGATCGCTGGCGGGTTTTCTACCAAAGAAAAAGCAGAAGCGCTTTGCGCCACGCTCAAGCGTAAGAAAACCTACTGCGTGCCCACCGGGTTTGAAGGCGAGCGTCTGGATATTCCTGCCGCCGGGCGATAAGGCTCTGCTAACTAGGCGAATAGGTTTGAGCCCTTTCGCGGGTCTCTTCGCTGGGGCACTGGCTAATTTTTCACCATCATATTGAGTGTAGCAAGTGGCTATTCGGCACTTGGCTTGAGCTTGTGTTTGCGGATTAGTCCGCGCAATTGATCATAGGAAAGATTGAGCGCTTTTGCGGCTCGCTTTTGGTTCCAGCCATGAACCTGCAGCGCGTGGCGCGTCCATTTTTCTTCCTCGCCATTGAGAAAGGCCCGCAAATCAGCAGGCGCGTGGTTTTGAACAATTGGCGAGCCGGGCGATTGGGGCGCTGCTTCATATGCGCTTTGAGCCAAATTTTTTGGAAGAGGCGGTGCACCTTCATCGAACGGGTCCAGAATTATTGTATCCACAGGGCCGGTTTTTTCAGCGGCGATCCAACGGAAAACTGAACGTTCAACACAGTTCTTCAGCTCACGGACATTTCCCGGAAAGCTGTACCCTTTAAGGATGGCAAGCGCTTCGGGGGTAAACCCCTCATATAATGCTTCATAACCTTGCGCCGATAATTCAGAGGTAAACCGGCCCGCAAAATATCCGCCAAGTAATGGCACATCCTCAACGCGCTCACGCAAAGGCGGGGCGGTGATTACCTCAAAAGTGAGCCGGTCAAGAAGGTCTGCGCGAAAATCTCCCTTCGCCGCGCTCGCTCTCAGGTCAATATTGGCCGCTGCCAGAATGCGAACATCTGCATGGTGGGTTTGCGTGCCGCCCAATCGTTCAAACTCGCCATATTCAATAACGCGCAGAAGTTTTTCCTGAATGCGGCCCGACGCGGAAGCAATCTCATCGAGAAACAAGGTTCCCCCTTCCGCTCGCTCAAATCGCCCGGCATGGCGTTTGGTCGCCCCGGTAAAGGCGCCTGCCTCGTGGCCAAACAGCTCGCTCTCTAAAAGATCCTCCGATAAAGCCGCGCAATTGACCTTGATGAACGGGCCTTCCCATCGGCTGGAGAGAAAGTGCAACCGCGCGGCCAGCAGTTCTTTGCCGGTGCCCCGTTCCCCGGCGATCAAAACCGGTCGCTCAAGGGGCGCAATCGCTGATGCCTTTGCCAGCACATCAAGAAATTGCGGCGCTTCGCCAATCATATCCGGGGCTTGAGAAAGAGAATCCATAAGGTGAAAAATACCATATTTGGAGTGGGAAAAATACTATTAAATGGTAATTAATACCAAATATTTAACACTCAATTTGCGAGGTGAAAATTATTATCGTTAAAAAACAACAACTTATAAAATTAACGCAAACTGGCACGGTTCTCGCAATGCTATTGTTAACGCCCACAACAAATGGGCGCGTTGACCAGAAACTGAGGAGAATAAAATGGGATATCGTGAAGATGCATATTGGGACGCAAGGATTGAACGGGCCATCAGAGCGCGTCATGGCATTTCCTGGGGCACCTTGTTCGTCGGCATTCTCATTGGCGGATTTTTATTCTGATAACCGACCTATCACCGCCCGGTAGGACCTACCGGGCACCTATTTCGGGTGATCACTTGTAGTGAGACCGACTAACCCCAACATGAAAGATCTGGATATGGGTATTTTTTCAAGGCTAAGCGACATTGTAAACTCAAACCTTAGTGCGATGCTTGATCGCGCCGAGGACCCGGAAAAGATTGTCCGGCTTATCATCCAGGAAATGGAAGATACATTAATTGAAGTTCGCACACGGGCGGCACGAGCGATTGCTGATCGCAAAGATGCTGAACGCAAACGCGGTGAATTTGTAACCCGCGCTGCGGACTGGGAAGCCAAGGCTGAATTGGCAATCGCTAAAGGGCGCGAAGATCTTGCGCGCGGTGCGATTGGTGCACGCCGCAAAGCCAATGAGATGGTTGAGTTGTTTGATAAAGAGCTCGAGGCAATCGCTGAGACATTGTCAAAGACCAATGAAGATTTGGAAAAACTGCAATCAAAGCTGAAAGAAGCCAAAGCAAAACAGCGCTCGCTGGAATTGCGTCATACCGCCGCCAGTACCAGTGTGCGTATCAATCGACAGGTTCATGATACCCGCATTGATGACGCGCTTGCCCGGTTTGAACGCTATGAAAGCCGCATAGACGAGCTTGAAGGACAGGCCGAAGCCTGGACCATGGGTCAGCCGCGCACACTTGATGAAGAATTCGCAGCTTTAGAATCGGAAGATAGTGTCAATGAAGAATTGGCGGCGATGAAGCGACGGGTTGATGCGCGTCGCTCGTCTTAAATGATTGTGATTAAAGTGATACACGAGAGAGAACGAGACACAAAGAAAGGGGCGTAGGAATGGAAGAAGGACCGTTTGTTGTAGCGATTATTGCAATTATCTTTGTCGCACTACCCGCGACGATATTGCACTATGTTACGGAATGGCGAAAAACTAAAGCTCTGTCTACGGATGATGAGCGATTGGTTGACGATTTGTGGCAAACCGCCCAGCGCCTTGAAAAGCGCGTAGGGGCGCTGGAAACCATATTGGACCGCGAAGCACCCGAATGGCGAGAGCGGTATGGAGGGCGTGAGAATGGCTAAACATCACCACCACCATCACCACCATCATTATGGCTCAAAGCGCGACCGCGATGGATATGCCTATCATGCGGGTGAGCCGGGACCGGGCCCGAATTATTACCGGCTGCGGCGGTCTCTGCGCGATCGTAAAATCGCCGGTGTTTGCGGCGGTATGGGTGAGCATTTTGGTTGGAATGTTGATTTTCTGCGGGCCGGCTGGTTTTTTGCGGCGGTCTTCACATTTCCCATTCCAATTTTTGCCTATATTTTTGCGGCAATGTTGATCAAACCTCAGGACGGTATTGAGCGGGTTTATGAAGATGAAGAAGATGAGCGGTTTTGGCGCACATTTTCTCGCCAGCCCCGCCGCACTTTTTCTGAATTAAAACACCGCTTTCGCGCGCTTGATGCCCGTGTCTCTGACATGGAGTCGACGGTAACCTCTGACGATTATGGATTGCGCAAAGCGTTTGATGATCTGGAGCGCGACCGATCATCCTGATCGCGGTCCCAATGCACTAAGTCATGGCGGCGGGAGACGTCATGATGGAATTAAATCAGTATAGATATTAATATTCTCGCATTTGATTTTGCGGAAACGGGAGAGTTTTGCTGTGATTTCCAATCGATTTACCCTAAAGCGCGAGCGCATTCCGTTGGCAGTTGCGCAACTCGTGCTGGGCGGTCTGATGGCGACGCTTATTTTTGAAGGGCAAGCCAGGCTCGATATTATCAACCGCGATATGGCCAGCGGCGCGGAGGGGGCTTACGCCGCGCAAGGAAGCGCTATGGCATTGCTAAACCGACGCACGGGGCAATCATCGACAATGGTAGATATATCGCTAGCCGCGGCCAATGCGGGGCCGCGTGCTTACAGGCGGCCCGATTTTCCGATGCCGTGTTATCGAATTTGGTAAATGGAATGGAGCAAATGCGGGCTCGTTAATGTCGACAGATTTCGGGTTGGTCCAGCGCAATAGTGAGGGATGACCCAGCGCCCCAACCCCTAAATAGATGCGTCAAAACTTCCGGTTAAATTCTTGTCGGTTAAGGGCTTGCCATCTTGTCATCAAGCATTGACCTCGTCTAATCTCATCGCACAGCAGGGTATGTCTACCCTCTGAGCGAGGACGCAAAAAACTAGTGACTGACAAGGGCCCTAAAAGTGTAGGCGATGAGCGCAATGGACGCTCATCATCCGGCAAGAACGCCGCCAAATCCCAAACCAATAACTCGAATTCAAGTGGCTCGAAATCCGGCCCGAAATCTAGTGTTGGGAAATCTGCAAACGGGCCGGCCCAAAACAAAAAATCCACCAAGCGAAAATCAGGCGGCAAAACCAGTGGGTTCAAGCGCCGGGGAAAGCCGGGCCCGCGTTATGCGGCCCTTGACCTTGGCACAAATAATTGTCGTTTGTTAATCGCTGCGCCGCGCGGGCGCGATTATCGCATCGTGGATGCCTATTCCAGAATTGTCAGGCTTGGCGAGAACCTGACCGGGACCGGGCGATTATCGGAAGCGGCGATGGAGCGCACCATTAATGTTCTGGCCATATGCGCGGAAAAAATACAGCGGCGCGGTGTAACGCGCATGCGCCTGATTGCGACGCAAGCTTGCCGCGGCGCCGAAAATGGCGAAGCCTTTCTTCAGCGCGTTAAAGAAGAAACAGGACTGACGCTGGAAATTATCGACCCGGAAGAAGAAGCTAGATTAGCAATGCGAGGGTGTACGGACTTATTTGACCCCGCAGCAAAAGCGGTATTGGTTTTTGATATTGGCGGGGGCTCGACGGAAATATCATGGGTGCGCCCGGTGCCCGGCAATGGCGGAACCGCTGAGGATCAATCTCATGAAATCATGGCGTGGTCATCATTACCATTTGGTGTGGTTAGTCTTGCAGAAAAATGGAATGGCAGAGACGTTTCGCGCGCTGTTTATGATGAAATCGTTGCCAATGTGCGCCAGACCGTGCGCGAGGTAGGCGATGAGGGGGGGATGCGCCCTTTCTTTGATGAAGGCAGTGCGCATCTTTTGGGCACGTCCGGTACGGTGACATCGATTGCCGGTGTGCATCTAAAGCTTGATCGCTACCGACGCACCGATGTTGATGGACTATGGCTCAGTAAAGAGCGCATCGCGGCGGTGAGTGAGGATTTGCGAGCGATGGATTTTGATCAGCGCGCAGCCGAACCCTGCATTGGCGCAGAGCGGGCCGATCTTGTGGTGTGCGGGTGCGCGATATTGGAAGCGATCTTAGCGGAGTGGCCGGTTGAGCGGGTCCGTGTTGCCGATCGCGGTTTGCGGGAAGGCATGTTGATGGAGCTTGCCGAACAGGATCGACGGAAAAAAAGCCGTTAAGAAATAAGCGCTGACGTTTAGCGTGCGCGTTTTGCGTTCTCGACAGCAATTTTTACGCGCTCGGGCGCGTATCCACTAATCACTTCAAGAAACTCCCCATCAAGGGTCGCAATCACGAATGTTGGTGTGCCGGTAATGCCCATTTCATCGGCAATTCTATGGGTTTCGAACAATGCGTTTCCGATTGATTGAGACTCCATATCGGCTTCCAGCTTTTTCACGTCGAGCTTGTTGGCTTTTGCAATTTGCAAAATACGCTCGCGTGAAAGCGTACCGTTTGAATTGAGCATGGCGAAGTGAAAATCAATATAGGTGCCTTGTTCACGCGCAGCTAATGCGGCGGCGGCAGCGATTTCTGATTCCGGCCTTAAAATTGGATATTCGCGGAAAGCAATCAGAACATCAGGATCGTCTTGGGTAAAACTGCGCACAAGGTTTGAGGCTTGTTTGCAAAACCCGCAGTGATAATCAAAAAATTCAATAACCGCGACTTTCGCATCATCAGGGTTAGCACCGGCGACATAGCCATTGCGTTCAGCGATTAGGTTTTGAAGATTGCTTGCCGCACCGGTTAGCGCCATTTCTTGTTGTGCGAGGCGTTGGCGTTGCTGTAACCGCTCAACCCCAGCCATCATGATTTCAGGGTTGTTCAGCAAAAAAGCTTCAATGAGCGCGTTGATATCGTCTTCCTGCGCTGGAGTGAAGCCGGTCTCAACTTCCACCAATGAAAGATCTGGCGGTGTGTCAAATGGGCGTTCAGCGTGGTCAGAATGTTCAGCTGTTGGCGCGCTATTTTGCGCGCTAACAAAGCTGACAGTAATCATGCCAAGGATAAAGGCACTGGCGAGGATGGTGATGAGTGCAAAGTTACGGGGCATATATCTGTCTTTACCGAGTTAGAAATGGGTCTGCGATCTTTATATCGTAAACCTATCGCAAGTGTCTCTTATTATCTTTTACCCCGACTCTATTGCATCAGGGTGTGTCTTAACTAGGCCTAAAATTAAGGCAGGGTGTCGACCTCAGGAACACGGCCATCTTCGGGTAGGGTGTCCGATTGATCTGGCGTTTCTTTTTCCGGTTGATCGTCTTTTGACCCGGTTTCATCGTCACCTTGGTCAGGACGATTTCCCCGTCCGCCACCTTGTCCGCC
>CAYQXV010000012.1:36589-40732 GCA_964421675.1 uncultured Caulobacterales bacterium
GTCCGCCACCTTGTCCGCCGCCGCGCCGACCATCGGGGCGTTGTTGACGGCGCGCGCCAGAATTGCGGCGGTTTCCTTCGTTTGAGACCGCAACAATAATGTCCTGGGCTTCCTGCCATTGCGGGGTGCCCCGTTCGAAATGTTGCAAAGAGCGGCGTGCAAATTGTAAAGCACCGCCCTTATCGCCGCCATAATAACGACTTTCCGCCGTTGCCAGTAGAGCAGGGCCTTCCTCAAACAAGGTGCCATGGGCGCGCGCCAGCTCGTACCATCCAAAAGAATTATCTGGCTCAAGGGCGAGCGCCGCGTTTAAAACTTCAATCGCTTCTCTTACATGTTGTGTGTCGCCCGTGGCCAGAAGAGCGCGGCCGAGATTTACCTTGAGCAGTGCTTTTGTCGGTTTCAGCGCGACAGATTTTCGGTGCGGTTCAATCGACTCTGAAATTCTACCAAACTCAAAAAGCATCTGGCCTTTGAGTTCCTGAAAGTAGGGATTGTCAGGATAATCGTTAAGCAGTGAGTTAATTTCGGTCAGAGCGCGGTCAATGCTGGAGTCGCGATAAAAGGCGACGGCGCGGGCATATTTTCCAGGATCAGATTGATCAGAGAGCGGATATTGCCGCAGCGTATAGATAGGGTCTTGCAAGAAGCCTTTAATCTTTGCCTGTATCAAGCGCAGCCGTTTTATCGCTGCTTCATCGTCTTTTACATTTGAATATTCTGATTTAGTGACCCGGTCGGTCAGCGCGGTCACACGGGCATTGGCCAGCGGGTGAGACTGTAGATACGGGTTTGCTCGGCGCGCTGTAATGATTTGCGAATTGCGCAACTTTCCAAAAAATTCAATCAAGCCTTCTCCGGAATGGCCAACCTTATTGAGATAGCTAATCGCAGCTTGATCGGCACTTGCTTCTTGGCCGCGTGTATAGGCAAGGGCATTGACGGTGCCGATTTGTTGACCAAGACCGAAAAGGCCGATGCCTGCTTCCGGCGCGCCAGCGGCAATTGCGGCGGCGGCGAGAACCAGCGATAGCAAAATTGGCCGTGATGCTTGGGCATAGGCTTCTGCCCGGCGGGGCCCATGACCACCGGCCATGTGACCGGCTTCGTGGGCAATAACGCCTTCAATCTGATTGGGGGTGTCGGCGGCAGTGATCAAGCCGGTAAAAATCCCCATGGTTCGCCCGGATGCGAACGCGTTTAATGTTGGGTCGCCAACAATCAGAAATTCAATCGACTCAGGCTCTAGATTGGCCGCCTCGAAGATTGGGTAAGAATAGTCAACGATCCATTCCTCAATTTCCGCATCGCGCAAAATGCTGAGCCCTTGTGCCTGGGCCGAAGAGATCAGCGCGGGCGAAAACAAGGTCGAAAACGCGATTAGTCCCGCCAGCATAATGCTCAACATAAAGCGCGCCGACGAAGAAAGGCTCAAAGAAGAAGAAAGGCTCAATGATGAGAAGGATGAGGAGAGGGCGGATTCTGGTTGAGGCATTGAAAACCCGATCATTGTACTGATGCCGATTGCACTGACACATGGTCAGAATACCGGATCTAGAGGAAGCTACACATTGCTATACGTATAGCACACTAAATACCGTCTCCGATATGCGCCATTATCTCAGGACCCATATTCTCAGGACAAAGTGCCGGAATTGTGACCCAACTTGATCTCTAATTCCGGCAATATTGAGTAAAGACTCAACCCCCGATTGCGCGCTGCCACCATCCCTTTTTGGATTTCTTCTTGGTCGCTTTTTTCTTGGTCTTCACCGGTTCGCTCGATGAAGTGGGGCTTTCGCTAGGGGAAGATGAGGAGGCACTTGCCTCCTGGTCAACGCCATTCGCCTCAGGCGCTGTCCCATTGGCTGTAGATTTTCTCGATCTTGGTTTTTTGACAGCCTCTGGCTTTTCCGCATCGCCAGCCGAAGCGCTGTCCTCATCGGAGGTTGCTTTCTTGGTCCGCTTGCGCGTGGTGGTCTTGGTTGCCTTCTTGCGACGACGTTTCGGTTTTTCCGGCTCGTCGTTATTGGCCTCATCGCTACTCGGTTCGACGGAGCTAGGCTCATTCCCGCTAGTTTCAGTGGCAGAACTTGCTTCGGCAACCGGGCTTTCTTCTGCAACAGGGTTGGGCTCACCCATATCGGGCTGTGCACTCTCGTCGCCGGACTCGCTTGGCTGGGTTACCCCGTCATCATTGGATGCAGATTGACCTTCCTCGCCAGATTGTGCGGCTTCTTCTGCCTCGCGCCGACGACGACCGCCGCGGCGACCACGGCGGCGGCGTTTCTTTGGTTTTTCCTCGCCATCTTCGCCAATCTCCCTATCGGAAGAGCTGGCCTCACCATCGGCGGACGCTTCGCTCGCGCCGTCTTCATTGTCACTGCCTTCGCCATCACCGCGTTCGCCTTCCGGGCGTTCTCCATCGGGGCGCTCCCCGTCTGGACGGCGACGCCGGCGACGGCGACGTTTGCGTTTGGGTTTATCGTCTGAACCATGATCATCATCGGATCTGGCCTCAACCTCACTTTGATCCTCATCACCGTCTTCATCATCAACAACAAGGTCCGGTTGAACCGCTTTGGTGCGCACGGGCAGATCCCGAGGCGCACCGCGTTTTTCAATATCATAATGGTCGCCCGCTTTGGCGGGGTCGGCCAGAATTTCAATCGTAATTGCGTATTGCTCTTCAATACGGTTCAGCCATTCGCGTTTGTGGTTGAGAATGTACAAGGCCACTTCTTGCGAGGTGCGTGCTGTCATAATGCCAGCGCGACCGCTCACAGATTCTGCTTCGATAGAGCGTAAAATCCGCAAGGCCGCCATCTCATGAGAGCGCACCACACCAGAGCCTGCACAGGTTGGGCAGCTATTGGTCGTGCCGTCAATAATGCCCGAGCGGCGACGTTGACGCGACATTTCCATCAGGCCGAAACTTGAAATGCGCCCAATTTGGATGCGCGCACGATCGGTTTTCATGGCATCTTTTAGCTTGCGCTCAACCGACCGATTGTTTTTGTTTTCCTCCATATCGATGAAGTCAATAACGATCAGACCGGCGAGGTCGCGCAATTTACATTGCCTGGCGACTTCTTGCGCGGCTTCAATATTGGTTTTTAAGGCGGTGGTTTCGATATTGCGTTCGCGGGTGGATTTGCCCGAGTTCACATCCACGGCGATCAAAGCTTCGGTTTGATGGATCACAAGATATCCACCAGATTTGAGCTGCACGGTTGGCTGGTACATCATATCAAGCTGTTGCTCGACATCGTAGCGCATAAATAAAGGACGTTCTTCCTTATACGGCTGAACATTTTTAGCATGCGAAGGCATCAGCATTTTCATAAATGATTTTGCTTCTTTATAGCCTTCTTCGCCTTCCACCAGTACCTTACTGATGTCTTTGTCATAAAGGTCGCGAATAGCCCGCTTGATCAGGCTGGCTTCCTCATAGATCAAGCACGGAGCGACAGATTTCATTGTCAGCTCTCTGATGGAATCCCATAGCCGGATCAAATAATCGAAGTCGCGCTTGATTTCGCTTTTGGTGCGCTTGGCACCGGCGGTGCGAATGATAAGGCCCATGCCCTGTTTGACATCAAAGTCATTCACGATGCGGCGCAGGCGTTTGCGATCAGAGGCGCTGGGGATCTTGCGCGAAATTCCGCCGCCACGCGCTGTGTTTGGCATGAGGACGCAATAACGACCGGCAAGAGACATGTAAGAGGTAAGGGCCGCGCCTTTATTGCCGCGTTCTTCTTTGACAACTTGGATTAGCAGGATTTGCCGTGGCTTGATGACTTCCTGAATTTTATAAGAGCGAATGATGCGCCCATGATTGCGGCGGGCTTCGCGATATTTCTCCAGTAATGCAGCATGTTGACTGCGACGCGACCGTGCGCCCTCATTGCCATCAGTTGCGCCGTCATCATCGTCTTCTGTTTCGTTTGATGATGCTTCATGATCGAGCGTGTCTTCGACATCGCTTTCATTGTCATCCGATGAGTCTGACTCATCATCGTGCGCGGGTGCTTCAGCGGTCTCATCGACAAATTCAGGGTCCGCAGGGGTGCTAACCTCGTCATTGTCTGGCGTTGCCATGGCAACTACTGACTGGTCCCCGTCCTGGTCCCCGTCCTGGTC
>CAYQXV010000012.1:40832-45757 GCA_964421675.1 uncultured Caulobacterales bacterium
CTGGCGTTGCCATGGCAACTACTGACTGGTCCCCGTCCTGGTCCCCGTCCTGGTCATCGTCTTGGGCCCCGTCATTATCGGATGCATCGTCCGCGTCTTCATTATGATCATCTTCACTATGATCGTCGTCGCGGGCACCGGCACCAGCCTCAGTAACTTCTTCTGGTTCATGATCATCGCCGTCGCCATCATCATCTTTAGGGGCGACGTCACCATCTAGCTCTTCGCCATCATCATCGCCGCGCTGGAAAATTTCCAATTCATCGGCCAGTTCAGCCACTTCTTTTTCTGCCGCTTGTAAAATTTCGCGATCAGAAACTGGGATCTGGTAATAGTCTGGATGGATTTCGCTAAACGCCAAAAACCCGTGCCGATTGCCGCCATATTCAACGAAGGCAGCTTGCAAAGAGGGTTCTACGCGGGTGACGCGGGCGAGATATATATTGCCGCGCAACGGTTTGCGCGATGAGGATTCAAAGTCAAAATCTTCAACTTTTTTTCCGTCCGTAACAGCCACTCGAATTTCTTCGCTTTGGGCCGCATCGATCAGCATTTTCTTGGACATTGTTTTGTTCTCCGCAGCCAAGAGCATGTCGAGCCTGGCTGTCATTGTTGGGGTGCTGATTTTCCTGTGCGCGCCAGTGGGAGAACAAAAGAGTGGACAGGCGAGAACCATCATGGCGATCCGATAAACGAATGCATGTCGGTATGCGTTCCTTGGCGGAACGCGCTGTCAGTCTTTGAATGTCTCCGCAACTCAAACCGTGCTCACTCAAAGGTTGAGCGCCTTGGTTTGGGGGCTGCGCTGGCGCAAAAGGCGTCATCAGCAGTCTTGGATCCTTGCCGACCGGTATTTGCAATCCAAATGAGGGGAACCCTCATTGCGATCGCCTGGCGCGGCGGCGTTAATTTCACGTTGTGCACAACACACCAAAGGCGCGCTGGCGGTTCGTCCTCCAACTGAAATTGATATTGGCAGTATTTAAAAGGTTGGTCGTGATCAGATGTCTGGGGCGAGGGCGGCATATGAAAATTATCTGGCTTCTTTCGAACCTGAAAATTTTGGGAGGCTGAAAGATCAGCCCTGTCATATAGTCCTCTGATATCAATTGGTGACATCCATAGGGATTTGCCGGAAAAAACCTCATTAAAGGCTCTCAACCAGCAATTTTCACGATTTCAACTCTCTCCATTTCCTGGGGTCGGTCAACATTTCTGCTATTCCAACAAACCCGGTGGTGCCATTTCTGGCGCTTTTGCCAAAAACCTCATTTAATTTGCCTTGGTGAATTTCCTTAACGTCGATTTTCCAAGGCTTGTGAGGTCTACAATTCCAGTGCCGACATGAACGCTCCGTTCAGGAGGAAGCCGACAGGTAATTTTTCTTTCTTTACGGGGCGCTCGCGAGAATCGCGGCGCGTTTTAAATCTTAACATTTTGTTTTTACGCAGCTTTTCGGTTGCGCAAAAAAGCTTCATCCCCATTGATGTAGCCCAATAAGGGCTCGCGTGCAATTCTAAATCCTCATTCATGCGGTTATATCTGTGTCCGCTGGGGGCCTTTTAAAGGGGCCGGAAGGAGGATTGCCTGCTGCATGCTCTAGCTAAGCGATAGGGCCAAGCAATTAAGGATCAAGGGGTAAACCCTGACAGTAAGTGTTTAGGAAAGCGTTAACCCTGAATTGGAGCCTTGCTCCGGTGCGGGGCCAATACGGGCCCCAATACAGACATTGCCCTGAGAACGCTCGGCGATATTGGGCAGCAGATTGGGGAAAACCACTCGGAACGATCGCCAGTATTGGGCGCGACTCACCTTAGTGTTGGCGCGTAAATATCGATTAACGAACCGTTAACGCTGTTGCAAAATAATGGGCGTCCACATAATGGGTGTGTCACATAGGGCGCCGCATTAAATGCCATAGTCGGCATTAAGACACGCATATCGCACCAATGTGCGGTCAATTAAGGGTAATAGGTAGAGTTTTGGCAATGCGCCTGCACGCAAATTCACAAATATCGCACCCCGCATCAGCGATCCAATTATCGCACCGGGTATCAGCGTCCCAATTGACGAACCATCAATCGGGCCCGGCTCAGCCTATAATCGGGATTGGCGATAGGGGGGTGCAGCGCTTATTTAGGGTGATCGCGGTGATTTTGCTGGGCGTTTTGACGTTCGCCACCTTGTCTTTCACAACTGCAGCGCAGGCGGCTGATTTACTCGGTATTCGGTTTGGCCCTGACGGCGACAAGACCAGAATTGTGATCGATGTTATTGGCCAACCAGAATTTGATATTGCCGGTAATGGCTCGGGCTTTGGCCAGCTCACACTCGATTTACCCGGCACAAACCTCACCGCCCAAGGTAATGTTCGGGCAGGCCGGTTTCGCGGCAAAGGCCATGTTGGGCACTATCAGCTCAACACGGCACAAGGCGCTTTTCAGCGCGGCACCCAAATCACCTTTGATCTTGGGCGCACGGCGCGAATCGATAACTTGTTTGTGTTGGAGCCGCGCGGCAATGTTCGCAAACATCGCATCGTCATTGACCTTTACTCCGCATCAAAATCTGAGTTCTTAAAATCCCTGCCGAAAATATCGCCATCATCGGTTGCTCCGGCGCCGTCCGTGCGGCCCCGTGTGCAAGCTGAGCGCCCGCGCTCTGAACCAACTCCATCATCAGGCAGAGTTGCCAGCACACGTAAAGCAGGGCCAAACGCCCCAAGTTTAAAACCCATTGCTCGGTTGGATGTTGCCCAAGCCAGTTCAGCAACACCGAATACACCCGTAGCTGGCGGTGCAAATGTCTCTGCCAATGCGGCAACAGAGCCAAGAACCGTTGCCGATCTGATAAAGGATCAAGAGGCGAAAACTGCTGCGCGAAACGCTCGGCGTCCTGATCCGCGCCCGCTTGCTGAACGACATGGACCGACGCGCGAAATAGTCCAACCAGACCCCTTATTGACGCCAGATCCCTTATTGACAATTGTCATCGACCCCGGACATGGCGGGGGACATCCCGGCGCTGTGGGCAAGTCAGGTACGCTTGAGAAAGATGTCAATCTGGCGGCGGCCAAAGAGCTGGCAAAAATGCTCAATAAAAAAGGGCGCTACCGTATCGTCATGACAAGGGTGGACGATAAAAAAGTTGAACTGGAACGCCGCGCGCAGATTGCACGCGAAGTTGGGGCAAAACTTTTTATCTCGCTGCACGCTGATGGCAATGATGATGCAACCCTGCGCGGAACTTCTGTGTACACACTATCAGCAGAAGGCGAACAGCGCTCCGCACAAGAGGCACAAGAGCAGAAAAACTATCAAGTCCATGATATCGACTTGTCCGATCAACCTGCTGAATTGCGCAATATGTTGATTGATGTTGCTCAAGACGCAAACCGCTCCGCGACCGCGAGGTTTGCCGGTAAATTGTTGACTGAGCTTGGCAAGGTGACGCCATTGATTAAAAATGCGCAGCGCAAAGAAGATTTGAAAGTTCTGTTGCGCCCAGATGTACCAGCCGTGCTGTTGGAAATGGCGTTTATCTCAAACACAGATGATGAAAAATTGCTGAGCAATGCGGCCTGGCGCCGCAAGACCATGGCGGCGGTGGTGCGCGCCATCGATGCCTATTTCGAAGCTGAGGGCAATGTTGGAGAACCTGCGCGCGGATGAGCCGTCGCTCGTAGTTTTCTTAACTGACCGAAAAAAAAATCTTAACTTAGCGAAGAGCCCGCTTATCCAGCTGCGGCAACCGGCTCGATGGGTTTGCGGTCAAGTGTGACACGGCGATTGCCGAATGCACTCTTTGCATCATCCCCCAGACCTTCGCGAGCTGCCGATTGCGCGCGTACCCGCCAAAACCGCATGACCCGTTCTGCTGCTTCCTGCGGAATTTTCAAGTAGAGATCCAAAATTCTAAGGGCCCGAGATTGTTGATCTGTGGCTTTTTGTAAGCCGAAGATAATCTTTGCAAAGGTGGAGCGCTCAAGGCCCGCCGCGCGCGCGCAGATGGCAATACTTTCCCAGCTTTTATCTTGCAGAACCCGCGAGGCGGTTGAGGAATCAATGCCGGAATAATGGGCAAAGGCGAGCAAAAATTCTGTCGCGCGTTTTGTTTCAATGAGTTCTTTCAGAAGCGACTCATTAATCGCATTGGCACGCACCTTGTCATTAATATAACGCTGCGCTTCTTGCACTTCCTGACGCACATCCGTTGAGGCAATTGTCAGAATTTTTTTGCGGTTCGATTTGATCGCTTGATCAATCAGCGTGGGGTCCAGTGTTTCTGAGCGTTTTAAAATTTCCTTTTTCAAGGCAGAAGAAACGAAGAAATACATCTGTGTCAGCAATTGCGGTGCGAGGTCGAACCGGCCCGCCATTGGCGCTTGAAGCTCGGGCAGATTGCGCGAATGCTCCACGAGTTTTTCCATCGTGCCATCGTGCATGCGCGCGCCTTTATTTTCGGCGAGCGATACGAGCACTTCTTTGTCACCGCGCGCAACGAGCGCTTCACTGACATTGGCAGAGACGGTTTGACGCCGTGCAATGGCGTTCATATGTGCCTGGCTGCGCTCTTTTACGATTTGAATGAGATCTTGTTCGGACAGCGCCGTTGAGCGGCGCAATATTGGTTCGGCAACAGAAATTTCATCGCGGGCAAGTTGGGTAACCAGGCCACGCGGTGCGTTTTTTTCATCGGCAAGCTTTGAAGAAATTTCCTGACGCAATGCAAGTTCAACATTTTGCGTTACCCGGCTCATAATCACATCGAAATGCTGCATTTCAGCAGACGAATAGCGATCAGGTGCCGCCATAAAGACATCTGTAATCTCACGCAGAAGATCGCGGCGTTTATTACTGGAATCTTCCTGGGCAACTTCAATCAATTGCTTGAGACGTGAAGTTTGCGTAGCGTTGCCTGTCTTT
>CAYQXV010000012.1:45857-53210 GCA_964421675.1 uncultured Caulobacterales bacterium
GCGTTGCCTGTCTTTTCGGCGCCATTCTTTTGGCTACTCGTCTCTCTTTGTACGTCTTGCGATGTATTTGTCATCACTTACCCCAGTTGGAGGCGTCTTTCATTTAGAATTCTGCCTCGGTCATTTTTACTGTTAGGGTCATCATCAATTAAAACTGTAAAAAAAATGCCTTGGAAAAAACCCTCCTTGGTTAATCATTTGCCAAAAATATCGCTCATTTTTTTTCTATAAATCAGCCGATTCATTGACAAAATCGCGCCGATGAAACTTAGCAAATGAGGCGAATTTTCTATGGATTGCACGAGATTGCTGGCCAACGGGGCTGAATTTTTGTACCGTAAATTCCTAACAATGAAGGGCTCGCTCATGCAAAATGCAATGACAATCAGAAAACCTGCAAAACACATTATGCAGCTGATATTTTGTATTTTCCTGATGGCGGGGTGTGAAACCTACGATTCTGTTGGCGGTCCCGATCTTGGCTCAATTGGGCCTAGAGGCGGTAAAAACTTTGCTGGAAACTCTGCGCTGGGCGATTCGCTCAATCGCGCGGACCGGGAAACATTAGAAATCACTGCTGTGCGCGTGCTTGAAGACGGCCCGCGCGGCGAACGCCAGGCATGGTCTGGTTCCAAAGCAAATGGGTCGTTTACGCCGGGTGCCTTTTATCTTGGCAATTTACTGCCCGATCCTGAAGCCATGATGAGCGCGCCAGCAGGGATAAATGCGGGATACGCGCTGGAAACCGAGCAGGGCGCGTTTGTTCTGGCGAAAAACTCAAATATCCGCACCGGCCCTTCAACCAATCATCGGGTCTTGGAAACGCTGCCTTCTGGCACCGGGGTCAATGGCGTTGGCCGGGTTGTCGGTGAAGACTGGATGCTGATCTCCATAGATGGGGATGTTCGTGGCTATGTTTTTGCGCCTTTGCTGGTTGAGGCTCCGGGAACCGGTGCGCTGGATTTGGCGGGCGGCCCGGTGCGCACCCCGCGATTGTGCCGCGAATTTACCCAGGAATTGACCATTGGGATCAGCCGCGACCGTTGGTCGGGTCTAGCGTGTAAATCGCGCGATGGATGGGAACTGTCGAATCGGCGTGGACCAACCTTACTTTAGGACCCAACGCTCCCATAGAGAGTGCTTTGACGGGCTAAGCCGAATCCATAGAGATTTTAGCATTTTCTGCTCATTTGAGTATGCCCTGATATTGGCCAAAATTGTGAGGCATTGGGGCCGGAACCCGTCAATTTGCCGGGAAAATAGCCTTGAAAGCCCAATTACTTCCCGATTACGGGCGAATCCTGGCGAATTGTCGTGCCGGGGCAATTGCAATTTCGCCCCATTTTGGGTTCAATTAACAAAATGGTCATTTATTTTTTCTGCAGAGAGGCGTGTCATGATTGCACAAAACCAATATTTACGGAGCCAACCCTTAGGCGTCCTAAATTTCGCGGCCATTCGATATTTTACCTTAGCGGTCATCGGTACGGTTTTCATGATGAGCGGGGCCGTATTCCCCCAAGCCCATGCGGCTGGCGTGTCAAAGAATCAGCTTGAAGACATTCTCTCCGAGCAGGGATATGCAGTGCGGGATTTCGATGCCAGTTCTGTGGCGGTCGTGGTTGGCGATCATGTTGTGCTGGTCGGACTGCAAGGCCCTGATGGCGATATCACCTATATTACCTATATAAACGGCGTTTCCGTTGACATGCTGGGCTATGAGTTCCTGAGCAAGTTTAACAGTGAGGTCAAATTTGGCCGCGCCTATGTGGACCGTGACGGCGATATTGCGATCCAAATGGACCGCAACGCGGCAGGCGGTGTTTCGGCTGAGAATATCGAATCAGATTTTGATGTCTTTCTCATCCTCATTTCGAAATTTTTAGAGGACGTGGAAAGAATCCAACTCACCTAGTGGGCGGCACCGTTTGGAGCGTTTTGAACGAGGGTCAAAGTTACCAGCACAATGGTCAAGAAAATTCCTCTAGATTTTTTGCATTCATTGGCCAATCGCAATACGGTTATATTCGAATCAGATGTGCTTGCGTGTCAGTTTGCAGGCGTTACCATCAATAGACTGCTCGGCCGGTATTCATGAGTATTCGTGCCGGATAAAAATCGGGGGGCATGCATGCGTTCGCGCAATGTCCTTTGGCAATGCCATCAAATCTCTTTTCGTGGATATGAAATCGGGAAATGAGATAAACGGCAGGGAATAGGGAATATGAGCGACAATCGGGGCAATGCAGATCATATTAGCGAAGGTGCTGATGCCGGTGGATCTGCAGATCAAGCTGAAGACAAATTTATTATTAAAGGCGTCCTGAAATGGTTTGACCCGGCCAAGGGGTATGGGTTTATTATTTCTGAAGATGGTGAGGGCGATATTCTCATTCATTCGTCATGTTTGAAGGATATTGGTTTGTCTACGGCCCGTGAAGGCTCAACCATCGATTGTGAAGTTGTTAAACGTAGCAAAGGGATGCAAGCGCTCCGTATTCTGAATATTGACGATTCAACGGCTGCCCCTTTAACGTCGATGGTGGATCCAGATATGGTTGATCATCAAACCCCTGCCGGCAATTTCTTTAGTGCCGAAGTGAAGTGGTTTAATCGCGCAAAAGGGTTTGGTTTTCTTACGCGCGGTGACGGTACCGAAGATATTTTTGTGCATATGGAAACTCTGCGGCGTTGCGGCATGGGGGAACTTGTGACCGGGCAACGCGTGAAAGTCTCGTTTGCCTCCGGCGGCAAGGGCTTGCTTGCCATTGAATTGCGCCCTGAAGCGCAAAACTAACCTTCTTAATGATAATTGTGATTAGCTAACGGATCATTGCTTGATCAGGAATCAATGCGTGTATCGGCGTGTTTTTCGCAGCGCTTATGGGCGAGCTTAGTCCGTCAATTTAAAATCATGATCTTTGACCGGATTCCCTGAGGCGAGATTGCCGGAAGCGAGATTGCTTGTAGGCAGCGGCGATAATGCAGATAGTGATCCGCGTTTTTGGAAATAAATTTTTCGCGCGAGAGCCCGCATAGGCGGGGTAAACAAGGTTGCATTCAAGATTGCATTATGGGGCGCGATTGACCAAAGGCGGCGCAATGCAACTTTTCGCGAAAAGGTTGGATAGGCTTTGGCCATCGCAAATCCCGGATCAGCGCCTCCATCAAGAAGATAGTCAGCAATCGAAAACGCGGCTTTGCGCCCATATTGAAACGCAAGTCGAATGCCGCCCGCGGTTAGCGGGGAGACAAGCCCGGCCGCATCGCCCGTTAACAAGACGCGGTGGGTCGAAAGCGGGTAAACCAGCCCCCCGCAAGGGATCGGTCCGGAACGTCGATTACGTTCTTTCAGATCAAGCATGCCGGGAAATGCGGGATGGATGCGCGATAAAAAGCGATTGTAGTCGGGCTTGCGATCACGGCCCATCAGGGTCGGCGATACGGCAAGACCGATCTGCGTCATGTCAACGCCCGGCACCACCCAGCCAAGATAGCCAGGGGCAAGGTCGCTATCGACAAAACAGTGCAGAAAGTCCTGATCAAGACCATCAAAGGGCTCATACTCGGTTTCCAGGCCAACCAGAAACTCGGTATTGAGACCAAGACCGAAATGTTTGGCAACTTGGGATTTGGCACCATCCGCACCAAGACAATAACGTGCGGTAATTCCTAAATCATGAAATCGGACTACCGAATTATCATGACTGGCTCCGGTAAATCTGGTGCCAAATAAAAGGTCAACACCGGCCCGGGCGGCTTCGCGTGCGAGCCAGCGCATCAGGGCTGCGGTATCGGTTGCTAAAAAATAATATCCCGGCGCATCGAGGTCGATAGATTTTCCGTTGGGGGCGTATAGGCGCACGCTGGAAATTTTTCGCGTCAGACTAGAGGGAATGTCTGTTTCTTCTGCGGCTTCTTTGACAATGATGCCTGTGGTGCGTACCCGCGCGCCAGGTTCTTTTTTGGCATCGAGCACGGCAACTTTCAGTCCCCGGTGCGCGGCGGTTCGCGCTGCGACGAGACCGGCAAAACTCGCCCCGACAACCACGAGATCATAATCGGCCGGTTCATTGTGAGTGGCGGAATTGGTGTGCATGGCGAGCGTCCCCTTTTGTGATGAAATGCTTAGGTGTGCGCTAAATATGGCAACGCCAAGGCTCCTAAAGGGCCAAGGCGGGATAAATGGTTAACGAGGCGGGGGGAATTTAGGGGTGGTGGCTCAATTCTTGCTTTTTACTGGATGGGTTCGTGTGTTTTGAAGGTGTTTGGTGGAAATACTGTCACAAATAACCACAACAGACGTCGTTTTGGCGGCGATCTGCATCGCAATTGGTCTTGCCATTGGTTGGGCCATTTGGGGTGGGCAGGCGCGCGAAATTGCGCAGTTGGAGGACTCGCTGACGGTGATGCGCGCGCACGCGCGCCGCGATTTGCAGGCCCCATCATCAGAGCCTGTGTCATCAGGGGCTGTCGAAAAGATCTGGCTCGCTGATAATCCCGGCGATCTGTCGATAGATGCTTCCGTGGATAAGGCCGAAACTGTTAGTAAGGTGGGTGCTCTTGAGCACGAGATGGATCAGCTAAAAGCGGTCTATCTGGACAGTTTGGTCGATATTGATCGCCTTAAAGAACATTTGGATGAAAGCGATTTCGCCTTAAAGAAAGCCAACGGGCAGCTTTCGCTTTTGCTTCGTGATTTAGACTCCAAGTGTAAGCGTTAACCGCTCGCGGGGGGGCCGGGCGCGGTTTCCTCGCGCGGTTTCGCAATCCGTTTAAAGGCCATTGCCATGGGGATTGCGGATATCAGCACCAATAAAAATCCTAGTAAAAACGCAGCGCCCGGAAAGTAGACCGGTGCGCTTTCAACGGTAAATGCTGAAAACACGCTGGTCATGATCAGCGGGCCAAAAATCATCGCAAGGCTCATCATGCTTGCGATGGCCCCTTGAAGTTCGCCTTGGGCATCGTCGGGAATTGTACGTGTCATGATGCCTTGCAGGGCAGGGCGCAAAATGCCTGCCAATGCGCCGAAAGCGATAATGAAATAAATCATCCATTCCATCGAAACGAATGCATAGGCCAAATAGGTAACCGCCGTTATTGATACCCCCATGACCACCGCGCGACGCTCGCCTATTCTTGGCAAGATCAACCGGA
This sequence comes from uncultured Caulobacterales bacterium, assembly GCA_964421675.1. Classification (GTDB taxonomy): domain Bacteria; phylum Pseudomonadota; class Alphaproteobacteria; order Caulobacterales; family Parvularculaceae; genus CALLPQ01. The sequence goes on from CAYQXV010000012.1 coordinate 51,018, forward strand.
TCAAGCCGCCCTCAACAATCGCCGCGCTTATACCGACCGCCATTAAGGAATAACCGATTTGCGCAGGCGTCCAGGAGAATTTCTCAATTCCGTACCAGGACCATGTGGACTGTAAAGCAAAATGGGCAAGCTGCATCAATAAGCTTGCGATCAAGATTGGCAGCATGACCGGATATTTGCGCAGTTGCAGCAAATTGCCGACGGGGTTTGCGCGCTTAATATCAAATTTTCTGCGTTTTTCTGGCGCGAGTGTTTCTGGCAAAACAAAAAAGGAATAGACAAAATTTATGAAGGCGAGAGCAGAGGCGGCGAAAAATGGCGCGCGTGGTCCGAATTGATCGCCAATGATCCCGCCAATTCCAGGCCCAATAATAAAACCAATGCCAAACGCAGCGCCTAACATGCCGAACCGCATTGGGCGCTTATCTGGCGGTGTTGAATCGGCAATATAGGCATTTGCCGTTGCATAGGTTGCTGCGAACGCACCAGAAAAAACCCTGCCGATAAATAAAACCAAATAGATTTTCGCCAATCCCATAATCAGAAAGTCGATGGCGTAGCCAAGCAGCGATAATAAGATAATCGGACGGCGTCCAAACCGATCCGACAATCCGCCAATAATGGGTGAGCTGACAAATTGTATTAGGGCAAAGACGGTTAACAAGATCCCGCCATAAGGTGCGGCCTCCGCATGGGATAGCCCCGTTACATCCGCAATCATGGCAGGCATGACCGGGATAATGATGCCAAATCCAATAATATCGATCAGTACCGTGAAGAAAATTGCCGTAAAGGCAAGTTTACCGCCATCAACATATTGTTGGGTATCAGGATTGCTCGATGCGTTTTCGTCAGGGTTTGATGCCTGATCGGTATTTTGTGTCATTGACCAGGCTTTCAGGATTGATCATCAGGTGAGGATAGCGACTGGTCGTTTGACGCCTTGTCAGTACCGACGGGGTGTAGCGGGGTGATTTTAATGCCGGTGATGGCATTGCGCCGTCGGCGTAGCACATGGAACCGGAAATTGTGAAATGCAAAGGTTTGCCCAATATCGGGGATGGTTTGGGCTTCATGGATAATCAGACCGGCAATGGTGACGGCTTCTTCATCGGGTAAGTCCCAATCCATCACACGGTTAAGGTCGCGAATAGTGACATCACCGTCTGCGTGGACGGAGCCGTCGCTTTGGGGCCGCACGCCTTGAACGGGGCTGTCATATTCATCTTCAATCTCGCCAACAATTTCTTCGAGAATATCTTCAAGCGTAACGAGACCCTGAAGCGCGCCATATTCGTCAACAACGAGGGCAAAATGTTCTTGCTTTACGCGGAAGCGATCGAGCTGTTCGGACAGGGTTGTGGTCTCTGGAATGAAATAGGGCGCACGGGCAATCGAGGCGATATCAAGGGCCTGTTGATCCCCGTCATTTTCCCAAAGCGCGCGAGAGAGATCTTTGGCGTGAAGGACGCCAATAATATTGTCGGGATCGTCGCGGAAGACGGGAATGCGCGTATAGGTGCTGTGCAGGGATTGATCGACGATTGAGTCGAGCGGTGCCGCCGCATCAATCATTTCCACGGATTTGCGGTGGATCATGACTTCTTCAATGCGAATTTCTTCCAGTTCCAACGCACCGCGAATTAAGTCGCGCGATTCTTTGTCCAACCGGTCCTCTTTATGGTGCAGATCAATCGCGCCGCGTAACTCATCACTTGCCGTTAACACCGCATCGCCAGCTTTAATATCAATGCCGAAGAGATATAGGACGCTGCGCACGATCATCTGAACAATATTGATGATCGGGGCAAGCAGCAAAACCACAATGCGCATGATCGGCGCAACCGCCATCGCAAAGCTGTCCGCTCTGGCATAGGCGAGGGTTTTTGGTAAAACTTCAGCAAACATGACAACAAGCGCGGTCATCACAATGGTCGCCCAGATGACGCCGCTCTCCCCAAACAATTGCACAAAGACGGTTGCCGTTAAGGTGGAGGCGAGGATATTGACCAGATTATTCCCAAGTAAAATCCCGCCAATCAACCGTTCGGGCTGATTGATCAACTCGTTGACGGTTTTTGCTTTTGGGTCTCCGTCACTTTCCAGCTTATGCATGCGCGCGCGCGATATGGCGGTCAGCGCGGTTTCTGAACCAGAGAAAAACGCAGAAATGCTCAGGAGGAACAAAACAAA
>CAYQXV010000012.1:53310-55327 GCA_964421675.1 uncultured Caulobacterales bacterium
TACGTTTACGGGGTCTGCACGGATGTCAGATGTCGGTGCCAGAATTGATGCATGTCATCGCTCGATATATCGCGGACAATCTGGCTTGCTCCGATTGCTGTTGGTAATATCAGCGTCAGCTGTCCATCTTCGACTTTCTTATCCTGCATCATCAGGGAAACCAAATTTTCTGCACGCAAATCGGAAATGTCTGGAAGCTCGCTAAGCGTGCTTGGCAATCCGGCAGTTTTTAAATGGGCAATAAGCTGTTGGCAGTCTTGCGCGCTGACCATTTGCCGGTGCGCCGCAAAATCATAGGCCAGCGCCATGCCGATTGCGACGCCTTCGCCGTGCAATAGGCGGCCATCATAGCCAAAATGGGCTTCAAGAGCATGCCCGAATGTGTGGCCAAGATTGAGCAATGCGCGCTCGCCGCGCTCGCGTTCATCGGCAATCACAATCCGGGCTTTCATGGCGCATGAATGGGCGATGGCATGGGAGGCCGCCTCGGCATCTAGCGACAATATTTTTTGCCCATTATCTTCAAGCCAGCTGAAAAATTCTGCGTCCCCCAGCAGGCCATATTTGACAATCTCCGCATACCCAGCGCGCCGCTCTCGGTCCGGAAGCGTGTCGAGCGCGGTTACATCTGCAAGAACGAGATCAGGTTGATAAAATGCGCCAATCAGGTTTTTGCCATGCTCGCTATTAATGCCGGTCTTTCCGCCCACAGAACTATCAACCTGCGCCAATAAGCTGGTGGGAAATTGCACAAAATGACAGCCCCGGCGCAGAACCGATGCCGCAAAGCCGGTAATGTCTCCAATGACACCGCCGCCAAGAGCGATGAGTGTGTCGCGCCGTTCAACACCGGCGGCCAGCAAATCGCTCAGCAATGTCTGGAACTGCGAAAAGCTTTTTGTGGCCTCGCCCGCAGGCAGAGTTATCAGATGATAATCAATGGCATTTGCTTCGAGATTTTTACGCAGCCGGGGCCATTGCGCCTTGGCGACATTTTCATCGGTAATCACGCTCACGCGCGGGCGCGCTAAAAGGGGTGCAAGATGAGCTGCTGCGTTATCGAGAAGGCCGGTGCCAATAATAATATCATAGCTATGCTGATTATCGGGGTTTGGCAGCGTGACACTTACGTTGCGAGCGGGAGGAGGGGTCATGAGGGTTGATGTCCCCGCTGCGTGCCGTGCGCCAATGACGGGTCTTTTGCGTTTTTCTCTATCAACCCGACAATGGTCGCAACGGTCTTTGCATGACTGCCCGTGCCGGTATCCACATGGAAGTCTGCTTTCGCATAATGGGGGCTGCGTTCTTTCAATAATCGGGCGATGATTTCTTCTGGGTCACCATTTTTGAGCAGGGGCCGGGTGGGCCGGCGCATTGCGCGTTGCACGATTGTGGGAACGGGCGCGCGGAGCCAAATTGAAATGGCATGCTCTGCGATCAACGCACGGGTGTCTTCATTCATAAAGGCTCCCCCGCCAGTTGCCAAAACAACCGGAGGCCCGGTCAAAATACGCTCAATGACTTGCGCTTCCCCGCGGCGAAAATGGTCTTCTCCATGGGTTTGAAAAAGATCGGAAATTTTCATGCCCGCAGCAGCCTCAATCTCTTCATCGGCATCATGGAATGGCAGGCCCAGCTTTGGGGCCAATCGGCGCCCCACCGTCGTCTTTCCAACCCCCATCATCCCCGTCAGAACGATTGTCTGCGAGGCCAGGTTTTGAGGGGAACTATCACGTGCGTCACTCATTACACACAGGATGTAAGTTAGCTTGACCGTGAGCGCCAGCCCCTTTGGCGGGTTCTGTGTGGGTTCTTGGTCGCATGTCCCTATTCTTGCCCCTATTCTTGCCCATGTTCGGGACGGGCCTAGGGGGACGGGCCTTGGGGGATTGTCCCCAATGCCATAAGAGCCGAAAGGGCGCGAAGTGCCGTAGTTTTGCCATGGCCAACGCCTATCAGGCAGCGTAGATTAATGATTTAATGGGGTTGGTGGCCAAAATTCTGGCCAAAATTCTGG
>CAYQXV010000012.1:55427-72975 GCA_964421675.1 uncultured Caulobacterales bacterium
GCGTAGATTAATGATTTAATGGGGTTGGTGGCCAAAATTCTGGCCAAAATTCTGGCCAAAATCTGGACTGCATCTGGATTGGGCCCAATATAGATTCTTAGAATAACTGGCGATTGCCGGTGGAAAGACGATCACAATGTCAGGTGCCATACGGTTTTTTATGGGGGTTGTGGCGGTGGTGGCTATTATCGCGCTGGGCCTTTTGATCTATGGTCAGTCGTTGGAACCGGATGTGCATCGCATCGAAACCGAGGTTGAAATTAATGAAGTTTCCTAACGCGCTGCGCGCTCGTAAAACTAAGCAGTTATGGTCGCGAAAGATTGGACCGCTGGCGATCCGGTCGATTTTGATACCCTTGGCGTTGCCTTTGGCATCACCTTTGGCATCCGCGCAAATTGCCCTGCCGGAAAGTATTGAAACCCAGTCATTGCGCTCCGATGCGTTTTCAACCGGTGCGCTTGAGGCGCAAGAAGCGAGCTTGCCGCGCACATTATGGCAGGGGTCCGATGCGCAAACCCTGTCTTTCCTGCTCGACATTGCCCCGGCGCGGCCCGCCTATCCCGCGATTGGGGAGGCATTGCGCCGTACCTTATTAAGTGCGTCCGATGGTGCAGCAGATCATCTCGACCGGGCCAGCCGGACAAAGCTCGGCGCGCAAAAATTGCTCGCGCTTGTGGAAGCTGGATTTGTCGAAGAAGCGCTCGCGGTTGCAAGTTTTTCAGATTCGCCCCGCAATGATCCCGATACCGGCAAAGCGCTTGCCCTTGCAGAGCTGGTGATGAAGCGCGAGCCGGAAGCTTGCGCGCGCGGGGCCAGCATCAACTCAACCGATGAATTTTGGATAAGGTTGCGGACATTTTGTTACGCCTATTCCGGCGAGCGCGATGCGGCAGATTTAACGCTCGGCCTGTTGCGAGAGCAGGGCCGATTAACCGCGCGTCAGGATGATTTTCTAACCGCGGCGGTGAGCGGCGGCGGGTTGAAACGCCCGTTGGAGCCGAGAACTGCGTTGGAGCTGGCTGTTGCGCGTTTGTTAAAACAACCGCTCGTTCCCGCCGTCTTACAGTCGGCCAATGGCTCCGTTCTTAACGGTATTGCCAATGACACAAGCGTTGAGACCACCACGCGCATCAGAGCGGGCCGGCGCGCAATGGCCATGGGCTTTATGCGCGCGCAGGATTTTGGCGCGCTCTTGGCGAGCATCCCTGTAACCCCGGAAATGGTTGCGGATGCGGCGGGACATATACGCCGCTCGCCCAATGCGCCCTTGACCGATGCGATTGTCTGGCAGGCCGTATCGGCAATGCAGGCCCCTGAATTTTTGCGCGATAAAGCGAGCTTGATTGCGCAAGCGCTTTCCCCGGTGGGAAGTTTCAATAAACAATATGCGCGCAACCGACTTTATGCCGCCGATATTGCCAGCTTTGAAGGGGCGATTATCCCGTCTCAAGATGCGGGCCGGTTTGCATTGGCGCGTATGAGTGTTGGCGATAGCGAGGGCGCAGCGCGCTGGTTATTCGCAATGAAAGGCGACCAACCGCTGGTGAGCCTTGGCGATGATGAGGCGGCAATCTTTATCCAGCTCACAAGCCTGCTGGCATTGCTCGACCCATCGGCCGGTCAATCGGTGGCCGATGCGGCGCAGATCGCGCTGGTCGATTTTTCTGAAACCACCTTGATCGCAGGGGCGCGCGGCGAGGCAGAAGATCCCTATTTACCGGGCCGAATAACAGATCTGGTCTTTGACGCCGCCTTGGCGGGACCGCAGAACAATAAGGTCGGTCACAAGCAAGGTCAGGCCGCGCTCGCGGCAATGGCGCTTGCCAGCATTGCCCAGGACCGTGCCCATCCCGTTCAGGCGGTGGTTATTGAGCGCGCTATGTCGATTGCCAGCATGGATGATTTGCGCGCGCAGTTGAAATTTCAATCTGCATGGCGCTCGGTAATGCCGAAAATCAGTGCGATTCGACGCCCCGTGGTGGCCGACCCCGATGCGGGGCTGTCGCCAAGCCTTAAGCCATCGCGGCGCGGGCGCTAATATAATAGACTATAAATACAGAGGCTTGCCAGAATTGGAATCGTGACTATATCACGGGCTCGTCTGACAAAAGGTGCTTAGCATATGCGTACATATCTTGAGTTTGAAAAACCGATTGCCGATCTCGAAGGTAAAATTGAAAATCTGAGAGCGCTCGACGGCGAAGATGAAAATGACGTCAATGTCAGCGAGGAAATTAATCGCTTGCAGGCAAAGGCAGATAATTTGCTGGCGGACACCTATGCAAAGCTAAATCGCTGGCAGAAATCGCAAGTCGCGCGGCACGCATCGCGCCCGCATTTTTCCGATTATGTACGCCTGATGGTCGAAGATTTTACCCCCCTTGCGGGTGATCGCCGGTTTGGTGAGGACAAAGCGATTATTGGCGGTCCCGCCCGGTTTCGCGGGCGTTCGATTATGTTGATCGGCCATGAAAAAGGCTCTGACACAAAATCGCGGGTGGAGCATAATTTTGGCTCTGCCAATCCGGAAGGCTACCGTAAAGCCATCAGATTGATGGACATGGCGGACCGTTTTGGACTGCCGGTTGTCACGCTGGTCGACACCCAAGGGGCCTATCCGGGCCGCGGCGCAGAAGAACGCGGTCAGGCGGAAGCGATTGCTTCATGCACACAAAAATGTCTTTCGCTCGGCGCGCCGATCATCTCTGCGGTGGTCGGTGAAGGGGGCTCAGGCGGCGCGGTCGCGCTTGCCAGTGCCAATCATATTATGATGCTCGAACATTCGGTCTATTCGGTGATTTCACCGGAAGGATGCGCATCAATATTGTGGAACAATACCGACGATAAAGGCGCGAGTAAGGTTGCAGATGCTGCCGAGGCGATGCGTATTTCTGCGCAAGACCTAAAAGAGCTCGGCACCATAGATCAAATTATTGAAGAGCCTGTTGGCGGTGCGCACCGCGATGCTGAACTTACCGTGGAGCGCCTTGGCGACGCGGTGGAACAGGCAATCCATGATTTTGACGATATGGCTCCAGAGCAGATTCGCCAGCACCGGCGCGCAAAGTTTCTCGCCATGGGCCGTAAAAAGGTCGCTTAACTCGGCGTTGAATTTTTCGTCTCGCGCTGCGTTGGTTCTGAGCTGATTTGTTTGGCTTCGATCATTCATGATTTTTTGCATACGAAAAGCAATATAGCTTGTGTGAGCGATCTTCAAAACGAACAATGTCGCGCTGTTAATATTCGTTTACGAAAGTGCGCGGGCGCGGCTATAAATCGACTAATTCCAGTCAGATAATGAGGCATTGTGGGCGCTGAGATAAGCAAATTGATTGATCTTCTGGTCATTGGCGGCGGGATCAATGGCGCTGGCATTGCGCGCGATGCGGCAGGGCGCGGCCTTGATGTTGTTTTGTGTGAAAAGGACGACCTTGCCCAGCATACCTCATCTTCAAGTACCAAGTTGGTCCATGGGGGATTGCGCTATCTGGAACATTATGAGTTTCGCCTGGTGCGCGATGCGTTGATTGAGCGCGAAGTTTTATTGGGCATGGCCCCGCATATTATCTGGCCGATGCGTTTTGTGTTGCCTCACCATAGTGGCTTGCGCCCGGCATGGTTGATACGGCTTGGTTTGTTTTTATATGACAATCTGGGCGGGCGTAAAATTCTCCCCGGCACCAGTAAGGCTGACTTGAAAAACACTCCTCATGCTGATTTATTTCGCGATAGTTTCAAATTCGGTTTTGAATATTCAGATTGTTGGGTGGAAGATTCCCGTCTGGTTGTCGTCAATGCGATGGATGCCAGAGATCGCGGCGCGCAAATTCTAACGCGTACAGAATGTGTAAATCTTGAACGCCAAGACAATGAGTGGCTTGTCACATTAGCCCATGAGGATGGGACCCGCGAGACGATGAGGGCGCGTGCGGTGGTCAATGCGGCAGGCCCGTGGGTCGATAATGTGTTGGGGCTCACTAACCGTAAAAACAATCAAAATAATTTGCGTCTGGTGAAGGGCAGCCACCTGATAGTCAATCGCATGTTTGACCATGATATGTCTTACATCTTGCAGAATAGCGATGACCGGATTGTGTTTGCTATTCCGTATGAGCATGACTTTACGTTAATCGGCACAACAGATGCGGCTTATTCGCTCAGCGACGGCGACCCTGAAATTAGCATAGAAGAAACTGACTATCTTCTCAGCCTTATCAATGAATATGTGAGCAAGCCCGTTACAAGAGACGATGTTGTTGCGACCTATTCCGGGGTGCGACCGCTCTATGACGATAAATCCGAAGACGCGTCCGTTGTTACCAGAGATTATGTGTTTGATCTGAATGTGGACGGCGAACGGGCCCCGATTTTGTCGATCTTTGGCGGGAAAATTACTACCTTTCGCAAACTCTCAGAACAGGCAATTGATAGATTATCCCCGTTTTTAGAACCATCAAAACCACAAGCCTGGACGAAGGGGGCATCCCTGCCGGGGGGCGATATTCCTGACGCAGATTTTGATGGATTTGTTGCGCAGATTTACGCTCAATATGCTGACTTGCCGCGCCCATTGCTCATGCGACTGGCGCGTGCTTACGGAACGCGAATATCCACGGTCATAGGTGATGCAACGGATATATCCGGATTAGGCCAAGCGTTTGGCGATGATTTCTTTGAACGCGAGGCAACATATCTCGTTGATCATGAATTTGCCAAAAGCGCAGAAGATATTTTGTATCGCCGCTCCAAACTCTATCTGCATTTATCTGCGCAGGCATCAGAGAAGTTCAAAAACTGGTTCGCGCAAAATTACGGGTAAATGAGCTTACGGGTAAAGCGGGCCGAGAACGCCCCACTTGGCTGCAATTCCAAATCCAATTTCTATCACCACTGTACACTACCATTGTAGCGCAAACTTCAGGCCGTTAGAGTCGTGTGAAGCCCTGTGAAATGGGCGATAAAATTTCTCAGGGAGGTTCACCATGGGTGATCCGCTACAGATTAGCATTTTTTTTGGTATTTCCGCATTGATCGGATTTTTGACATGGCTGCAATGTCGAAAGTCAAAGGTTGGTGATCGAAGTTCCGGGCATGACTATTTTTTGGCAAATGGCGGCCTGTCCTGGTACTTCGTTGCCGGGTCCATCACCCTGACAAATTTGTCTACCGATCAACTTGTAGGCATGAATGGCAATCAGATGCTATTGCTGGCCTGGTGGGAATTGGCCGCTGTTTGCGGTTTGTTTATTCTCGCCTTTGTGTTTTTGCCGATTTATTACCGCAATGAATGCACGACAACGACGGAACTGTTACAGAAAAAATATAATGACAAGCATATTAGAGCGGTCATTTCAGTTTTGTTTCTCGCCGGTAATATTTTTATCTTCCTACCGTCAATCCTTTATGGCGGATCGCTGTTTTTGGTGTCTTTGTCCGGTATTGATCTGTCGCCCATTGTAGGCGAGCGGCTATTTGTTGGATCGCCGGTGGAGGTCGACGGGACGATATTCGTTCTCTCAATTTTGTTTGCAATTGTCGGCGCGGCCTATGCCATTCTTGGCGGGCTTCGCGCTGTTGCTGTCTCGGATACTTATAGCGGTGTGTTGATTTTAACCTTGGCATTGCTGGTTGTGTATCTGGCATTGCGGGCGATCAATTTTGATTTCTCTGATATTCCCGCGGAACGATTATCGATGATTGGCAATAATGTCTCGCCAATCCCTTGGCATACTTTGTTTACTGGGATGATTTTTATTCAAACATTTTATTGGAGCACCAATCAGACGATTACCCAGCGCGCTATGGCGGCGCCCAATATTGGTGAGGCGCAAAAAGGAGTGTTGACCGCAGCGGGTATTCGATTGCTGATCGTTCCCGTCATTGTCACGGTTCCGGGCGTTGTTGCGTATAAATTGTTTGGCGATGTGAATGATGCCGCCTACGGCATGATTGTTGGCGAGGTATTGCCCGCCTGGCTTTCGGGCGCGTTTGCTGCTGGCATTGCCGCGGCAGTGTTGACAACATTTAATTCTATCTTGAATGCGTCTGCGGCATTATATGTGTGTGATTTTCATGAAGCCTATATCGGGAAAGCGAAAAATGTTCCCTATGTGAGCGGTGTGTTTTCCGTTGCGATGACCCTTGCGGCGATTTTGTTGGTACCCGTCTATGCCTCACAAGAGAGCATCATCAATACGGTTCAGGAACTTTATGGCTTACTTTCAATGCCAATATTATCGGCATTTATTGTCGGGCTTGTTTTCCGAAATGTAGCGGCCGGCGCGGCAATCATTGGCGTCGTTGGCGGCGTGGCGATCTATTATTATCTGTCTCAAATATTAGAGCCGTTCCACTATATTCATTCCATGTTTGTGACATTGGTCTTTAGTGTGTTTGTCTCATTGCTCGCAAATTTAGTGGTGTTTGGGCGGCGCGCATCCTTTATTGAGTTTCGCAAAGCTGTTTCGTAAAATTGGATTGAGCGGTTAAGCGTCTAAACCGCTTTAACCTCAAAAATAATGCACGATTGAGGCATGAGCACCGGCAATTGAAGGCCCACTTTCATGAGTGCGTCTCCGGTTGCCTCATACCCTTTTTCTAGCAAGCCGGAAGTCTCAAGGCGGTGCGGCGGCGGTGTGGTGATTTCGGTCGGCCAAATAACTTTGATGCGATAGCGCTTTTGCGGATCAAGACCGGGAAATTTCAAAACCCCGGGCAGGGTATTTTTCAGCGTCTCCAACTGTGCATAAGAATAGAGCGCAAGATTGCGTTTAGGGCAGACAACGCCAAAAGCATTTGTGCCGCTTGGCCCGTCAATGCGCACATAGTCTGCGGTGTGGAGGTGTGATCGATAATGTTTATGAAGCGCAATGGCGCGTTTTAATTCGTTCTTTTCTGGCTGCGACATTGTCAGCAAATTGGCTTCAACGCCCATATGGCCGAAAAACGCGGTTGCGGCGCGAAACGCCATGGAAAGCGTGCGATGCGTAATATGACAATTACGCGGGCCAACATGAGCGCCCAAAACCTCAAGGGGAAAAAAGTAGGACGCGCCGCGCTGTATTTTCTGGCGGTCCAAAGCATCATTACTATCAGAGGTCCAAATGCGATCAGTATGGGCAAGAATGCCAAAATCAGCACGGCCGCCGCCCGATGAACAGCTTTCAAACTCAACATTTGGATGGCGTCCCCGCAAGCGTTCCAACAGGGCATAAACGGCGCGCGTTTGCGCATGGGCAACCGGATGTCCGGTTCCGTCACCGGGATGATTAATGTCTCGGTTCATATCCCATTTAATATACCCAATATCGAGATACTCAGATAACAGACGATCAATCTGCGAAAAGATATTCTCAAATGCATCCCGGTTGGTGAGATTTATGACGAACTGATTGCGAAAGGGAACTTGTTCTGTATGCGGGGTTTGCAAAACCCAATCGGGGTGCTTGCGAAAAAAATCGCTATCTTCATTGACCATTTCAGGTTCAACCCAAAGGCCAAACTCCATCTTTCGCGCGCGCACATAATCAATCAGGGGCTGGAGACCATTGGGATAAATGGTTCGGTCAACCTGCCAGTCTCCAAGGCCTGCGCGGTCATTGCGCCGCCCCATAAACCAGCCATCATCAAGAACAAAACGTTCCGCGCCGATATTGGCAGCCTCATCGGCAAGTTTTTTTAATTGCGCGAGGGAGTGATCGAAATAGATCGCTTCCCAACTATTATAATGTACTGGCCTCGGCCTATCGCGCAGCCGCGCATCGCTCATAGTGGTGCGATAATAGTCATGAAAACTCGACGACATGGGCGAAAACCCATTCGAACTAAAGGCGGTATAAAGGCTCGGCGTTTCATAAGTCGCGCCAGCGGCGAGGGTGATTTCGCCGGGCATAAAATGTTCGCCAATTTGAAGAATATTCCTGCCATTGCTGAGCGGTTCGATTTTCATGCGGTGATTGCCGCTCCACCCAAAGTGAACGCCAAGACAGGCCCCTTGATGTTCATCGGCGTTGCGCGCGCATAAAATCAATCCCGGAAAGCGATCATGGGATGTCCGCCCGCGGCGGTTTTCAACGATAAACCCAATTTGAGTTAAGGGGGCTCGCAAAGTCTGAAATTCATTGGCCCAACGGCCGGAAAAGCTAATCACCTCGTCAAGGTCTGGCGGTAGACATAGTGAAAGTACGCATGCCCAATTGATGGAAAGGGGTGTGTTTGCGCTATTAGTAAAGCTCGTATGGATTTTAATGACATTCGCGTCTGATTTAACGTCGAATGTGTAGCATACGGACAATCCATTCTCGCTATCACGGCAATGAACCGCCACACTGTCTTGGTCTCGAACAGTTTTTTCGACCCGCAAAAGCGGGGCCCAACCCGTATTTCCGCGATGGACATCCAATCCTGATGGCCCGAGATAGCCAGTCCCCGGTTCGCATGATAAACTTGGCGCAATTTCTTTGTCCGGTCCGCCTTGTGCTCCTTGACGCTCACATAATTGCGCAATGTCCGCAGCGGCTTGAACATCATTGATGTCGCAGTCGAGTTTGTCGCCCCAATAAACGATAGAGGGCGGGGCACCAATTTCTGTCTTCAGCAAAACCGAAGACTGGCGCGCGTGGATAAGGGTATATTTAGAGTTTGACTGCGTCACAATGGGTCGCAAATGATGGTGATGGATGTGCTGCAAATGCAGCGGCGGTCAGTTCAGTGTTAATCGGCAATACATTCAGCGATGAATTTGTTTATTCTCTGGCGGGCCTGGCGGGCAATTTTTATCGGCAATATATCAAAGGCGTGAATGCCGCCGGGATAGATTTCTAATTCTGTGTGGTGGCCAGCCGATAACCAGCGCTGTGCCATAAACAAGGAATCGTCCAAAAGAGGATCGAGCGTGCCGACGGTGAACAGTGCACGGGGCATGTCATGAAGAGGGGCATTGATTGGCGATATTAACGGGTCGCGTTTTTCTTCCAGCGTAAATCGGTCCGGCGGAAAGAGATTGTCTCCAAACCACTCGACGACGGGACGGTTTAAGATAAGTAAACGGTCGCCCCAATTTTGCATGCTTGGGGTCAGCGACATATCGTAAATTCCATAGACGAGATTGGCACCGGCAAAATCGGTAAATTGATGATGCTCACGCATGCGCAATAGCGTCACCGCAGACAGATGCGCGCCCGCACTTTCCCCGCCAATGACAATTTTTTCCGTTCCATATTCGGCCTTAATCGATTGGGCCAACCATACGCTAACCGCTTCGCAATCATCCGCAGGCAATGGCCATGGATTTTCCGGCGCGAGGCGATATTCAACACTGACAACAGCCATATTAAGATCAGTGGCAATTTTACTTAACATTTGATCGTGAGAATCCGCCGCGCCGATTGTGTGACCGCCCCCATGGATATGCAGATAGAGCCCGTTCACTGTGTCCGGTACGAATTGGCGCACGGGCACTTCAATCCCATTGGCCTTGATGGTGCGCCACTCGGCCATGGGCGATAAGGGTTCATCGGCGATTAGCCCTTCGCCGCTTTTTCTTGCGTCGCGAACCGTTTGCGCGCCCAACTCCATAATCGTCGGGAGCCGCTTTTGGGCCTCCTCGACCATGGCCACGGCAGTGCGGGTTTCCTCGCTAATAGCCTCATCAGCGAACAGGGCGGGGTCGATTAATAGGGAAGGATTTGTCATTGGGCGACTATAATAGCCCCATGCGCAGGCGGCTATTTAAAATAGCATGCCACGCCAAAAAGCTAGAAATGTAAAAGGCTAGTCAAGCGCGAGGGTTAAACCGACTGGCGCGCGGCAAATTTCATCATCGTGCTGATATGGTTTGCGTCAATAGAGGGCGAGGTGTCTGATGTATAGCTAGCACTGGGTTGGGCATGGTTGCCGTCATTCAGCCCCTGACGCAGCTGCCTGAACACGCTATCGGCTTTGGCGCTTCTTGCGCGCTCTGTATCTGCGATAGCCTTAAATAGGTCGCGTGTGGTCTGTTTGTGAATGCCCATAACTCCGCCCGATTAGCTTATCATTTGGGATTAACCATTTCTTAAGCTTGGGGATTAGGGTGATTCGAAAAGGTTAACAAATCCTTAACGGCTTGGGTTCGTGGGCGAAAAGTTGCGGCTATGACTTGATTTTTACATAGCTGCCCGGTGCATCTTCGATGACCTTTAGCCCGCCATCGCCGGGGACGCGGGCGCGAACTTTGCCCGGACTGGTCTTGTTCAGCCATTCAATCCAATAGGGCCACCACGATCCTTGATGAAGCTGCGCGTCACTTTTCCATTCATCCACACTGGCGGGCAGATTTGTATTGGTTGAGTGGTGATATTTGTTTTTGTCAGGATGATTGACGACCCCGGCAATATGACCCGAGCCCGCCAGCATATATTCTACCGGGCCGCCAAAAGATTTGGCCGTATTATATATCGACCGATAGGGCGCAATGTGATCGGTCTCACCGGCTTGCATAAAGATCGGGTTCTTAACCGCACCCAGATCAAGGGTGATCCCGTCCATCACCATTTCGCCCTTTGCAAGGCGGTTGTTTTGATAAAATTCGCGGAGGTAAAACAGATGCACTTCCTTGGGCATTCGTGTGGCATCTGAATTCCAAAACAGCAGATCAAATTTTGCCGGGTCTTTGCCTTTCAAATAATTATCAATCACGAACGACCAAATCAGGTCATTAGACCTCAGCATGTTAAAGGTTGTAGACATGGCGCGCCCTTCAAGCACGCCGCCCGCCGCATCCATCTGTTTTGACAGTGCATCAAGCTGCGGATCGTCCACAAATAAGAGTAAGTCACCGGCCTCGGTAAAATCAGCCTGCGCGGTAAAAAACGTTACAGAGTGAACCCGGTTATCATTGGTTTGTGCCATATATGATAAAGCGGTTGAGAGCATTGTCCCGCCAATGCAATATCCAATGGCGTCAACCTGTTCTTCGCCTGTTGCTTTTTTAATAGCATCGAAGGCTGCGAATGCGCCGTTTCGAATATAATCAAAAAATGTATGGTTCTTGTGTTCTGATCCGGGGTTAACCCAAGAGACAACAAAGACAGTTCGGCCCTGTGCAACAGCCCATTTAATGAATGAGTTGGATTTTTGCAGGTCGAGAATATAAAATTTATTGATCCATGGCGGAAAAATCACCAAAGGCCGTTTGGCTACATATTCCGTAGTGGGATTATATTGGATGAGTTGCAAAATGTCATTTTGAAAAACCACTTTTCCGGGTGTGGTGGCGACATTGACGCCGAGTTCAAAATGATCGGTATCAACCTGACGTATGTCGAGGGTGCCTTCGCCGCGATCAAGATCCACTAATAGGTTTTGATAGCCCTTTAGTAGATTTTCTCCGCGGCTTTCGATGGTCGCATCGACAACTTCCGGGTTGAGCATTGCAAAATTTGTTGGCGCAAGGGCATCGGTAAATTGGCGCGTATAGAATTTTGCCTTGTGATGTTCGTGTTCGTCAAGGCCTTCTAACTGATCAACCGTTTCTGTTAGCCAGTCTGATACGATGAGATAGGATTGTTTGACAAAATCCAGCATGTGATTTTCTTCCCACGCTGGATGGCGAAACCGTTTGTCGCCTGCTTGTGCATTCGCGGCCGGGCGGGTTGCTTCACCCGCAATCTTTTTCGACATGGACGACATTAATCGTGAATAATCCCCCCATAACCGGAACTGGCGTTCCAATACGGTTCCGGGGTCTAAGGATAATCCCGTCATCACCTCCTGAAAGGCTTCGCCAACATTGAGCGGATCGCCAGACAGCTCGCCGGTTAGTGTTCGAAAATCTGGGTTCTGGGTAACGAAGTCTTTGAAGACTTCCTGACTGCGCCCGGTAATATCCGTCATGATTTCCGATAGCGCATCAAAATCACCATAGGGACTAAAGTCACCATAGGGATTGGCGCCGGGGTCGCGGCTATTTTCTGATTTGTTTTTTGATGGCTTTTCGGCGGTGTCAGTAGGCTTTTTTGTTTTTGCTGCCGCTTTTTTTGGGGCTGTTTTTTTAGAGGCGGCTTTTCGCTTTGTCGTCGCGCTTTTTTTGTTCGCGGGTTTTGACGCTGCTTTCGCGGCTTTCTTGGTGCCTGATTTTTGGGCGCTTACTTTTTTAGAACTTGCTTTTTTAGAGCTCGCACGCTTTGCAGCTGGTTTTTTTGTGGTGGCCTTTTTGGAGGCCGCGCTTTTTGTGGCTGCTTTTTTACGTATTTTAGCAGGTTTTTCTTGTGTCATGAACGAGAACAAGCCTTATAATGGGAGCTGAATTGGATAAAAGGCAATTGTTGGAAACTGAGGGCACCATGGTGTTTTTTCCTATAAAACGCAATATACAACCATGGGTTGGGATGTGCACTGTGATTTTGGTTGGCTTGCCGCTCTCAGCGTGTGAGACAGCGAAGCGATTTGCGCCTCCTGGTTTTGTAAAATATGAAGATCTTGAAAAGGGTATCCCGGTAGATCCGGCTATTCAGGCGCGGATTGAAGAGGCGCCCAAAGTCGAAAAACCGCGCTATCCGGTTCTGTCAGAACTGCCTCAGGAAAAACCAAAACCAACCGCGCGTGCGCTGCAGGTCAATCAGGAAACCTCTCTGCTAGAACAACACGACAGAATAAGCCGTGATATTGCTGCGGCACGCTCGCAAGCTGAAAATGAATTTGGCCTTGATACCGAAGGCACAGCAGATGAATTAAGGCCCGGTGAGGCGAGCGAATTGTCTCTAGCCGGTCAGGCTTTAGGCGATGAGATTAAAGAAAATCTATCGGTCGTTGATGAGGAGACCAAAGATCCGTTGCCAGAACCGATTGATACCAGCGCGGCGCCGGTACCCGAAGAACCGTTTTAAAGATCTGACTTCAGGTCAGGTATTGAACTTGATCTTATTCGATTGAAAATTTCAAATAAGTGCGGTCATCATACGAGACCTGTCCGGGCATCATACCTTTAGAGGTAATATTTTCATTGATACACAGAGGATCGCGATCAAGGATTTTTTCCAGGGTCGCTTGTGTTTCTGAAAGACTATCGCAAACAATCGGAAAGCCGTCAGACGCAAGGATCAGCTCATTCGTTGTTTTGGGCAGGGAATGAACCTTGATGAATGCATCCGGCACCGGCAATCCGCTGATCACGCCATATCCGTAAGGGTGATCATCGCGGTTTGCAAAGTCGAGAAGCGGTTTGAAGAAAGGCATAAAGCACTGCGCATAGTCATCGCTTTCCATGATCTCTTGCGTGCTCATGCCGCGTAAAATCATGGCGTGGATCATCACCGCGCGTTGGCGTGAGGAAATCGCTTCAACCTCAAGATCATTTGCGTATGTTTTCCCGCCGTGGCGATAAACACAATCACCAACCCGCCATATCTGATGGTGATGGGCAGAATAAATCACACTATGAAATCCGCCAGTATATCGGCACTCGGTCACCCCGTGCTCTGATTTAATGGCGCGCACCCGTTCAGCAAGTGTTCGGTAAAGTGTCGTTGGCTTATCGGACGCACCGATATTGCCGATAATCTCAGCGGCCTGTTTTATACAAGCCTGAATGATATCGGTTTCCCTATAATCGGGCCCAATCGATCCATCGATTACCGCGGCGACGGTGGGCGTAATAATATGAATATCTTCACTGTAACTATTATCGGAGGTTTTGCCGTGGGCGAAAACTTCAATGGGCTTTATTGTGTTGGTCATTTGTATATTTGGTCCGGAAGCCATGTAGCCAGTTCAGGGAACATGATTAACAGTCCAAGTGCTAATATTTGGATAATAATGAAGGGCACGACCCCTTTGTAAATCTCGATTGTTCGGATTTCCGGGGGCGCGACACCGCGTAGGTAAAACAAGGCAAATCCGAAGGGCGGGGTTAAAAATGAGGTTTGGAGATTAATCGCCATCATCACGCCCAGCCAGACCGGATCGAGGCCCATTCCCAGTAAAACGGGGGCAACCAGAGGCACAACGACCAGCGTTATCTCGATGAAGTCGAGGAAGAAGCCCAGAACAAACATGACCAGCATGACCATGGCAACCGCGCCGATAATGCCCCCGGGGGTCGCCTCTAATGCATGGCGCACGGTCTCATCGCCCCCCAATCCGCGAAATACTAGGGAGAACAGGGCAGCGCCAATCAAAATCGTAAACACCATGGTTGTCACCCGCGTTGCCTGATCAACAACCGGGCGCAGCATTTGATCGGTTTGCAGGCGTTTAAGGCTTACAAAAATACCGGGCACAATGAGCAATGAGAGCGCGATGGCGGCGATAATGCCGAGATTTTCAGCCCATGAGAGTGAGGCGCGTCCCAGCCGAACATCAATGAATTGAGTGATTATAAAAAGCCCAAAAATGGAAAGGGCCGACGTGAAAACTAGCGTCCTGGCGGACTTAAATGCGCGATTGGTATTCAGCTTTGCGCCCGCAATTAACAATGCCCCAACCGCGCCGACACTGGCGGCCTCTGTCGGGGTCGCAACCCCTAGCAGGATTGACCCTAAAACAGCAATGATCAGCAATAGGGGCGCGGGGAGTGCAGAGAGGGCATCACGCCAGACCTGTGCCCGGTCGCCGCGTTCTTCTGCTGGAATTGCCGGGGCTTTATGTCCTTGGCAGACCGACACAATGATTTGCCACGTGATGTACAGCCCGACCAGCATCAAACCGGGGATCAGGGCGCCAGCAAACAAGTCACCCGCGGAAATTGTTTCCGGCGAAAAGTTCCCCGACGCCAATTGTGATTTTTGGTAGGCGTTGGAAATGGCATCGCCAAGCAGGATGAGCACGATTGATGGGGGAATGATCTGTCCCAATGTCCCGGCCGCGGCGATTGATCCACTTGCAAATGCAGGGTCATAGCCGCGTCGTAACATTGTCGGTAGGCTGAGCAGTCCCATGGTGACGACAGTTGCGCCAACAATGCCGGTCGAAGCGGCAAGCAGCGCGCCGACAATCGTCACTGAAATTCCAAGTCCCCCGCGCAAGCTGCCAAACAAACGGGCCATGGCATCTAATAGGTTTTCGGCAATTTTCGATTTTTCGAGAATAACCCCCATCAGCACAAATAGGGGAACTGCAATCAGCGTGGCATTTGTCACCGAGCCGAAAATGCGTTGCGGAAATGGCCTGAGAAAGGACAGGTCAAATACATTAAACGCCATCCCGATACCGGCAAATATTAGTGCAGTCCCCGCAAGGCTGAACGCTGCCGGATAGCCAAGCAGGAGCAAGCCGCACAGTACGATTACCATCAAAACATCTAGCCAGGGAACGACAATGCAGGGGCAAAAGCCGCCGAGAATGAGGTTTTCCATCAGGATTGCTCCCCGGCGCGATACCCCAAGAGCACGCTGACCGACCGGTTGGCCAGATCAACACCGGCAAGCAACATGAAAACTGCAAAAGCGGGAATAAGCGATTTTAGAATAAACAGGAGTTGAACCCCGGAGCTTTCATTTGACCCTTCGGTTGCATCCCATGAGGCGAATACATAGGGCGCGCCTGCCCATAAGATCAGAAAACAAACGGGAATTAACAGGCCATAAGTTCCAAATAGATTTACCCAGGCTTTGCGGGTTTCACTGGCCTCGCGATAAAAAAGATCGACACGAACATGATCATCGGTGGTTAGCGCATAGCCCGCCGCGAGAAGAAAAACTGCACCGTGCAAATAGAGGATGGATTCTTGCATCCAGATGAAGCTGATCCCAAACACATAGCGCAAAATCACAATTGTGAATTGTACTAGCGCCATCACTAAAATAAGCCACATAACGCCCGTACCGACACGAATTGCCAATTGCCTTGCAATGTTGGATAATCTATCTGTCCACAGATTAATTCCGCTGGTTAGGGCAAAGAAAGCAGACAGTCCGGTAAGCCCGCCGCCAAGGGTTAGGAAAACAGCGGAGGAGGGGGGTATTTTCAAGCCCGGTGACAGGCGCAGCAATATTGCCAGTAAAAACGCGCTCCCCAATGTCAGAACAAACCAGATAAAATTTTGTACGAATTGAGATCGGTCAAAGCGGGCAGCGATAAGCTTTGCCAAGGGGAGCATGATGATGGGAAACATGATGCCCAACGCGCCCATATTCAGGGCAGTGCCAATGATTGAGAGCATGGGCTAATCCTCTAGCGAGAATAGCTTGCGGCGCGCGGCCATATAAGGCTCATCAGAAATGCCAGACCAAACTTGCGAGCGGTTTAGGGAAGCTTTGAAGCTTTCAAAAATGCGCCGGGTTAAATCATCTTGTTCTGCGGTCTCTTGCAAAATATCACTGGCTGCATCCGCCGCGGCCGCCATCACATCTTCGGGGAACTGGCGCAATTGAACATTGTGGGTGGTGAGCAGCTCTTGCAGGGCAATCGAATTAAAGTGGCCATATTCGGCAAGGGATAAGTGGTTTGCCTGACTGCCCGCGGCTTTGATGATGTCTTTTTCCTGCTGGGTTAAATCGTTCCAAACGTCGAGATTAATGCCGACCGTTATCTGAGCACCAGGTTCATGGAAGCCGGGCCAGTAATAATATTTTGCCTCACGGAAAAAGCCGAAAGCAAGATCATTCCACGGGCCAACCCATTCGGTTCCATCAATCGCGCCCGATTGTAATGCTTGATAGATCTCACCGCCGGAGATGGTGACGGCTGAACCCCCTAGGCGGCGGATGACCTCACCGCCTAGACCGGGCATGCGAACTTTCAGTCCGCGAATATCATCCAGGCTTTTGATTTCTTTTTTGTACCAGCCGCCAAGTTGGTGACCGGTATTACCCGCCGCCAGATGTTTAATATTAAACCGCGCGCCCAACTCGTCCCAAAGTTCTTGGCCGCCGCCAAATTCACACCACGCCATAATCTCAGTCGCGGTCATGCCAAAGGGGACCGCGGTAAAAAACGGGTAGGCTGCAGATTTTCCAACCCAATAATAATCTGCACCATGATAAAAATCAGCAGATCCGTTTGATACCGCGTCAAAACTTTCCAATGCAGGCACAAGCTCACCGGCGGCATAGACGGTGACGTTCATAGTGCCGCCGCTCATTGCGGTGATGGCGGCGGCCGTGCGCTCGGCCATGGTTCCTAAGCCGGGAAAATCTTTTGGCCAGGTCGTCACCATTTTTAACTCGCGCGAGCGAAGGCCGCTTTGCCCGCCAATTGCGGTTTGCGAGGCGGACAGATCGCCGCAATCGCAGCCCGCCAGCAAACTTCCCGCGCCCATAACGGCACCGCCCGTTAAAAGTTTTCGCCTATCCATGGTTTCTTCCCGATCATCGCCTTTTTCGTGAAAAGCCCGCACCATTTTACTCAATAGTGCCTGGCCGCCGCGCGCTTTTATTTCACAATAGCTAACACTGTTTTGCCCGGATATGCCAGTTTATAGGCTGGTTTATAGGTCAGTTTACAAATGGGCGGCAGGCAGCGGGGAAGGGCCGGTTATGGCTTAACCTCAATATTCAATTTTCGAATTTTATCAAAAAAAGCGGTTGACCCTACACGCACGTCATACCCTATCAACCTCTCATGACAGAT
>CAYQXV010000013.1:0-3822 GCA_964421675.1 uncultured Caulobacterales bacterium
ACGCAATCGGCCGACATTATGAACCGGATCAACGAGATTAGTTTTAACTCCTCGCTGCTCCGGGAATTTCGCGCCATCAATTTTGTCCATAAACTGATTGATGATGACTGGATCAAGGATGAGCACAAAGATAAATTGCGCAGTGTAAGAGTTCACTCCATTCGCAGTGATCACGAAATGGCCGACCTTTCGGTCGCAAGTAAGTTTAATGTTGAATGGGAGTTTTTGCTGGACCTCAAACAACGAGGACGCCAGATTGCCGAGCAATGGCTAGAAGAAAATTTTGACCATATCGGCAAAAAATCTTCCGTAAACTTACCATCGGTGTTTGATAGTAATGTTACCGATGATGAGTTTTAACCTGTGAACACAGGGTAACGCCCAAAGCAGAGTTCACTGTAAACGGGTTTAGCTGGCGAGTTCGCCGCTACCGCATATTGCGGCCCCAGGTCCGCCATTTGGGGAGCTTTTGCGACTTTTGCTCATCGGCTTCATTATCGGCGAGATTGCTTTGTGTTTCCGGTCCAAAGGAAGGAACACTGTCGACAAAGGCAGCTCGAAGACTGGGAAGCGGGCCAGGCACTTTCGGATCACCGGCTTGATCGTTCGCACGCCAATCATCAAGTGACATTGCCGTATTAACCGCGTCTGCCTGATGGCTGCCATCATCATGACTTGCTGGCAATGCGCCGTCCTCTTGGCGATGTGCAACGGCTTCGACCGGCGCAGCTTTATCGCCTAATTTGCGATCAGCGGCGAGGAAATTTCCCTGCCCATGCTGGCATCCCATGGCGGTTAGTTTTGCAACACTGACTTTATCGTCAATCCCTTCCGCGACTAGGCGCAGGCCAAGATCGCGCCCAAGGGTCAACAATGTCCGTGCACCCCTGCCCTTTTTATCGTCGCCATCAAGCGCCATCACTGTGTCAGCACCCATGCGGATATAATCAAATTCAAACCGGTGAAGATTACCAAGCACAGTACTGTCGAGATTATCATCGCCATAGGCAATGCTCGCGCCCGATTGGCGAAGTTGAGCAAATAAGGATTTGGCAATGCGCGGATCTCTAATGTCTGCAAAGCCCGACATTTCAAAAACTATGGTGCCATAGGTAGGCGCAGATTTACGCATGGCTGACAGAGTATTTTCAAGAAAACCCGCACTATTGGCCACATCCCAGCTTACCGGAATGGCAACATACGCATCGCTTGCAAGCGCATTTTGAGAATTCCCGTTGCGGTGCTGGTCTTGCTCTTGTGCCAGAAATTGTGTGCTTTGCTCAATCAGGGTGGCGACATCATTTGCTGTGCGCCCGGCTTGCGCGCGGTAGCCGATAATTTCGCGATTATCGAATGCCATGATCGGCGAATAGGCGCGCTCATCATCGGTTGGCTGCTTGCCAGCAAGGCCCGCCAAACCGCCAGCCATCATGCCCGCAATACCGCCAGACATAACACCGGTCGCGCTCTTTGATTTATCAGAAGCATCAGTCGATTTAGCGTCAGATGCTAAACTTGTTTCTTGCACGCGCTCTTGCAAAATTTTGTCAGCGGTTTCACCAGCACCGGGAAGCGGCACCGCACCTGTCTGATTAGCAAATTCAAAAAACGCAACGACCCGCTCCAGACGGCCATTTTCATCGACACGTCTGGCACCGCGCACGCGCAATGTGCGGCCATTGTGGATTTTAATGAGCGTATCAAACCCGCCATCATCTTTTCCGTGACCGAGAATATCTTCTTCAAAAATCGAAAGATGGGATGGACTTACAAAAGCGCGCATCGCTTGCGGGGTGAAATCAGCATCGCAATCAGCGCCGAGCATGGTGCATAAAGACCGGCCTTGATAGACGCCCTCCAAGCCCCAATCCCAGACACCAATGCCGGAAAAATCCAGCACTTCCACAAGACGGTCCGCCGATATTGGCCGTTTGCTTCCATGATTGTGAACATGGTCATCTAATTTATCCGGCAGGCCCGCCGCGCTTAACGCTGCTGGCGTCGCGGTTGATGCAGAACCGTTATCGCTCAATTGACCCGATAGTTGGCTCGATACTGGATCGCCAATTTGGGAGTCAAAAACCTCGCCGATCGGCGCGCTCGCCGCCGCGTAAGGGGAGAACAGACTGCGCTCGGTCATCGCAACCAGACTTGCCGCCAATATGCCGAGGGTAAACAAGCCATGGCCCAATAGCCCGCCCGCACCCGATGTTGCAAAAATGAAAACCGCCGCAAGCGTCAACGCAGAGCCGGGTAAAATTAACCGCGCACCGCTATCGCCGCGAATGGCCTGCCAAAGGGATAAACCGAAGGCAAAAACGCCAATGCCCACAAGCCCGCGCAGCATTAAGATCGCAAAATCGGCACGGCCAAGGAAATTAATGATCCCCAGACCAACAAAAACCAACGACCCGGCAAACATAACGCCGCCCAGCGCCGCATTATTGCGCGCAACGCGAATGCCCGCAGAAAGAAAAATGATCACACTCGCAGCGAACAATCCCTGCAGCAAAACAATGAGATTAAAATTTGGAACCTGAAAAAAGCCGAGCCAGAACAATTCAAGGACAGCGGCCGTGCCAACCATGAATGCCGCGCTCCACGCCAGCGCACCGCGCTTCATAATGGCTAATCCGGATAGAAAGGCTAATCCGATAATAAGCGCGCCTGCAATTGCACCGCGAAACATGTTGAATTCGGCGGTCGACACAAGTGCCTGTTGCCCGCCCGTTTCGCGCGCCAATTCAACTGCCTGAATGATATCTATCATATTAGCTGCCACCAACGTTGCCCCAACCTAATTTCATCACAAACCTCAGCATTAAAAAAATGCCAAGTGTGCACTGCAAACAGGATAGTTAGTGTCGCTACATATAAGCGATATGCCCTTAAAAGGATCGCCCCCAACGGCAATCCGCTTTCTCATACCAGCCAGCACCGTAGTGCTCCCCTTGTGTGGCCAGTCCGAGGCATGGAGCATATCGTACTCAATCAGCTTCCCTTGCTACCCTCACAGTCAATATACTCACTTGCTGCGGGCCCCAGCGCAAGCCCGGCCCGGCAAATTTGTTATAATATTCGAAAAAAAATGCAGAGTTTTCCACAATCTAAGACTTGATATGTGCCCAAATCTCGTGATCGCGCCATTTATCGTTGATTTTCAGATAGTCGCGCGCCAACCCTTCCCGCTCAAAAGCAAGGCGCGACAATAGGGAAATCGAGGCCAGATTGCCCGGCTGACAGGCCGCTTCGATTCGCTTTAGGCCCAAAGTCTCATGGCCAAACTGCAAAACCGCCATAACCGCGCCGCTGGCATAGCCTTGGCGGCAAAAGCGCTCCCCAAGCCAATAGCCGATTACACCGCTACATCGATTGCCCATGCGAATATCGGTGAGCGTAACCCCGCCCACCAGGGTCTGGTCGTGTTGGGTAAAAACCAAAAAGGCAAACCGGCGATTGGCCCGCATATGCATCTGATCGGCGCGCAACCGTCTAGTAAAAGCGGGCCGGGTCGCCTCTTCATCGCGCCAGTCTGGCTCCCACTGGGTGAGATGGGCCCGGCTTTGTTCGCGAAGGCCATGCCATGCATCGAAATCACTGGCTCTGGCGGGGCGCAAGATGAGCGGGTCGGCAACAAGCTCAAGATTTTGCCAATCTATGTGGTGGCCGTGTGCCGGGGACGGCGCGAGCGCGGAGTTAACAAGGCGCATGAATTTAGAGCGGGGACGCTCAACTAATGGCTGAGAAGGCTTGTCGGTCTGCGCCGCGCGCGCATGGGTAGCCTCTTTACCCTGATTATTTTTGGCCAGTTTAATTTTGGCC
>CAYQXV010000013.1:3922-7071 GCA_964421675.1 uncultured Caulobacterales bacterium
GTTTAATTTTGGCCTGCTTATTTTGAACCTTGTTATTCTCGTCCTCGCTCACCGTCTTGCCCGTCCTATGAAATTGCGTGCCTCTTAGCGCTGTGACGTAATGATCTTTTTAACCGCGGCCGGTGTCGCTGGCGCCGTGATGATTTGCTCCTTGCGCTCAAACAGATCGCCCATGCCTTCCGGTAAGGCAGGGTTTTGCCCGGTTGCGTCTTGAACGGCATCGGGAAACTTTGCCGGATGCGCCGTCGACAAGGTAATCACCGGCCCCTTTAGCGTTCCTTGCTGGCGCAATTTTTGCCCGGCAACCCGGCCCACAGCCGTATGCGGATCAATTAACATGGCACACTGGGCAAGATGATCGCGCATTGATTGATCAACTTCATCTTCACCTGCCATTTGCGAAGTAAACAATGCGCCCATGCGCTCATGGACAGATGCGGGCAAACTAAACCCACCAGACTGGCGTTGATTTTCCATCAATTGCACAACGCTTTGCGCGTTACGCTCTGACATCTCAAAGATCAAACGCTCAAAATTACTGGCAATCTGAATATCCATTGATGGCGAGGTGGTGGCATGAACATCTGCCGGGAGATAATTTCCCGTTTCCAAAACACGGTGCACAATATCATTGCGATTGGTGGCAACACATAAACGCTCAATCGGCAGCCCCAGTTTGGCGGCAACAAATCCGGCAAAAATATCGCCAAAATTTCCCGTTGGCACAACGAATGAAAAGGAGCGCTTAGGCGCGCCTAACGCAGCGGCGGCGGTAAAATAATACACCGATTGAACCGCAATGCGCGCCCAGTTAATCGAATTCACGCCGCCAAGGCTAACCTCTTCAACAAAGTCGCGGTCACCAAACAATTGTTTTACGATTGTCTGACAATCATCAAATGTGCCCTCAACGGCAATATTGGTGACGTTCGGCGCGCCAGTTGTCGTCATGATGCGGCGCTGCACTTCAGAGATGCGCCCTTCAGGATGCAAAATAAAAACCTCAATGCCCGCTTTATTCTTTAACGCTTCAACGGCTGCCCCGCCCGTATCGCCAGACGTTGCCCCAACAATTGTCAGTCCACGGCGCTTTCGCTTGAGAACAATCTCAAACATCTCGCCCAGCACCTGCATGGCAACATCTTTAAAGGCCAGCGTTGGCCCGTGAAACAATTCCAAAATCCAGTCTTCATCGCCCACCTGAACAAGCGGCGTGACAGCCGGATGGGTAAAGCTGCTAAAGGCGCGATGGCATAGGGCGGTTACCTCATCGGGCGTAAAACTATCACCAACAAAAAGCTGCAAGATCGTCGAGGCGACATCAGTAAAGGGCTTGCCGGCAAACCCCGCAATTTGATCGGCGCTCAATTGCGGCCACTCAACAGGCATATAAAGCCCGCCATCCGGGGCAAGGCCCGCTAGCAAAGCATCTTCAAATGATACGGCCGGTGATTGGCCCCTAGAGGAAATATACTTCATAGGATTTGCATATGCTGGATCGGCGCAA
Source organism: uncultured Caulobacterales bacterium (assembly GCA_964421675.1). Lineage (GTDB taxonomy): Bacteria > Pseudomonadota > Alphaproteobacteria > Caulobacterales > Parvularculaceae > CALLPQ01. The sequence goes on from CAYQXV010000013.1 coordinate 5,430, forward strand.
ATCGGAATAGTAAAAATTGATATCGCTAAAATTGGGCCCAGCCCAATTCATCTACGCTTAGCAGGATCGGCCCTACTGAAACGAAACTTGCCTGTTTTGTTACGGCTACCCCGCTGAGCGAGCCATATCGCAGAGCAGGAATTTTTCCTCGAATAAAGAGCCAATAATCAATTTGTTCTGATAATGGGCAGCGCTCGATGCGGCGGATAATCCCGATCCATCATCGGCATAAATCGTCGAAAGCGTGTTGGTCTTGGTATTATAAGTGAGCACCTTTGAGGGGGTAGCAAAGGAACTGTCGCGCTTTTGGCGGGCAAGCGCGAGTGGCCTTGGATGCGCGCCAATCCACAACAGGCCGGACTGGTCAATATTGATATTATCGAGCGCCGCTCCCGCTTTGATCTTTTGGCGCAAGGTCAAATAACCTGTCTGAGGATCGCGGTCATATTCCAACAGGTTTGCCGCAGAGGTCTCAGCCACAAACACTCGTGATCCATCTCCCGTAACCGCTAGCCCATTTGCATATCGGATCTGATCGGCGGCGCGGTGCCAGGAGGTGCCGTTAAAATAAAACACAACACCGCTTTTGGCCCGGGTTAGAAAATCAAATTTCCCCGCCAGCGTTGCGCGTTCATCATTGCGATCATTGGTGACATAAAATGCGCGCGGGCCGACGGCGACCACATCTTTGGGGTTTCTCAATCGGCGCTCAGAAAATGTTTCAATATGGATGAGCCTATTATTGTCATCGACATCGTAAAGCTCAATGGTGTTTTGCGCGCCATTGACGACGAATAATCGTCGCACGCCATCCCGGTCGTAAAAGTGCAAGCCCCTTGGTGCAAACAGCTCAGGAACGCCCGCTGTCCTGTCTTCCCATGACGTGTCATCGAGCGGGTCGCGTACATTGAACAAATAAATGCTGCCCCGCCCTTTTTCGGTGCGGTGATCATAGGAAGAAATGAACGCTTTCTTTGAGCGATAATCAAACTGAACATCTTCCGGCCCGATAATGCCGGCAACCGCCTGACATTGCCCATCGAAGCGCGAGACGACTTTTTCAAAGTGATTGAATGAGTAAATCGTCACCCCGCCCCAAATTGCGACGCCAATCAGCGCGATCAATAAACTATAGCGTAGTAACCGTCTTCCCATGAACCATGAGCCTGTGTTCAGAATTTCCGTAATAAAACCCAAATTGTTGCCATATGGGTTTTTGGGCAGGTAAAAAGCCTATCTAATGGTTGCAGGGTTGTGAATGCGCTCTGGCGCATTTCCACAGGGTTTTTCGCCACTTTATGGCTTGCATTCTTTAGATTTGCATTGTAATGCCCGCCATTCGTTATTTTCGATTCCGTGTATAAATCAGGGCACCGTCCCAAGGCTGTATCATGAAAAAAGATATCCACCCGCAATATCACACCATTAAAGTCGTTATGACCAATGGTGAGTCATTTGAAACGCGCTCTACCTATGGTGAGCCAGGGGCAACGCTAAACCTTGATATTGATCCAACCTCGCACCCAGCATGGACAGGCGGCCCACAAACCCTGTCAGATCGCGGTGCGGTCTCTAAATTTAACAAGAAATTTGGTGCCTTTGGCCTCAAATAGGCCCTTTCCAGTAAGAGTTGGGCCAGTAA
>CAYQXV010000013.1:7171-10418 GCA_964421675.1 uncultured Caulobacterales bacterium
AGTTGGGCCAACCCACCAGTCTTTACCAGAATTCAAAAAAGCCGCTGATCGCAATGGATCGGTGGCTTTTTTCATTCTCAATATTGTCGTAAATTTTCAGCGTAACTCTTTAAGCTTTGGCGCGGGCAAACGCTTTGACCAATGCTTCTTGCTGCGCCATCGCCCCGTCGCGCCCTGAGACTTCCCCCTCATTGGCAAACAGGCCCTTATCAAGGCGGGCAATCTGCTCAAATAGCTGATCGCTGCGGGTAATCAGATATAGTAAAGTTTCGGGCAAGTCTTTTGCCGGTTTGTGCCGCGGACGGCGCGATTCCGGAATACGGATGCGATATTTATTGTCCGAAGCCTCATCAATGGTCATGTCCCCTTCGCGCAAAGCCCGCAGGACAAGTAACCAGGAAGCAATCTGCATTAATTGTGTTGTGAGCCGCATCGACGCACTCGCATAGGACATGGCGTGACTGCGATCCATGGATTTAGAGATCTCTCGGCCCTCACCATCCAAATAGTTCGCGGTTTCTTCAACCAGCGCCATGCCATCACGAAAGGTTCGTGTGAACAATGCCGACTGTATAAATGTTGAGATACTTCCCGTCATCGCATCGGGCCCCAAATTCTCCAATAGCTTCACTCGTTTGTGCCCCTTAGCTCGTAGCCTGACAATCACCCAGCGGTCTCGATTCGGTAACTTTCTTCAAAAAAATGCTGATTTCACCCCAATGGGGAACATTCATGAAAGCCCGCACAAGTTGAGGGCGAACACGTCGCTCTCACCCGCATATTGGGGTGATATGCTGCAACGCCTATGCCACCATCACCAATAACGTGGATGTTTTACCCATGGCCTCCGCCTATCATCGAAAAACTTCAACATCCCGCTGGCAAATCGCAATTCGCAGGGCCCTTAGTGGACATCGCAAGGCGGCCAACTATAAGAGTTTGTATAGGAATCCCTTCCCGATTCTGGGCGGTTTAAGGGCGCTGCTGAGACCAGCCCCGTCTTAATCGTCTCAAAATCGAAATTTCCGGGTTTTCAACGTGTCAGCTTGAGCACTATGTTGCATCAATACAACTAAATCTTGTAATGTCTTAAAAACGAACCCAAAATGCAAATTGCTGCATTGCACTCTGCTTGACCCCAATGGGCGGCTTTTGGTTTAAAGTTTATCTAACGCACGCAGAGGCGTAGGGGGGATAAAGGCCGTTCTTGGGAAGGAACGCTCTATTAAAGGCCCACAGCGCGACCCTCGCTGCAGTGGGCCTTTTTTATTCACCAAACTTCATCTTTCTAAAAACGTCTATTCGCCTAATTAGGTCGCAAGAATAGATCGCAAGATTAGGGTTTAGCCTTCTCTAGGTGGCCAATCCCTATATGGTCGGGCGCTAGGTAGTAAGGCCAATTTCCCGCAACCGCTGGTTCAGGAAGTCCCCGGCGGTAATATCGCTATATTTGGCCCCCTCGCCGCGGCAGCTCTCAATACAGCTCAACACTGCATCCTGTCTGGGGTGCATGAAAAATGGCATGGAATAGCGCGAGACATTCGGGCCATCCGGATTAACCACGCGGTGGGTGGTGGCCGGAATAACATTATTGGTGATCCGCGCGAGCATATCGCCCGCATCGACAATCAGATTTTCCGGGTCTGTTTCAATCGCAAGCCATTCGCCCTTGCGGTCGAGCAATTGCAACCCGCTTCCATTAGCGGACACCAAAATCGTAATCAGGTTAATATCTTCATGGGCTGCAGCGCGAATAGCGCCCGCCGGTGCACCGTCTGCAATGGGCGGATAATGCAGCAATCGCAATATTGAGTTCCCGTCGGTCGCCATCTCCCGGAAAAACTGGGTTGGCAAATCAAGAGACGGCGCTAACGCCTCTAGCATCACATGACCTGCCTCCTCCAAAGCGCGATATAAGTCTATGAATGTGGGTTGAAAACCAGCCGGTTCTTCAGGCCAAACATTAGGAGGATATATTTTGCCAAGCCCATGGCCGGGTGGAAATTCGCGGCCAACATGCCAAAACTCTTTGAGATCGGGAATATCATTGCCCTTGGCATGCTCACGGCCAAAGGCGGTATAGCCGCGCTGGCCCCCTTGCCCGCTATCATAGGCGATTTTTTCACTGGTTGGCCGCGCAAAAAAATCCGCAGCCAGCTCATAAGCCTCGGACAACATTTCCTCGGAGATCCCATGATCTTTCAAAATGATGAAACCAAAATGCTTTAACCCTTCGTAAAGCTCGCCAATGAAGCGTTCACGCTTTGCGCTCGCACCATTGGTAAAATCAGCAAGGCTAAGTTCGGGGACGGAAGTGAGAATATTGGGCACGGATAAATCTCGATAAAGCTAAGGGCCGACTAAGTGGACATGCTCTCCTATACCATGTTCGGCCATAACCACCACTTTTCCGAAAACATTAACCATATGCTGCAACACTGCGCCCAGAACCTAAAGCATATGACCGTTATTGCGGGGAGGTTGACGATGGGCCTTAAACTATCACTGAAGCCAGGCGAGCGGATTGCCATTAATGGCGCCGTTCTCACCAATGGTGATCGGCGTTGTTCTTTTGTGGTTGAAAATCGTGCGCGCTTGCTGCGCGAAAGCGATATCATGCAACCCGAAGACGCAACCACGCCGGCATCACGCATCTATCTGCCGGTGATGATGATGTATCTGGACCCGGAGCAACGCCATAGCTGTCACGCTGAATTTGCCGACCGCTTAACAGAATTTCTCGACGTGGTTAGCGATCTCGACTGCAAGGCCACCTGCCTGACCATTGCCGCACAAGTTGCCAATGAAGATTACTACAAAGCCCTGTGCAATTGCAGAGAGCTTATGGCTTACGAAAAGGAGCGCTTGTCTAATGTCGCATGAAACCTATCGACGCGCGCAAGTTGAAATGGCCTCGCCTCGCGATGCTGAATATCAGGCATTCTCTTCGGTGACTTCGAAGTTAATAGCGCTCAGCAATAGTGATGTGCCAGACTTAAAAGATCGCGCGCAAGCAGTGCATGATAATAAACAGCTATGGTTTATGCTGGCCAATGATTGTGCAGATGATCGCAATCTATTGCCTGAAGAAACCCGCGCAACAATCATCAATTTAAGTCGCTGGGTTGATAAATATTCCCGCGCCGTCATCCGCGATAATGAAAGCATCAGCCCGCTGATCGATATAAATCGGATTATGATGGACGGCCTTGCCGGGCGCCGCGAACCTGCCGCATAGGCGCATAGG